>NZ_JBGQOM010000007.1:0-282225 GCF_052119645.1 Flavobacterium sp. W21_SRS_FM6
ACCGATACCACCCTTGCTGCGCCAAGCTTAGCTCTGGCTACTGATACGGGCAGTTCAAATTCTGATGGTATCACCACTGATGCAACCGTGAATGTGACGTTGGCCGCCGATGTGGCGAGCTGGCAGTATTCGCTTAATGGTGGCAGTACGTGGACAACAGGCTCAGGCACCAGCTTTGAGTTAGCCGCTGATACCGCCTATGCCATAGCCGATATTCAAGTAAAACAAACTGATGTGGCAGGTAATGCCTCATCTGCAACAAGTAATGCGGCTGCAATTACTACCGATACCACCCTAGCTGCGCCAAGCTTAGCCTTGGCTACTGATACGGGCAGTTCAAATTCTGATGGCATCACCACTGATGCAACCGTGAATGTGACGTTGGCAGCCGATGTGGCGAGTTGGCAATATTCACTCAACGGCGGCAGTACGTGGACAGCAGGCTCTGGCACTAGCTTCGAGTTAGCCGCCAATACCGCTTATACCATCGGCGATATTCAAGTTAAACAAACCGATACTGCAGGTAATACCTCATCTGCTGCCAGCAATTCAGCCGCTATTACCACCGATACCACCCTTGCTGCGCCAAGTTTAGCGTTGGCTACTGATACGGGCAGTTCAAATTCTGATGGCATCACCACTGATGCAACCGTGAATGTGACGTTGGCAGCCGATGTAGCCAGTTGGCAGTATTCACTCAACGGCGGGAGTACTTGGACAACAGGCTCTGGCACTAGCTTCGAGTTAGCCGCTGATACCGCCTATGCCATAGCCGATATTCAAGTTAAACAAACTGATGTGGCAGGTAATGCCTCATCTGCAACAAGTAATGCGGCTGCAATTACTACCGATACCACTCCTCTTGCTGCGCCAAGCTTGGCTTTGGCCACTGACACAGGCAGTTCAAATTCTGATGGCATCACTACTGATGCAACCGTGAACGTAAGCTTGGCGGCTGATGTGGCCAGTTGGCAATACTCGCTAAATAGCGGCAGTACTTGGACAACAGGAACAGGCACCAGCTTTGAGTTGAGTACAAATACCGCTTATAGCATTGGTGATGTTCAAGTTACACAAACCGATACCGCCGGTAATACCTCTGCTGCCGCCAGCAATGCAGCAACTATCACCACAGATACGACCGCACCAACAGCTGCCGCAACTGCCGTTACGATCAGCAGCGCAGAAAACGCTAGTGTACAAAGTAGCGAGATTGGCACGGCGTATTTAGTGTCCAGCAATGTTTCGGTAACATCATTGAGCGATATTACTAGTAGTGCTGATAACCAATGGAACAGCGTTGCCATTACTGCAGCCAATACGGCTACTAACCTTGATGCAACTGGTCTAGTTGATGGTAGTTATAAGGTTTATACCACTGACACAGCGGGTAACTTATCGTCAGCTTCGGCACAGACGGTAACGGTAGATAATTTTGCCGGTGATACATCTACCGTAGTGTTCGATGCAATCAGTGGCCATTCATCTGCTCATTCTAGCCGCACCTTTGATGCTAATACCACCTATACCATTTACCTGCGGGTAGACAGTAACTCTGCATCAATATCTCTTAATTCGGCAGAAAAGTGGCAGAGCGCAAATAATTTAGGGCAGGATGACGTGATTGTATTGGTCGGCAACGGCAGCCCAGTAATAGGGTACTTTAATAATAATATAAATACATTTTATACGTCTTCATCTTTTAGCAATTATAGTGTGTGGTCTTCAGGTTTTTGGGCAGCTTCAATACTCGGCTCTGGAGTTCTCGTTCGAGCTTATAACAATTCAAGACAATTTGCCGATTTATGGAACGGCAGTTACGCTGTAAACCCCAATGCTAACAACACTTTTAACCAAGTTTACCTGACTGATATGCCCACTGGTGTATTAACCTCACAAGGTTTAAACCCGGTTTAGGCTCATACCTTACTTTGTCGGCAGTCTTGGGCCAGATCGCTCAAGCTGCCAACCTATACAAGGCTATGATTAATCGAATATCTAGTGCTGCTTCTATTTACGTCAAAAGAACAAGCGGTTAAGCGCTAGAGCTCTTGGATTTAAACGCGATAAGTGGGTAGTGTTGATGGCCTTGAATTGCCATTTCATTATCCCTTACAAACCAGCGCTGCAAGCACACTAGTAGGAGAACAAGGTTTTGCCATTTAAAAAAAGTTTACGTCGTTTGGTGGATTTACAGCAGTTTGATGAATTAAAAAATCAAGCCTTAAACTATGTATTAGAAACCCATGATTTAAACGCCCAGCCCCTACTCGCCTTAGCTCATGCCCACCTAGGTGAGCGTGCCAAAGCCTTAGATATTGTAATACAAGTTAAGGCTCAATTTGACCTACTTGACTTAGAGGCTCGTATCGATTTAGCGGCGGTGTATTGTTTATTACACCAGCTTGAACACGCTTTAAATCTACTTGAAGCAGACTATCCGCAAGCGCCTTTGCACCCACTATTGATAGCCCGTTTGGCTTGGTGTCGTATGGCCCAAGGCCGGCTGGATGAAGCGCGGCACCTCTATCAACAAGCAGCGCAACTGGCTCCGCAACGTTTGCCAGTGTGGAGCCCCTTGTGCCGCTTGTATTTAGAATTACAGGACTATGACTCAGCTCAGCAGGCCTTGCACAGCGCCATTGGCCAATTAGAAGCCCTACATCAGCAACTACCCGAGCTGGTCGTCAAACAATTCACCGCCCAGTTCAGAAGTTTGCAATTAGAATTGTGGGTGGCACAAGAGCAATTAGTGGATGCTGAGCAATGGTTAGAGACTCGCCGCCACAATTTAAGCGAAGACGAGTGGGCAAACCTAGTGGTAAGTTACGCCAGTTTATTGGCTGGCCACGATAAACACAGCGCGGCAGATGAAGCCTTGCGGACGGCCCTTAAACACTATGCCAATAATCTTGGCTTATTGTCACAACTGGCCGAACTGGCACAGATGCAAGGCCGCACACAACAAACGATACAATTATTACGCCGTGCCATCCGTTTAGCCAAAGAGCAGAATAAACCCGAAGCAGGCTTGTGGGTGCGCTTGTCCAGCACTAGCTTGCAACACGCGCCTCAGCAAGCCCGACTTGCCGCAGAAAAGGCCATTGAATTAAGCAAGGCCTTAGAAGTGAGCGAACACTGCTCTGAAATAATGATCCGCCAATTACGCCAGCAAGGGCAAAATGCCTTGGCTCAAGTTGAAAGCCACGAGCAACACTTTGAGCTTGCGGAGCAGTTATTTACTGACTTGCTGAACGATAATCCGTATTTTGTGCCGGCACTGCAAGGTCTCGGCCAGCAACAGATGCAAAGGGGCAATATTGATGAGGCAGTTGCCTTGTTTGAGCGCATCAAACAAATAGATCCCGCCAAGGGCTATGCCTCCTTGATCAACGCGCGGCATTTTCCCGATGACGAGGCCAGCCTTCAACGTATCGAACAAGCCGCCCGCCAACCCAGTTTGGAAGGTAGTGTCCGTGCCGGTTTATTATTACAATTGGCCGCAAGCAGAGAAAAACGTAAAGATTACGATCAGGCTTTTGCTTTAGCGGTTGAGGCCAATAATGCCAACAAAGGTTTATTAAAATACGACCCACTGGCCCATCGTAATAGTTGTGCTCGCATCCGTTATGCTTTTAGTCGCTCACTCTATGAACATCGGCCAGATTGCGGCATTGACTCCACTTTACCCGTGTATGTACTTGGCATGCCCCGTTCAGGTACCACCTTAGTCGAGCAAATATTGGCGGGCCACAGCGAGATTTTTGGGGCCGGTGAACTGGGGATTATTCCTAGCCGTATTCAAGGTTTAAATCGCTGGGAGCGACATGTTGGCTCAGGTCGCCGTTATCCAGACTGTGTAGACGATCTTAGCCCCTATGTGAGTGCAGGCATAGCCAATGGTATCATTGCTGAGCTGCAAGAGTTGGCGGCTGATGACAAACCTCAGGCCAAACATGTTGTGGATAAACTACCCCATAACTTTGAAAATATTGGTTTAATTAAGTTTTTGTTGCCACAGGCAAAAATCATTTCAGTGCGCCGTGATCCCCGTGACATCGCCCTATCCAATTATTTTACTGACTATCAAGCTAAACATGGTGGTATGGGCTTTGCCTATGATATGAGCTGGATAGGTGAACAATTGGCCGATCACAATATGCTGATGCACCACTGGGGCCAAGTCTTCCCCGGTGAAATTTTAGAAATCAATTATGAAGATGTGGTTAACGATTTAGAGGGCTCTGCCCGTAAAATGCTGGCTTATATTGGCGTGGAATGGGAGCCGCAAGTCGTGGCTTTTAATGAGCACAAACGGCCGGTAAAAACCGCCAGTGTGTGGCAGGTTCGCCAAGCCATTTATACGACGTCAACGGCCAAATGGAAACGCTACCAACAACATTTAGCGCCCTTAACTCAAGGCACAAACAAAGCGATACGCCCTGATCCCATCAATGACATGCTCAGCCTACCTGAACCGGGTTTGTTCAGCCTTGGGGTAGATTTATATCGGCAAAAAGATCTCGACGGGGCAGAGCTTAACTTTAAAAAGGTGTTGCACCACAATCCTCAGCATGGCGCGGCTCACTATATGTTAGCCTTAGTCTATTGCTCAAAAGGTTATGTAGCAGATAGTATCCCGCTCTTTGAACACGCCCTACAACGCTGCCCGTGGCAACAAGAATGGCGTGACAAACTCATTGAGGCTTATAAGCTCATGGGGGAAGATCACAAAGCCGCCGATCTTCAAGCAAAAGCACAAACCAAAACCAATACAATGACTCACGAACACGACTTTGACGAAACAGCAGAGCCTTTGGCCTTGTTAACGTCCTCAGCCTTTGTCAGCAAACAGGAATAGGCATGACTTTTTATCAATACTTAGCGCTTAGCAGCGCGGTGTTAATGTCGTTTTTTAGCCAGGCGCAACAAGCGTTAAGCACCAAGGTGGATTTAAAACAGGCCTTGCTGGCCACCTACTCTCGCCATCCAGCGCTAATGGGGAAAGCTGCGCAAATTGAAGCAAAAAAATACTTATTAGAAAGTGCCGAAGCCCAGCGTTATCCCTCGCTGAGCGTATCTTATGGTTATGATAATGCCGATAACGATCAAGGCACTTTTGTGGCCAAACAACCTATTTGGGCCTTTGGCCGCATCGATAGTGCGATTAACTATGCCAAAACGGATGTCACGGTAGAGTATGCCGATAGAGTGCGTTTACTGCGCCAATTAATGGGCGATACCGCCAGCGCTTATGCCCGAGTATTAGGCGTAGGCAAACAACTGACGATTACCCGCAACAATATTGCTCAACATGAAGATTTGCTGGCGCAAGTGCAGCGCCGAGAAAAAGGTCAACTCGCCTCAGAAGCCGATAGTCGTTTAGCCAACTCACGTTTAACTCAAGCCAAGGCACAGGCCATACGTTTAGAAGGGGATTTTCGCGAGGCCATGTTAAAATTACAAACCCTCACCCAGTTGCCCATTAACGACATTGAGCCTATGGATCAGCAGTTTATTGCCTTGCCCGAAACACCGCGCATATTAGCCACCATTATCGACAATAGTGCCGACATCAAATACAAAGAAAGTTTAGTGGCCTTAGCGCAAAAAGACGTAAAACGTAAACGTGCTAACTATATGCCCACCTTGTTTATTAAGCTCGAACACGATTACAGCGATACCTCCATTTACGCCGATGACACGCGAGTCAGCTTAATGGTAGAAGGCGGCTTGGACGGTTTAGGTTTGATTACCCGCCGCCAAGAGCAAGCGTCTACAGCACAATTGCATGCGGCCCAACGAGATGTGCAAGTGACGCGTTTTGAGTTAGAAAATCAAGTGAATACCTATTTATCTAATCAAAAAATTCAGCAAACCCTCAGTGAAAGTTATCAATCTGCCATTGTCGAACTCACTGAAACCTTAGCCTCCTATCAACGCCAATATCGCAGCGGGCGTAAGGCGTGGATGGATATACTCAACATTCAACGAGAAATGACCGAGCAATTTTTGGCCCAAGCCCAAGCCGAAAGCGAGCTGTTAATCATTCAATTGAAATTAGCCGCCCTGATCGGTATGTTAGACATCTATCCTGCTAGCCACGCCCCTGCGCGCTACCCAGACTAAAACTAAAGTAGTTAATTAATGAACCCGATCTCCCCCATTCCAGACGAACTATTATTCAAGCGCTTGCGCGACGCTGGCGCTAAATGCGCGGAAGGTGCCTTTAAACAAGCCTATGCACAAATTAATCAACAGCAATTTGACAGTCCCCTTTCTGCGCTCAATTTGTTATTTCAGCAACTTAGTTTGCAGGGTTTTCGGGCCAATATCTTAGTGTGGCGCCGCTTTGATCGGCGTTTACTGCCCGCCCTGATGTTTTTTGATGAACAATGGTGGCAAGTCACTAACGGTGAGCCCGGTGAAGTGATCCTTGATAATGAACAAGAGCAACGGGTATTAGCCGACACTCAGGCTGAAGAAGCCCTCATTTTGTGGATCCGTGCTCCGCAAAACCAACAAGTAGACACTAGCGATTTAAAAGTAAACGCTAAAAAATTAATTTTAACTGCCTTATTTCGTCACAAGGCGTGGCTGAGCAATGTCATTATTGCCACCGTGATTGTGAACTTTTTAGCCATTTTCACTTCGTTATTTGCCATGCAGGTGTACGACCGCGTAGTGCCTACTCTGGCTTGGGCAACCTTGACCACTTTAGTTTTCGGCATGTTAATCGTGGCGGCATTAGACTGGGTGCTAAAAAACATTCGCGCCAAAATCATTGATAGTTTGGCCGCCAATGTTGACCGTGAGTTAAGCCAACATGTGTATGAGCATTTATTATCGCTGCGCCTTGATAACAAGGCTGCCAGCTTAGGGGTAGTCAACGCCCAAGTGAATGGCTTGGAGTCGGTACGCCAATTTTTTACCTCAGGCATAGTATTTGGTTTAGTTGATTTACCCTTTGCGGTGTTTTTTATTGCGGTTATTGCCTTAATTGGCGGTCATATCGCGTGGGTTTATACGGCGTTATTAATCATTGCCTTGGTATTAGGCTTTTTTATTCAATTGGGCTTAAAACAATTAATTAAACATCAAATCATCCGCTCTAACGAAAGACAGGGTTTGTTAATTGATACCATTCGTGGAGCAGAAACCATTCGCACCACTAATGCCTCATGGCGCTTTGCCAGCCAATGGAAAACCATCACCGGCTCTATTGCTAACTACCATGTTAGGCAAAAATCCATTAGCCATTTAGGTAGCTCCCTTACCGCCACCTTATCGAGCTTGGCCTACATTAGCGCCATTGTGGTTGGTGTAATGGAAATAGACGCAGGCAATCTCACGGTTGGTGGGTTGATTGCTTGTACTATTTTAGGTGGCCGCGTGATTGCCCCTGTGGCCAAAAGCACTCAGTATTTAATGAGTTGGCAGTCGGTGGCCCAGTCTATTGCCTTGGTAGATCAGTTATTGGCCAGCGAACAAGAACGTCGTCCAGAACAAAAACTGTTGTTCACCCAAAATGACATTAGCCAAGTGCAATTACACAAATTACGTTTTTTTTATGCCGACTCGCCCGTTCACCAATTAGCCATTCCTGATTTAACTTTTTCATCAGGTGATAGAGTATTACTGGTTGGCCCGGTAGGCTGTGGTAAGTCAACCTTGCTCAAGGTACTAGCTGGTTTGTACCGCCCCGCCGAAGGCAGCGTTAAAGTGGATAATTTAGATTTGTGGGAAATCGATCCTCACATCATTGCTGCCCAAGTGAGTTATTTGCCTCAGCAGGTTCATTTATTTAAAGGCACCTTAAAAGAAAACCTATCCTTATCAGGCACGGTCAGTGATAACCATGTCATGGACGTGGCCAGCGCCTTAGGGGTAGATGAGATTGCACGCCATCATCCTATGGGCATGGACTGCCCCTTAGCAGAAGGAGGAGAAGGTTTATCGGGAGGCCAACGTCAACTTGTGGCCTTAACCCGTACTATTGCCGCCCAACCCCGTATTTGGTTATTGGACGAGCCCACTGCCTCTTTGGATAACGACACTGAGCAAAAAGCGTGGCAAGTGATAAAAGAGCGCATCAAACCCGATGATATCTTGGTGGTATCAACCCATCGCCCAGTACAAGCTTTGAGCCTAGCAAACCGCGTGATTGTGATGCAACACGGCGAAGTGGTGCAAGATGGCAAACCCGAACACGTTATGACAAATCTACGTCAGCAAGGCAATAATCGCCCTCTGCCCACAGCAAGCCAAGCTCATGGCAAAGGAGGCTTGAATGTTATCTAAGCAGTTTTCTCGAAACGAAGACAACAATCAGCAACAGGCTAATCCCTTACTCGATTATCATAGACGCACGATTAATTTAATCGTGTGGCCCATTGCCATGGCCATTATGGTTTTTATTGTGTGGGCCCTGCAATTTCAAATTGATGAAGTAGCCAGAGCCAGGGGCGAAGTGATAGCCAGCAGTCGTGTGCAAGTTATCCAAGCCGTGGATGGTGGCGTATTAGCCGAACTCAATGTACGTGAAGGTGACAGAGTAGAACCCGGCCAAGTATTAGCCACCTTGGATCAAACCCGCGTAGGTGCTGCCGTAGGCGAAACCGAATCACGTTTATTTGCCTTAAAAATAAAGGCCATACGTTTGCGGGCAGAAATCATCGGCGCTGATAAGTTAGCCTTTCCAGACGAGATCGTACAACGTTACCCCGATATCGCCGAAGTGGAACAAGCCCTGTTTGAGCAACGTCGCACCGGTTTAGCCGAAGAGTTACGCACCTTAAAAGTGTCGGTCTCCTTGGCGCAACAAGAACAAGATATCGTGCAAAATCTGCTGGCCTCGGGCGATGTTAATAGCTCTGAAGTACTCAAGGCCAAAGAAGCCCTCAATGCCACTGAGGCTAAATTAATCAATCGTAAAAATAAGTTTTTAGAAGATGCCAGTTTTGAACTGACTAAAGTGGAAGACGAAATGGGTCAAAATGAGCAAGTTCTGACCCGCAAAAAACAAGAGCTACAAGACAGTGTTTTTATCGCTAAAGTACCCGGCCTGATTAAAAATGTGCGGGTTACCACGGTAGGTGGGGTATTGCGGGCCGGGGAGGAAATCATGCAGATCATTCCCATCGATGACGAATTAATTGTTGAGGCCAAAATAAGCCCTGCCGACATTGGTAGAGTGCGTCAAGGTTTAAGCGCTTTTATTCGCTTAGATCCCTATGACTACACCGTTTATGGTGGCATTGAAGCCAAGGTCATTTATGTCAGTGGCGACACCCTAAAAGAAGAGTCAGCCCAAGGCGATGAAATCTACTACCGCGTCCATATCGTACCCTTACAGCATCCGGTGGTGACCACCATTGGCAAAGATGTCGAAATGTTACCCGGTATGACAGCAGAGGTGGCAATTAAAACCAGTCAACGTAGCCTGATGGACTTCTTGCTCAAACCAATTCGTAAAACCTTAAGTGAAGCCTTTGGTGAGCGCTGATAGAAGTTAATTAACCTGAACTCGGTTTAAGGAATTGAACTAAATGCCTGTTCCAAGATCGGATCTTTCGACCAAGAGAGACCAATCAAACAAGGAACAGGCATGAAGAAATTAGTTGAATTATTTTGTGATGTCGATGATTTTTGCAAAGTATTTATTCCACAATGGCAGAAGCAACTTATTGAAGATGGCAGTCGTCAGAGACGTCGTGAAAGTCGTATGACCGTCAGCGAAGTGATGACGGTTATTATCGGTTTTCACATGTCCCATCATCGAGATTTTAAGAATTATTATCTTGGTTATGTCTCTCACTTTTATAAGAATGATTTCCCCAATTTACTCAGCTATACGCGCTTTTTGGAAGTCATGCCAGGCGTCATTGGACCGATGTGTGCTTACTTCTCATCATTGAAAGGCAAGCCTACAGGCATTGAATTTATTGACTCCACTGCATTAAAAGTCTGTCACAACATCCGAATTCCTCGACATAAAACCTTCGATGGTATAGCGCAAAGAGGCAAAGGGACTATGGGCTGGTTTTATGGATTCAAACTGCATTTAATTGTCAACTACCAAGGCGAAATTGTGGCGGCATAGGTCACCACAGGAAACGTTCATGATACCAAGCCGGTTGCTTTACTCGCCCAAGGACTCACCGACAAGCTCTATGGTGATAAGGGATATTTAAGCACATCCCTTGAAGAAGAGTTGTTTGAACAAGGAGTGACGCTCATCACGACGGTACGTAAAAATATGAAGGCGAAAGCAATGTCATTATGGGACCGAGCCATGCTGTCAAAGCGTTTCATTATCGAACGATTAATGACCAATTAAAGAACATTTCTTTTATCGAACATTCAAGACACCGTAGTATGAATGGCTTTATGCTGAATTTAATCGCTGGATTGGTGGCCTATTGCCTAAAAGAAAATAAGCCATCCCTTAATTTAACTGACGTAGAACGCAATTCTATGATTATTACTTAAACCGATCTGGGGTTAATTAAGCATAACCAAGTACCTTAGCTACCAAATGGCATGCCGTGATTGCAAATTGATACAAGTCACTGCTTTTCATGTGCATAAACTTAAATTAAGCTGCGCGAAGAATTAATTAAGATGGCAGAAATAACTTGAAAAATATTCATATGAAAGGATTTTTACCAAAACTGAAACGAACACCAAAAGCGGTTATGTTTGGCTTAATGTTGTCTTCGATAAGCCAACTTAGCCAAGCGACTGTGGTTGAAATACGGACATCTTTGGGTCCGATTAAAGTCAATTTATTCGATGAAACTACCCCTGAAACAGTCGATAATTTTTTAACTTATGTGAGGAATGGAGAATACATTAACAATGTAGTCCATCGTGTGGAGCCGGGTTTTGTGATTCAGGCCGGTGGATTTAAATATGATGAAGTTGAAATCTTAGAACCTTTATGCCCAAATGATTCTTGTACAAAAATAGTTAATGAGCCTAAGTTGTCAAATGTGCGCGGCACCATTGCCATGGCCAAACAAATTGGCAACGTGAATAGTGCCACTTCTCAATGGTTTTTTAATCTAAAAGATAACAGTGCAGGTAGCGGCAGATTAGACACTCAAAATGGTGGTTTTTCGGTTTTTGGCCAGGTAATCGATGATGGGGTGGGAATGGAGGTGATCGAAGCTATTGCTAAAGTTAAGGTATTTGATGCAAGCACAGTTTTGAATAGTGCCGCTTTTGCTAGTTTACCACTTAGAAATTATGTATCTGGTGATATAACAGCAGACAACTTAGTGCTGATTTCTGATGTGGTAGTTATTGATCCTGCGGTTTCGACTCACCCTGAAATCGTGCCGGCTAATAATACCTTGATTAACAGTTCTAATGGTGGTGATTCAAATTCAGGCGGTGGTGGCGCGCTTGGATGGTTATCGCTGATAGTACTACTATTACTGGGTCGCAGAGTACGTCGGGTTTAATCATCTGGCTTATGCTTTATAGCGTTATTAGAAAGATGGACTTGTTCCATCTTTTTTTATGCCTGCGAAGAGGAATATAATTGTACGGAGATTTATTTTAGATATAAAAAAGCCCCGCACAATGGCAGGGCTCTTGATAACACTTATGTAATCACTAAGTGATTACTTTTTAGCTTCAGCTGCTTTACGCGCTTTAGTGTCGGCAATAACTTTCTCAGAAACGTTATTTGGACAAGGCATGTAGTGTGAGAACTCCATAGAGAACTGACCACGGCCTGAAGTCATCGTACGTAGTGTACCGATATAACCAAACATTTCTGCTAGTGGTACGTCGGCTTTAATACGAACTCCTGTTACGCCAGCTTCTTGGTCTTTGATCATACCGCGACGACGGTTTAAGTCACCGATTACGTCACCAACGTGATCATCAGGAGAGAACACGTCAACTTTCATGATAGGTTCAATCAATTGAGGACCCGCTTTTGGAATCGACTGACGGAATGCACCTTTAGCCGCAATTTCAAACGCGATGGCTGATGAGTCAACTGCGTGGAAACCACCGTCAGTTAATTCTACTTCTACGTCTAATACGGGGAAGCCAGCTAAGGTGCCTGAATTCATCATGCCCTTGAAGCCTTTTTCAATGGCAGGGAAGAATTCTTTAGGAACGTTACCGCCCACAACAGAAGACTTAAATGCGAAACCAGAATTAGCTTCACCAGGACGAATTTTATAGTCGATTTTACCGTATTGACCAGAACCACCAGATTGTTTCTTATGGGTATAAGAATCTTCAACTTCTTTGGTGATGGTTTCACGGTAAGCAACTTGCGGTTCACCAACGATTAAGTCAACACCGTAAGTACGCTTAAGAATGTCTACTTTGATGTCTAAGTGTAATTCACCCATACCTTTAAGGATGGTTTCACCAGAGTCAATGTCGGTTTCAACACGGAAAGTAGGATCTTCAGCAACCATTTTACCGATTGCGATACCCATTTTCTCAGAACCACCTTTATCTTTAGGTGCAACAGCAATTGAGATTACTGGCTCTGGGAATACCATGGCTTCAAGTGTACATGGGTGCTTAGGATCACAAAGAGTGTGACCAGTTTGCACGTTTTTCATGCCCACGATAGCGATGATGTCACCGGCAGTTGCAGAGCTGATTTCAAGACGCTCATTTGCTTGCATCTCAACCATACGGCCGATACGCTCAGTCTTACCAGTGAAAGAGTTTAGGATGCTATCACCTTTGTTCAATACACCTGAGTATACGCGAACGAAAGTGAGGGCACCGAAACGGTCATCCATGATTTTAAACGCTAGTGCGCGGAAAGGTTCAGCCGCATCAACCTTAGCGAATTTTCCAATTGGGTTACCTTCTTCGTCAGTTAATGGCTGAGGATTAACTTCGTTTGGCGCAGGTAAATAATCAACAACAGCGTCAAGTACGTTTTGAACGCCTTTGTTTTTAAAGGCTGAACCACAGAAAGTTGGGAAGAAAGCAAGGTCTCTCGTTCCTTTACGGATACAACGCTTAAGGTCTTCGATAGAAGGCTCTTCACCATCCATATAAGCCATCATTAGATCGTCGTCTTGCTCAACAGCTGTTTCTACCAATTGCTCACGGTATTGTTCAACTTTATCAACCATGTCAGCAGGAACATCTTCAATTTTGTAATTTTCTGGTAAACCAGTGTCGTCCCAGATGTAGGCTTTACGTTCTAGCACGTCAACAACACCACAAAACTCGTCTTCGATACCGATTGGAAGCGTCATAACTAGCGGGTTAGCAGCCAATACTTTTTTGATTTGGCCAACAACACGGTAAAAATCAGCGCCCATACGATCTAATTTGTTCACGAAAATAACACGTGAAACCTTAGAATCGTTCGCATAACGCCAGTTAGTTTCTGATTGGGGTTCTACACCGCCTGAACCACAGAATACGCCGATACCGCCATCAAGTACTTTAAGTGAACGGTAAACTTCAACGGTGAAGTCAACGTGCCCAGGAGTATCGATAACGTTAAAACGGTGACCTTTCCAGAAACAGCTTACTGCTGCTGACTGGATAGTAATACCGCGCTCAGCTTCTTGTTCCATGAAGTCAGTGGTAGATTCACCGTCATGTACTTCACCGGTCTTATGGATTTTACCGGTAAGTTTTAGGATACGTTCTGTAGTGGTAGTTTTACCCGCGTCAACGTGGGCGAAAATACCGATGTTTCTGTATAAGGATAAGTCTGTCATTGTTTCAACTTCGGTCTGAGTAAAAATTGCGCGGGATTATACAAGATATTTTTGCAGCTTGCTGATTTCTTTTTGCAGAAATATCAATATATTGCCAGCATGGGTCTAAAATTTTGATTATTTTTAGGTAAAACGGGCTGAATTTGCTTACATGATAGGCATCACTCGATTACGTCCAAGACGTTTGGCTTCATAGAGCTGTTTATCTGCACTCTCAACTAACACCAAAGGATTCATTCCTTTTCTTAATTCAGCAATACCAAATGAAGCCGTTATGTCGCCGAGTACTTCACCTGTTCTTTTGTCTTTTACTGCGATTTTTTCCATAGAACGGCGCATGGTTTCAGCCAAACTTCGGGTTTTAGCAAAGGTTGAGTTAGGTACAATGATGGCAAACTCTTCACCGCCGAAGCGAAAAGCTTGGGCACTGTCTCGACAGCAGGCCTGTATTTTTTTGGCTGCGGCCTTGAGCACTAAATCGCCCATAACATGCCCATAGTTGTCATTGATTTTTTTGAAATGGTCTAGATCAACGATAATTAAAAACAAATTTGGATGCACTGCATGACTGGCTAATTCTTCATCAAAATAGCGTCTGTTGCTCAGGCCAGTTAGGGCATCATACAAGGCTTCTTGTTGGCTTTTTTCAAGCTGCGAGCGCAAGGCTGATATTTCAGTTTGTGCCTCTGCTAAAGCAGAATTAAAACTCATGGTGCTGCGCCGAATATTTTGGGTTTCTTTGACTAAGTTGCGCACCAAGGCCATCACTTCTTCGATGGATAAACCCTCTTTTTCAACTTTAGTCAGATTGTCAACACAGTTGTCCATGGTAATTTTAAAGCCGTTTGTTTCACTGCGAGTATCAGTGATTGACTGAGTTAGCTCTATTAACATCGCTTCCATGCTTTGTCGTAGTTCCCACGCCGTCACCTCTTGGCTCTCTGACAAATACTGACGATATAGTTCTTTGGTTTTTGCTTCAGTAATTGGTCGCTCCTGCTTTATAACCCCTTCTAAGGCAAGATTAAGTTCAGGTACTTCATTCGACACATAGGTGTACCACAGCGCATAATTTATTGGCAAAGCGGCTACTTTATGTTTAATCAGCAAAGGAATCGTTTGCTTTAAATTACTAAAAGACATTTCAAAATTTTTGTCAGACATTGGATGAGTGCCCACTTAAATGAAAACACATGAAATTAAGCGTAGTCTAGCCTTGAAACACAGAGCATTAAACCTTTACTCCATGTTAGTTGCAAAGTAGAGCGGAGGCAGAGGTTTAGATTAGTTAGGTAAGGCGCTTAGCGCACCTTACCTAACGCTCAATATTAATGTACCCAGTGGTGTTTCTGTGCTTTGGCTTTGATGGCGTCCGCTGTTTCCTTTGGCATATAAAGTTGATGATTGTTTTCAAAGAAAAAGCTGTGGCGTTTATTTTTGCTGCCGACTTCGTTCATGGTCGCTGATTCGTAAATACGACCATTTAACACGGTGTAGTCAACATATTCACTGCGGCTCACATCATTCAATACATTGCCATCGGTGATAAAGAAATCGGCTAGTTTGCCTTCTTCAATACTACCAATGTGTTTATCCATGCCTAAATGCGTTGCGCCATCTATTGTTGCTGCGCGCAATGCCTCCCAAGGGGTAAAGCCACCTTGGGTCATAAGTTGGAGTTCCCAGTGCGCAGCTAAGCCCTCACGTTGACCGTGCGCACCAATGTGCACGCTTACACCTTTATCTCGTAGCGTTTTAGCATAGGCCGCCACTCTTGGATGATTGTATTGAGAATCTGGCGCTGTGGGCCTTACGATTGCACGTTCGTCTAATAAAAAGCTTGGTGTATAGCGTAACAAACGGGGGTTAAGCCATACGTCGTTGCGATCGTACATGTATTCTTCACCCATCATGCCACCATAAGACACGACAAACGTGGGGGTATAGCCAAATTTAGTTGCCGCCCATAAAGACGTTAAGTCACTGTAGCCTGTTGCGATGGGTAGGGAGTGTTCAAGTCCAGTATGGCCATCCACCAACATACTGATGTTCTGCTGAAATTTACCACCCCCTTCAGGTACGACCATCATACCGAGCTCTTTCGCCGCAGCTAAAATTTGCTGACGCTGTGAGCGAGCAGGTTGGTTATAGCTTTTAACTGAAATAGCGCCAGTGTCTTTGAGGCGTTGCACGTGATAAAGCGCATCTTCTAAGGTGTTGATGACGGCTTTGTAAGCGTAGGCCTCAGCGCCGTATAAAATAGTACCTGTTGAATAAATTCGTGGTGCCACGATTTTTCCAGCTTTTTGTAATTCTGCTGCTGAAAATATCTCTGTCGTGTCGTTTGAAGGATCGTGAATGGTGGTGACACCAAAAGCGACATTGGAATACATCGCCCAATTTTGCTGAGGTATGATTTCATTGCTGCCCTGCGCGCCATGGGCATGGGTGTCAACCAGTCCAGGCACAACTGTTTTGCCTTTGGCGTCAACAATTAGCGTACCCTTAGGTATTTTGACCGTATCTGCGCCACCGACTTTTTCGATGCGATTATCCTTAATCAGGATAACGCCATTTTTTATGACTTCCTGCTCGTTGTTTGCGTTACGCATGGTCACGATATTGCCACCCACAATCGCTTTATAACCAGTAGGCTTATCACTTGGCTGTTCAAAAGACACACTAATACCTTCAGTGACTGGCTCTGGAAGGGTTTCAGGTGCACCCGCAATAAAATCAAAGGCATCTTTTAACTCGCGCTCGTAGTAGTTTGCACCATGATACCAACTGACTGCTTGGCTATCTGCCCGCCATGTTAAGTATTCACCGGCATGACTGGATAATTGTTTAACAGGTAGAGCCGAAGATTTTGGGCCTATATTTACTCGCTTACCTGTATCAACAAAAGGAGCAACATAAGCATTATATTGGTTCACAAACGCAACCCACTTTTTGTCATTAGACAGACGATATTCAGACACATTATCCGCACCGTATAAATGCTCTCGTTTGTCTTCCCCATTTAAATCAACACTGATTAATTGTGTTTCTGGATAACTGCTGCCTGGAACTGAGGTGGTCAGATACACACGGCTATTATCTCCGGCAAAGTGTGGTGCCCAACCTGATTGACTGACACGTATATTTTTGCCCGATTTTAAATCAAGTACGTAAACGCCAGGTTCAACTGAATAATTAGGACTAAGTAGATAACCACCAGTGGCTTTTCGATAAGTAATCATTTTATCGTCAGTAGAGAAACTCGGCTCTATATAGTGACCTGGTGTTGTACTGACTACTTTGTCGTTACGACCAGAAACACTGATTGTGCGAACAGTTCCCAGCTTTTGATCATTCCATGTGGTGTAGACAATGCTTTTTCCGTCATTTGAGTAGCGAGGGTAAAGCTCATCGTATTCGTTTTGTTTGGTGAGGCGTTTGATTTTGCCAGATTTGATGTCTTTGGTGTACAGCTTACCTAAGGCTTGAAACAACAACGTGGAGCCGTCTTGTGAGCGTTGGGTCCAGCGCGCCATTTTGACCTTAAATGTATCGGGCGCCACATCAACATCAAAACGTAAGGCGTCTGCATAATGTAGCTCTGCGTTTACTTTGACTGGAATCGTATATACAGAACCGTCTTCCACATCTAAACGATGAAACTTTCCTGCTGTCCAAAATACAATATTTTTCGAGTCAGGAGTCCAATCGAAATAGGCAAAGTAGCCCTCTGTCCCGAACCCTTCTTGCATGTCTCTTTCAAGATCGAAGTACAGTGGGGTCTCAATACCGGTGCTTATTTCTTTAACGAACAGTACGGTTTTTTCTTGCACACGTCGAATAAAAGCAATGTGTTTCCCGTCAGGCGAAGGTGTTGGCACAACTGCACCACCCGTGCCACTGATATAGGTTTCTTCATCACCGTTGGCTAACTCATAGCGGGTAATAGCAAAAAGCCCCTTGAGTGGATCTCGGTTATAGCTAAATGTGCTGCCACTGCTGATATCTTGAGTGAAGTACACATATTTTCCATCAACAGAAAATGCGGGATCAGCAATGTTCTTTTGGTCTTTTTTACCATTCACACGCTCTTTTAAAGCTAAGCCGTCACCTCCACTTTTATGATAAAGCCAGATCTCACCTGCAGGAATACTGCGTGAAGACATGATTCCTTTTGTTACGACGATGTATTCGCCGTCAGGGCTCCACTTAGGTGAGTGAATTAAATTGTTCTTTTCATTACTGAGTTGTTTGAGGTTTGTTCCGTCTTTATCCATTACCCAAAGATTTGAAATACCGCCTCTGTCTGAAATAAAGGCAATGTGCTTACCATCAGGACTAACTGCTGGGTGAATGTTCCACGCAAAATCTTGCGTTAGGGCTTTGGCTTGACCGCCAGACAAGGGCACTTCATATAAATCGCCCAACATGTCAAACACCATCGTTTTACCGTCTGGAGTGATGTCGAGGCTTGACCATGTCGTTTGTTCGGTTTCAATGCGTAAGCTTTGCAAAGGAAAGGGAGGGTTAAGCACATCCCATTTGGGTTTTTCTTTTATTTCTTCGGCAGCAAAAACGTGGCTGCATGCCGCAAAAGCACAAATAAGGGTCATGCCCAATAATGTGGTATTAATGTTAATCATGGATTTTCCTGCCGTATTTTATTTTTTAGTATGGCTGACGCACTTTTACTGCTTTAGCGTAGCTGATTAGAGAGTCTAATAAAGATGTAGGATCTTTACTAATATCAATGCAAAAAAGCGTGTACGCAAAGTGTAAAAAAAACGCTCAAAATAGAGTGTTCAGATATTCGCTAACTATTATGATAAACCACTAATAATCTGCACTTGCGCGATATCTGTATCACCTTTCAACACTTTTAATATGCCATCTTGGGTGAGGGTGCGCATGCCGTCTTTCATGGCCTGGGCTTTCATTTCATGTACTGAGGCTTCTTTATACACCAGTGCCCGTAATTCGGCGGTCATGGCTAATAACTCATGGACACCAGTACGTCCACGATAACCGGTGTTGCCACACTCATCACAGCCTTTGCCACGGGTTAGCATGATTTGCTCCGGCAGGTTCAATTCTGCAATATAAGCTTCGCCATACTGGCGTTTTATAAAGGCGGTATCAACTTCGCTGGCTGGATATTTCTCTTTACAATTGGGGCAAATGGTACGCACGAGACGCTGAGCCAGAATGCCCACACAAGCATCTGAAAAGTTAACCGGGTCAAGCCCTAAATCCAATAAACGGGTGATGGTTTCTGGTGCTGAGTTAGTGTGCAAGGTTGAAAAGACCAAGTGACCGGTTAGTGAAGCTTCAATACCCGCATGGGCAGTTTCTTTGTCCCGCATCTCACCAATTAGAATTACGTCGGGGTCGGCCCGCAAAAAAGCGCGCAAAGCGTTAGCAAAGGTGAAACCAATTTTAGGACTGACTTGTACTTGTTGCAGACCAGCTTGGGTTATTTCTACTGGATCTTCTGCGGTCCAGATTTTTTTCTCAGGCGTATTAATGTGTCCAAGAATGGCGTGCAGTGTGGTGGTTTTACCCGAACCTGTGGGGCCCACCACTAACAAAATACCATGGGGTTTCTTAACCATAGTTTCTATGGTCGCATAGTTATTAGGAGACAAATTCATTTTGCCGATGGGTAGGGCGCCGCCAGAGGCAAGAATACGCATAACTACGCCTTCACCCGCGACAGTCGGAATGGTTGCTACCCGAACTTCTATTAGTTGACCACTCATGCGAAAGGATAATTTACCATCCTGTGGAACCCGTTTTTCGGCAATATTTAAATTGGACATGATTTTGATACGCGCAATCACCGCGCTATGGTGCGAGGCAGGTACTTGGGTTATATCTCGACATACACCGTCTATACGCATTCTGACGCGAGTGGGGGCGTTCTTTTCAGGGTCAATGTGAATATCAGAAGCATTAAGTCGTTTTGCATCATGTAGAACACGGCTTACCAAACGCACCACTGCGGGCGCATCATCTGACATTTCATCGGTACTTTCATCTAGCTCGTCTGCACTGCCACTGATTTCATCGAGAATTTCATCCATAGCGCCCGGGCCTGCACCACCGACGGCCTCACCTAAATATTGCAATACAATATTGGGTAAACTGACTGATATCTCATAGCTATCGATACCCAATGCACTTTCTATTTCCATCAGCAGGGCCGCATTATTGGGCTCAGCCATTAACACTATTGGATTTTCTGCTACATCAGCTAATACAGCGACAAAGTTACGTTTTAGATACGAGAGGTTAAGTCGGCTCTCACTTTGAAACATATGATATTTGTCGGGTAAATAAGGTAGAAATGGCACTTGGAAGTGCACGGATAAAGCGTTACCTAATTCTTCGTCTGGGATTCGATATTCAGAGGTTAAGCGTTGAACAATTTGTCGATTATCACCACTCGCTTCACAAATTTTGCTTAATTGGTCTTCAGTGATGAGTTTACGATGCACTAAATAATCAAAAGGTTTACTGGTACCACCTAGTTCGTAACGGAACTTCTTCCCCATTATTTCAGCTACTAAATTAGCGAGGTCGAGATCAGCTTGTTCGAAGGCCCCTTCCTTTTTATTGATAATCTGCATAACACCCATCAATACTCCCGAATCAAGTATGGGCACGCAAATGACATTTCGGGTTTTAAAAGTGGAGTTTTTATCAAAACGGTCAGCGAATTTAAGGCGCTGGTGGATAGCGGCAAGTTCTTCTTTATTATATGGGTCGTTAATAAGTAGTGGGCTTTGACTCAGTGCGACATACCCGGCAATAGACAAGGGGCTAATAGGAACCTTGATTTCTTTTGATTCTTTACCTGTTTTAAAACGTGCGACTAAATCTTGATGTTGGCGACGACGTTGAAAAATACTCATACGTTCAGTATTAAACAACTCAAGAATGAAAGGCTCAAGCTTGCCATAGGCATCCATCAACGATGGGTGAGCCGCCAGGAGCTGGTTAATATGTTTCAGTTTATCGGCGTGAATGTCAGGGTTAGTCATCGTTATTTTTATGTTTAATCTTTTTTAATTCAAGCATCTACTATAACGTAGCCAATATCTTAGGCAAATAGCTTTTACTATCTATAGGTATCAGGCAGTAACACTTTTGACACTAAGATATCAAAGACGCTGGAAGGCTTGATGATTTAGCTCTGTTAAAGATGTGGCAAGTACCAGAGTGCAGAGACCTGCAACTTTGCATTAAGCTTTTGTGCGTTGCCGTTCAGAGCGAAGTTGTTTGACTTTTAAATCGTGCTTAATTTCGCGATTGACTAATATAAAGGTCAGAACCATTTTAGTGGGTATTGATAATATCATGCCCACAGCGACACATGCTGCACTGATGAGAATTCCTCGGATCCCCATGGTTTCGATAGTGTCGTTGAATAAATGAAAATACAGACCTAGAGTAATTAAACCCATTCCTGTAAACATGCAGATTTTTAATAATAACAATAGACGCTTATTTTTCATTATTTCTCCACCATAAAGCCCCTGCTTTAAGTTCTCATTGTAGGTAAGTATCTTGGTGAAGAGTTTGATCTGAATCATAGCCACAATCATTACTACAATTTTTGTAAATGGGTATTGCATAATAAATCAGCGCATGTATAATTCGCGCCCACTTGTTCTGATGAACAGTGATTTTGACTTAGAGCTTCGGCTACAAAGGCAATCTTAACTACAAGACCCCAATTGGGGGTTAGCGGTAAACACACACATCCCCCCACCCGGATTTAGGTGGTTGAGGATGATTTTTTTTGTTCTTTCGATTGGAGCTTAATCGATGCCAAATCAAAGAATTCGTATTCGTTTGAAAGCGTTTGATCATAAATTGATCGATCAGTCTACGGCTGAAATCGTTGAAACTGCGAAGCGTACAGGTGCTCAGGTTAGCGGACCTATTCCACTACCTACTCGTAAAGAGCGCTACACAGTGTTGGTTTCTCCTCACGTAAATAAAGATGCACGTGATCAGTATGAAATCCGCACACACAAGCGTTTGGTAGATATCATTGAGCCTACTGATAAAACAGTAGATGCTTTAATGAGATTGGACTTGGCTGCTGGTGTTGATGTTCAAATCAGCCTGGGCTAACAAGAGAGGGTTTTAACATGGCGATTGGTCTTATCGGTCGTAAAGTAGGTATGACTCGCATCTTCACTGAAGATGGCGTTTCAATCCCTGTGACTGTTATTGAAGCAACTCCTAATCGTGTGACTCAGTTACGTACTGAAGAAACAGACGGTTATAAAGCGCTACAAGTAACTGCTGGCGATAAAAAAGCTAGCCGCGTTAACAAAGCTCAAGCAGGTCATTTTGCTAAAGCAGGTGTTGATGCTGGTCGCGGTTTGTGGGAATTCCGTTTAGACGCTAATGAAGGCGAAGGCATTGAAGTAGGCAGTGAATTAACTGTTGAAATGTTTGCTGAAACTAAATTAGTTGACGTAGCGGGTACCTCAAAAGGTAAAGGTTTTGCTGGTGTTATTAAACGCTGGAATTTCAGTCATCAACGTAACTCACACGGTAACTCTTTGTCTCACCGTGCACCTGGTTCAATTGGTCAAAACCAAAGTCCAGGTAAAGTTTTCAAAGGCAAAAAAATGGCTGGTCAGCTTGGTAACAAGCGCATCACCGTTCAGTCTTTGGATGTAGTACGTGTTGATCTAGAGAACAACCTTTTATTAGTGAAAGGTAACGTTCCTGGAGCTCCGGGTGGCGATGTCATCATTAAAGCTGCAGTTAAAGCGTAACGTCTGGGGAGTTAAGTGATGGAATTAGTATTGAAAGATGCGCAAAGCGCTCTTGAAGTATCCGAAGCAACCTTTGGACGTGAATTTAACGAAGCACTAGTACATCAAGTAGTAGTTGCATTCGGTGCAGGCGCCCGTCAGGGTACTAAAGCACAAAAAACACGCTCTGAAGTTCGCGGTGGTGGAAAAAAACCTTGGAAACAAAAAGGTTCTGGTCGTGCCCGTGCTGGTACAATCCGTAGCCCAATTTGGCGTTCAGGTGGTGTAGCTTTTGCTGCCAAGCCACAAGATCATAGCCAAAAAGTTAACAAGAAGATGTACCGTGGTGCGATTCAAAGCATCTTGTCTGAATTGGTACGTCAAGACCGTTTAATCGTGGTCGAACAGTTTTCAGTTGAGAGCCCTAAGACGAAAGAATTACTTTCTAAATTAGCTGCTCTTGAACTTAAAGATGTGCTTATTGTGACATCAGAAGTTGATGAGAATTTATTCTTGTCTGCTCGCAACTTATATAAAGTTGACGTACGTGATGTTCAGGGCATTGACCCAGTAAGTCTTATTGCATTTGAGAAAGTATTGATGACTGCAGCTGCAGTGAAGCAATTAGAGGAGGCGTTAGCATGATCAATGAAGAGCGTCTACTTAAGGTGTTATTAGCACCACATGTTTCTGAAAAAGCTACGCTAGCTGCTGAAAAGAACAACACTGTTGTACTTAAAGTAGCCAAAGATTCGAACAAAGAAGAAATCAAGCAAGCAGTTGAAAAAATGTTTGAAGTTGAAGTCGCCTCTGTTCGTACCTTAAACGTTAAGGGAAAAACTAAACGTCACGGTGCATCTTTTGGTAAGCGTAAAGACTGGAAAAAAGCCTACGTCGTGCTTAAAGAAGGTCAAGACATCGACTTCACTGGCGGCGCAGAGTAAGAAGGGGATTAGATATGCCATTATTGAAAGCTAAACCGACTTCTCCTGGTCGTCGTCACGTAGTTCAGGTAACCAACCCTGATTTACATAAAGGCGCACCTCATGCACCTTTATTAGAAAAGAATAGCAAGTCTGGTGGTCGTAACAACAATGGTCGCATTACCGTGCGTCACATTGGTGGTGGTCACAAGCAGCATTACCGTCTAATCGATTTTAAACGTAACAAAGACGGCATTCCTGCTGTTGTTGAGCGTTTAGAATACGATCCTAACCGTTCTGCTAATATTGCACTTGTGCTTTATGCAGATGGTGAGCGTCGTTACATCCTAGCGTCTAAAGGCTTAAAAGCCGGTGATCAGATTCAATCTGGTCCGGATGCAGCGATAAAAGCTGGTAATACTTTACCAATGCGCAACATGCCAGTGGGTACTACGGTACATGCCATTGAAATGAAGCCGGGTAAAGGCGCACAAATTGCTCGTTCAGCAGGTACTTACGCGCAAATTCTAGCTCGTGCCGAAGGTTATATAACTCTTCGTTTACGTTCTGGTGAAGTTCGTCGAGTATTGGCAGATTGCCGTGCCACCGTAGGTGAAATCGGTAATGCAGAACATATGCTACGTTCACTTGGTAAAGCTGGTGCAACTCGTTGGCGCGGTGTTCGCCCAACAGTGCGCGGTGTTGCCATGAACCCTGTAGATCACCCACATGGTGGTGGTGAAGGTCGTACCTCTGGTGGCCGTCATCCTGTTACACCTTGGGGTATTCCTACTAAGGGTAAGAAAACACGTAGTAACAAGCGTACCGATAAACTTATCGTACGTCGTCGTAATAAGTAATAGCGAGGATTCACCATGCCACGTTCTCTCAAGAAGGGTCCTTTTATAGACCTACACTTGTTGAAGAAGGTTGAGGCTGCAGTGGAAAAGAACGACAAGAAGCCAATCAAAACTTGGTCTCGTCGTTCTATGATCATCCCAGATATGATTGGGTTGACCATTGCGGTCCATAACGGTCGCCAACATGTTCCAGTATTCGTCTCTGACGAAATGGTCGGCCATAAGTTGGGCGAATTTGCGCCAACGCGTACTTACCGCGGCCATGTCGCGGATAAGAAAGCCAAGAGATAAGGGAGATAAAAATGCAAGCTTTAGCTAAACATTGTCATGCCCGTACTTCGGCTCAGAAAGCACGCTTGGTAGCAGATCAAATTCGTGGTTTACACGTTGAAAAGGCACTAGAACTTTTGACTTATAGTCCGAAGAAAGGCGCCGATCTAATCAAAAAAGTATTAGAATCAGCGATTGCGAACGCCGAACATAACGAAGGTGCAGACATCGATGAATTGACTGTCTCACAAATCTTCGTTGACGAAGGTCCAACTATGAAGCGTATTAAGCCAAGAGCCAAAGGCCGTGCTGATCGTATATTTAAGCGTAGCAGTCACATCACTGTTGTTGTGTCTGATAACTAGGAGAAGATAATGGGACAGAAGGTACATCCTACAGGTATACGCCTGGGTATCAGCAAACCATGGACATCTACCTGGTACGCGAATACTGCAGATTATGCAAATAACCTTTTTAACGACCATCAGGTACGTCAGTATCTGACTAAAGCGCTTAAAGCGGCTTCTTTGTCTAAAATCATTATCGAGCGTCCTGCAAAAGCGATCCGTGTGACTATTCACACTGCTCGTCCAGGTGTAGTTATCGGTAAAAAAGGTGAAGACGTTGAGAAGATCCGCAAGCATGTTTCTAAGTTAGCCGGTGTGCCAGCTCAGATCAACATCGCTGAAGTGCGTAAGCCAGAACTAGATGGCCAATTGGTTGCTGATAGCATCGCAAGCCAGTTAGAACGCCGTGTTATGTTCCGTCGTGCTATGAAGCGCGCGGTTCAAAACGCAATGCGAATTGGAGCCAAAGGTATTAAAGTTGAAGTAAGCGGTCGTCTAGGCGGCGCTGAAATTGCACGTACTGAATGGTATCGTGAAGGTCGTGTACCATTACACACTTTCCGTGCCGACATCGACTATGCAACGTCAGAAGCTTTAACTACTTACGGTATCATTGGCGTAAAAGTATGGATCTTTAAAGGTGAAGTTTTAGGCGGAATGCCTCTTACTCATGAGCAGCCAGCTGCTGCCCCTGCACCTAAGAAGAAGCCTCGTACTGCTAAGCGTGAGGGCTAATAATTATGTTACAACCTAAACGTATGAAGTTCCGTAAAATGCATAAGGGTCGTAACCGTGGTTTAGCCACTGGTTGCAACGTAAGTTTTGGTACTTACGCTCTTAAAGCAGTTGGCCGTGGTCGTATGACTGCTCGCCAAATCGAATCGGCTCGTCGTGCCATGACTCGTGCTGTTAAACGTCAAGGTAAAATCTGGATCCGGGTTTTCCCTGACAAACCAATTACTCAGAAGCCTCTCGAAGTGCGTCAAGGTAAAGGTAAAGGTAGCGTTGAGTACTGGGTATGCCAAATTCAACCTGGTCGTGTGTTATATGAAATGGACGGTGTTCCAGAAGCATTAGCTCGCGAAGCATTTGAATTGGCAGCTGCGAAACTGCCGTTTAAAACCACCTTTGTAACTCGGACGGTGATGTAATGAAAGCGACAGAACTGAAAGAAAAAAGCGTTGAAGAATTGAACACAGAACTTTTAAGTTTATTACGTGAACAATTCAACTTGCGTATGCAAGCGAGTACTGGTCAGCTTGAAAAAACTGATGGTCTTCGTAAAGTGCGTCGTAATATTGCGCGTGTTAAAACCATTCTGACTGAAAAGGCTGATGCGTAATGACTGAACAAACTATTCGTACAGTACAAGGTCGTGTGGTTAGCAACAAAATGGATAAAACCATTACTGTTGCAGTAGAACGTAAAGTAAAACACCCTATTTATGGGAAGTTCATTAAGCGTACTACTAAGCTACACGCTCACGATGAAACTAATCAATGTAGCGAAGGCGACGTAGTCACAGTACGTGAATGCCGCCCTTTGTCTAAATCCAAAAATTGGACATTGGTAGAAATCGTAACTAAAGCTCAATAAGCGATAGTTTTGAATGCTAAAAGGCACAGTTCGTGAGAACTGTGCCTTTTTGTTTGCGTCGTTGTTTCCACTGTGGCTGATTTAAATGCCTATCAATCCCTACCTGTCTTGCTGATTGCTTGAAAAATTTTCTCTTGTGCAAGCGTCCTAATTTCTGTTACTTTTCGATGAAATTGTTATTCAGAAGAGACATTTATTTCTAGTCTATATTTGTGTCAATCTCAAAATAAAATAAACCTGGCTCAAGCCCTAAAGGTCAAAAATATCTTACTAAGGCTGTGTTTGATTATAATTTTTCTCACTCCTTTTTGTCATGCAAAGCAAACTCAAACGTTAAGAGGAAACCGTGATATAGAGGGCACCTGGGTGCCATTTGATATTACTGACGATCCGAACAATCCAGGCATCTTTATCGAACTCACTCCTCTGTTGTTTCAGCGAGCAAAAATTAATTTTGTCTACTCTTACCTGCCGACCAAGCGCGCCGTGAAGGCCTTATATGCTGATGAACTAGACTTTGATTTTGTAAATCCTGATTGGTTATCTCCCGATGATAAGGAGCGATTTGTTTTTAGTGATGCCTTGTTTCAAATCAGTGAATATTTTATCAGTTTACCCGTACATGCTAAGTCGTATTTACAGGCTTCTTCTGCTTATGGTAAACCCGTCGGCACGGTTTCAGGTTATTACTATTATGATGATGAGCATTTTAAACGGGTAGATTTTCGTTCTGAAAGTGAAGTCATTTTAGGCTTGGCGAAAAAACGTTACGACGTTGCGATTATGGAACAATTCGCCGCTAGGTATTGGTCGGCTAAACATCATGTGCCTATCAGTTTAGGAAGTATTCATACTCAGGGGTATATGGTGATGAGATTAAGGGCCGAATACAGTCATTTAGTCCCTGATATAAATAAGGCGATAAATTCCTTAAAGCAAAACGGCGAGATTCAAAGAATTCTGCTGCATTACACAAATCACCAAGACAGACTTAGCTCTTATGAATAAAAGCGCTATCTACACTGTTTGCTTTGAATATAGGACGACGCAAATTGGGTCCCCAACATGGATAAAAAACAGTAGGCTGTGAAATAATAGAAACCTTCTCCAGCGGCTGAAAATGTTTGTGTACTGACTTCAAATACTATTTTAAAGCCAAATATTGAAAGTTGTTGGGTATTCACGGTGTCTGCATGGTTAGTAGACAAAATAGCTAAAAAAACTGCCACTACGAAGACGTCAGCCATTGACCATTTACTGATGTTACTAACAAATTTAACTAAACGACGTTCCATAATCAGGTTTTTAGTAAAATAAGCCACAGTCATCACCATGGTCTTTAAGAGCGGAATACAGATCGTAAACATAAAAATTAGACTAGCCACGAGTATTCTATCGTCTTGCCACAATTCTTGAATAGTATCTATGATTGATAACTCTTTATTCACGAGGGCTGAAGACAAACTAGAACCGCTGAGATCAACAAGCATGCTCATATCAAGCATAAACATAGTGAGTAATATACCGGGGAAAAAGAGCCCTAATGACAATAGATTGAGGGCCAAACCTAAGTGTTTTTTATACATGCAGTGGAGAGTAAGGTGTGTATTTGCTTGACAGATTAAAGGCTTAATTTGTGAATTGCAGCATAAAAATGTAATAAATAATCATTTGTCACCATTTATTAAATAAAGGTATTTTATCAAATACCTATTGGCCATCGGAAATACGTTTAAAAATTCTACAACAGCTACACTACCGTTATGGTGTTTTCTGTGGTCATTTCAGTGAAAAGTATTCTGTTTACAATTATTTTCATATCGAGTTTTTCATGCTTGGCTGAGAATTCATTGCTTACCCGTTCGGTTAAGTGGGTTGTGGACGCCTTGCCTGAGGATACCATGTTCGATGTAGCCTCAGATGGCTTAAAGTTTTCAGGCTGCAAACACCGTGATTACCAAATGCGCATCACTCAGCCTATTAATGCGCAATTTTCTATTGAAACGTCTCTCGGATATTCGAAAGGTCAACTTCAGTGGGGCGTATTTAGCCAAAAAGTATCAGTCTACGAACTTTCTTTAGTGCCACGTTATCAAGTATCTGAACGACTGAGCCTTGGCTTTGGTATGGTCAGCCAGTCTGACGTTAAATTTAAAACAACCCAAGGGCTCGAATTTGATTTACCTAGTAGTCAGGAATGGCTTGCTTCATCTCGTATTCACGGAATAGAAGAAGGCCACTATTGGGAATTGATGGTATCTAGTAAAAAGTGGCAGACAAATCAGTCGTACGGAAGCTGGTTTGAAAGAGGACTCGCTGATAACAAGCTCACTTTGTCTTATAATGGGTCTTTTTAGTCGGAGTGAAGTGTTTACTTAGGCATTTAAACGACTCCCCCTTGATTTATCTCTTCATAATCCAAATGCTCGGTATCACAGAGTAAATAAACGGTTTTTAAATCCTTTAGATCAACTTCAATTACACTGGTATTGGGGTATTCAGCCATACGCCAATTGGGATGCAATGTTAAGTTGAGTTGATGTTTAACGAGTTCTCTAAGCACCAGACCGTGGGTTATAACCAGAATATGCCCCTTAGCGTTAAGACTTTGCTCACAAATATAATGCCAAGCTTGAGCAGTGCGTTCGCTGAACTGCTCGATACTTTCCCCATTTACCGGTCGATAGTCAGTTTGATGAAAATCATGACCAACCTCATCGTAAGATAAGCCTCTAATATCACCAAAGTTTCGCTCTCGTAGTAGAGAACTGTAACTTATCTTGCAACCTAGCGCCTCAATCAAGGGAGAAGCCGTTTGCTTAGTGCGCAAGTAATCGCTACACAAGATATGTTCAACGTCATTCATATTAAAGCGCTGGGCTAATTTATAAGCCTGTTGATGTCCCAGATCTGACAGTTCTGTGTCAGGCGTTTGGATAATTTTGTCACGGTTACTGTTTGTTTCACCGTGACGAATTAAAAATAAGGACATTAAGCAAACACAACTGTTTTGTGTTTGTGAATGATAACACGGTCTTCTAGATGATAACGAAGACCATTAGCTAAGGCCGTTTTTTCACAATTTTTGCCTTTTCTAACCATATCAGCTGAACTATCGCTGTGGCTAATTCGCATCACTTCTTGCTCAATAATTGGTCCTTCATCGAGATCGCTAGTCACATAATGGCATGTTGCACCAATCAGTTTTACCCCCCGGTCATAAGCTTGTTGGTAAGGCTTGGCTCCCGCAAATGAGGGTAAAAAGCTATGATGAATATTAATTGCTTTACCAGCTAACTTTTGGCAAAGATGATCGGGAATGATCTGCATAAATCGGGCTAATACCGTTAAGTCAGCCTGATAAGCAACAATTAATCTTTCAATCTCGGCAAAGGCTTGCTCTTTGGATTGGTCTTTAAAATCAACCCAATGAAAAGGAATGTTATGCCAATCGGCAAATTGTTTCATTTGAGGGTGATTCGCGATGATGCAGGGTATATCGCAATACAACTCACCGCTATGCCAGCGGTGTAATATATCCATCAAACAATGTGATTCATGGCTAGCTAACATAACCACTTTTTGTTTTTGCATCGAATCGCTTAATTTCCAATTCATTGAAAATTGTTCAGCAATTGGCGCAAAAGCCAGCTTTATTTTTTCAATACTCATACTGACAGAATCAGCACGAATTTCATGACGCATAAAAAAGCGTCCAGTTTGTAAGTCCGTATGGTGATTGGCTTCCACAATCGTGGCATTGTGTGAAGCTAAAAACTGACTCACGTTCGCTACTAAGCCAACTTGATCAGGACAATCGATGACTAATCTAAAGGTTTGCTGCATTTTTATTCCCAAAAAAGCTTTAATCTACAATAGTGTCTTGCCACACTGCTGGGGTGAAAGAACTAATTCAAATATTCCATAAGTATTTTGTCGGATATCATTAAATTCATATCATTCTTTTTTTGTCTATAAAATAGAAGTTTAAAATGGATAGGTTGTTTTACTTACCTAAGACTCGCAATATTGTGAAAAATGTTGGTTTTTAGGTCAAAGCTATTTGTAAAAATTTGTGATTAGTTGATAAGATGGGACTGAACGGTCTATTTTTTTAAAACTATAGTTAAAGACCCACTAACCACCGGTATTTCTACCATATGGGAACACAGATGAAAAAATCAACAATAAACACTATCAGAAAGAGACCTCTGGCTCATGCCATTGGTTTTGCTTTGGCGGCAAACGCTTTTGGCGCTTTTGCTCAAGAAACTGACGTCACTGAAGAGTTAGAAGCCAAACAAGAAGAAAAAATCGTTATTACCGGTTCGAGAATACGCTCCGGTGGTTTTGATGAAGCTCGTCCTGTTGACATTATTCTTGCTGATTCAGCTATTAATCAAGGTTTAGGCGACATTGGCGCACTATTGAGAAGTTCAACAGTAGCGTCAGGTTCTGCTCAAGTTACAGCTGCATCTTCTACTGCGTTTGTACAAAATGGTGGTGGAGGTTCAGAAACATTATCTCTACGAGGGCTAGGCGCTAACCGCACGTTAACATTATTAAACGGCCGTCGTGCAGGCCCAGCTGGAACTCGTGGTGGCGTATCTTCTTTTGATTTTAACGTTTTACCATTATCTATCGTTGAGCGTGTTGAAATATTAAAAGATGGCGCATCTTCGGTCTATGGTTCCGATGCAGTTGCTGGCGTGGTTAACATTATTACAAAAAAAGGTGACGGTGGAGATATCGATGTTTCTTTGTCGCAACCTACTGAAAGTGGCGGTGAAGTTTTCAGAATTAACGGTACCTATGGAAGCACATTTTCAAAAGGTTCTTTCCGAGTCACGGCTGATTATCAAAAGCGCTCAGAATTACAAAAGGGTGACAGAGATTCTTTCAATTGTGGTGAGCAATATGTTTTTGATAAAACCACTGGCGCTAGAGCAGATGTAATCGATCCAAGAACTGAAAAAGCATGGTGTAACGACTTACTCTGGGGCCATGTGTGGCTATATGATTACCAAGATGAAGGTGGAAACGTACTTCCAGGCGCTAAAGCACAATTCGACTATGACGGAAACTTAGGTAATTACATTCCTGGACTTGCTTCCAACGCAAATAACCCAGATTATTTTAATGCCCCTGAGGGCTGGTATTTAGTTAACTACGACAGACGTTCTGACAGTGTAACTAATGCTGATCATCCTTTTCAAGATGGTGCTTCTTTAATTCCTCAAATCGAAACAGTATCATTTTTTGCACAAGCTGACTACGAGCTTACAGACAACATGATGGCTTATGGTGAGTTCTTACTTAACCGTCGTAAATCTGAAGCTAATGGTTATCGTCAATTTTGGAGCTATATCTATAACGAAACCTTTTTTGGTGGCAATAGCTTAAGTGAAGGCTGGACCGGCGCACAATGGCTTAGTCCAACAGCGATTACAGACCACTCTGATTCTGGTCAAACCGTTGATTACGCTCGTTTTGTTGTTGGCCTAACTGGTGATATTGGTGATTGGTATTATGACGTTTCTTATCAAAATAGCCGCTCTGAAGGTGAATACAGAAACGATATTATTTATAAAGACTCCGTCGAAGATCAAAATTGGTTAAACGGCTCATGTGCAGGTACTACTTCATCTGTTCGAGGTGTGTCTTGTGTCGATATACCTTGGTTAGATCCACAGTTCCTAGCTGGAAATGTCTCAGATGAAGTACGTGACTTTATCTTTGGTCATGACGTAGGGAACACAATCTACAAACAAAGCACTTTAGAAGCCTTTATTTCTGGAGATATTTTTGATTTACCTGCTGGGCCTGTTGGTGCGGTATTTGGCGCTAGCTATCAAAAGGACGAAATCGAAGATACTCCTGGAGAAAATGTGTTAGCACGTAACGTTTGGGGTTCTTCTGCCGCGGGTGTTACCGCGGGTAAAGATACAACTAAAGCCATTTTTGCTGAATTTAAGATCCCCGTCGTACAAGACATGTTTCTGGCTCAAAATGTTGAATTAGAATTGTCAGGTCGCTACACCGATGTAGATTCATTTGGTGATGATTCAACTTACAAGGTCGGTATTAACTGGTCTTTAACTGAGAATTGGCGTGTCCGTGCCTCTAAAGGTACCTCGTTCCGTTCACCTGCGTTGTTCGAATTATATCTAGCCGACCAAACTAGTTTTAGTGGTCAGCGATCAATTGACCCATGTATCAACTGGGGTAACAACCTAGCAAGCGATTCAATTACGCAAAGAACAGCAGACAACTGTGCTGCCGATGGTATTCCTGCTGACTTCGGCGGGGCTTCAATCAGTGCTACAATTGTAACTGGTGGAGGTGCAGGAGTATTGAGTGCTGAAACATCAACATCAAAATCAATCGGTCTAGTTTGGACACCTGATTTTGCTGATCTGAGTGTGTCTCTAGACCACTTTGACTTTGAAATATTAGGTGAAGTAACACAGTTAGGTGCGAGTAATATCCTTCGTCGTTGTTATGACTCTGAGTTTTTCCCTACTGATCCTTTGTGTTCTCAATTTGATCGTGACGCAACCGATATGCGCGTTGAAGAGGTTCGTGACAGCTTTATTAATATTTCATCACAAATCAACAAAGGTTTCGATTTTGCCTTGTCTTATAAAGTCGACACTGAGTTAGGTGAAATCCGTTTTGATACTCAACATACTTTTCAAACTGATGCAGAGCAGGCGTTATTTGAAGATACTGTTATCAATACCAACGGTGAGTTCGGTGAGCCTAAGCACGTAGCTACCTATAACGTTTCATTATCAAAAGATAATTGGGCGTTTTATTGGAATGTTAATTATATTGGTGCGGTTTCGAACAACCAAAGTTACTTTGACCGTCGTGGTTCTTATGATGCGACCTACCGTGGCTTACCCGTTGATATTGTACTTCGCAGTGATAGCGTGATGTACCATACCTTCTCTTTGGCATACGACTGGAAAGACGAAGGTATTTCTGCGATTGTTGGTGTAGCCAACGCGTTTGATACGACTCCGCCACGTGTTACTACACTTAATCTGGGTGAAGTAAATAGCGAAGGTAATTCCGCGTTTTATAGCCAATATGACTGGTTAGGTAGACGTGTATTCTTGAACGCAACCTATAAGTTCTAATATGTAACATCATTAAAAAGCCGACTTTTGTCGGCTTTTTTTATGGTATTTTAACCATCAAATACATAAGTAGACGTCTCATGCCCAGAGTTGTAATAAAACAAGACAATTTGAATTCGCTGAATAGTCAATTTATTCACGAGCCACTAACACAACCTATCTTTTTAAATTCAGTCCCCAAGAGCGGTACCCATTTAGTGAGAAATATATTGCGTATGTTTGTGCCTGTTGAACAGCAATATCACGATGCTTTTGTGCAAATTCCAATTTTAAAACAAAATGTGCAGGCTTTTAGTGTCACTAACCCAAAGTTAAGTTGGGGGCATTTATTGTTTTCTGACGATTCAGCCATTGCTTTGAGACCCGCTAAGCATATTGTATTGGTCAGGGATCCTTATTCTTGGGTCTTAGCCAGAACACGCTTTTTCTTATCCGATACATTCCAAGGCTCTTTAGAGCATTTAAAAAGTGGTAAAGTGTCATTAGAAGAAGTGATGAATATGATGATTTTTGGTATTTACCAGAAAGCTCCGACCCTTGCTGAAATATTTACTCATAACGCAGTTGCTTGGTTAGGTACCGGAGTTAAAGTCATCAAATATGAAGATGTTATTAGGCATTTAAAAGCGATAGATAAACCCGCAGCGCAAATATTTTTTGCTGATTTGATTGGTCAACTGGGTTACCAAACCTTGCCTGAAGACTGGCAACAAAGAGTCAAATTGGGTTCTGATCGAGAACAAAGTGGCACTGCTCGTGAAAATTTGTCTGGAAATATTATGGAGTTGCCTGACGAACTGCCGTTTGAGCAAAAACAACTCGTTGAATATGCGGCTCCAGGTTTACGTAGGTTACTTGGATATATTTAGTTAAGTTTCTGGTAATAATATGAAAAATCCAAAAAAAACAGTTTTAATAGTTGGTGGGGGCTCAGCAGGTTGGATGACTGCGGCTTATTTAAATGGTGCATTAAATCAGCGCGGCGAACAAAACAATGTACAAATTCGTTTGTTAGAATCGCCTGATATTCCAAGGATTTCCGTTGGTGAAGCCACAATTCCCTCTATTCGTCATTTGCTTGCGGTTGTAGGCGTTGATGAAATTGAATTTATGAAGGCGACTGACGCTACATTTAAACAGTCTATTAAATATGCTAATTGGGTTAATAACGATGATACTTTTTATCATCATCCATTTAGTCGAATGCAAATTCATCCTATTGATTTTTCAGGTCAAAGGTGGCTGCAAAGTGATCGTAAAATTCCTTTCATGGAAACGTGTTCTACCCAACCGCTTATCTGTGAGATGGGGTTGGCGCCAAAAATGTTGGGTCCATGGGATATGGGACAGCCATTGAGTTATGCCTATCACATGAACGCTCAAAAATTTGCTGATTATTTGCGAGATTTTTCTGTTGCTCGCGGAGTTCTCCATACATCTGCTAATTTGGTTGAGGTGGAGATGGCTGCAACGGATAAAATTACTGCAGTAGTTACCGACCAAGGCGAAAGAATAGAGGCTAACTTATTTGTTGATTGCACCGGTTTTAAAGCTCGGTTGATAGAAGAAAAATTAAAAGTAGGTTGGGAAGATTGCTCGCAATGGTTACTTTGCGACAGAGCAATTACAATGCATGTTCCTTATGATAAGTTCTATCCAGGCATGATTAGGCCTTATACCACTGCAACTGCGCTTTCTAATGGTTGGATATGGGACATTCCGATGAAGAGTCAGCGTTCAGTAGGCTATGTGCATTCTAGTGCATTTATTAGTGAAGCGGACGCAGAGAAAGAAATGCGAGTTTACCAAGGGCCAGGTTGTGAAGACTTACCTTCAAGAATCGTTAATTTTAAGGTGGGTCGTCGCGAACAGAACTGGTCAGGTAATTGTGTTGCTATTGGTTTGTCTGGTGGATTTATCGAACCCTTAGAGTCAACAGGCCTTTACTTAAGTGACTTAGGGGCAGTTATGCTTGCCGAACACTTTCCGTATAATGACGATGATATGTCAGAGTTAGCAAAACGCTACAATCGTGTGTTATCAAATAGGTATTATGAAATTTTAGATTTTATCAATATGCACTATTGCCTGACTAAGCGCACGGACACAGCATTTTGGCGAGAGGTGCAAAAGTCAGAGCGAATTAATCCTCGTTTAAGACAAAAGTTAGCATATTGGCGAGTCAAAACACCCAGTGCAGCAGATTTTGAAGACGCAGGCTTTAGTGGTCTTGGCGATGAAAACCGTCCAGCCGTCGACACTGCTGCACTTTGGAATCATCAAAGTTACGAGTGTATTTTATATGGTATGGGATTTTTAGAGGAAGAGTGTGACGAGCGCTATGGAAAAATTCGTCCACCTATGCAGTTACATCCGGCGATATTTCAGCGACTTACAGCGGCAAAACAAAAGCTTCCGCCTCATGCAGTGTGGTTAAAGCAAGCCGTAGGCATGAATGATTATGTGACTGCTATGAGGCCGAAAGGGTGGGTTTGAATAAGTAGACTGTTTTAAGCCAGCTTTAATGCTGGCTTTTTGATATCTGTAGCAACGTTAATTTAAGCATTAGGCTTTGCCAATGTGCTTTTCTAAAAATTGTAGCATTTTTTCGTAAAGTTCTAATCGATGTTCTTCTTTATAAAAACCGTGACCTTCTTTTTCTTTAATGAGTAATTCGTATGGGTAGTTTCTTTTATCAAGCTGTTTCATTAAAAACTCTGCTTGTTCAATAGGCACTCGTTCATCTTTCCCACCATGAACTAAAAACAAAGCCGCTTTAATTTTATCTACATTGTAAGCGGGTGAGCGTTTTTTAAGATCTTCTTGGTCCGTCCCAAGGGCTTGTTCTAAGTAATTAATCCCTGACTGAGATGATGGAATGTCACCTTCTTCAAACATCATTGGTAAGCTGTAAACTCCAACATAGCCTATTGCGCATTTATATAAATCAGGCTCTTTAACCACGCCCATCAATGTAGCATAGCCGCCATAAGAGGCACCGTATATACAAACTCTATCTGCATCAGCGACACCAGACTCAATGGCCCATTTTGTCGCATCAGTTAAGTCGTCTTGCATTTCTAGGCCCCATTTACGATACCCAGAGTATTCAAACTCCCGGCCGTAACCACCTGAGCCTCTAAAGTTAAGTTGGAGAACTGCATATCCTCTGCTGGCAAGCATTTGCGCATCTCTATCAAAGGTCCAAAAATCTCTTGGTCCGTGGGGACCTCCATGCGGATAAACCACTAAAGGTAAGTTTTTCTGATTTGAGTTAGGTAAAGTTAGATAGCCGCTCAGCTCAATCCCATCACGAGATGTAATGGTAAAAGGTTGCACTTCGGACATTTTATCTGGATTAACTGCAGGCGATGAATTAACCAAAAATTGCATCTCTTTGGATTGGGTATTAAACAAATAATATGCCCCAGGATCTTTAGCTGATGAAACATAAACAATCAATTTACTTTCATCTTTCGTTGCACTAGTGATGTTGATCGTATCGTCCTGAAATGTAGCCTGTAGCTTATCTAGCCATTGTGCCAAGTTATGGTCTGTTAATGTTTTATTGTATGTCCGATCAGGTGAAATTTTGGCGGAAACTAGTTGCATGTCTTGACTTAAAAAAACATCTCTAAGGTCAACTTTCTCGTTACGGTATATCAGCTCAGGCTCATCAGAATTAGGCTTTAACTTAACCAATCCGATAGTCGATGCATCAAGGTTTGACAATGCATACACTTCTTTATTGTCGGGCGTGAATGCTATAGGTGTTATAGTGCCCTCATCACCCGCATATGTGCCTGACAAGTACCACTCATCTTCATTGCTGTCACGATAATAAGATTTTAGTTTATTATCATCATCTTCATCTGTCCCTATAGCAAAACGAATATTTCTATTGTGATCGGATAACAAATAAGCTGCTCTGATTGGCGCTGTGGCAACTTTTTTAGTATTACCAGAATAAATATCAAGTTCATAAGCCTCGGTAAAAGAAGCTGTACCGCGACTTCCTCCTTGGACAGAAATTAAAATTGTTTTAGGATCATCCGGTAACAAGTGTAATATTTGCATGAATGTTCGATACTTGGCTGGACCTTGTTGGCCACGTTTTTTTTCAAGTATTCCCCAAAGAGCCTCTTTATCTGTGCCGTCGGCGTTCATGACGTAGTACTCTGCTGTTCCCACAGGTTGGTCTAAGGCTCCAATTTTTTTACTGATCCTAATCCCTAAACGTTCATTATTAAGCCACGTTAGTTCAGAGGGTAGTTGACCTAACTTAAATTCGATAGCAGAAAGTTGCTGTAAATTTTTCACATCAATAATAGTGACAAGAGGCGTATTATCCTCTTTTGTGACTGCCGCTGCGAGGTACTCTCCTGTGGGAGATATGACTAACTGCTGAAACTGTGGGAACTTAGTGAAAACTTGTAGTGGGATAAGTTCATTCCCATATACTGGAATCTTCATCCCCAATATAAAAAGACCCACTGTTAACAAAAACCTATTCATTTATATTCCTTTAGTTTAGTTAGAAAATCGTTTCTTAATTGAATCCTGCCTCAGCATAATTTAACTGTCAAATACAAACAAACTGATTGAGCTCTATTGAGGTTTCAATGGTCTTTCAACTAATACCACCTCTTTCTATTGGATGTATATTTCAGCTTTTATTGGTAACTATATTGGTTTGCGGGCTTTCAATTCAGGCATTAAGTGCCATGACTGTTTGATGGCATACACTACGCCTTTGGCGGTTGAAAGTGATTCGTAAAGGTGAAACGCTTGCGAACGCCACGTAAAATTAGGTGTGACCAGTGGTGCTGGGGGATTTTCAGTACATTTTCTGATTAGCGTTACATGGGCTTGATAAGCATTTTTTTGCGTAGCAATATCGGCACTGTGGGCAGCAGTAGTGAGCTTTTTTACTAATTGCAGATGCGCTGAAGCATGGTTTGAGCAGCCTATCCAGAAGGCTTTGGGTTTAGCCCAGTAGCCTGCTATATCGAGATTCACACTAAATTCTGAAATATCTTCCATCACCGCAATTTGTTGTTGTAGTTTGTCTTGTTGTTCAAGGTTGATGTTGCCTAAAAACGCTAAAGTCACGTGGAAATTTGCGGCAGGTACTGCAGTTGGATAGGGGGGAAGGGATGTGGTGCGCCAATTGTCGATAGCAAGTTTAGTGGATACATCAGGCTCAAGTCCTAAAAAAGCACGCATACGGTTTACCAATATTTTGTTATCATAGGGCTAGCTTACCCCACTTACTTTATAGTTCAACGAGATTCTATTTGTTACCTATTACGTCCATTTTGCCGCAGTTGCATATTCAACTTACACGGGGCAATGCTATTGTTGTTGCGCCGCCTGGTGCAGGTAAGTCAACCGAATTGCCCTTAAGTTTGTTGCGTTCAGAGTTATTTGCAGACCAAAAAATCATTATGCTCCAACCCAGACGTATTGCGGTACGAAACATTGCACAGTTCTTAGCAGAACAACTAAATGAGCCAGTGGGTCAAACCGTTGGCTATAGAATAAGAGGTGAAGTAAAAGTAAGTGCTAACACCAAGCTTGAAATTGTTACTGAAGGCATACTTACTCGGATGCTTCAACACGAACCTGACTTACCAGAAGTAGCGTTAATCATTTTTGATGAATTTCATGAGCGTAGTGTGCATGCTGATTTTTCGTTGGCACTCTGTTTAGAGGTACAACAAGGTCTGAGGGAAGATTTACGGTTGTTAGTGATGTCAGCCACTATGGATGTCACTGCTTTACAACAAATATTACCTGACGCACGGGTATTAGAATCACTCGGTAGAAGCTTTCCGGTTGACCTTCATTATCGCCCTGACACTGGCAAAGCATCCTTGGCTGATAAAGTAACTAAATTAGTCACAGAGGTGTTCCCGAAACATCAAAAAGATGTCCTAGTATTTTTACCGGGTATTGCAGACATAAAACGAGTGGCGCAAGGTTTAATACTGCGCTTTGCTGAGCAGGTTGAAATTCATAGCTTGTATGGTGATCTTAGTAGTCAGCAGCAACAACGAGCGTTACAACCCAGTCCCGCGGGTAAACGTAAAATTGTCTTAGCAACCAATATTGCTGAAACCAGTTTAACTATTGAAGGCATCGAGGTCGTTATTGATAGTGGCATTGAAAAACGTGCTGTTTTTCATTTAAACCGAGGGATCAGTCAGTTATCTTTGCAAAAAATCTCTCAAGCCTCCGCCACTCAGCGTGCTGGGCGAGCGGGACGACTAGGTCCAGGGGTATGTTATCGTTTATGGAGTCAAGAGCAGCAGCAACGCCTAAGTCAACAATCGAGCCCTGAAATCTTGCAAAGTGATATGGCTTCGTTTGTTTTAGAAGTGGCTGTGTGGGGTACGGATATCAAACAACTCACCTTATTAGACTATCCTAGCGTGGTGCAAATACAGCAGGCACAGGCGTTATTACAGAGTTTAGGTTTTGTTGATGAGCAACTAAAGCTCACTGAAAAAGGACGCCAAGCGCATCAAATTGGCTGTCATCCGAGTATGGCCAGTATGCTATTAAAAAGTGCCGTTAAAAGTGATGCCCATTTAAGCTTAGCCTGTGCTATTGCATCCTTACTCGAACACAAAGATCCTTTGGGCTTACAAGCAGGCGCACAGTTCAGTACACGTCTTAATTTTTTACTGGCAAATAAACAGCATGTTGTATGGCAGCAAATTCATCAATGGCATAAAAAGTTCAAGATTACATTGTCGATATGGCCTTTAGAGGATGTGTCTCTAATATTGTCCTTTGCTTTTCCCCAATGGCTGGCCAAGCGTCGGCAAAACGATCGTTACTTGTTAGCCTCAGGCTCTGGCGTAAAATTACAAGCAGATGACTCTCTGGTTGGCGCTGAGTGGCTCATTGTGGCCAATATGATGGTCACCGACCAGCAAAAAGATGACGCGCAAATTCGCTATGCAGAACCTTTGAATACCAATCTAGTGATGACTATTTTTGCTGAAACAATTGAACGTAAAGACGTACTCAGTTGGGATAAATCGGCTGAAAGAATTTCTGCAGTTCGAGAAGTCAGAATAGGGAAAATAGTCCTGCAAAAAGACAATTTAGCGAAACCCTCAGCGGAGCAAATACAACAAATTTGGCGGACTATTATTGAAGATCGCGGTATTGCAGCGCTTGGTTTCAACGAGGCGTGTTTATCCCTGCAGCACAAAGTCGCTCTTGCTCAACGTTTGTTACCGCAAGAGCCCTTACCAGATATGTCTAATTCGGCACTATTATCTGATCTAGACACCTGGCTGCTGCCGTTTATTGAGCAACTCACCACCTGGGCGCAATTAACTAAGGTTGACTTTTATGCCTTGCTTAAAAATCAATTTAATTGGCAACAGTGGCAAACTATTGAGCAATTATTACCAGCCCAGTTAATGTTGCCAAGTGGTCGTCATCATCCTTTGTCGTATGGTGAAAATTCAGAGGTGACACTCGCCGTGCGTATGCAAGAACTGTATGGCTTGCAACAACACCCAAAAGTGGCGCGAGGTCTGATCCCGATAACCTTAGAAATACTCTCACCGGCACATCGGCCCTTGCAAACAACCCAAGATTTAGTGGGTTTTTGGCAAGGAAGTTACAAACAGGTTCAAAAAGAAATGAAAGGTCGTTATCCTCGTCATTTCTGGCCAGACGAGCCAGCTAGTTCTCCTGCGACCACCACCACTAAAAAGAAAATGAATTTATCCTGATGAGCACATCCACAAAATCTAACACGTCTAAAGCAAGCGCAGCAACAACTCAAAAACGTTCACTGTGGCAAAAGTTAAATCCATTTGCATGGTTGATGCGCCATTGGTGGAAATTGACTCTCGTATGTCTGGTCGTATTTACCGCCTATGGCTTTTACCTCAATACCCAAATTTCAGCCAAGTTTGGTGGTAATAAATGGCAGGTCCCAGCTCAAATTTTTGCTCGTCCCTTACATTTAGAACTCAAACAAGAAATCAGCATGTCTGAAATCATCGAAGAGCTTAAGTTACTAGGATATCGCAAGGTAAATCGAGCAGACAGTTCGGGAGAGTACCAGCTTCTTGGGCAAAATAAGATTCGTTTTGTCAGGCGAAAATTTGATTTCCCTCACGGTGCTGAAGACATTCGTCATATCGAACTTGCTATAACTTCGGGTAGAGTGAGCCAAATTAGTGAGTTGCCCGTGGGTAATGCCCTGCAACAAATTGATCTCGAGCCTTGGCTCGTCACGCGCCTTGTCAGTGGGGGCCGCGAAGACCGTATGTTAGTGCGTTTAGAGGATGTTCCTCCGGCATTTTTACAAGCCTTGGTGTTAGTTGAAGATAATGATTTTTATCAACACCATGGCGTGGCTCCTATGTCTATCATGCGGGCTTTGTTAGCCAATATTGCAGCGGGTAGAGCGGTACAGGGCGCCAGTACTCTTACACAGCAACTCGTTAAAAACCTATTTCTTACCAATGAAAAATCCTTATCTAGGAAAGTAAAAGAGGCCTACATGGCGATTATCATTGATGCGAAATACAGCAAAAATGAAATTCTTGAAACCTATCTAAATGAGGTATTCCTTGGTCAAAACGGCAATAATGGTGTATTCGGTTTTGGTTTAGCCAGTTTCTTTTATTTTGATCGCCCAATCAATGAATTAAGCGTGGAAGAAATGGCAATGTTAGTGGGTATTATCAAAGGGCCCTCTTACTACAATCCACGTAAACACCCTGAACGTGTTAAAGAACGCCGTGATCTGGTGTTGCGCATCATGTTGGAAAATAACCTATTGACGCCTAAGGATTACAAAAATTCGGTCGCCAATAATCTGCAACTCGCCTCTGGTGCGAGTTTGAAAAAAGACAAACACCCTGCCTTCATGGATAAGGTACGCCGTGAACTCAATACAGTGTTGGTTAATCCTGACATTCGCCAGTCGGGTTTGAAGGTGTTTACTACCCTAGATACCAATGCACAAATTAAGGCCGAGCTTGCTCTTTCAGAAGGCGTGGCGAAACAAGAGAAGCGCTTAGGAAAAACAGAATTTGAAGGTGCGATGGTAGTAACGGATATTGCCAGAGGTGAAATTCGTGCCTTGGTGGGAGGCAAAGACTTTAATTATGCTGGCTTTAATCGTGCCATTGATGCGAAGCGCGCCATTGGTTCTTTAGTCAAGCCAGCCATTTATCTTACTGCACTCGAGCAATCTGCTGAGTATAATTTGGCGACCTTGCTTACCGACGAACCCATCACCCTCAAGAGTAGTCAAGGAAAGGTGTGGGAGCCGCTGAACTCTGACAAAACCTTTAGAGGGCAAGTGCCATTGATGACGGCTTTGGTGCAGTCTTTAAATGTTCCTACCGTGTCGCTAGGTATGCAACTCGGATTAGGCGCGATAAGCGATACAATTTGGCGGCTAGGCGTTGAAGAGGACATTGATTTGTATCCCGCTTTGACCTTAGGCGCGGTAAATTTCTCGCCTATACAAGTCAATCAAATGTTTCAAACTATCGCGAATCATGGCCGTTATCTACCCTTGCATAGCATTACTAACATCATGTCGCCAGATAACGATTTGTTATGGCGCTTTACTGCAGCGCCCGAGCAAAGGGTGGACGAACAAGCCACCTATCTTCTAAATTATGCGCTACATAAAGTAACGTTAGAAGGTACGGCTAAACAAGTTCATCAGCAGTTTGCTGGCATCAATATGGCGGGTAAAACCGGTACAACGGATGATTATCGTGATAGCTGGTTCAGTGGTTATGATAATAATATTTTGGTGACAACATGGATTGGCAAAGACAACAATCAACCGGTCAACCTAAGTGGTGCCAGCGGCGCAATGCAAATCTTTATTGATTATCAAAAGCGCCAAGCGCCCAAATCGTTTGTAAGACGTTTTCCTGAGGGCCTCAGTATTGCGCATTTTGACATTGCTAGCGGTATGGTCAGTCAGGCAGGGTGTAAAAATACCATGAGCTTGCCTGCCATTAGCGCTGCCTTGCCTAAGGCACCCAAAAGCTGCATCGGTGAGTCAAACAAGCCAGAAAAATCCAAAAGCCTGTGGGAACGATTGTTCGGATAATCGCAAAGAGCGTGATGCCAGGGCTACCCGTTTTACGGCTTATTTTTATCTTGCAATGCGGGTAACTCTGCGCGTTTGTTTAAGCGCTTTTGAATAAATGAATCAAAAGGGGGCGGTTCACTGCATTTTACTCGACCGCCCATTATTCCCATCACAACCGCTAGCGTTTGATTAGTGGTTGAGCTGCAATCAACACTGGTTGTGATTTTTTGCGTAAATCGTTCTTCCTCAGTTAAGAATGAATCCCCTACTGGCGCACCTATTGTTGGATGATCACGCTGTTGCCGGTACTCACTCGCTGCTTGCGCAGCTAAGCTATTTAACTGACGTTGTTGGAGTGAATGCAGCTGACTTTTTGCAACGTCCTGTATGGGTTGTTGATAAATCGTGTTTTCTGAGCTTTTTACAGCTTCAGTTGCAGATAAGATGGTATCGTTGGCAAAAGGCTCTTGTGTTTCATTAGGCACGACGTCATCAGTCAATTCTTGGTCTTCTTGCTGTTCTTCTACCTCAGGCTTTGGTAGAGGAGGCGGCTCATTCGGCTCAGAAATAATCGCCTGTGCTTGCGTTTTCTCTTCAGTCGTCGCTGGGCTTGGTTTAGGTTTCTCAGGTTCAGGTTCAGGTTCAGTTTCTGGCTCGGGAGCGGGAAGTTCCTCTTCTTGAGCTTGTGATGCTTCGGCAGGTAAAAAGCTTGCCGTATCTACAAACAGCAATTCGGCTTGAATTATCGACGGCGTCTCAGGGAGGGCAATCGGAGCTTTTTTGCCAAAATAAAGCGCGGCAATGAGAACAGCATGGATTAAAATGGAAGCAACTACGATAATGCCCAATCGACTATTTTGATTTTTTAGCACTTATCGAATCGACCTATCCATTTTATTTGCGTCAAGCGTAGAGCCTATAAAAAGCATAAAGTTCCCTTCGCCCCTCAGGTTCTATTGTTGCAGTGCTTGTCGAGCTTCGTCTCGAGTTTCTGCAACCGTTACTTTCCAAGTGCTCCCGGCAAAAATAGTTTTTAAAACCATACCAATACCTTCAGCTTCAGCATACCCAAGCAATATCACCAAATGGATGTTGGTGGTTTTTTCGGCATCCCGTTTGCCTAATAATGCTAAACCTGTAGTATCTTCGGCAGTGAGCGTTGAGCCAACAATTTGGCTAAAGTCTAAAAACAACTTAGTGTTGTGATTCAGCGCTTGTCGATAGCTTGGATCTTGATTCATAAAAATTAAATCTAATGCGCTAAGGGTCCCTTCAAATTTAACCGTAACGGTGTCGTTAACAGTGCTTATTTCATATTGCATACGCGCTCCTTTTTAGGCTGAAACAGTGTGTCTTCACCGGCTCAGAGAAAAGCTTACCAAGTGAAATGATGATAAGTGATTATAAGGGAAGCAATTTTCTTTGACGACTGTTTATCTTGTTACTCATCAGGGCCAGCAAAACGCGCTGGTGCACCAAAGTGGGTCGAAAACCGTTTTGCGAACCAATTGTGTGCAAAAAAAACATGTTTTTGGGGTCGTAATTTGATTAACACATTGAAAAATATGGTTTTTTGTTTGTGGCATAGGACTTGTTATGTGTTGTTCAGCGACTTGCAATACAAAATCAATAAAACACTGGGAGCAACACCATGAAATTAGTAACTGCGATCATTAAGCCCTTCAAGCTTGATGATGTACGCGAAGCAATCTCCGAAATTGGAATCGATGGTTTAACTGTAACCGAAGTTAAAGGCTTTGGTCGTCAGAAAGGTCATACAGAACTTTACCGTGGTGCAGAATATCAAGTTGATTTTTTGCCTAAGGTAAAATTAGAAATCGCAGTTCAAGACGATCATGTCGACCGTCTAGTGGAAGCCATTGTGGGTTCGGCTAAAACCGGAAAAATCGGTGACGGTAAAGTATTTGTCTATGACTTAGAGCACGCTGTACGTATTCGTACTGGTGAAATCGACGGCGAAGCCATTTAGTAGCTTAGGAGAGAACAATGGAAATTACATTTGAATTGGGCTATGCCCTCGATACATTTTACTTTTTAATCTGTGGTGCCTTAGTCATGTGGATGGCTGCTGGTTTCACCATGTTAGAAGCGGGCTTAGTCCGTGCTAAAAACACCACTGAAATTTTAACTAAAAACGTCGCGTTATATGCGATTTCTTGCATCATGTTCATGGTTTGTGGCTACTCAATCATGTACGGTGGCGATGAGTTTGTTATGTTCTTATCAGGCATTGCTGCGGATGGTGCAACTGGCGTAGCCGAAGAGCCAGCTACGTACTCACCTGCTTCAGACTTCTTTTTCCAAGTTGTTTTTGTTGCTACCGCAATGTCAATCGTATCTGGCGCGGTCGCTGAGCGTATGAAGTTATGGGCATTCTTAGCTTTCGCAGTTGTCATGACAGCATTCATCTATCCAATGGAAGGTAGCTGGACGTGGGGCGGACAGTCTGTATTTGGTATGTATACTCTTGGTGATTTAGGATTTTCTGACTTCGCAGGTTCAGGTATCGTACACATGGCTGGTGCTGCTGCAGCCTTAGCCGGTGTGTTACTACTTGGGGCTCGTAAAGGTAAATATAGCGCTGATGGTAAAACTCATGCTATTCCTGGTTCTAACCTACCTTTAGCAACGCTAGGTACGTTTATCTTATGGATGGGCTGGTTTGGTTTTAACGGTGGTTCAGTATTAGCCCTTGCCAGTGTTGAAAGCGCTAACTCAGTCGCTTTAGTATTCTTAAACACTAATGCAGCTGCTGCTGGTGGTTTAGTTGCCGCTCTTATTTTAGCGCGTATCTTATTCAAAAAAGCGGACTTAACCATGGCATTAAACGGCGCTTTAGCTGGTTTAGTGGCAATCACTGCAGAGCCTTTAACACCTTCTCCATTAGAAGCAACCTTGTTTGGCGCTTTGGGTGGTATCTTGGTTGTATTAAGTATTCTAGGTTTAGATAAATTAAAAATTGATGATCCTGTTGGTGCGATTTCGGTTCACGGTGTAGTCGGCTTATTAGGTCTATTACTCGTGCCAGTGACTAACGACGGCGTAAGCTTCTCTGGTCAACTCATTGGCGCTGCTACCATCTTTGTTTGGGTATTTGTAGTGAGCTTAATTGTTTGGGCCATTATCAAAGCAGTCATCGGTATCCGCGTCAGTGAAGAAGAAGAGTTCGAAGGTGTTGACATTAGCGAGTGTGGCTTAGAAGCCTATCCTGATTTCACTAGCCAACGCGGTTAATTTTTCAAAGAGTTAAATGGTATAAAAATAATAAAAGCACCATGGGGCCGGGAGATTATAAATCTCTCGTATACCTAAGTCAGGAAGGCCATAACCCCGCAAATAGCGGGGTTTTTTTATGGCGCAAAATTGCAACGAAAAACTTCAATAAATTCAATAATAACGTATAGTTAGCTTAAGAAATTTAAGCGACTATTGGTTATATGACCCAAGCCCAGAAAGGCATTTGTGCAGAGCCGAATTTGCACTCTTTGTACTTAATCTTCAACGTTGTCGACGATGAAGATGAAGCTATACGTACGAAGCTGGCTTACATTTTGGAATTGTTTACCCATTTTGATGACGAATATTATGAGGCCATGGTGTCTGGCATTATCGCCATTGGCGCGCATTATTGGCACGAGCTGTATCCTGGTTTGATTCCTCAAGAGTTAGCGCCATTTCCTGATATGCATTGCGAAGATCGCAATGCCCCAGTTTCACCTGGCGACTTATTTGTGCAAATTCGCGCCGATAGACTCGATGTATGCCATGCCTTGGGCGTCGAAATTTGTCAGTTACTTAAACCTCATGTAGATTTAGTGGAGGAGGTGAGAGGTTTTCGCTATTTAGATGGGCGTGAATTAACCGGTTTTATGGAGTCGGTTTCTAATCCCAAGGGCATGCAGAAATTTGCTATTGCGGTTGTGGGTGACAAGGATCCTGATTTTGCTGGTGGCAGTTATGTGCACGTGCAACGCTATCAAATTAATATGCAAAGCTGGCAATTACTGCATGAGTCCTCGCAAGAGGACATTATGGGCTGCAGTAAGAGTGCCAATGTACCCTTTGATACTGACGAAATGGCTGACTACTCGCACGCCAAGCGCAGTCACCATAGCGCTGATAATCTAGAAAAAATTGAGTTATTACGCCACAGTATGCCTTTTGGGGATATGTCGGTGCAAGGCAGTATGTTTGTTAGTTGTGCAAGCAGTCCACAACCCTTTAAAAAGATGTTGCGCAGCATGATATTTGGAACAGAACAAGGCCTGTACGACAGATTACTGGATTATATGAATGCCCAAACTGGCGGTGCTTTTTTTGCGCCATCGGTAAACTTTATTAAGCAACACGCTAAAAATCAATAAACGCTGTTCTTTACTATTACAGTAAAATCGCGCCATCCCAATCAGTGCCTAACTCGAGTTGCTGTAATTTTTTGCATTGTTCTAAGTGATGCCTTACCAATGAGTCGTGTGGATTGATCTGCCGTGCTTGTTCAAAATACCCTAGCGCTTTAGGCCAGTTTTGTTTAATACGATTGCGTAAGCCCTTGGCGATTAAGTCTGAATTGGCTAATTTCAAACGCTGGGTTTCAATGGGTAAGTGATCAATGATTTCATAAATTTCTATAGGTGAACGACGACCTTTTACCCTCACCAGATCTAATACTCGAAAACTAAAGTGCGCCTTGGCTTCTGCAACGTCAAGGGTTGCGGCACTCACTACGATATCTGTTTGATAAAGTGGCGCTAAGGCTTCTAAGCGAAATGCAATATTCACGCTATCACCAATGACAGTGGTATCCATGCGATCATCAGACCCCACGGTACCAATGATGACAGGGCCAAAGTGGATTCCTATGCCAATATTGATCGGCGGATAATTTGAGTTACTCCGATGTTGGTTATAAATATTGATGGCATAACGTAAATCAAGTGCCGCCCGAATGGCGTCTTGCGCTTTGTCGGAGTTTTCGCCTTCCGGACGATCAAACAAAGCCATAATGGCGTCACCAATAAATTTATCGATAAAGCCCCCATTTTGGTGAATGGGGTCGTTCATCCGCAAAAAGTAAGAATTGAGAAAATTCATTAATTCTTGTGGGCTCATTTTTTCAGACAGGCCAGTAAAGCCGCGAATATCACAAAATAAGATCGCTAGTTCGTCTTCATCAGCGCGGCCTAGTTCAAGAGATGAAGAACCGTGTTTGGCAAAATGATCAACAAACTGTTTGGGTACAAACTTTCGGAAGGTCTGAGTTAAGCGCATGGATTCATCGGCTTTATCTTTAAAGCGTTGAATGGCTTCAGCATCTTGATGCTCATCTACTTTGCTTGATGATGCACTCAGTAAAGGAAACATTTGTTTTTCGGGGCGTGGTAGTTTGCGCCACATAAGGATCAGGAGCAGCGTATATACCACGATGATGACCAACAAGCTTAGGGGCAGTGGCTGAGTCAACTGAGCTAGCATGCAATACTGGTCATGTAGTGTGCCCTTAAGCAATGAGGAAAATGGCCTACAAAACGAGGTTTGGCAGGCCGATTTGACTGATACTACTTAGTGGCAGCCACTTCAGCTAGCACTTTATCAGCTATAAGCAAGGTTTGCTCGATGATATCAGCTGTATGGGCAGCAGATACAAATCCCGCTTCATATGATGCTGGGGCTAAGTAAACGCCATTTTCTAACATACCGTGATAAAACTGATTAAATTGCTTGGTATTGCAGTTTATCGCTTGTTGGTAGTTCGTTACGCGTTCTACGTCGGTAAAAAACAAACCGAACATGCTACCAGCATAATTCACTGTCATTGGAATACCGTGCTTGTGGGCCATGCTTTTAAAGCCTTCCGCTAACATTTTAGTATTTTCAGTCAGTTGTTCGTACAGTCCATTTTGCTGAATAGCCGTTAACGCCGCTAAACCTGCCGCCATAGCGACCGGATTACCCGATAAAGTCCCCGCTTGGTAAACAGGCCCAACGGGTGCTAAACGTTCCATAATTTCACGTTTTCCGCCAAAAGCGCCTACTGGCATACCGCCACCAATTACCTTCCCTAAGCAGGTTAAGTCTGGGGTGATGGCGTATTTTTGCTGTGCGCCACCTAGGGCAACACGAAAGCCTGTCATCACTTCGTCAAAAATGAGTAAGGCGCCATATTGATTACAGATATCCCGTAAGCCACTTAAAAATCCGTCTACTGGCGGGATGCAGTTCATATTGCCTGCGACAGGTTCAACAATAATACACGCGATATCGTCAGGGTGCTGAGCAAAAGCTTCTGCCACTGAGTCGAGATTGTTAAATTCTACTGTTAAGGTGTGTTGAGCAAAATCTGCCGGAACGCCAGGCGAACTGGGCACGCCAAATGTTAATGCACCTGAGCCCGCTTTGACCAATAAGGAATCCGCATGGCCGTGGTAACAGCCTTCAAATTTCAAAATTTTATTGCGATTGGTGTAACCACGGGCTAAGCGTATGGCACTCATGGTAGCTTCAGTGCCTGAGTTGACCATACGCAGCATTTCCATTGAGGGGACTAACTTGTTGACCAACTCAGCCATGTTGACTTCCGCTTCAGTCGGGGCGCCAAAACTTAAACCTTTGTGAGCCGCCTCTATTAGTGCATTGCGGATCTCAGGATGGTTATGGCCAAGTACCATTGGTCCCCATGATTGCACGTAGTCAATATAACGTTTTTGGTCGACGTCGAAGATATAAGGGCCGTCAGCCTTGCTGATAAAGGGGGGCGTGCCACCTACCGCTTTGAATGCTCTCACTGGTGAATTAACGCCACCGGGAATATGGTTTTGCGCACGATGAAATAAGTCGATTGATTTTTGCATAATTACTTCTTAACAAAGCCCTAAGGCCATTAAAAATAGTGTTATGCCAGTGTGTTTCTAACGTGGCATAACCCACAACAGTTAATTCTTTACGTGCCAATGCACGTCACGATCAAATTTGTGCACAATATCTTGTACACCTAGTGTTAAGGCAAACAGTGCCATTCTTACCAATATGCCATTGTCTGTTTGTCTAAAAATCGCGAGATTAGGATTGATATTTAAGTCATTGTCTAATTCGTTCGCTTCTGCTCGAGAATCACGAGGTAATGGATGCATGATAACTGTCTTAGACTGAAAATGTTTGGTATAAATAGACTGATTTAAGCGAAACTTACCCCGATATAAATTGGCTTCTTGCTGCGAGGGGAAGCGTTCTTCCTGAATTCGGGTTTGATAACAAATGTCGGCGTCTAAATAGCCTTCAAGCTGTTCAGTGATCGTGTACTTATGCCCAGCTTTATCGATTGCATCAATGATCGCTGTGGGCATAGCTAATTCTTTGGGTGAAATTAAAGTAAAGCGTACATTTTTAAACAAACATAAAAGTTTAGAAAGTGAATGAACTGTACGCCCATATTTTAAATCACCAATCATCGCGATATGCATACCATCAATGTTAGCGCCATGATAGGTCAACTCTTTTTGAATCGTATATAAATCCAATAAGGCTTGGGTTGGGTGTTCGTTGGCGCCATCACCGCCGTTAATAACCGGAACGCGACTTCCTTCGGCGAACTCCGCCACAGAACCAGAGTCCGGGTGGCGCATGGCAATAATATCTGAATATCCACTCAACACTCTGGCTGTATCATACAATGATTCACCCTTGGCTAGCGCCGAATTGCTCATTCCGGTGGTTTCGCGTACATCGCCACCAAGTAAATTGAAGGCAGAACCAAAACTGACACGAGTTCGTGTACTGGGCTCAAAGAACAAGTTACCAAGTATGGCACCATCTAATACTGTGGTGCGCTTTTCACGTTTTGCATAAGGCAACATCTGATTGGCAATACTGAACACTTTTTCAATTGCTTCGCGGTCAAATTGATTGACGGAGAGAATATGACTGCCTTCAAACTTCATAAATTCGCACATACCATTGGGTAAAAAGTGTTGGGTATTTTAGCAAAGTTCAGTGAGCAGTGGAGAGAAAATATGAGCTTTTAGAACTTATTTGTTGCGAAGAGTGAGTTGCCTATATTTGAACGTGAGGTTGCTAGCTTTGTGCCTGTTTTTACTGCATTTTTTTGCGAGCACGCTTAGATTGGTTGCGTTATTTGAAGCAAGTTACGTACGATACACCGCAGGCTGCACGATAGCCTTTATCAAAAAGATTCAAACTAAAAGGTGTGTGAGGGTGTTAACACCTATTAGTAAGAAGTATTGGCTTAAAAAATCCTAACTGATTGCTTATTCTTTGGAACGACGTTCAGCGTGGTTAGATTTACTCCGTTGGGCACTTTCACTTCTGATACCTCGTTGGCTGCGATCGTTATTTTGTGACGATTCTCGCTGACGGTTGGTTTTATTCGTGTCGCGATAGTGGCTTTGCTCTTGTCTGTTATATTGGGCTTTTTCTGTTCTTTGATTATCCGTTTTCTGTTGTTTTTGAGTATTAGCAGATTGCCAGTTCGTTTTTTTCTCTTGTTTCTCGAAACGCTGTTGTTGTGCGTTCGCTGATATATCTCGTTGTTTATTCTCCCGTTTTTGATTCCATTGTTGCTGGGTGGCGTTACTGTCCGAACGCTGTCTGTCGTGGCTATGGTACTTTTTGGTCTGCAAATCTCGTTGAACTTTTTGCGCTCGCTTTTCATCATGTAGGGCGTGTTCCGTTCGATAAGTTCTTTCTTTTTTATGTTCATTAATGTCAAGTACCCGTTGTTTATCGAGTTGCTGACGCTTTGGTCCTGAATATTCAGTAGAGTGCGTAACATAGCGATTTGGGTTGGTTTTTAAATTTCGGTAGTCTCGACTGCTGGCTTTACCCGCCGTGGTGTAGTGCACACCACGGCGATGCACTTGGTTGTGATGCCATTTTGAATATTCTCTATTTAACACAACTTGGCGATTACTGTGTGACCAGTTTCTGTAACCACGGCTTCGATAGTTATAATCAGCGTAAACATAACGCTCGCGCCATCTAAAACCACCAAAATAGAATGTTGGAGTAATGGTATAACGATGACTCCAATAGAAACCAGAATGCCAAACGTACGAAGCAGGTCGAGTCCAATAATAGGGTTGGTATGTATCCCACCACCAAGGACCGTAAACCACTCTGGTATCGTAGTAAGGCACATAAATAACTTCTCTATTTACCGGTTGTATAGTGATTTGATCGTTCTCTTGATTAACTTCAAGGAAATCGTTGTTATTTAAATTACCTTGGGCATAGGCTTTTTGACGCAGGTTTTGCACGGTGCTTAACACTTGTCCTTCATTATTTAAAAATGCATCACCTAATGATTGCAGCCAATCCAAATCGTCACTGAATTTTTGTAATAGTTCGTTAAAAGGGATAAGTGCTTTTACACTAGGGTCCCAATCTTTATCTTCAACTGCATTTAAAGCTTGGTCTTCGTCAAGCTCTTCATTGGCTGCACGCCACCGAGCGGCTTGAATAACTTCTAAAGGATAAGTTGCTGCAACAAGGATATGAGATAATAAAGTGTCTGGGTAAAGTGCAATAGGTGCAAGCAACTGGTCAAGCTCAGCTTGATTGAGTTCTACTGCTGTTTCATCGGTATTTGTAAGAGTTGTTGCATCCGGACCTTTCAATTGAATGACTTGAGTTTGGGCAGTACTTGGCTGAATGTTTAAAGCCACAAGCATGGGTATTAGCGATAGGTAATGTTTAATATTGCTTTTGGGGTGTGACATATCAGTTTCCTAATCAAGGTGTTGTGCAAGGAGGTTTGCATAACAATCATTAAGCTAAGTTATAAACCCAATGGCCTTAACCAAAACTGAATAGAACATTAAATATTATGAAAGGCCAGATCTCGGCAGATAAGGCCTTACACAATCATAACTGTATTGGAAAGAAACAAGCCGCTTATTTCAATAAATGGGGATCAAACTCATGACCCAATTTTTCTGTTTTGGTGCGAATATAGTGCCGATTGTCATCAGTAATTCCGTGATCGATCGGGGTACGTTTAACGACTTCTATTCCTAATGACTCCAAGGCTTTGAGTTTCTTAGGATTATTCGTCATCAAGTTGACTTTTTTAACCTGTAATTTTTCAAGCATCAGTTTGCAAATACCATAGTCACGCATATCGGCATCAAAGCCTAAATGTTCGTTGGCCTCTACGGTATCCATGCCACTATCTTGCAGCTTATACGCTCGGATTTTGTTTAAGAGGCCAATACCACGACCCTCTTGACGCAAATACAATAGTACGCCTTTACCGTTAGCCACAATATTTTGTAAGCCTTTTTCTAATTGGGTGCCGCAATCACAACGGGTGCTAAATAATGCGTCCCCGGTTAAACACTCAGAGTGGATACGAATAGGAATAACTTCATCAGACTGCCATTCACCAAAAGACAAAGCCACATGCTCTTGAGCCGTGGCGGTTTCGACAAAACCATGAATATAAAATAATCCCCAACGTGTGGGTAATTTGGCCGAACTGACATACTGATAAAGTGAGGACGTTGTAGTATTCAAAAAATTAGACTCTTAAGTAAAAATATACCGATACTTTGATTGACCAGATATGGGCATATTTAGCCATTTTACAAGGCAATTTTTCTGCCGAATTAGCTTAAGCTGCTAAATTCGCTCAGGGACGTGGGTTTGGCTACTCCATACCCTTGCGCATAATCTACGCCCATCTTACCTAATTCAACCAGAATTTCTGAAGACTCAACAAATTCGGCTACGGTTTCCATTCCCATCGCCTTAGCTACATCATTTATTGAGTTCACCATGGCCATGTCAATGGGATCAAGCAAGATATCTTTTACAAAACTGCCGTCAATCTTAACTTGGTCTACCGGTAACGTCTTTAAGTAAGAATACGATGAAAAGCCACTGCCAAAGTCGTCAAGTGAAAACTGGCAACCCAAACGATGGAAGGTATTAATAAACTCCAACGTTTCATCCATTTTGACAATGGCCATGCTCTCTGTAATCTCGAAACAAATTTTATGATACGGAATCGAATGTTTTTCAAAGGCATTTAATATAAATAATTTTAAGTCTTTGTCAGCGAGTGAGTGCCCACTTAGATTAATATTACAGCGAGTTAGCTGTTCTTGATGTTCGGGGTTTGCTTGCAACCAAGAGAAATAGTGTTCAACCACCCAGCGATCAATTTTAGAGGTCAAGTTATAGCGTTCAGCTGCCGGTAAAAAAGCGTTGGGTGCAATAATGTTGTTATCTTGGTCAAGCATGCGCAGTAATATCTCATAATGATGACCGCTCGCAGACTTTTGTAAAGACTGATAGTGCTGGTAATACAGTACAAAACAGTCATGTTGTAAGGCGTAGTTTATGTCTGAAACCCAAGTAATTTCTGATTCATAACGTTGCATTTGCTTGTCGTGAAAAGAATAAGTATGAATTTGGTTTCGGCCCATTTCTTTAGCTAAATAACACGCAGAATCAGCCATACTCAACAGCTGTTCGGGGGTTTTGATATCTTGAAACCAAGGCACCTGTCCAATGCTGACACCTAGGGTAAAAATGCGATTTTCCCAAATAAAACGAAATTCTTTGACGGTATTCAATAATTTGTTCGCTAATAGATAGGCCATTTGGGCATTATCACCTAAGAGTAATACACCAAATTCATCGCCGCCTAACCGCGCCAGCAATCCTTTGTCTTGCACCACGTCTTGTAATTTTTGTGCGAGCTGTTTAATCAGTACATCACCCGCTTTATGGCCGCAGGTGTCATTCACCACTTTAAATTGATCTAAGTCCATGTAAAGCAACGTTAATTCACTGTTGTTTTTTTGAGCTTCTTGTAAGCCATTGCTCAATCGTTTTTCAAATTCACGGCGGTTAAACACCCCCGTTAACGAATCATGGGTGGCTAAAAACTCGAGGCTAATATTAGATTGTTTACGTTCGGTAATATCAAATATTGAGCCAAACATATACTTAGTGGTGTTCTCTTGCTTAATTTGGGTAGAGATACAAAACCAAAACTCACTGCCGTCCTTGCGCAATCCTCGTAGCTCTTTACCGATGACTTTGCCGTTTTGATACAGTTCTCCTAGGAGTAACTCTCGGTCTCGTGGTTCAGCGTAAAATTGACTGGTATTAGTTACGCTTTCAATCAATTGTTCTTCACTGTCATAACCAAACAAATTGCACATAGCAGGATTAACTGAAATTAATTTACCATCCAAGGTTGAGGTATAAAGGCCTTCTGCTGAATTGCGAAACAAATCATAAAAGTGTTGAAGGTCAGTAATAGCGGATTGTTGTTTAATTTGCTGGCGTTTAACCAACACTCGTTCATGGGCTTCGATTGCTAAGGCGATCATCATAATGGCGCCCACCGACGCTAGGGTAAAAAACCACGTAACCGAATTGCTTATTACTGTGCCAGAAATAAATAGGCTGGCTTGAATGATGCTGATTGTTGAAATAATTGTTAACGCGATTAGGCCAACCAAGTTAGGTAAAGCCTTATCTTTTTTATGATAAAACAGAGCTAAAACTATCAGTAGTAAACCCTCTAGCAAAGCTAAAAAGCTAGCCCCGGTAATTTGCTGATAGCTGTTTTGTATTAAGCTCGAAAAAATAGTCAAAAACCCGATAAGGTAAGAGCAGTAGCGCCAAAACGTTGGTACCCGTTCAAGTATGACAAAACAGACTTTAGCGGTAGAAAGCAGCAACAAACCAAATAAAGCGTTATTGGTGTGGGATATGTAAGCACTGACCCCAATCAATTGCGCGATAAAGCCAGAGATATTCAGCGACAGCAACAAATACAAACCACACGAGATAGCAAACCAAAAACGGATGGGGCTGCGTAAAAAGATATAGGTAAGTAGAAAATATGCGGCCAAAAGACTCAGTCCACCACCCAGATACCCGATGGCTACTAATACCAATTGTTCGTTGGCTAAGGTCGATGCTTGAGTTGATAATTCTATGGGAACTACCAAGGGGCCGTCATCGGTGATTTTAATATAAATTTTCACTCGACCCTGTTGACTAGGCGTCAGTGGCACAACAAACAATCGATGATTAATCGGGCGTTTATCAAATTCACGATTTGCCCCCAATAGGTAGGAGCTCAAAATACGGTTTTTATCATCTAATAGGTATAAATCCACGTAGTCTAGTTGTGGATTACCTATGGTGAAAAAGTAGCTATGTTGACTGCTATAATTAAAATCGAGCTCTAATCTTCCCCAAATGCTCTGATGTGAAGCCAGCGGCCCTTTAGGCAAGGTTTGCTGCCAATTTTCAAGCAATTGTGTGTCGGACAACTGAATGTGACTATCTGTTACCATCCAACTCATGCGGTTAAGTAAGTTAAGGCGGCTATCGCTGTGGCTTATTTGTACTATTGGCTGCTTGTTTTCAGCGTACAAGGGGGCTGAAAACAGAGTCATCAATAAAAAATACAAGAATAAAAATCGGCTTTTGGGCTGCATTATTTTTCCGATGGATAAGCGATACGCGACAACATTATCGCATTAATTCTAAAATGTGTTGTGAGACATAAGCAGGATACGCAAAATAGTAATGATAAGATGTTGCTCATTAGCTTAACTACTGCACGATATTTCAATTTTTTTACCCCAATCTGGCGGCGGTGCAGCAAACTTAGCGTATTCAGGATGCTCGTTAAAAGGGCAAGATAAGGCCGTTAAGTAAGCATCAAAAAGACTAAAATCCCCTTCTTCAGCTCGGTCGATAACTTGCTGTGCTAAATAGTTGCGCAAAATATAATTAGGATTGTGTTTTTTCATACTGGCGCTTCGTTGTTCATTTGTCCAATCTTGCTCGGCGATTGATTGGGATAGTCCTTCTGCCCATCGTTCAAAGCGTGGACGGTCGATGAAGCTATCCCGCAGAGATGTATCCTTAAGCGTAGGATCAAAATCACATAAAAGCCTAAAGTATTGACTGTAATCCTTTTTTTCGCTCGCCAACATGTCTAACCATTCGTTAATAATAGTTGAATTATGGGCGCCAAATTCGATCAAACCGCATTTAGCGCGCATTATCTTGGCGTACTCTTTGAGCAGTTGTTGTTCGTACTCTTGCAGAATGTTGGTTATTTCTTGCCGACTTAAGTAAGGAGTAAAGGCCATTGCTAAGGCATTGAGATTCCACAAACCAATCCCGGGTTGATTGTCAAAGGAATAGCGACCCTGAGGATCAGAGTGATTGCAAATAAAGCGAGGGTCAAAGTCATCTAAAAAGGCATAAGGACCGAAGTCAAAGGTAATGCCATGAATCGACATATTATCGGTATTCATTACGCCATGATTAAAACCATAGGCTTGCCACTTGGCGATCATCGTCGCGGTATCGTGGACAATTTTACTTAGCATTAAAGCATGTGGATTTGCTTGGTCAGCATACTCGCTAAAATGGTATTTAAAGCTGTAATCAAACAAAGATTGCAGTTTTTCAAGTTGCTGGCTGTGAAAATAATATTCAAAGTGACCAAAGCGCAGATGGCTCTGACTTACTCTGATTAACATCGCTGCTTTTTCAGACTTTTCACGGTAAACCATCTCATCACTTGTTAACAAGCATAAAGCTCTGGAGCTTGGAATACCTAAGTGAAACAGGGCTTCACTCGCCAAGTATTCTCGAATTGTTGAGCGCAATACTGCGCGACCATCGGCAAACCGAGAGTAGGGTGTAGGCCCTGAGCCTTTTAAGTGCAGGTCAAATCGTTTGCCCTCAGGCGTTACCACTTCACTGAGTAATAAGCCTCTACCGTCTCCGAGGTCGGGATTCCAATGTCCAAATTGATGACCACCATATTTTTGCGCAACAGAGTGTTGGGTCAAGGGACTATTAACTGAAAAGAGCGCCTCAAGCCATGCGTCTTGAGTTTCCCATGGCAGATTTAGTTGACTTCGTAAAGATTGATTTATCGCGACGACTCGCGCATTCTTTAGCGATTGGGGTGTAAGGTGCGTCACTAATTCATTGAGTTCATTAGCATATGAATGGTCTAAGATCATTAAATTACACGTTCCAAAGTAAAGTTATCCGTTGTTAATATCATTAGATAGGGAGTCACGATGTCATTATTAAAAAAAACAATTTTCATCTTCAGTATCGCAGTCACCTCTGGCTTGCATTTTTCTGTTTGGTCGGCCGATATTGAGGCAGGAAAAGCGAAATCCGTTAGCTGTAATGCGTGTCATGGTAGCAAAGGGGTTTCAATGATCCCAATGTATCCTAATTTAGCAGGACAAAAAGAGCAGTATTTAGTACTTCAATTAAAAGCGTTTAGGGATGGTGAAAGAAAAAATATGCTGATGTCGCCTATGGTATCTGGCTTAAGTGACACTGACATTGAAAACTTAGCAGCTTACTACGCAAGCCTCGATCCTTCTGGAAAATAGTAGGGCTTTTATGCAACAGATAGCAGAATTTAAAGCCATCATCGCGTTTATTGTTGAGCTTGAAAAACTAAAAAATGTAGAAAGACGGATTAAGCCCGCAGGTTTATCACGTTTTGAAAACAGTGCCGAACACAGTTGGCAGATTGCCTTGCTCGCTCTGACCTTAAGCCGCTATGCCAGTCAGTCGGTTAACGAACTGAAAGTTGTCACTATGCTGCTACTGCACGATGTGGTGGAAATCGATACGGGCGATAAGTTTGCTTATGATGCAAATCATGATGATTACGCCAATGAACATGCAGCAGCAGTGCGCTTATTTGCCTTATTGCCAGCGCCTTTAGGTGATGAGTTTTTGGCTTTGTGGGAAGAGTTTGAAGAGGCGAAAAGCCCCGAAGCACAGTTTGCTAAGGCGATAGACCGTTTGATGCCGATTTTGCAAAACCTGCAGAATGGTTGCCAAAGCTGGTTGAGTCACAACGTGAGCGTCAAGCAAATTTTAAGCAAAAATGCAGCAATCGAAAAAGCAAATCCTGCTTTATGGGCTTGGGTAAAAGAACAAGTAATGGAAAAAGCTTTAGCGGTTGGTCTCGACATTGAATAGCCTTTGCCATGGTCTAATTTATCGACAAATGCGTAAGCACCCACATCAGACATAAAAAGGAAGTCCTATGGTCATTGTTCATCATTTAAATAACTCTCGCTCACAACGTATTTTATGGATGTTGGAAGAGCTTGGTGTGCCTTACGAAATCAAATCTTATCAAAGAGATGCACAAACAAATTTAGCGCCCAAAGAGCTGAAGCAAGTTCACCCCCTAGGCAAGTCTCCAGTGATTACGGATGGTGCTATTACCATCGCAGAATCAGGCGCTATCATTGAATATTTAGCGTACACCTATGGCAAAGAAAGTATGTTACCGCCAATGGGGACAGAAGCGCATAGACAATACAGCTATTGGTTGCATTTTGCTGAAGGTACCTTAATGCCACCGATGGTTGCTAAATTGGTGTTTGATAAGGTACGGGCAAATGCAAAACCATTTTTTGTTAAAATCATTGCTAACAAAATTGCAGATAAGGTCATGGGCGGATATTTTGGACCCAACATTACGGCTAACATGCAGTTTATTGAACAACACTTGGCAAGCCACACATGGTTTGCTGGCGAGCAGATGTCAGGGGCAGATGTTCAGATGAGTTTTCCATTGGAAGCAGCTGTGTCGCGCGGAGCTGCTCAGCAATTCCCTCATATTGCTGCATTTGTTAAAAAGGTGCATGACAGAGCTGCGTATCAAGCGGCGTTGGCGAAGGGAGGTAAATACGATTACGCTTAAAAGGGGTTTTTGCTGGCAGTGTAAGTGTTAATTAGCATAATTCTAGCTGCATTATCGTAAGTGATAATGCAGCTAGGGTAGGTTTATTCTTTTTCGTCCTCAATCTCAAGCCCCATCTCACGCATTTGGCGACGTGCCTCTTTGGGGATATGCAGATCATTATCTTTATCGAGATCTCCATCATCTGGCAAAGGTTGGCCAGTAAATGCGTGCAAGAAAGCTTCACACAATAATTCAGAATTAGTGGCATGACGTAAATTATTTACCTGACGCCGCGTGCGTTCGTCAGTTAATACTTTAAGTACTTTCAGTGGAATAGATACCGTAACTTTTTTAACTAACTCACTTTTTTTACCATGGTCGGCGTAGGGATGAATATATTCGCCATTCCATTTTGTTGAATTTGCCATTATTACTCGCTTTTATCTTTCTTATACGCCGAAATTCTAACTAATACGGGCTAAAGGTCAATGATAGACTGCTAAACATCTTGACGGCTTTACGTACAAAGTTTAGTTTAGACGTCTAAACGGCTAAATATTATATTGGAGTTAACATGGTGTCATATGCACAAGGCATAGATGCATTAAATCAGTCCTTATCTGAAGTGAAAGGGATTAATGTTTCGTTTGAGTTTTTCCCGCCTAAAACAGATGCTATGGAACGCACTTTGTGGAAATCAGTAGAGCGTTTGGCTCCATTAAAGCCCGCTTATATGTCGGTGACTTACGGAGCAAACAGCGGTGAGCGTGATCGTACACACGATGTTGTTAAACGTATCCAAGCTGAAACAGGAATTGCCGCAGTACCGCATTTGACTTGTGTTGATGCAACTAAAGAAGAGTTAATTCAAATTGCAAAAGATTATTGGGCCAGCGGTATTCGAAAAATTGTTGCCTTAAGGGGAGATTTGCCCCCTGGCGTTGAAAAGCCCCAGTCTTATGCTGCTGATTTAGTGGCACTGTTAAAAAGTGTTGCAGATTTTGATATCGCGGTTGCGGCTTATCCTGAAAAACACCCCGAAGCACCCAACAGCCAATTCGATTTACTTAATTTAAAACGCAAAGCAGACGCTGGTGCAACAGAGGCAATCAGTCAGTTTTTCTTTGATGCAGAGGTGTTTTTACGTTTTAGAGATCGCGCTGCAGCAGCAGGGATTGATTTGGATATCGTGCCCGGTATTTTACCCGTGACAAACTATCAAACCTTACAGCGCTTTGCTGGTTTCACTAACGTGCACGTGCCACAGTGGTTGCACAAAATGTATGATGGTTTAGAGCAAGACGATCAGACTACGCGCAATTTGATGGGCGCGAGTATTGCGATGGATATGGTGAAAGTATTAGCGAAAGAAGGGGTACGAAACTTCCATTTTTATACTTTAAATCGCAGTGAATTAAGTTATGCCATTTGTCATATGCTTGGAGTTAGAGCCGATAAGTAGGTAAACTAGCTTGCTAATTGACAATCAAGCAGTGCTTTACTGCTTCCAAATAGAGCTAAGTAAAACAAGTCATGACGACAATAATGCAATGGCAAAGTAAATGTATCGGGGCGAGCAAACATGCGTGGGCGTTTGGCCGTTTATTTGTTGATCATTGTAGCCAGGACCGTATTACGGTTTCAGCGGGTCACTTGGCCTATGTCTCACTATTGTCTTTGGTGCCGTTTATTATGGTGTTTTTCACGATATTATCGGCATTCCCTGCATTTTCAGAAGCGCGAGGTGAACTAGAGGCCTTAATTTTTGGTAATTTAGTGCCTCAATCCAGTGAGCAACTGCAACAGTACATGACAACCTTTATCGGCAACGCATCCGGAATGGGCGCAGTGGGTATTGCATCGCTGGTGGTGGTCGCTTTGTTACTCATATCAAATATCGACAAAACACTGAATCGAATTTGGCAGGCTAAGAGCGAGCGGCCAATGATATTCACCTTTGCGATTTATTGGATGGTATTGACCTTGGGACCTCTGTTGATTGGCTCAAGCGTATTGGTTAGTTCCTATTTGGTGAGCTTAGCCAGTTATGCCCATGAATATACGCCCGGCTTAGCGACGCTTTTATTAAAAGCAGTGCCGCTATTGGCTTCTATTAGCGCCTTCTTTTTGGTCTATATGCTTGTGCCTAATAAAAGAATAAAACCCCAGTACGCTATTGCTGGGGCTTTTGTTGCCGCTTTGTTGTTTGAATTATCGAAAAAAGCCTTCGCTTTTTATATAACCAGTTTTCCATCTTACCAGCTTATTTATGGCGCTTTAGCAGTTATTCCTATTCTATTTGTTTGGGTGTATTTATCTTGGGTTGTGGTGCTACTGGGGGCAGAATTTACCCACGTATTAGAGGTGTACTTGTACGAAGAGCCAGAAGAGATGTTTGAACAAGAGAGCAAAGGCTAGGCTCTACTCTCTCATATAATAGTAAGGCTTATTCAGTTTGCATATTTGCAATAAACGTATTCGATTCTTTGATTGCTTTATTCATATCTACAATCAGTTTTCCAATATCATTTTTAATACCTTTAAATTCGGCTTGCAATGCACCAATCGCGTTAGCATTCAGGTTATGCTTGAGATATAGCACATTATCGCGCAATGCATCGAGTACGGGGGGCATTTTAGATTCAGCTTTGCGCATGGCCGCTAACAATGTTTTGTAGCGTTTTTGTGTATCTCGTAACTTGGCTTGACTATCACGTTTTAAGCTGGCGTTAGTATATTGGTCTAGCTCGTCTTGCCATTCGTCAAATAAGGCCTCTGCCACACTTTCAACTTTATTAATACGTGCACTGACCTCTTCTGCAGACTTCTCACTGGCTTCAAATTCATTTTTTAAGGCGTCATATACGTCTTGTAGTTCTCCGCCATCAAAATTAATTAAAACGCTCAGTTGTTCAAGTGCGGAGGTAAATTGTTCTTGTGCCTCTTCTTGAGAGTCTTTCGCATTTTCAACACGGTCAACCAATATATCGCGCTTTTCAACCCCCACTTTTTCCCACGCCGCATAATAAGCACTTTGGCATGCACTGACTAAAATTATCAGGCTAACTAAAATTAACTTTTTCATAGGCTACCCTTATAACGTGCGGCATCAATGATTCCCCACAGCCAAATAATGGGGTACAAAACATAGCCAACTAAAAGAATAAATAATGCTACAGATATACCCGCAAAAATAAAAAACAGTATTGCCGCTAATATTCTGCCTTGTACGAGCTGGCCTAAACCTGGGATAAAAAAGCTGCAAATAGCGGCTAATACATTTCCACCTGAACCTTGTCCTGCCATTTTTAACTCCTAATGTATTTTGGGGCTGGTATTCATCAGCTAAGTTAAATCATAATTGTGTAATTGACAAACCGGAAGTGTAAATACCTATGAGTGAGCTATATCCAGCAATTAAGCCTTATGACAGCCAAATGTTGCCTGTACGGAATGGACATACCTTGTATATTGAACAAACCGGAAATCCAAAAGGGATCCCTGTTTTGTTTCTTCATGGCGGGCCAGGCGCTGGCATAGGTCAAGACTATCGACGTTTTTTTGATCCCCAGTTGTACCGGATAATTGGCTTCGATCAACGGGGTTGTGGCCAATCCATTCCTTTTGGCGCGATCACTCACAATACTAGCCAAGATTTATTAGCTGATATTTCAGCCATTCGTGAACATTTTGCTATTAAAAAGTGGCTACTATTCGGTGGCTCTTGGGGCTCGACCTTGGCCTTATTAGCCGCGATTGACCAACCAGATACGGTAAGCGGGTTAATACTAAGGGGGATCTTTCTAGCTCGACAACAAGATTATGATTGGTTTCTCGCTGATGACGGTGGTGCAGCACAGCTTTTTGCCGACTATTATCAAGATTTTGTTGAACCGGTGAAATCCCAACTAAATCGTAAAACCTTAGTTGATGCTTACCATGACTTATTTATCAGCGATGATGAAATTAGTAAGATGCATGCGATCAAATCTTGGTACTTATGGGAAACCCGTATTAGCCGTCTGCATGCTCAATTTGACGAAGATAAATTGGTGGGTGACGTGCACAATGCCATCAGTTTGGCAATTTTAGAATGTCACTACGTAAAAAATCAGTGTTTTATTCCTGAAAATTTTATCATCGATCAAATCGATAAAATTAAAGATATTCCCACCAATATAATCCACGGACGTTACGATAGTGTTTGTAAGCTTGAGGCAGCTTATAGCCTGCATCAGGTGATGAAAAACAGTCAACTGACTATTGTTCCTGAGTCTGGCCACAGTGCATTTGAGAGCAAGATAGCGGCGGCATTAAGTCTGGCAACTAAAGCCATGGCAAAATTTTTACAGGAGACAAAGTGAAAGGGTTAATTCAGCGCGTCAAGCACGCCAAAGTGGAGGTAGAAGGGGAGGTTGTTGGTGAAATAAACCAAGGACTATTGGTGTTGTTGGGCGTTGAACAGCAAGATAGCCAACTGAGTGCTGAAAAACTGTGCAAGAAAATTCTTAATTATCGGGTTTTTTCGGATGAAAATGGCAAGATGAATCTCAATGTCCAGCAGGTGCAAGGGCAGCTGTTGATCGTATCGCAATTTACCTTGGTCGCAGACACCCAAAGCGGTAATCGCCCAAGTTTTTCTTGCGGGGCGCCTGCAGCGCTTGGGAAAGAGTTGTATAACCATTTCGTGTATTCAGCGAAGCAGTCGTCAGTGCCCTGCCAAACAGGGATATACGCGGCTGACATGCAGGTGTCGTTGCAAAACGATGGTCCAGTGACCTTCATGTTACAAGTATAAATTGCCGAGCCTGCATTAATAGGATTTAATAGTCGGCTAGCTTCGCCTTTGTGAAGTGTTGTAGGTAGCCACTTAAGAGAAAATAGGAACTATGTATAAAATTGATACGCCAATTAGCGAACAAGATTTTGCACAGTACTTTGAGATGCGCTGGAAAATGTTGCGGCAACCTTGGAATTACCCCTTAGGTTCAGAAAAAGATGAATACGAGCAGGTAAGTCAGCATCGAATGATCCGTAATCACAATGGCGATGTTGTTGCAGTTGGTCGTATTCACATGAATTCGTCAGACGAGGCGCAAGTCCGTCATATTGCTGTTGATAAAGAATATCAGGGTAAGGGCTTAGCTAAATTAATATTAGCAGCCCTTGAATCGGTTGCGCGAGAAGAAGGAGCGATTAGGTTAGTCACGAATAGTCGTCAAATATCAATACCATTTTTTGAAAGTGCTGGTTTTGAAATTGAAAAAGAAGCACCCAATGAATTTGGCAAGCTAAAACGCCAACAAATGGTTAAAAGGCTAAGCAGTCCTAACACCATTCTTTTGCATCCCAAGTGGTGTAAAACACTGCAAGATACTTGGTATGAGACCATTCCTATTAGTGAACAAATGGGTATTAAGATTTATCAATACTCAGGCCGAACCTTAGAAACTAGAGCGTCTTTAAATAAAAACATCAACTTACACGGTACCATGTTCGCTGGCAGTATTTTTTCTTTGGCGACGTTAACTGGCTGGGGCATGATCTTTTTACAGCTCAAAGAAAAAGGCTTGGTCGGTGATATTGTTTTAGGTGATGGCAACATTCACTTTCACAAGCCTATTACCATGCAACCACGAGCCCTATGTAACATTGAATCTTTTAATGGCAAATTTGACGGTCTGCTCAAAAATAAAAAGTGTTTTATTAAATTACAAGTGGCCATATTAGACGGTGATACACCAGTAGCAGAGTTTTCCGGATTATTTGGAGTATTACCTATTTCTGAAGATGCTGAAGAACAGCTAAGTTAAACCTATTATCATTGCGAATGGGTTTAACTATCCAATTTGATAGGTATAAACATAAAAAAAAGCACGCATAGCGTGCTTTTTTGTTACCTAATTTTGCAACTAAGCGGCGGCAGTCATGGCGCTCTGCAATTTTTTCATTGCATTTTTTTCAATTTGGCGAACACGTTCTGCAGAAACTTGATATTTCTCAGCCAAATCTTGCAGAGTGATTTTATCATCAGACAACCAACGAGTTTGAATGATGTATTGGCTACGCTCATCTAGGGTTTTAATAGCAGAGTATAGTTTGTCAGAAGCGTTAGAATCCCAATTGGCATTTACTACACCGCTTTCAACATCTGCAGATTTGTCTTCTAAATATTGAACTGGCGCAAAAGTGCTGCTTTCATCTTCGTCAGCTGACAAATCAAACGCCTGATCTTGGCTGCTCATTCGAGCTTCCATCTGCAACACTTCTTTTGTGCTAACGCCTAACTCCTCAGCAACTTTTTGCACTTCTGCATGGGTAAACCAGCCCAAACGCTTCTTATTTTTGCGTAGATTGAAGAATAATTTACGCTGTGCTTTGGTTGTAGCCACTTTCACAATTCGCCAATTACGTAACACAAATTCGTGAATTTCCGCTTTGATCCAATGCACCGCGAAAGAAACCAATCTAACGCCCATGGTAGGGTCAAAGCGTTTTACCGCTTTCATCAGACCAATATTACCTTCTTGGATTAGGTCTGCTTGAGGCAAACCATAACCTGAATAGGATTTAGCGATATGCACTACAAAACGTAGGTGAGACATAATCAGTTTTCTAGCGGCTTGTAAGTCATCATCTTGTTGAAGACGTTCGGCTAAGCTACGCTCTTCGTCTGCACTGAGCATACTGATGCCACTTACAGCTTGGATGTAAGTCTCGATGCTCCCAGTTTGTGGGACGGTCAATGTCAATGTGCGTAAATCTGTACTCATAGTAACCTCGTATTACACAATGGAAGCAAGTTTATCAAAAATATGCTAAATTTGCGACCATAAATCTATCGTTTCCTAACGTAATAGACCAGACAATTTGTAAAAAATTGCATCAGTGGTGATAAATAGTGTTTAAAAAATTATTATCAATGATTGATGTTAAATATAAAATTCTAATAGTATCTGTTTTACGTTAATCTGCTCTATTAGTTCACTTTGTAACGGACCTTCTATGTTTAGCTATGTTGCGCGCCAAGCGATTTTAGATGATAAAAAAGAGTTGTATGCTTACGAGCTTCTTTTTCGCGAGGGTGAGCAAAACTTTTTTCCAAATATTTGTCCAGATGAAGCAACATCCAAGATTTTAACTAACAACCATCTCGATATGGGTCTTGATGATATTACTGGTGGAAAGCTAGCGTTTATAAATTTTCACCAAGACACATTAGAATATCGCTTTCCTACTTCCCTTGATCAAAAGCTTGTCGTTATAGAAGTGGTTGAAACAGTGAATCTTAGCGAAAAACTTATTCAGGCCTGCATCAATATTAAAGAGATGGGTTATAAGTTAGCGCTCGACGATTTCGCGTTTGACCCGAAATGGGACGTTCTGTTGCCTTACGCAGATATCGTGAAAGTTGACATCGTAGAGTGCGATCAACAACTAATGCGCAGTAATATAGAAAAACTCAAGTTAGCTAATATAAAACTCGTTGCAGAAAAAATAGAAACTCACGAAGAATTCGAAGAATACAAGGCCTTAGGCTTTGATTACTTTCAAGGTTACTTTTTTGCACGTCCTGAGATCGTGAAACAAAAAAGAATACCTACAAGTCAACTTGCCTTACTCGATTTAATTAGTGTCAGTGCCGCTACCGACTTCAACCTTGGTAGGGTAAACGATATTATCGAACGAGATGTCTCTTTGTCTTATAAACTATTACGTTTTATCAATAACCCGTTAATAAACAAGAGCAATAGCATCAGTAGTTTACGCCATGCCTTAAATTACATGGGCGAAATTGAAGTGAAAAAGTTTATCGCGCTGGTGGCTTTAGCAAATTTAGGAGACAGCAAAACCATTGAGTTGTTGCACATGTCTTTAGTTCGGGCAAAATTTTGCGAGCTTATCGGACAAGCAATGAAATTGGCTAAAAATCCGCCTACAGGTTTCTTGCTCGGTTTGTTCTCTTTGCTAGATGCAATTTTAGATTCAAGCATGCGCTCGGTTGTTGAAAAATTGCCCTTAGGCGATGAATTGAAAGCCGCTCTTTGTGGTGAAAAAAATGAATTGCAAGGTTATCTTAATCTAATAAGAGCCTACGAAGTTGGCCACTGGCAAAATGTCGCCCGCTACTCAAAAGAGTTGGATATTCATCTCGCCATGACCCAGAGCTTTTATAATGAAGCAATCAAGTGGGGCCATGCAATGAAACAATTAATTAGTGACTAATCGCTGACCTAGATGTTAGATTATGAGTGTGTTTATTGGTCAGTTTGTGTATTTAGTCGACTAAGTTACGCGACTTCTTCACTTGTTAAGTCGTTGCGATTCTGGAAATTTTACCCTTATTCGATTATCGGTCTACATTAAAATAACTATAACTATTTCATAGGATATTCATGTTTGCGTTTATCGCCCGGCAACCTGTTTTAGATAGAGAAAAAGAAGTTTTTGCTTACGAGCTATTTTTTCGCGATGGGAAGAATAACTGCTACCCTGATATTGTCCGTGATGAAGCTACAGCCCAGCTAATTGCCAGAAATTATCTTACTTTAGGCCTTGACGACATATCATGCAGTAAAAAATCGTTCATCAATTTCCAAGCAGAAACCGTGTTAAACGGCTTTCCTTCTTCCCTAGATCCCGAAAATGTTATTGTTGAAATTTATGATGGTGCTTTTAGCCACGACACCCTGTTATCGGTTTGCAAACATGTAAAAAACATGGGTTTTAAGTTAGCTGTTGAAGGCCACCGACTTGACCAAAAGTGGGGCGACTTTGTGCCATATATCGATATGGTTAAAGTCAACACAGTTAAAGATGATTATGAGGGCGTGGCTAAAACGCTCAGTTTATATAAAGACTCCGGCGTACAACTGATTGCAGAAAAAATAGAGACGCAACAGGATTTTGCTATTTATCGCGAGATGGGTTTTGATTATTTTCAGGGCTATTTCTTTGCCAGACCAGAAGCCATTGCTCAGAAGAACATTCCTACCTCTCAGCTAACGTTAGTGGAGCTTATGGGGGCAAGTTCAAGCGCCTCATTTGATATTGATAGTATCAACAGTGTGATAGAACACGATGTTGGTTTGTCATACATGTTATTGCGGTTTATTAATAATCCGACAATTAATAAGCGATATAAAATTACGTCTTTACGCCATGCATTAAATTACATGGGCGAAGTCGAGATTAAGAAGTTTATCGCTTTGTTAGCCATTGCTAATTTGAGTAGCGATAAACCAAGTGAGCTCATTCACTTGTCATTAGTCAGGGCAAAATTCTGTGATCTTGTGGGCACAGAGAAAAAACTGGGATCTAACCCGCCTCTGGGTTTTTTAGTGGGGTTATTTTCGTTATTGGATGCCTTACTTAATCAGGAAATGAAGGTATTGGTTGATAAATTGCCCTTGGTTGAAGACGTCAAAGTGGCTTTGTGTGGTGGTCAAAATGACTTGTCGATGTATCTCCTATTGGTCAAAGCTTTTGAAAGCGGTAATTGGCTGAAGGTCATTCGTATTGCCAAAATACTAGAAATTGACCAAAAACGTTTACATAGCTTGTTCAATGAAGCGATAGTCTGGGGCAACGGTGTCAGAAAATCCATATCGCCACACTTTCCCGAAAGCAAAGCGTAAACGCCTTCAAATCACCTGATGGTGAGCAGGCCAAAACATGAATAAATTTATCAAAGAATACTTAGTTGTGGCGCAGAATGCCTCTGGCCGCAACATGAACGTGCCGCTTTATCGATTTATTGGGACGCTGCCTGGTCCTAAAGTGTATATCCAAAGTTCTATACATGGCGCTGAAGTGCAGGGAAATGTGGTGATTTACCATTTGGTGCAGTGGCTAAAGACCCTGCCTATCTGTGGGGAAATTATCTTAGTGCCAAATTGTAATCCGGTTGGCACCAATATCAAAGCGGGAGAGTACACCCTTGGACGATTTGATCCCGTCAATGGGACGAATTGGAACAGGGGATATTTTTTTGATGAAGAACTCGTTCAGCAATTTGCTCAGGAGGTGACCAATGATGAGACTATCCCTGATATTAAATGTAAATTTCGTCAGCAGATAAAACAACAAATTCAACAAAAACTTGAGCAGGAGTGGGGCCTAGGTTTGGCTCAACGTTTAAATTTAAAGTTGCAGCAATTGGCATTTGACGCTGATTTTGTGTTGGATTTACACAATGGACCTGTATCGACTCGTCATATCTATGTGCCTGAATATGCTAGAAAAGCAGCTATGTCGTTTAATATCCCTCATGTCATTTTAATCCCTAATGTATTCTCTGGTGCTTTAGACGAAGCAACGTTTTGCCCATGGTGGACATTACAGGAATTACTGTCTGCGAAGCGTCAAACCTCTATCGATTTTGGTGTTGAAGCATTTACCTTAGAAATGGGCAGCCAAGAGGTGATTAGTTTTAATGATGGCGAATACGATGCTAAAAGTATCTTGGCTTTTTTAAGTGCTAAAGGAAGTTTTTTAAGTCATAGCTTTGAACCTGAATTGATGCGACGCATTGCTGTAACCTTAAATAATTATAAGATTTTATATACCCAGCAAGGCGGTATAGTTGAATACCTTGCACAACCTGGTGAACTCATTAAAAAAGGACAAGTATTAGCGCGGGTGTTAAATGTCGACACACTAGAAGATGAGCGCGCTACAACTGATATCGTTGCACCTTGTGATGTGATTGCTATTCTGCATTTTCCTTCAGCTTCAGTGCTGAGCGGTACTCAGTTATATAAATGCTTTACTGAGTTTTTCGAACTTGAAGCAAGCCCTTAAACACTGGGCAAGGTGATACTCTTAGTATGTTCGTAAACAAGAGCCGTTTCGACATGGCTGACTTCGTTAAACGCAGTGATTTGATTAAATACAAAGTCCCGTAGATGTGAGGTGTCTGCCACGCTGACGTGAACAAAAAAATCAATGTCGCCGCCCATGTGAAAAAGGCTCAACACCTCAGGTAAGGCTAACCACTTTTGCTGTAAATTAACCACCGTAGCGCGATTGTGATCAGATAGCTTAACAGAAATCATCGCTTGAATATTACCGCCAAGCAGTTGCAAGTTTACTTCTAGGTTTGAGCCTAAAATAACATTGTCTGCTTGTAATTTTTTTATACGCTCCAAACACGACGAAGGTGCCAGTCCTACTTGTTCGGCGATGTCCTTATTATTTAATCGAGCATCTTCATACAAAAGTGCCAAAATAGCTAAATCGGTAGTATCTAATATGCGGCGCTGATTCATGACTCGTGGCCCGGGCAAAATGTGCCTAATACAGCATCTCGACTTGCTCCAGTCACACTTGCTAGGCTTCCCACTATCTTATGCTTATGGGCGTAAGCTAGCCATGCAAAAGCCATGGCTTCCACAGCATCTGGATCAATGCCCAAAGACTCAGTAGTGCTTAACTCACACTCATGTAACAGCGACTCTAAACATTCCATTAAAAATTCGTTTTTTGCCCCGCCGCCACATACATAGACTTGCTCAACATCTGGGAAACGTAATATTTCTTGGGCAATAGTTTGCGCTGTTAACATCGCTAGGGTGGCTTGCACCTCTTGTGGGCTATAGGTTTTAGCACTCTTTGAAATGTGTTGCTCTAACCAAGGCAAGTTGAACAATTCTCGGCCAGTACTTTTAGGTGGCGAAAGTGAAAAATAGTCATGTTTAATCAAGCTGTCTAACAAACTGCCTGAGACCGTACTTTGTGCTGCCCATTCACCTTTAAAGTCATAAGCTTGACCTGTGTGTTTATTACACCATAAGTCCATCAGGGTATTGCCTGGTCCGGTATCGTAGCCTAATACCTTGCCCAAGCCATCTTTAGGTAAATAGGTAAGGTTAGCGATGCCGCCAATATTAATGACGATGCGAGATTGCTTAGGATGAGCAAAAACTGCTTTGTGGAATGCAGGAACGAGTGGGGCGCCTTGTCCGCCAAGCGCAATGTCTTTACGCCGAAAATCAGCAATAACATCGATACCGGTTATTACGGCTAAAGTATTAGGATCGCCAATTTGTAAGCTAAAACCATGGTTTCCTGCTGGGAAGTGACGAATAGTTTGGCCGTGGGAGCCAATGGCTGTAACTTGATCAGGACGAATATAGTTGTCTCTAAGGACTTGCAGACTCGCCTGAGCAAAGACTTCTGCAATCGCCCTATCAGCATGCCCCATTAAGACTATTTCGTCACTACTTGAGCCACAAAGTTGATGGAGCTCCTCCAGCAACGGTTTAGGATAAGGAAATGTTTGGCAATCTAGGAGGTGAGGATGAAGGCCAGAGAAATCCACCAAAGCCACATCAACACCGTCCATACTGGTGCCTGACATAAGGCCAACATACAACTGCGACACAAACTCTCTCCTGTTAGTTCATCGCCAACATAATACGTTTATTATTATTTAGCTGCGTCAGTCTTTGTGCAGAGATACTTGCAAAAGCTTTAGCTTCTGCTTTATCAATTGGCTGTGCCTTGGGTAAGGCTACTGTGCGAGGGTTACGATGTACACCATCGACTAAAAATTCGTAATGTAAGTGAGGCGCTTCTGCCATCCCTGTTGCGCCCACATAACCGATCACTTGGCCTTGTTTGACCTTTGCGCCATTTTTTACAGCAGATTTAGAAAAGTGTAAGTATTTGGTCGTATAGTTTTCACCATGTTGGATAAACACATAGTTTCCGTTAAAGCGATTATATCCCGCTTCGATCACTTTACCGTCGCCGGCAGCCACTACGGGCGTGCCTTTTGCTGCTCGATAATCGATACCATTGTGTGGTTTGTAGCGTTTCTGAATTGGATGAAAACGGTTGGGGTTAAAATTTGAGCTTATGTATTTAAAGTTCACAGGTGCGCGTAAAAAGCTTTTGCGCAAGCTACGCCCGTCAGGCGTATAAAAGTTACCGTCTGAATGGCGAATTGCGGTGTACGTTTCACCTTGATTGACAAATTGAGCCGCCACTATGTCGCCGTTTTCGATGTATTCGCCATCAATAAAGTGTTCTTCATACATGACATAAAAGCTATCACCCGCTCGCAGTTCTAAAGCAAAGTCGATATCCCAACCAAAAATACCAGCTAGGCTCATTATCTGATTTTCACTCAAGTTTGCTTTAATACCTGCGTTCCAAAAACTGCTAGATACTTCACCTTGGGCGTAATTTAAGCGGGTTTCTACTTGCTTAGATTCAATATGACCTGAAAAGCTGTTGTCGGCGTTAATCTCAAGTAATAAGGTCTCGGTAGGAGAATACATGTAACTAAGAGATTTTAATTTGCCCTCGTCATCAATTTCTAAGCCCAATGATTCACCCGGCATCAAACTGAGTAACTTACTGGCGTGATCTTCTACTTTGGATACTCGATAGGTCTCTTGCGGAGTAAGTCCGGCGCGATTAAATATTTTGGCTAAGTTATCGCCCTTTTTTACTTTATAGGTTTTGCGCTCTATCGCATTATCAAAGGCACTTATTTCCGCCTCAGGTAAGTTATTAAAATCAACAGCTAAGTCGTAACGTTTACCAATTTCTAAGGTAGGAACTGGCGTGTTTTTGTAAGCGCTGACGGGGTCAGATGGAAAAAGGATGAGAACTAACAACACACCAGCAAGGGCTGAAATTGTCCATTTATGGGGTTTGGGTAAGTGCTTTAAGGAGATTTTAGCCACGAAGAATACTGCTCAAACTAACTGAATCCCTGCAGAATATACTGAAATGAAATTGTTTTCTAGGTGTTGCTTGTTTTTTGAACAGTTTATCTTTTGTTGGTATCTGAGCAATTAACACATAAAAAGTGTTTCAACCCTTTCAATGCTAAAGGTTGACACGTAAAATGCGCGGCTAATTTTAAAGTACGATGAAATGGCAAGGTTGTAAACGATGGTTGATTGGCAGAGTGCGATAGCGGAAATTCAACGAGGTGCAGATGATATTCTTTTGCTTGATGAGCTTATTGCTAAATTAAAAGAAGGCAAGCCTTTAAAAATAAAAGCAGGCTTTGATCCCACCGCACCTGATTTGCATTTAGGACATACTGTTTTAATTAATAAACTTCGAACGTTTCAGCAGCTAGGTCATGAGGTTATCTTTTTAATCGGAGATTTTACTGGGATGATCGGTGATCCAACAGGCAAAAATGTGACACGCAAGCCCTTAACCAAGGAAGATGTGTTGGCAAATGCTGAAACGTATAAAGAGCAAGTTTTCAAAATTCTGGATCCTAAATTAACAACCATTCGCTTTAACTCAGAATGGATGGAGCAACTGGGGGCGGCCGGCATGATAAAGTTAGCGGCCAACCAGACAGTTGCTCGTATGTTAGAGCGTGATGATTTTAAAAAGCGATATGCTAATAATCAGCCCATTGCTATTCATGAATTTTTATATCCATTAGTTCAAGGGTGGGACTCTGTTGCACTTAAGGCCGATGTCGAATTAGGTGGTACCGATCAACGTTTTAATTTATTGATGGGCCGCGAACTACAAAAATCAGAAGGGCAGCGTCAGCAAACAGTATTAATGATGCCCTTGTTGGAAGGGCTTGATGGTGTGCAAAAAATGTCTAAATCTTTGGGCAATTATATCGGTATTACCGATGCACCTAATGATATGTTCGGAAAAATCATGTCAATTTCTGATGACTTGATGTGGCGTTATTATGACTTACTCAGTTTTTTGCCCAAAGACACCATCAATGAGTTTAAACAGGAAGTTGCTGGTGGTAGCAACCCAAGAGATTATAAAATCGCGCTAGCGAAAGAAATTATCGCTCGTTTCCATTCTGACACTGACGCCGAAGTGGCTCATGAAGAATTTGTTCAACGTTTCCAAAAAAATGTTATTCCAGATGAAATGCCTGAGTTTACTCTTGCTCTTGGTACTGCTGGTTTGGCGGTCGCTAATCTATTAAAAGACGCTGGATTGGTTGCTTCCACGTCTGAAGCTATGCGAATGATCAAACAAGGCGCAGTAAAACAAGACGGTGAAAAAGTGCAAGATAGCAAATTGGTTTATCAAGATGCTGCTGAGTATGTTTTCCAAGTGGGTAAACGCAAATTCGCTCGGGTAACGCTTAGCTAATTTAGCTTATTAATGTGGTTTTGGGTCTAGTTATTTCGACTAGACCCAAAACAATGAGTTATTTCGACTAGACCCAAAACAATGAGTTATTTTGATTTTTTCCCGATGGGAATATTTAAATAACTTAAATGCATGTCTAAAGCCTCTACCGATATCCTAATTTCTCTTACCGAGAGCCAAAGCGAATACAACAACAAAACTAAGCTAAAGGCAAAAATTGAGCTTCCAATCGCTTGATAGTCTGCATATACCGCTAACATCGACAAAACACACAAAAAGAAACTACCGGCACCAGCTTCTTGCATACGCTTAATCAATAAAATACGAGAGCGTAAATTAGCAATTTGCGCTTGAGCATTGTCGGTTTGATGGCTTAAATCAAAGTTTCTGATCACCGATGCCAAGGTTAAAAAACGGTTGGTGTAGGCAAGAAGTAACAAGGATATTGCAGGAAATAACATAGCTGGTGTGGTTAGGGTAATATTCATTTGGCTTAAATATGATCTCGGGTTTTTGACAGCTCAGCAGTAAGAAACGCTATGCAGCTTTTATCATTACTGAAGATCCTATCATTAATATGCGTATCTACGCCAAGTGCCTCGCGGAATTTCTGTGACTGATTTATCAGCAATGGCGATGAAATTTGGTAAGCATCAACGATGCACCCCCGACTGATACCATATTGGTGCGATGCTTTTACTCGATTTGCCGCTTCTGGAGTATAGCCTTCACAGGCGGACAAGTCGGCACAGTAGGCCCAAGGGGTTGGCGCTAAATTATCGGCCAATTGACAAAAATGAAGATGAAAATGTTTCGCGACGGTTTCGCCAATTGCGCCATGGACAATACAAAACAGAATTTTACCTTCGGTCCACATAGAGTATTGGCCAAACTTATCATGATAACTGAGATTACCTCGCATAGATCCTCCAGTTTCAAATTGTTAGCGTTGTCATACTAATTGAATTTAATCACACCATTGATAAATAGCACAGATTTCTATTTAGAAACCATTTATTTGTTTGCACATGGAAGTTAACCCATTTATTAATCGTGGCGTAAAGCGATGAAGTTCATCAGGATTAACCACAACAACAGGTGCTTTTAACAGCGAATGTGTTGGCAGCCAGAATTGTTGGGCATCTAACTCTTTAATTTTCATAGCGGCAATTAACAGGGTGGGCTGACGTGATATGACCTGTTCTTTACTGACTTCAGGATAGGCAACCATGGAATCGTTAAATATTTGAGTCGCTCCGCAAATATCAAGTACCTTAGTCGACCAAGCGTCAGCTCCTATTGTCATCAATGGTGAGGTCCACATGTAGTAAAAAACTCGGATTTTAGCTTGCGTTAGATAACGCTGCTTTAAATGATCGAGTTCAGCCTTAAACTGATTAGCTAACATTAAAGCCTGCTCACTCCGTCCCAGTGTTTCACCTAATTTCACAATGTCTTTACTGATATCATCTGGGGATTGCGGCGCTGATGAATAAACGCTAAAGCCTAACGAACTCAAGCGAGCAATATCTTGGGGCTTATTACCGCCTTGCCAAGCCACTATTAAATCAGGCTTAAGTTGCATAATGGCTTCAAAGTCGAGGCCATTGTAGTTTGCTACAGAGGGGAGTTTTTCTGCTTGAGGTGGATAATTACTGTAGTCACTCACCCCAACGAGATGCTCTCCCATGCCAAGTGCGTAAATTAATTCGGTAGTATGTGGCGCTAAACTTATTATTCGTTGCGCAGAAGCTTGTGCGCAAAAGTGAAACATGGCACTTATGATGATGAATGATAAAACATTCTTTCTAATAGTAAACAAGGCGGCTAAGTCTCTATATTGAGTAACAGGCAAGCGATAAAACACAAGGTCAGAAAAACCCATTGGGCTTTTTTAATCCCATTAAGTGCTCTGTTTAAATCCTCTAAGGCGATGGGGCGTGTGCCTCCACATTTTGCTAATCGAACTTTATTATCACCATAAAATACTGGGCCACCGAGTTCAACACCTAGGGCGGCGCCTTGCAAGCTTAAAACAAAATACCGGCTGCATAATAGGTTTTTGCCTTGAGTGAGTGCTCTGAGCCCTTGTGAAATGTTTTGCCCTATAATAAAGCACAGGGCTGTAATTCTGGCTGGTAGCCATAGAATAAGGGCCAAGCACAAGCGAATGGGTTTGCCAAAATAAGCATAACTACCTTGTTTAGTATGCCAGCATTGTGAAAACTCAAATAGCAGGCGATAACTGAGCGCCAACAAGCCCCCTCCAACTAAATATAAAACAATGACGCAGCAAAATTGCGCTGCAAATCTCAACATTAAGGATTCAATGGCTGCTTTTGCAATTCCAAAGGGAGAGAGTTGTGCGGTTTCTCTTAACACCAATGTCTGTAAATGTTGTTTGGCCAAGGTTTTCTTGTTGGTTTTTAGGCAGCGTTCTACTTTTTTTATCCTCATCATTACCGGCGTAAATCTCAGCGCGAGCAGTAGTAATAAGCTATCAAAAAAGATGGGGTATTCTGATAAATAAATGAGTACAGCTAGCAAAAGCATAAATGGGGAAAGTAGCACAATAGGAGCTAGTGTGCCTGCTATCATCTGCTGTAAGGGTGTGCCAGGATTTTTACTATGAACCTTATATGCTACACGCAAAGCAACAAGTTTAGCAAAGGTTAAGGGGTGAAATTTATCCGCTAATGTAAGGTGTCTTTCTATTAAAACCACAATTAAAACGGAATACAAAGGCAGCAAGTTAATGCTGCCGAATTGATCAATTAATAAATTCAATCAAGGTATCATTCTATTAGTTTTGCTTAGCCAGTAAAGCAAGAGTTTGCATTACAATTTGTGCTGAGTGTTTGCCGGCAGTTTCCAAATAGGTTTGGAAAGACACTGTTGAGGTGACACCTGCAATATCAGACAATGAGCGAATGACAAGAAAAGGTACATTCAACAAATGACAAGTTTGGCCAATTGCCACACCTTCCATTTCCACAGCACTAATAGAGGGGAAATTTTGTCGAATTTTCGCGGCTCCTTCATCGCTGCCCACAAAAGAATCGCCTGAACAGATCAAACCCAATTCATATCCAATGTGATCTAAGCTTTGCATTGCTTGTTGTGCACAAGTAATTAGCTTTGTGTCACATTCATATTTGGCAGGCATGCCCGCACATTGTCCTAACTCGTAACCAAAAAAAGTCAGATCCGCATCATAGTGGCGTAACTCAGTTGCGATAACGATATCTCCAATCACTCTTTCTTTGGAAAAGCCGCCAGCAGAGCCAGTATTAATCACATAGTCTGGTTGAAAGTCCATCACCAATAAGGTGGTTGAAACCGCAGCCGCAACTTTTCCAATTCCGCATTTTACTAAGGCAACTTCGGTATTGTTAAGCTCACCAAAATATACCGTTAAATGGGCTATTTTTCTTTCAGTAACGTTTGTTAGTGAAGCGCGTAAAAGACTGATTTCTTCATCCATCGCACCAAGAATTGCAATTTTCATCTACACTCAATGAGTCAAATTTGTTTGACCTTAGTTTATTACGAAACGACATTTTTATAAACCATATGTCATGCGCCATTTTGCCGGCCCGTTTTGGGAGTAAAACTGCTGGTTAAGGAGCGCACTTAACGGGCCAGTTATTATGCGTATAGCGCTATGTGTTTTATTACTTATCTTGCTGTCTGGGTGCGCTTCAATAAGCCCTCAATTTACACAAGCGAGCGTTGTGTTAGTCGATGACAAATATTTACATTTTGAAAAAATAAAAATTGAAAGTCCCGATGAGATTTTTTTTCTAGCTGATGATGCAAAAGGATTTGCAAAACAATCTGTAAAAAATATTCCTAACCCTCAAGAGCAGATTAAATCGATGGTTCGCGCCATTTTTGATCATTCTGATTTTAATCTGTTGTATCGAGCTGATGCCAATACTGTAGCCCAGACGACTTTTGAAAATAGGGCGGCAAATTGTCTATCTTTGTCCATCATGACCTACGCCTTGGCTCGTCACCTTGGCTTTGGTGCGCGCTTTCAGCATGTTGAAATTCCTGAATATTGGACCCGCAGAGAGGGGCAACGTATTCTTAACTCACACATCAATTTGCAAATAGTGCCCAAACAAAACAGAGCCTATGTGGAGTTAACTAGGCAAGGATTTGAAGTGGATTTTGATGCGCAAGCAACGCGAAAGCACGATAAACGAAGCTTGCTCAGTGAGTCGCAGGTGATCGCGCTGTTTTACAACAATAAGGGCAGTGATGCGCTACTGCGCCGAGACGATTTAAGGGCTTATGCTTATTTTCGCGCGAGTTACTTGGCTGATCCCAGACAGGCGCATTTACTGGCAAATTTAGGCTACTTATATCGTCTGAACGGTCACTATGCAAAGGCTGAAAAGGCTTATCAATTAGCTTTACATATTGATACGAACAATTTAACTGTCTGGCAAAATTTGGCTTTCTTGTATAAACATGTTCAACAAGAAGAAAAAGCAGCCGAAATATTCACTCGCTTAGAACGCAAACGTGCAAATAATCCCTTCTACCACCTAAGTTTGGGAGAGGCCGCGTTTGAAAAACACAATTGGGATTCTGCCCTTGACCACTATAGAAAAGCCCTATCCCTCGACAAAACTTTGCACGAAGTATTTTTTGGTTTAGCCAAAACATATTACGAATTGGGTAAGTTGAAGCGCAGTGAGCACTTTTTACAATTAGCTTATCAAAAGTCACGTTATCAGGAAGAGGCCAATGTCTACGCTGCTAAAATTGAGTTTTTACGCCGTCAGATGTTGTCAGCAACACCAAGTTAAGTGAGCGGTTTCTTGCGACGAGTACATTCGCTAATAAGCTGATTCGATACTAGATTTTTGGTTTTGTTCAGAAGGGGATTATTATGGCGTCTGTTAACCGCGCTAGTTTCTATTTGATACATTTTAGCTTTGCTGTTTTGTTATCCGCTTGTCAATCTGTCAGTCGAGCCCCGCTTGATGTGCATACTATTTTGTATGATGAAGGCTTCACTCATTCAGATCAAATTATCATTGAAAGTGAAACAGATATTTTTAAATTAGAAGAGGAAGCGAAGGCTTTTGTTAAACGTGCTACCAGTGAGCAACAAGAGCCTTTAGAGCAGATAAAGGCCTTAGTTTACGCCTTATTTGACCGTGCCGACTTTAACATTCTGTACGACGGTAACGCAAACACTGTGGCCAATGATACATTTACATTAAAAGCGGCAAACTGCCTTTCTTTATCCATCATGACTTATGCTTTGGCAGAAGAGGCGGGGTTTAAGGCGCAGTTTCAAGATATCGATATTCCTGAATACTGGACGCGCAACCAAGGATTTAGCATGCTCAATGGACACATAAATTTGCGTCTTTCGCCGAAGTCAGCGCAAACGGAACATCCTTTTGTTAACAAAGGTTTCTTAGTGGACTTTGACCCACTTTCTTCTCGTAATCATTTTAAAAAACGTCTGCTTAGTAAGTCCACTGTAATGGCGATGTTTTACAATAATAAAGGCGCTGATGCTCTGATTAATGACCGATTAGACGAAGCGTATGCCTATTTTCGCAAAGCCTTGTTAGTGGATGAATCATTTGAGTCGACCGCTGGTAATCTGGGCTTTTTGTACCGTTTAAAAGGCTATATAAAACAAGCAGAAGAGAGCTATCGGTATGCCCTCGATCTTAATCCAGATAATTTAACGGCTTGGGAAAATCTGTCTTATTTGTATCTTTCTTCTGGGCGAGAAGAGCAAGCCAATAGGATACTCGCTAAGGTAGAGGAAAAACGCGCGAGCAATCCCTATTTTTACATTAACTTAGGCGAACAAAAGCTTGAATCTGGCGAGTACAAAGAGGCGATAAGTTATTTCAAAGACGCGATGGCATTAGATCGAAAAAGACATGAAGTGTATTTTGGTCTGGCGCAAGTCTATTTTGAATTAGGCGAGTTGGACCTAACTGAGCACTATTTGCAATTGGCCAGAGATTTTTCCGTTAGTGTCAATGACGAGAGACGTTATGAAAGTAAATTACGTTTTTTAACTGAATTCAATGAAAACTCTATTTTGCACTAACATCCAAATTTGGCTGTGGATGCGTTAAGTTGAGTTGTTTACTTGCTTATTAATATGTACTGATAAACGATAACGCCGATGAAGCAAATGTCGGCGTTATCGTCGTGTTATTACTTATGCTACTCCAAGCTCTCGCAATCTTTCTTGTAAATAGCTTTTCGCCGTATGTCTTTCGGACAAAACAACCTGTGGATTAGGATGCAAAAATAGCGGTAAAGAAATACGCGATTTGCTTTGATCGCTTCCCTCAGGGTTAATCACTCGGTGGGTTGTGGACGGGAAATACCCGCCTGATGCTTCTTGTAACATGTCTCCGATGTTTACAATTAAGTTACCAAAATCACATGGAACATCAATCCAGCTATCGCCCGTTCCCTTCACTTGCAATCCAGGCTCATTAGCTGCAGGCAAGATAGTAAGCAAGTTAATGTCTTCGTGCGCAGCAGCTCTAATGGCATCAGGCTCTTCTGAGCCAGTTAGCGGTGGGTAGTGTAAAATACGTAACAAGGTTTGTTCGCTATTTTCAGCCATAGAAGACAGTGACTGTGAATAAAGCGCAGAGACCGTTTCCGGTGAGTATTTCTCAACCCAAGATAGCAATTCTGATGCAAGGTCAGTTGCCGCTTTATAGTAATCGACGGCTTGTTGCTTCAATGCTTCAGGGCATCTACCCCAAGGGTAATAATGAAAATACTCTTTGATGTCTTTTTTCTTAAAGCCCTTAGCTGTTTCTGATACTTGGGTTGAAAAAAATCCATCATGGGTTGCTTTGTCGTAGGCAAAATTGTGTTTTTCTTCACTATTAAAAAATGCCTGCCAGTCTTTATAAATTTGTGACACCATTTGTTGCTCAATAGGGTGGTTTTTCAACACCCCAAACCCTGTTTGATGCAGTGATTCAACAAATTTTTTATCTGCGTCAGGGTCTCTATAATCTATTGCTACTAGTTCCAACATATTTCGTTACCTGTTGTTCAAATGTCTAAATGTTTACAAACTTAAGAAAAGTCCGGCTAAGGCGGCGCTCATTAAATTTGCTAAGGTGGCGGCTAATACAGCTTTTAATCCGAGTTGAGCTATCTCTTTACGGCGGGTTGGCGCCAAGGCTCCTATGCCCCCCATTAAAATGGCGATGGACGAAAAGTTGGCAAAACCGCATAGTGCAAAGATGACAATCGCTTGAGTTTGCGGCGACAAATCAGCCTGGTACTTTAAAAAGTCTAAGTAAGCGACAAACTCGTTCACCACCATTTTTTGCCCGATAAAGCTGCCTGCAATATTGGCTTCATCCCATGGAACACCTAAGGCCCAAGCGATAGGTTGAAAGACATAGCCCAAAATAACTTGAAAGGTAAGGTCATCCATACCAAATAAGCCGCCGGCCCAACCAATGATCCCGTTTAACAAGGCAATTAAAGCGATAAACGCCAATAACATTGCCCCGACATTTAGAGCTAAATTCATACCTGATGCTGCGCCACTGGCAGCTGCATCAAAAATATTGGCGTATTTCTCATCTTTACCTTCTAACTCGGTCAATTCATTTTTGAACTGCTTTGTTTCAGGCATAATTATTTTAGCCATTAATAATCCACCGGGAGCTGCCATAAAGCTAGCGGCCAACAAATATTTGATTTCAACGCCCATGCCAGCGTATCCCGCCATAACAGATCCCGCAATAGAGGCTAACCCCCCTACCATGATGGCAAACAGCTCAGACTTGGTCATATGGGGAATAAAAGGTTTAACCACGAGAGGTGCTTCTGTTTGTCCAACAAAGATGTTTGCTGCAGCTGACATTGATTCAGGACGACTGGTTTTAAGGGCAAATTGTAAAAAGCCGCCAATCAATCTTATCACCCACGACATAATGCCTAAATGATATAAAACAGTAATTAAGGAAGAGAAAAATACGATAACGGGCAGTACGTTAAAGGCAAATATAAATCCCAACGATTTATTACCCACAGGGCCAAAGATAAAGTTGATGCCTTCTTGACTGTAGGCGAGGATGTTTTTCACGTACTCAGTGAGTGCGAGTAGCATCTTTATACCTGGCGGGAAATAAAGAACAAAGGCCCCAATGACTGCTTGGATTGCAAATGCTCCACCTACTGTGCGCCAATTAATCGATTTGCGATGTGCTGATAGCAAATACGCAATAAGAAGGAGTAGTGCAACACCGATTAAGCTGATCATTAGGGGTCCTTTTTATAATTCTAATTTTAGGTTTATTTTTATTGTGTTTATAACAAGCTTTGTTGGATGTGAGATTTTATAACATCCAAAGCAATTCTATTTTTACCACCCTGAGTCACAATCACATCAGCAGTGAATCGACTTGGAGCGATAAATTGGTGGTACATGGGTTTAACCGTTGATTCATATTGTTTAGCTACTGAATCTAATGTTCTGCCTCTTTCTGCAATATCCCGTTTCATTCTGCGCAGTAAGCAGATGTCTAGTGGGGTATCGACAAATATCTTTATATCAAACAACTCAAGCAGGGGTGGGCTTGCTAACAACATAATGCCTTCAATAATAATTACTGGGGCAGATATAAGTGTTTCCGTTTCCTGCAAACGAGTGTGGGTCTTATAGCAGTAGTGTGGATACTGAATAGGTTGCCACAACTTTAAGGCTTTCAAATGTTCAACTAATAACTCATGTTCGAAGGCTTTTGGGTGATCGTAGTTATTCTTTTCACGCTCCGCCATGGGCAAATGATCTTGTGCACGATAGTAATGATCTTCACGCAAGATCTGCACTTGTTTACCTTCTTCCGAAAATTCTTTGAGTAAATTTTCTGTAAATAACGATTTTCCAGAGCCTGAAGCGCCTGATATTGCAATAACTAAAGGGGTAGACATACCGCTCCAAAATGTAAATTTAGAAATTGCACGAAAGATACCAGTGAACGGCATAAAAGTCAGTTTAAGAGTAGAAATTATGCTGCAATAAGGCGCATTAAATTGAATTTTAAATACGTCTCAGTGGTTTCAGGTGGCCTCTGAAAGTCACATTACGATTAATGGACCATTTGGTCAAGAAAAGACGAGTGGATAAAGTGTAAAATTGTTGAGTTGCTCTGCTTAAGGCTACTTACCAATAAACTCTACTAATTCCGGATGATCATTCGTAATGGCGTAGTTATGCATTTTTGAGCGCGACCCCTCTCCTTGGGCTTTGGGCGGATAAAATAAGTCTTTCATATCTGAATTATGTTTAAAAGCTTCGTCTAGGGCCGAGCGGATTTCACTTAAGGTTTTGTCTAAGTTTGCGCCAAAGTCAGGTCTTTTACGCTTTGTGTGACCCAATTCAATTAAGCGATAAAAATACTTGTTAGCGATCAATATAAGTTCATTTGGAACGTCAATATTGTGTTTTAGATTTGGCGCATCCGTTTGAATACAATAATCCACAAGTGCTGCATAAAAACAAAACGGTTTATTGGGTAGCAAAATAGCAGGGCCGTCTGAACCGAATTGAATAGATTTATCTTTGAGATTGATAATGAGTTTTTGAATTTCAGCTTCGAGTTCAGGAGATGTGCTTTGTGGCAATCTGTATCTACTTCTTTTAGCGGGCGGGGTGAGATAACGCCAACCTGCAATCATTAAGGCAAAGAGAGGTGCGATGAGGGTCAAACCGTCCCGCCAATTTATCGGCAATAATTGAATCGCAATTTCTACGCTTTGTTCAGGACTTTTTAAAACACGTTTTTGCACATTATTAGATGGCTCTAGGGTCGCTAAGTCTATATTTTGCAAACTAACGATTAGAGCAGAAGAATTAAGCCGTGCTAAATTCTCGTTCATTTGTGCCATATATTGTTCTATCGAATCAGGATCAGCAGCGGTGCGAAACTTTTCGTTGGCTAATTTCAGTCGAGATAGATCTAAAGCCACCCGAGTTTCAATGCTGGCAATAAATCGCTCATTGTTTAATTTATTTTGATAAAGCTGACCTAAGGTAAAAGCCGTTTGAAATAGTAGCCAAAGAGCCAAAAACAATAAAGATAGTGATAGCTTACGGTTCATCGTTACTATGCTCCACAGGTTGAGCATCAGTGGTCGTATTGCAGCCATACGAGTCGAGCTTTAAGGTACTGTAATATTGCGAATGTATTTCGTTAGATAGCTCAAATAAGGATTGCTGCAGCGCGCACAGTAAATCGGTATTGTTGGTCTCCATTTTTAAATACCATTTGCTGCCACTCACTTGGGTTTCGATTGGCGTGATATAGTTAGCCGAAAAACGCTCTTTGTCTTGCTCTTGCCAAAAACTTGAAATGATATCTACCTTTCCTGCTGCTAATAATTCTCTTAACGCCTCATGGGATTTTACGTAAGTGATTTGCATATTGTTATCGCCGATGCCTAACTCTGTCAGCAATCTTTTTGGTACAATGTGACCTGAGCGGCTACTTGGATAGTCTAGTAGCCCCAGTCTTTTGCCCCATAGGTACTCTTTAGTTAAAAGAGGCTTTTCTTTCAATGAAAAGAAGTACGCCGAGTAGTCTTTATATTGAGCAATAATTTTATAACCGTGCGTAACTTGCGTCGCAAAAGCCTGCATGACGTTTTCTTTTACCAAGGCTAAATTGGCGATGCCTTTACCTACGTATTGAGAGATTTCTTGCTCGTTGTGGCTCCAATGAACTTCAACTTTACCGTACTGCCGGTTAATGACGGGGTTAGTGCAAAGGTTGGTTAATAATTGCTGTGCCATGGGTTGATCGGTAATAAATGCTTCGAACTTTTCGTTATTTGTAGAGGATTGGGTCTTACAGGACAGCGATTCAGTAATTAAATTGGGTATTTCGACAATTATTTTTTCTTTATTCAGGTAACCCATATAACCACTTAGCAAGGTTAAAAATATGGTCACAAGTAACAAACTGTTTTTGCTTAGATAAACTATTTTAAACGGCATGACTTTTTTATGTTTTTACCAGTTAAGATAATTTGACCATTTAGTCTTACTTATTGCAATAGATAAGTTTATTTAAGATGGCTAATTGTTTGATAAATAAAGACTATTGATAAGTAGTTATGAATATCAATAAATAGTTTTTATTTAGCGTGGGATCTGCAGACTAGCTATGAGAAAATTTGAATCGTCGTAAACAAGCCAATCCTTCGGTCCGAATTTTGTAGATAAGTTCCGTAAGTGTTTAATGACGAATAAAAGTTTTTTCGCTGATTGGGTACTACTGGTTGTTTGTTGACCAGCAAAGTAATATAAATGAAATAAAAACAACAAATAATACGCAGCACTTAAACTAATAAGATAACCACAACACTTAGGAAGCACACAATGCTAAGAACTACTAAACTCAATCGCATCGCGATTGCAGTGGCCATGTCAATCGGCATGTCTACCGCAGCGATGGCTCAAGAAACTTCATCGGGAATAAGTGGTAAGATTGTAGGTCCTCAAGGATCGCCCGCAGCTGGTACAGTTGTTACTATCATCCACATTCCTTCTGGCTCGACTAAAACCGCAACTGTAAACGAAGCTGGCCAATTCTCAGCCAAAGGTCTTCGTGTTGGTGGTCCTTATAGCGTTCAAATTGATTCAGATAAATTTCAAGACACAACAGTCAGCGACGTATATTTAACACTAGGTGAAACTTTACCTTTTGACGTAGCTTTGGAAAATGAACAGAACATTGAACGTATCGCAGTTACAGCTTCTCAAATAAGCAGTGTCGAATTCGGTCAAATTGGCCCTGGCTCTACCTTTAATTTAGAGGACCTCAATGCCGCGCCTTCTGCTGACCGTGATATTAAAGATATCGTGCGTGTTGATCCACGTATCAGTATTTCAGAAGACAATGGTGAAGAATCAATCATCTGTGGTGGTAGCCATCCTCGCTTCAGCAGCTTAACTGTTGATGGTGTTCGCATGAACGACAGTTTTGGTTTGAACAACAACGGTTACCCGACTGTTCGTATGCCTTTCTCCTTTGACGCTATTGATCAAGTTGCAGTTGAGATTGCCCCTTTTGACGTTCAATACGGTGGTTTCACTGGCTGTAACATCAATGCGGTAACTAAGTCAGGTACTAACGAAGTTCACGGAAGTGCGTTCTTCGATTACTCTAGTGACTCTTTGTCTGGTGACAAAATCGAAGGCTCAACAGTTGACCGTGGAGATTATACTACTAAGCGTTACGGCGTTAACGTAGGCTTCCCATTAATTGCTGATACTTTGTTTGGTTTCGTTTCTTACGAAAAACTTGAAGGTGCCCAGATTTTCACTTACGACGCATTGACTAATGGTTCAGTGACCATGGACGAAGTCAATCGTGCGATTCAAATTGCTCAAGACGTATATGGCTATGACGCAGGTGGTATGCCAGCTTCTGCACCAGTTGAAGATGAAAAACTATTAGTTAAATTAGATTGGAATATCAATGACTCTCACCGTGCTTCTTTAGTTTATAACTATAACGACGGTTTCGTAATTGATCAGTCAGATGAAAGTAGCAGTACTCTTACTTTGTCTAATCACTATTATAAGAAAGGTGCCACTTTAGACGCTGTTGTTGGTTCTTTGTATTCAGATTGGTCAGACAACTTTTCTACTGAAATTAGAGTAGGACACACCAAATTAGATAATGAACAACGTTCAACTGATGCGGCTAGTGGATTTGGTGAAGTTCAGATCAGTTCATTAGAGAACGGTGGTCAAATCTTCTTAGGTCCAGATGATTCACGTCAATCAAATGATTTAAACTGGGAAAACACTACGGTTAAAATCGCAGGTACGTATTATTTAGATGACCATACCATCACTGGTGGCTATGAGCTTGAAAGCTTAGATGTTTTCAACTTGTTCATGCAACATACCATCGGTGAGTACCGGTTTGGTGGTGATTTTAGACGTAACACTCAAGGTGGCGTTAGTGGTTTAGATGATTTTGAATTAGGTTTTGCTGATGATGTTTATTACAACAACTCAGCAGGCACGAATAATCCTGATGATGCAGCAGCGAACTTCTCTTATAAAACTCAAGCTGTTTATTTACAAGATGAGTGGGTAATGGATGATGTTACTTTGATGTTTGGTTTACGTTATGACTGGATATCAAGTAGTGACAAGCCTAATGAAAATGCCTTGTTCGAATCTCGTTACGACATTACCAACCAAGCGACCTTTGACGGTGTTAGTTTGTTACAACCGCGCTTTGGCTTTAATTGGTCAGCCAGTGATAGCTTAGAAGTCCGTGGTGGCTTAGGCTTGTACTCTGGTGGCAATCCAAACGTTTACCTATCAAATAGCTATTCTAATGATGGTGTAACAAATATCGATGCTTACAGAAATGATATAAGCATTTTCGACAATGCTAAAGTGGGTAATGGGCAAGCAATTTATTCACCTTTGCAAACCATGTTTGACCAAGTTGCGGTTAATGAGCCTACATTGGGTCAAGAGCCATCTACAAACGCCGTAGATCCTGACTTTGACATGCCTGGCGAATGGAAATACAACATCGGTGCAACCTTTGTTACTGAAGATGACTACATATTTTCAGCGGACTTGCTGTATACCAAGAAACAAGATTCAGCGACAATTGTTAATCTAGCGGTTCAACCTAGTGGTGCCGTGACCATTGATGGTCGTCCTATCTATGAAGGTATCGCAATTGGAACAGATGAAGATGGTGATGCTGTTTTCCGTAATTCTCGTTATAGTGATCTTCTGTTAACTAATGCAAAAAGCGACGGCAGTGCGACCACTATCTCGTTTGCTATGAAGAAAGAATATGATTTTGGTTTAGATGTTAATTTCGGTTATGCATTCAACAAAGCGAAAGATTACAACCCAATGACGAGTTCGGTTGCATTCTCTAACTTTACTAACATTGCAACTTCTGATCAGAACGATCCTGGTGTTGGCACTTCGAATTACGAAATTCCTCATAACTTTACTATGAGCTTACGCTACTCAACTGAGTTCATGGAAGGGTATAAAACAAGCTTCTCGTTGTTTGGTAACCGTAAAGCGGGTCGTAACTTCTCATACTCGTTTGACAACTTTAACCCGGGCGTAGACTTGGCTGACTACCGTTCATTGATGTACGTACCTACCACTGATCAATATGGTACTGATGTCATGTTTGCTTCTGATGCAGTTATGGCTGATTTCGACGCATTTATTTCTGATGCGGGCTTAGAAAAGTATCGTGGTCAAATCGTTCCACGTAACTCTGGCGAATCTAGCTGGTCTACTCGTTTCGACTTCCGTATTGATCAACAGTTGCCAGCCTTTGCTGAAGGTCATAGAGCTAATGCTTTCTTCGTTATGAAGAACCTCGGTAATTTCTTGAATGATGACTGGGGTATTCAACGCAGAGGCCCGTTCAACGTTGCTTCTGTAGTTGATGCTTCGATGAATGATGATGGAACATATTTAATTAACCGTGTTAACCCAAGTCAAGCTGATGAATCACCCTACGTGGCCGGTTCATTGTGGGAAGTGCGTGTAGGAGTTAAATATAGCTTCTAAATAAAGCTTTTTAAAAACGTTAAAGCCGACTTTTAAAGTCGGCTTTTTTTATTGAAAATTGAGAATGTTATGAATCGTTTTGTTTACTGTTTTTTCATCTTACTTTTTTCGAGTTTCGCAATGAGTCAAACTTTACGAATTGCCACTTTCAATGTCAGTATGGAAGCAAGTAACTATTTACCTAAGGGAACGCGTCCCGTTGGTAATGAGTTATTTGAGCGTCTCGCATCCGGCGATAATTCGCAGATAAAAAATATTGCTGAAATTATTCAAATAATTCGGCCTGACATTATTTTACTGAATGAGTTTGACCACACCCAAGCTGCTGATATAGGCGTTGAGGCCTTTATAAAAAATTATCTGAATGTTGCTCAGCAAAATAACCAAGCAATAGATTATCCGTATTATTACACTGCGCCGGTAAATACCGGCGTGGACTCTGGATTAGATTTAGACAAAGACGGCATAGCTAGCGGAAAAGGTGGTGATGCCTTCGGGTTCGGCTTATATCCGGGCCAATATGGCATGTTGATATTGAGTCGTTTCCCCATTGAGACCAAACGTATTCGCACTTTCCAACATTTTTTATGGAAAGACATGCCTAATAGTCTTTTGAATAGCATAAAAGACGAGCAGGGAAAGGCGTGGTTTTCTGATGAAGCACAGCAAGTGCTTCGGCTCTCATCTAAGTCTCACTGGGATGTACCGATATACGTTGCGGGCAACACTATTCATATTTTAGCAAGTCATCCTACGCCACCAGTTTTCGATGGGATCGAGGATCGTAATGGTAAACGGAATCATGATGAAATTCGATTTTGGGTTGATTATATCAATGGTGATGAGCGAGCGGCTTATATCTATGATGATGTTGGTCGTAGTGGCGGTTTAGATGCTACTTCGTTTGTGATTGTCGGGGATCTGAATGCTTCTGCGGTGGAAGGTGATGGGATCAAAAGTGGAATAGGCTCATTGCTGGCATCTGAGCTGATAAATTCGTCAACTATTCCCAAAAGTGAAGGTGCAGCGCAGCTGAAACCACAGAATGGTCATGGGGAAAGTCACACAGCACAATGGGGCATGCGCGCTGATTATGTATTGCCATCGGCTAACCTTAAAATAATTGATTCTGGGGTGTTTTGGCCCGTGAGCACCGAGCTTACATTTCGCCTCATAAAGGATAGACAGGCATCGTCAGATCATCGACTGGTGTGGGTGGATATTCATCTACCTTGATAAGTATTTCTTATTCTTTAGGAGCCCAGAGCTTTATTCACTGGGCTTATCCAAGGTGCCCTAGACATTCTCAAACAAAGCTTCGACTTTGTTCCTGATGGTTTCAATTTGGGTAATATCTGAAGGAGCAATAAAAATAGTATCGTCTCCGGCTATGGTGCCTAGTACGCCGTCTTTTTTCCCTAATGAATCTAACAATCTGGCAATCAGTTGTGCTGCACCAGGGCTGGTACGAATGATCACCATCACATTGTTGTGCACAATATCTAATACCAATTGCTTTAAAGGGCTTTTAGCAGTAGGCATACCAAGTTCGGGGGGAAGGCAATAAACCATGTCACCGCGAGCATTACGGGTCCGCACCGCGCCAAACTTGCTGAGCATTCTGGATACCTTCGATTGACTAATATTATCGAATTTTTGCTCTTTTAGTGCTTCAACAATATCACCCTGTGAACCGAAATTTTCAGTATTGAGTATATCTTTGAATGCTCTAATTAACGCTTCTTGTTTGATAGTGGCCATAGCTTCCTCGATTTTTAACGGCTATTTTGCCGCATTGCTGCGCTTTAAGCAATTTGCCTATAGTTTCAGTGAGTAATCGAGTGACAAAAAAAACATTGAGGTAGTATGATAGGCGTTTTCCCAAAGCCTTGGTTGTAAGTTTTTTATAATTGAGGTTAATTACTTAGCAAATCGCTTTACACAGGAGAGAATTATGAAAGTAGCTGTACTTGGTGCTGCGGGTGGTATAGGTCAGGCGTTGTCTTTGTTATTGAAGACTCAATTACCGGCTGGTTCTGAATTGTCATTGTATGATGTTGCTCCAGTGGTGCCTGGCGTTGCTGTTGACTTGAGTCACATACCCACAGACGTAAAAGTTGAAGGTTTTGGTAAAGACAACCTAGCTGACGCGCTAACAGGCTGTGATATCGTGTTGATCCCAGCTGGCGTGCCACGTAAGCCAGGTATGGATCGCTCAGACTTGTTCAATATCAATGCCGGGATCGTGAGAAACCTGATTGATGCGATTGCTGACACATGCCCTGAAGCTTGTATTTGTGTTATCACTAACCCAGTGAATACCACTGTAGCGATTGCTGCTGAAGCGCTAAAAGCGAAAGGCGTGTATAACAAAAATAAATTGTTCGGCGTGACAACCCTAGATGTTATTCGTGCTGAAACCTTCGTTGGAAACTTAAAAGGATTAAATCCTGCCAATGTGCATGTGCCAGTTATTGGTGGCCACTCTGGTACCACTATCCTACCTTTGTTATCACAAGTTGAAGGTGTTGATTTTACTGATGAAGAAGTTGCCAGTTTAACCACTCGCATTCAAAACGCAGGGACTGAAGTTGTTGAAGCAAAAGCTGGCGGCGGATCTGCTACTTTATCTATGGGTCAAGCAGCAGCACGTTTTTGTTTGTCTCTAGTTGCAGCAATGCGTGGTGACAACGTAGTTGAATATACCTATGTTGAAACCAACAGCGATGACGCAACCTTTTTCTCTCACCCTGTTCGCTTAGGCAAAAATGGTGTCGAAGAAATTTTGTCTTACGGCGAACTAAGTGCCTTTGAGCAAAACGCGAAAGAATCGATGTTAGACGGATTACGCGGTGATATTCAATTAGGTGTTGAGTTCGTAAACGGTAAATAATACGTTTGCTGTTTGTCATAAAAAAACCAGCTTAAGCTGGTTTTTTTGTTTATAAATTTTGTGTTTAACGACGATTACGCGGCTATCGGATTACGTCCAACAGGGCGTGTGGGTTTAGCTTTTTGTTTAAGCTCATCAGGAATATTCAAGGTTCCCTGCATGATGGGCGCTTTTAGTTGGCTAGGGCGTCTGTTGGGGAGTTTTGCTTCGATGCACTCCCTAATTTCAGATGCTTTGTAACCTGAGCGCACTTTAATTCTGACATGAGGAATATTCGCAGCATCAAGCGATCCTGTTACAAACCAGTCTTTTTGCTTTTTATAACCCTCTTTGCCATTACCGTGCACAAGATCAACGGCAATAATTGGGGTCAGATCATCTTTAGAGCACAAGACAAAGTCTAAATAGCGTGAATTAGCACGGCTTATAGCATTTTTGCTGGTTTTTTTGTCAGTACTTTGACGCACTGCCAAAATATCGACTAATTTAACCCGACACAAAATGCGATAGTCTCGGCCTACTGCTTCTTCAATTAACATCAAAAAGCTGCGCTCAACCGGAGTGAATAAGCTTGCTTTCTTTTTAAAGGGAAAGGCCAGCGCAGGCTCATTTAACTTGATAGCTGCCACTGCCACAATGATCAGTAAAATCATTAAAATGATGACGAGTTCCATTATTTCTCCTGCTTTGCCACTTTATTGACAACATTGTTTAGTATGTTGTTGAGGTAGCAAAGACAGTGCCAATAAGCTAGCAGGGTGCTTCAATGGAAGTTACTGATCCTTTAGTAAGATATCGATTTGACTGCCCTGACCATCAGCCGAAATAACAATGGTGAGTTGGCGGTCATGGTAGTTTAATAAGTAGCGGCCTTTGGTAATCGAGTCTGATTTAGGTAAGCCTAATTCTTGCACATAAAAGGCTCTGACCGCCTCTTGTTTAAGCGCGCTAAAGTAAGACAGACTCACCGGAAATTCTTGATCAAAGGCCTGACAAAAGCCTGCTGAGGGCGTTAAGGGGAGCTGATGAAATTGAGTTGGGCAGGACATTGGCGTAGAGTAAGCCGCATTGCTAAAGCCAATTAGAGCCATAACAGAAAAAAACAAGCTTAGATGAATGTAACTGGCACGGATGTTTAGCAAAGCCATGTACTCAATGATGAATGGTAAGCTTTACTATAGAAGTTCACAGAAAGTGCAGCAAGCTTTAAGCGCGGTCAAAAGGTATTAAGCTCAACGCTAGGGTATAAGTTAATGATGAAAATGCTTAGGGATTATTTACGACTTATCTTATTTTCAATGGGTATGTTGGTTGGTGTTCAGCTACCAGCAATGGTTGATCAATATGCCAAGCGAGTTGATGCGATGTTGTCAGAAGCTAGACAAAACCTTGTCGGTTTTCAACAAACGGCTGACCGTTTTTTTGCTGGTGACATACAAAAATTGTTAAATCATTACAAAGCCAGTGACGATGCCGTATTTAAGCAAGATGCGGGTAATATTGAGTATATTGTTACACGTGTTGCCTTGCTTAAAGACGAAATGATGATGTTGCAGCAAGGTCAGATTCAACGCACGTTTCATGTGGTGTTTGCGCACGACCAAACCATTATGCAACAGACTATGGCGCAATATACTTACGTACTTATTTTACAGCCCAGCGCCTTATTATGGGGGCTCGCAATAGCCTTATTGTTAAGTCTGCTAATCGAAGCTCTATTGTCAGCCTTAGTGGGCGTGCAAAGGCAGTTCAAGCGGCCTAAGCAAGTTTAATACTTTGTTCCTATAACTATTTCGACGGGGCGGCCAAGCCAGAGTATTTGCTAATAAATGAAAGAGAACCTTAAATGATAAACTTAAAAATTGACATTGTCTCTGATGTTTCATGTCCTTGGTGCATTATCGGCTACAAAGCTTTAGAACAAGCGTTAAGTGAGTTACAAGGAGAGATTCACGCTGATATTACCTGGCAGCCCTTTGAACTTAATCCACAGATGCCCCAAGAAGGTCAAGAAATTACAGAACATATTACCCAAAAATACGGCATCAGTGAGACGCAAGCCGAACAAAACAGAAACATGATTAAACAGCGCGGTTTGGACGTAGGCTATGCTTTTGGCAATAGGGGGGGCGGAAGGATCTACAATACATTTGATGCTCACCGATTGTTGCACTGGGCTGAGTCGCAGGGTAAACAAACAGCATTGAAGCTGGCCTTATTTGATTTATATTTTAAAGACAGTGGTGATCCGAGTGATCATGAGCAACTGCTTGGAGTGGTTAAAAAAGTGGGCTTAAACACTTCAGAAGCAAAAAACGTCTTAGCATCTGACCACTTTGTACAAGAGGTTAGAGCGGCCCAACAGCACTTTCAACGGGCGGGCATTCAGTCAGTACCAGCGGTTATTATTAATGACAAACATTTGATTAGTGGTGGCCAACCTGCCGCTGTTTTTGCTCAAGCGTTAAAACAAATTGCGAGCGAAACAGCCTAAATAAAAAAGGGAGCGAGTAGCTCCCTTTAATTTTGTCTAAAACCCTTTGAAACGTCTTATACGCCGATATAATCCAGTATACCCTCAGCAGCTTCACGACCTTCAAAAATCGCCGTTACCACTAAGTCAGAGCCTCTGACCATATCACCACCTGAGAAGATCTTAGGATTAGAGGTCTGAAAAGCAAATTTGCCTTTTGCGGGTGCTCTTACGCGGCCTTTTTCGTCCAGCATGATACCAAATTCACCAAACCAGCCAGCAGGACTCGGTTGGAAACCAAAAGCAATAATCACTGCATCTGCTTCAAGTATATGCTCAGAGCCTTCGACAATAACAGGACTACGGCGACCTTGAGCATCGGGTGCACCCATTTCCGTTTTAACCAACCGCACACCTGTGGCTTTACCGTTTTCATCAACAGCTATATCAAGAGGTTGTAGGTTAAATTTAAATTCAACGCCCTCTTCTTTGGCATTAACGACTTCTTTACGCGAACCTGGCATGCTTTCTTCATCACGACGATAGGCACAGGTTACGCTTGTTGCGCCTTGACGAATTGAGGTTCTGACACAGTCCATGGTGGTATCACCACCGCCAAGCACCACCACCTTTTTACCTTGCATATCGATAAATTCAGAAGGATTTTTTTCAAGGCCCATATGTCGATTAATGTTGGCAATCAAAAAGGGTAACGCTTCGTGAACGCCGGGTGCCTTTTCATGTTCAAAACCGCCTAACATGGGTTTATAGGTGCCCATACCTAAAAATACGGCATCGTACTGATCAAGCAACTTCTGAAACGGAATATCTTTGCCTATTTCAGTATTTAGCACAAATTCAACGCCCATCTCAGTGAAGATTTGTTTACGCAACTTGATGACATCTTTTTCTAATTTAAATGCAGGAATACCAAAGGTCAGTAAACCGCCTATCTCAGGATACTTGTCATAAACCACAGGTTTTACACCGTTACGGACGAGTATGTCAGCACACGCTAAGCCTGCGGGACCGGCACCTACTATGGCAACTTTCTTATTGGTTTTTACCACACCCGACATATCTGGGCGCCAGCCCATTTTAAAGGCGGTATCCGTGATGTATTTCTCAATACTACCGATTGTCACCGCACCAAAATCGTCATTTAGGGTACATGCACCTTCACACAATCGGTCTTGCGGACACACGCGGCCGCAGACTTCTGGCAAACTATTTGTTTTGTGTGATAACTCGGCCGCCTCTAATATCTTGCCTTCATTGGCAAGGGCTAACCACTGAGGAATAAAGTTATGCACAGGGCATTTCCATTCACAATAGGGGTTACCACAATCTAAACATCGATCGGCCTGCCCTTCAGTTTGACTTTGGGTCAAGGGCTGATAGATTTCGGCAAACTCTTCTTTACGAACCATGATCGGCTTTTTAGGCGGATCGATACGCTCCACATCTACAAATTGATAAACATTCTTAGCCATTTAATTTAATCCTACTGCTTATTGAGCTTGCAAACGCAACTCAGCGGTTGAGCGACTGATGTGGCCCAGCAAATTCTTAACATCACTTGTTTTGGGTTTTACCAGCCTAAAGCGTGGTAATTCTTCGGCAAAGTGGGTGAGTAGATTTAATGCATGCTCACTGCCAGTTAACTCGTAATGTTGATTAATTAAACCGCGTAAATGTTCTGACAAAATAACCTTGTCGCCGATTTCTAGGATTTCAACTAACTCTTTGTTAACGCGATTATCTAAGTCGTTAAGCTCATCAAGAATGTAAGCAAAACCCCCTGTCATACCTGCGCCAAAGTTAACACCAGTTGAACCAAGTATGGCCACGATACCACCGGTCATGTATTCACATGCGTTATCACCCGTTCCTTCAACGACAGCAATGGCGCCAGAGTTACGTACGGCAAAACGTTCACCTGCGCGACCTGCGGCAAATAATTTACCGCCCGTAGCACCATATAAACAGGTATTCCCCATAATGGCACTGACGTGGGGGTCAAAGGTGATATTGCGTGGTGGGTGGATGACTAACTGACCACCCGTCATACCTTTACCAACATAATCGTTGGCATCACCCACTAAACGCATTTCTAACCCACCGGCATTCCACACGCCAAAACTTTGCCCAGCGGTACCCGTTAAGTGGATTTGAATGGGAGCGTCATGCATGGCATGGTTACCATGAACCTTGGCGATTTCACCAGACAAGGTCGCTCCGACTGACCGGTCAGTGTTACGAATGGTATAACGTAAATGTGCCCCTTTACCTGAGGTAATCGCTTCTTTTGCATCTGCTAATATTTGTTGGTTTAAGTCACCTTTATCCAATGGCGCATTGGTGGTTTCTGAACAAAACAAACTGGTATGAGAGCCCGCTTTGAATTTGGCTAACAAAGGGCTTAAATCCAATTTATTCTGTTTTGCCGTTAAACCGTTTAAGGTTTTAAGCAATTCAGTGCGACCAATAATATCATCGAGTTTTTCAACGCCCATACTGGCAAGAATTTCACGCACTTCTTGCGCAACAAACTTGAAGTAGTTCATGACCATCTCTGGTAGGCCGATGAAGTAGTTTTCACGCAGTTTTTCGTCTTGAGTTGCAACGCCTGTTGCACAATTGTTCAAGTGGCAAATACGTAAGTATTTACATCCTAAGGCAACCATGGGGCCAGTACCAAAACCAAAACTTTCAGCACCTAAAATAGCAGCTTTAACCACATCTAAACCGGTTTTAAGACCACCGTCAGTTTGCACTCTGACCTTATGGCGTAAGCCGTTTTCAACTAAAGCTTGTTGTGTTTCTGCTAGACCTAACTCAAATGGACTACCGGCGTATTTCACAGAGGTCAGAGGGCTTGCGCCAGTACCACCGTCGTAACCAGAAATGGTAATCAAATCAGCGTAGGCTTTCGCAACACCAGTGGCAATGGTACCCACGCCAGGCTCTGATACTAATTTCACTGAGATCAATGCTTTAGGATTCACCTGTTTCAAATCGAAAATAAGTTGAGCTAAATCTTCAATTGAATAAATGTCGTGATGCGGCGGTGGCGATATCAAGGTTACACCAGGTACAGAAAAACGCAGCTCAGCGATATAGTTAGTCACTTTATCACCGGGTAACTGACCGCCTTCACCGGGTTTAGCACCTTGGGCCACTTTGATCTGAATCACTTCAGCATTAACCAAATAATGGGGTGTTACACCAAAACGCCCTGAGGCGACTTGTTTAATCTTAGAGTTTTTCTCAGTATTGAAGCGAGCGGGATCTTCACCGCCTTCACCTGAGTTAGAGCGTCCACCCAAGCGGTTCATAGCAACCGCTAAGGCCTCATGGGCTTCAGGGCTTAAGGCACCGATTGACATCGCCGCAGTATCAAACCTTGGAAACAGGTTTTCTGCAGGTTCAACCAAGCTAATATCGATTGGCGCATTTTCTGGATTTAAGCCTAATAAGTCACGGAAGTGAGCGGGTGCACGATCGTTCACTAGACTTGAAAACGCTTTGTAGTCTTCGTATTTTCCACTGACTACAGCTTTTTGTAGTGTAGTGACGACATCAGGGTTGTAAGCGTGGTACTCACCACCGTGTACGTACTTAAGTAGTCCACCATGAGAAATCGTTTTACGCTTCAGCCATGCGATACGTTGCAAATTAATTTGGTCTTGTTCAAAGTCATCAAAACCAGCACCTTGAATACGACTTGGAATGCCAGCAAAACAAAGCTTAACCACATCTTTGTTAATACCAACTGCTTCAAACAATTTCGAGCTTCTGTAGCTTGCAACTGTACTGATGCCCATTTTAGACATGATTTTGTACAAGCCTTTATTAATTCCCTTGCGGTAATTTAAGGTTGCCTGCATTGCATCTGTTTCTATCTCTCCTTTTTCAACCATTTGTTCAATAGTTTCATAAGCTAAGAAGGGATAAATAGCGGTCGCACCTAGGCCGATTAGCACCGCAAAATGGTGCGGATCACGAGCAGAGGCAGTTTCTACTACTATGTTGGCATCACAACGTAGGGCTTTGTCGATTAAACGTTTTTGCACCGCGCCGACTGCCATTGCCGCTGGGATAGGGATCTTGTTGGCCTTTACTTCGCGATCAGACAGGATAACGAAGGTGGCGCGCTTAGTTTTAACTAAGTATTCCACTTCATTACAAATCCGCTCAATGGCTTTTTTCAACCCTTCTTCTGGCAAGTAGTTTAGGTCCACTTTTTCAGAGTAATAATACTCAGAATCAAACTCACGCAGTTGTTTTAAATCGGTATATACCAGAATAGGCGAATCAAACAAGACGCGCTGCGCATAGCCTGAGGTTTCGCTAAAGACGTTTTGCTCGCGGCCTATACAAGTGGCCAATGACATAACGTGATTTTCACGAAGCGAGTCAATAGGTGGGTTAGTTACCTGAGCAAATTGCTGACGGAAATAGTCATAAATCACTCGTTGCTTAGAAGATAGCACCGCCATGGGGGTATCATCACCCATTGAGCCAACGGCTTCTTGTCCATCTTTGGCGAGAACTTTAATGATTTGCTGCATTTCTTCATAAGAGTAATTAAACAACTTATGGTAGGTGGCCATCATATCGTCAGAAAAGGCACGTTTGCCGATACTGCTGGCGTCGCACTGCTCAATGGGCGCTAAACGCTTGATGTGTTTATTTATCCACTCACGATAAGGGTGACGTTCTTTTAATTCATCGTCAATTTCATTCGAGCGCCAAATTTTACCGGTGTAGGTGTCTACCGCTAACATTTCGCCTGGTCCGACACGCCCTTTCTCTATGACGTCTTGTGGTTCATAGTCCCAAATGCCTACTTCAGACGCGAGGGTAATCAAACCGTCTTTCGTTAATACATAACGAGCAGGGCGCAAGCCATTGCGATCTAAGTTGCACGCTACGTGACGACCGTTAGTTAAAACGATGCCCGCAGGGCCATCCCAAGGTTCCATGTGCATCGAGTTAAACTCATAGAAGGCACGTAAATCATCGTCCATGGTCTTGTTGTTTTGATATGCGGGTGGCACAAGCAAACGCATGGCACGGAAGATATCCATACCGCCCGCTAAGAATAGCTCAAGCATGTTGTCTAATGACGACGAATCAGAGCCTTCTAAATTAACGAAGGGCGCTGCATCTTGTAAGTCAGGCAAAAGGGGCGTGACAAACTTGTTCGAACGCGCACGCGACCAATCACGGTTACCACGAATCGTATTAATTTCACCATTGTGCGCTAAAAAGCGGAAAGGCTGAGCCAAGGGCCAGCGTGGTAGGGTATTGGTGGAGAAACGTTGGTGGAATACGCAAATGGCTGATTGCAAACGTTCGTCGGCTAAATCTAAGTAAAATTTAGGCAGATCACGAGGCATAACCAAACCTTTATAGATCGACACTAAACCTGATAAGCAAGCAACGTAAAAATCAGGATCGGTGCTTAATCGTTTTTCTGCCCGGCGGCGAGCCATGTAAAGACGGCGCTCTACATCACGTTTACGCCAGCCTGACGGTGCGTTAACGAAAATCTGTTCAATTTGTGGCACACCAGTGGCCGCTAAATCGCCCAACACGGAATGATCAGTAGGGACGACGCGCCAACCTACTATGCTCATGGTTTCACGTTCAAGTTCTTCGGTTAATACCAAACGAGCAGAATCTGCTAACTTGACATCTTGAGATAAAAATATCATCCCGACTGCATATTTTTTGCTTAACTTCCAACCATTCTCAGAGGCAATGTCTTGGAAAAAACTATTCGGCTTTTGCATTAATAAGCCACAGCCGTCGCCGGTTTTTCCATCCGCAGCAATACCACCGCGATGTTGCATGCGGTCGAGTGCTTGAATAGCCGTACTCACTATTTTGTGACTTGCTTCACCCGTTGTATGGGCGATAAGACCAAATCCACAGTTATCTTTTGAATCATTGGGATGATATAAACTCATTACCTTAACTCCTTCAACTACCGACTGGATGTTACTTATTTTGTTAACTGCTATTCAGGTGGCATTTGATGCACGTTAATACGTGGGATGTCTTAAAAAAGCCAACCCAAATGCCTGTTTTTCGTTCGTAATTATTATTGGAGATACCAGTCGAGTATCGAATATTTATATTAAGCAGGCCTTACAAAATACCGAGTCTCGTTTTATAAATCAATTGCCAAGTGAACCATTCACCATAAATTTATTTTTGTACAAGCGACATACTGAAATAACCTTATAAAAAACAATGAAATAAGTTTTTTTGGTGTCTTGGTTATAAGGTATAAATAAATTTGAAATTAGCGCGTCATTTGTAAAATATTCGTTAAATATGCGGCGCTTTCATTAAAAACCGCAAAGCTTAGGTAGAATAATAATGCAATTAATTTGCATAAAATCTTAAATGTGAGCTAACCCTTGTGATTTACACATTTTATTCAGGAGATATCCTGCATTTCATGGCATTGCTTAGTTGACCCAACAGATAAACTTGCTAGCATGTCAGCCAGCAACGTTAACCTCATCCGCTTGATAGAGAGCCATTCATGCCTGTAAATCAGTCCCCCGAACCTTGGGCCATCAAATTAGCGCAAAAAATTCATCGTTTCGGTGCAATGAAAGCCAGTATTTTATTTGTTTTTTTTACCCTTGTGTTTACCTTGTTGGGCTCGTATTTATTGCGGCTAGCGATTAATGACAGAGTAGATATAAACGATTTTATCAGCGCTATTTTTCTCACGATGTTAAGTGCGCCATGGGTGTTGTTCTTTTTCAGTGAGCTAGTTAAGCAGCTAGAACAATCCCGAGAGCACCTCAAAGATGTGGTTGCGCAGTTAGAGCGTTTGCGGGCCGAAGACGTCTTACTTAATCAAACGTTGCAAAATAATATTAAGCAACTAAATCACGAAATAGAACAACGTAAAAATGCCCAGCTTGAACGTGAGAGTGTCTTTACTGTGCTTGAACGAGAAATTAAAGATAAATCTGAAAAAGAGCAACAAGCCTCTCGTTTGTCTACTTTATTGCGCTCAATCATCGACGCCTCTCCAGATTTGATTTACTACCGTAATGAGGAAGGACAATTTGCTGGCTGTAACCGCGTTGCTGAGCAGATGACCGGCATGACTGAACAAGAATTGATAGGTTTAACGCCTCACCAAGTATTTGAAGAAGAATTAGCGCGCCAAGTGGTTGCCAGTGATCACGAAGTATTAGAAAAAAATATCAGTACAACAGAAGAGTTGTGGCTACGATTTGCTGATGGCAAACGCCGTAATTTTGAAATGCGCAAGGTCCCTTTTTTTGGCGCAGACAACAAACGTCTGGGTTTGTTGGCCTTTGGACGAGACATTACCGAGCGTAAACAAGCAGAAAACGCGGTAGCCAAAGCCAGTAAAGATAAAACCGCCTTTATAGCCACCATCAGTCATGAGTTGCGTACACCGCTTAATGGTATTGTAGGTTTAAGTCGTATGCTACGTGACACCAAATTAGACAGCGAGCAATTTGCTTGGGTCAGCACTATTTACGCCAGCGGCATTACTTTGGGTAATATTTTTAACGATATTATTGATTTAGACAGACTCGACCGCGATCGTTTAGAGTTGTCTTTAAAAACTATCTCGTTAAAAGACTTCACCAGCGAGCTTGGTAGTATTATCGAGCTGCTAACAGATGACAAAGGCTTGCAGTTCGAAGCCAAACTTACCGAACCTTTGCCCGCTTTAGTTGAGGCAGACGGCACACGTTTACGTCAAATTCTCTGGAATCTATTGTTCAACGCGGTCAAGTTTACGCAAAAAGGTAAGGTGTCTTTGCATGTGGAGGCGCAAACCATTGATAGCAATACCAGCATGGTTTCCTTCAAAGTGTGCGATACCGGAGTGGGTATTCCGCAAGATGAGCTTTCTAAAATATTTGCTATGTACTATCAGGTCAACTTGCCAGAACATCAAAGTGCCACCGGTACGGGGATTGGCTTGGCTATTTGTCAGCAGATGGTGTCGTTAATGAATGGCGAAATATCGGTTAGCAGTGTGGTGGGCGAAGGTACCTGTTTTACTGTAAAACTTCCATTGGCTATCAGCCGACGTCCGATTCAGGTAGAAGAGCTTAAAGTCCGCGGTTTGCAAATTCTGTTGGTTGAAGATATTGAACTTAACGTGATGGTGGCTAAAGCATTACTCGAAAAGCTCGATCAGTTTGTCGACGTCGCTATGACGGGCAAAGAAGCCATTGATATGGCCCGTAATAAACAATATGACTTGATTTTGTTAGACATTCAATTACCTGATATGAATGGTTTTGAAGTGGCGAGTGTCTTACACGATGAAAGTTTGGTTGAGCAAACCAGTATCGTTGCACTAACTGCTAACGTCATTAAAACCCGTCAAGAATATTTAGATAATGGCATGGACGATGTTATCGCCAAACCAGTCAAGAAGAGTCGTATTATCGAAGTATTTAATAACCTCTTCACCGATGAGCCTGTGAAAGTGGCACAGCCTGTAGATGAAGTCAAAGGTGATAAGTTAGAGGCCATCCTAGATTTGGATTTGCTGCAAATGTTGGTGGATACCATCGGCCACGAAATGGTTAAAACCAGCGTTAAAGTATTCCAAGAGAACATGCCTGAATACTTAGAAATCTTGCAACTGAGCTTAAGTGCGAATGAAAAAGATGAGGTGTGCTCACAAGCGCACAAAATAAAGGGTGCAGCGGGTTCAGTGGGCTTGGCTCGCGTACAGAAAATTGCCAATCAAATTCAACAAGGTGACCATCCGGCTTGGTGGCAAAATGTGCATGATTGGGCTGAAGAGCTGAATCAAGCTGCCAATCAAGATCTACAAAAATTAGTCAATTGGCTTAGTCAGCAAGCAATAGATGACTAAGATCTAGCCTGTTCATTAAAAAATAAAATAATGACAAGTTACTATTTTGATTTTAGACTTTGTATATAAATACTATAATATTATTTATAGCGTCCTAACATCTAAAATTAAAGTTGTGCTTATGTCTAAATTTGATCCAATTGACCATTCTCACCGCCGCCGTAATCCCCTTACTGGGGATTGGGTGCTGGTATCTCCTCACCGAGCAAAGCGTCCTTGGCAGGGGCAGGTTGAAAAACCGCAAGTCTCGCAAAGTCAGGCTCATGATCCTGAATGTTTTTTATGTGCAGGAAATACGCGTATCAATGGTGAAGTCAATCCTAACTATACCGGCACCTTTGTTTTTACAAACGACTTTGCTGCCCTGATGCAAGACACGCCAAAGGCTGAACAAACTAACGATGATTTGTTTACCTTGCAGGCCGCACGGGGAACCAGTCGCGTTATTTGTTTCTCTCCTGCTCACAACTTAACTTTACCAGAGCTACCAGTCAGAGCGATCGAAGGACTTATTCACACTTGGCAAGAGCAAGTGGCTGAATTATCAAAAGACTATGCATGGGTTCAGGTATTTGAAAATAAAGGTGCCGCGATGGGCTGTTCAAATCCCCATCCTCATGGACAAATTTGGGCCAATGATTTTATTCCAAATGAAGTAGCTAAGGCCGAATTGAATCAAAAAGCCTATTTTGATAAACATCACACTTCATTATTACTGGATTACGCTCAGAAAGAATCTACCGATGGCAGCCGGACAGTGGTAGAAACCGAACATTGGATTGCGGTTGTGCCTTATTGGGCAGCGTGGCCATTTGAAACCTTGCTCATGCCCAAGTTTAAGTGTGCTCGCTTAGTGGATGTGACCAGTGAACAGCGCGCCGATTTGGCCCTCGCCATCAAAGAATTAACCAGTCGTTATGATAATTTGTTCCAATGCTCTTTTCCTTACTCAATGGGATGGCATTGGGCACCTAATACCCTCACTGAAACAGATCATTGGCAGTTACATGCGCATTTTTATCCGCCGCTGTTGCGCTCGGCGACTGTGCGTAAGTTTATGGTGGGTTATGAAATGATGGCTGAGCCACAACGGGATTTAACTCCCGAGCAAGCGGCTGGAAAATTACAACAAGTGAGTAAAACCCATTACAACGAACAGGCAGGAAACTAAGCATCATGATAAGCAATTTACAAACAAGAATAAGAGCGCTTGATGCGGTGTTTACTGACTGCTTTGGTTATGCGCCAAGTCGTCACTTTCAAGCCCCAGGCCGCGTTAATCTAATTGGCGAACATACTGATTACAATGATGGCTTTGTTTTACCTTGTGCCATCGATTATCAGACCTTGGTTGCGGTCACACCTCGCACTGATAACACCGTTCGAGTTGTGGCGCTGGATTATGAAAACCAGCAAGATGAATTTAGTCTTGATAGTGAGATCACCTCTCACTCTTCACAAATGTGGAGTAATTATGTGCGTGGCGTGGTTAAACATTTGCAACTACGCGGCTTGGTAATCGGGGGAGCTGATTTAGCCATCACGGGTAATGTGCCCCAAGGAGCCGGCCTCAGTTCATCTGCTTCTCTAGAAGTGGTGATTGGCGAAACCTTCCGGCAGCTCTATCAACTAGCGATGAGTAACGCTGACGTGGCGTTAAATGGCCAGGAGGCGGAAAACCAATTTGTTGGGTGTAACTGCGGCATCATGGATCAAATGGTGAGCGCGTGTGGCGCTGAGCATCATGCCTTACTGCTAGATTGCCGTTCACTTGATACGCAATTAATTTCGATGCCAGAGTCGTTGTCGGTCATGATCATTAATTCAAACGTAAAACGTGGTTTGGTTGATAGCGAGTACAATACCCGTCGTGAGCAGTGTGAAGAAGCCGCTCAGATTTTAGGAATAAAGGCCTTACGCGACATCAGCCTACATGACTTACAACAACAAAAAGGGAAGTTACCCGCCGCAGTGTACCAACGGGCACATCATGTCGTTTCAGATAGTGAGCGAACACTTTTAGCTGCCGAAGCCTTACGCAATAATGACCTTAAGGTGTTGTCTGGGCTTATGGCAGAGTCTCATGCATCAATGCGTGACGATTTTGAAATTACGGTTGCGCCTATCGACTATATTGTTGAAATATTATCAGACTATCTAGGAGATAAAGGCGGCGTGAGAATGACCGGTGGAGGTTTCGGTGGCTGTATCGTTGCCCTTATGCCGCACGAACTTGTTGATGGTGCAAAGCAACTCGTGGCAGAAAAATATCAAGCTAAAACGGGTATTAAAGAAGACATTTATATTTGCAAAGCCAGTAATGGTGCCGGTGAGATTTAATTCGAAGACGTCGATGACAAACTTTTGTCATCGACTATTGAGGTTTCATTTGCGAAAGCAGTACTAAGGTGATACCCCCTAAGATAAAGCCTGCTGAAATTGCCAAATGCCAGGTAATGGCTTCATTCACAAATAATACTCCGCCAATAGCAGCCCATACGGGCACCGAAAGTTGACTCACGGCCGCAACACTTTTGGCCAGTTTAGGCAAAACCAAATACCACAACGCATAACCAAGGCCGGAGGCAAGTGCGCCTGATGCAACACTATAAAAAATCCCGAGTCCAGTGAGAGGACCGTTACTCCATACCAGAACTGCCATAAGTCCAGCAACGGCAAATGGAAATAGACGTATAAAGTTGCTACTTGTGTCCAATAATGGCGATGAAGACTGACTCCCAACCAAACTGTATAAACCCCAAGCGATGCCTGCAATGAGCATGAACAACAGATTTAAGCCACTGGGCTTATCTAATTCGGGGGACACGAAATAACACAAACCAAAAAACGAGATCAAAATGCCACTACTTTCAATAATCGATAGTCGTTTGCCACTCATCAAAGAGGCGGCAAGCATAGTAAATTGCACGGCCGCAAATAAAATTAAGGCACCTGTTGCGGTATTTAACCCGATATAGGCATATGAAAAACCTAGAATATACACCAGTAAGTAAAGCGCCCCTTTATGACTTCCGTGTTGCAAAATTAGTTTAGGCCTATGGGCACCTTTGCTTATTAGTAGCAGCCATAAAATTAACGAAGCGGATAAAATACGAATAAGGGAAAAATCTAAAGGAGCGACTTCTTCTACTCTAAGCGCTAAGCGACATAAAATGGAGTTAGCCGCAAAAGCGAGTAGGGCAATGAAAGTAAATCCAAAGAGCCGCCCTGTTGAAAATGGCACTATATTAATAACCAGCTGGCTGTACCTAAAAAGGCAAAAATACCGACTACATCGGTGATCGTGGTGAGAATAACACTGCCTGCTAAGGCAGGGTCAATGCGTAATTTTTTCATGATCATCGGTAGTGTCGCACCGGCAAGACCAGCCGCCACCATATTAATTAACATCGCGAAGGCAATAACAGCACCAAGCATTAAGTCTTGCTTCCATAGCGCAATGACTGAGGCGATTAACACCGACCATATAATGCCGTTTAAAAAACCAATGGCGAGTTCTTTGCTGATTAACCACCTGGCATTTGCGGCTCTCACATGGCCCAGTGCCATGCCTCGAATAACCAATGTCAGAGTTTGATTACCTGCGACCCCGCCCATACTGGGTACAATAGTATTTAAAATAGCTAACACTGCCAGTTGACTTAAGGCCGCTTCAAATAGATCACTAACAGCGGCCGCCATTAAAGCCGTAAATAAGTTTACGCCTAACCATATAGTGCGTCTTTGGGTGCTTTTAATAACGGGGGCAAAGGTATCCTCTTCATCGTCTAAACCTGCCATACTCATCATTGAGTGCTCAGCGTCTTCACGAATGATATCCACCACATCATCGATAGTGATGCGGCCTACTAGATGATTATTTTCATCCACAACTGGGGCAGAAAGCCAGTCATAGCGCTCAAACAAACTTGCCACTTCATCGTCTGGCATATTGACAGGGATCGCTTCGGAGCTTTTGATGAGTGTATGTACTTTGGTATCAGACGCCGCGGTCACTAGGCTTGTTAATGATACACCACCGATTAATTTATCTTCACGGTCCACTACGTATAAAGTGTCAGTGTTTTCAGGGATCTGACCTTTAAGACGCAGGTAACGTAAAAATACCTCTACGGTGATTTCAGGACGCATGGTAATGGTGTCGGTGTTCATGATGAAACCGGCAGTTTCTTCACCGTATGACAGACCTTGCTGCGCACGCAAACGGTCTTGCTCGTCCATGGATGCCAATAGGTCTTGTGATACCGCTTCAGGTAAACTACTGAGGGTTTCAACTAAGTCATCGGTATCCATTTCTTCTAGAGCATCTGCCAGCTTATCGGGCAGCATGTGACGAATTATGCCATTACGTACATCTTCAGAGAGTTCTTCTAATACATCACTGTATAAATCGGGTTCGATTAATTGCCATATTTCAGTTCGTATACGGTTATGGCTGGACTCTAAAAGCAAAGCAACATCACAGGGTGCAACGCTACGCAACATAGCTTGCACTTTTACAAAGTCACCACTGTCCAAGGCAGAATTTATGGCTTGTAATTGCGAGTTTGTAGTTTTTGCTTCGAATTTATCAGGCATAGAATGAGGCAGTCAGTCCTTTAATGGGTGTACTATTTAAATACAGGTTTGTGATGAATATTGTACATAGTTTAAAGAATTAACCAGATACGGTCAGTACAAATTTTAGTATGCTGAGCAACAATTGTTGGCAAAAGTAAGTGCTTGTTATTGAATGGTAAAACTATTCTTGTTCGTTAAAACGACCAGCGATCAGGGCTTCAACGGCGTCCATGGCTTCTGCGGCATCGTCGCCTTCACTGGTAACGGTTAATTCTTTTCCTTGGTTTCCTTCCAACATCATCAGACCTAATACGCTATTCGCACAAGCTTGTTTCTCACCAAGCTGCAGGGTTACAGACGCGGAAAACTTGTTTGCCAACTGCACTAACTGAGTGGCGGCTCTTGCATGCAATCCAAGCTTGTTAACAATGACAATGTTTTTCTCAATTTTTGGCATAGTCGGCTCGCAAAGTAACTCGTGTTAGAAAGAATAAACGTATTATTGATTTAATGTTCTGTGCCTAATTTGCACGTCAGGATGAGAATCGCCAAACGTTTTTGCCAAGGCTTCAGCAACATAAACAGAACGGTGTTGGCCACCCGTACAGCCAATAGCCACTGTAACGTAACTGCGATTATTACGTTCTAAATGGGGCAACCATGTGGATATTAAGTTTTGGATTTGCCAAATAAACTTAGTCACAATAGGCTGAGAGCCAAGAAATATCTGCACTGGATTGTCTAATCCCGTTAAATGTTTTAAATCAGGCTCCCAATGTGGGTTAGGTAAAAAACGGGCGTCAAATACGTAATCAGCATCCTTGGGAATGCCATATTTAAAACCAAAGGACTCAAAAACTAAAACTAATCTTGAGCTTTTTTTACCCAATATCCGTTCGCGTACTAATTCAGCGAGCTGGTGGACGGATAGTTGGTCAGTATCGAGATATAAATCAGCTCGTTCTGCAATAGGTGCAAGTAATACTGACTCTGCATGAATCGCTTCAGCCAAGGACTTATTTTGCCGCGATAGAGGGTGCAGGCGGCGCGTCTCGCTGAAGCGCTTAACTAAGATGTCATCACTGGCATCCAAGTACAAAATAGTCATATGCCAAGTTGAAGGTAAATAATCGAGTATTTCAACTAATTCATTTGGATCTTTAGGCAGGTTGCGCACATCAATGCTGACCGCGACTTGATCATATTCATCGACTACCGTATGGGTGAGAGTTGGCAATAAATTAACTGGGATGTTGTCAACACAATAGTAACCAAGATCTTCCAGGGCTCTTAATACAATTGACTTGCCTGAGCCAGAGCGGCCACTAATGATGATTAACTTCATGTCAGTTCATTACCTTGAACAATTCTTCGTCAGTTTGCGCGTCGCGCATGCGTTTTAGGGTATCTTTGTCGGTTAGCTTAGCGGCAATAGCAGACAAGGTGCCGAGGTGTTCGCAGGCTTGTTCTTCAGGAACTAAAATCGCGAAAAATATGTCTACGGGTTGTTTATCTATCGCATCATATTCAATGGGTTTGTCATTAGTAATAACAACCGCGACGACCTTTTTAAGGTCTTTCAAACGACCATGAGGCAGTGCTATACCATTACCGATACCGGTGCTACCCATTTTCTCACGGTTCATCAAACTGGCTAAAATAGTGGCTTGATCAATGTCAACAATGTGCTTGGTGGCCACATTGCTGATTAACTCGAGAATGCGTTTTTTACTGGTACCCTGCACTGCACATAATGTGCAGTCAGGGTGAAGAACGTCTTTAATTTCCATTATTTACAGAGTCACTTAATGGCGTTTGGCTTTTTCCTTGTGCTTAATCACTTGTCTATCAAGTTTATCGATTAAAGCATCAATGGCGGCGTACATGTCTAAATGTTCAGCATTAGCAAAAACTTCTGCTCCGCTGAGGTGTAAAGTGGCTTCAGCTTTTTGATTGAGTTTCTCTACATTTAAAATGACATGAACGTTGTTAATATGATCGTAATGTCGTTCAAGTTTGGTAAATTTTGAATCAACATAATCGCGAAGTGAATCTGTAATTTCTAAATGATGACCGGTTAAGTTAATTTGCATATCGCCTCTTCCTTTTCTAAATTGCCTATAACAGGCTCTTACGTTGGTTAGACGGAGGGATCAACAACGACTCCCTATATTTTGCTATTGTCCGCCGGGCCACGACTATGCCTTGGTCAGCCAACAATTGAGCAATCTTACTATCACTTAAAGGTTTACTAGGTTTCTCTGCCGCGACTAACTTTTTAATCAATGCTCTAATTGCAGTAGAAGAACATTCTCCACCTGCATCAGTCGCAACATGACTCGAAAAGAAGTATTTCAGCTCAAATATACCTCTAGGTGTATGCATGTATTTTTGTGTTGTCACACGAGATATCGTGGATTCGTGCATATCCACCATTTCTGCAACATCATTTAAAACCATGGGCTTCATCATTTCAGGACCATGCTCAAAAAAACCAATTTGCTGTTGAACGATACAATTGGATACTTTAAGTAAGGTCTCATTGCGACTTTCGACGCTTTTTATAAACCACTTGGCTTCTTGTAAATGTGAACGAATAAACTGGCTGTCGGTGCTACTTTTGATGCTTTTGCTCATGGCAGCGTACTGCTGATTGACATTGAGTTTAGGTAAGCTATCGGGATTGAGTTCAACCATCCAACGGCCGTTTTTCTTGCTTACTGACACATCAGGGATCACATATTCAGGCTCCCCTACGATTAAAGCACTACCTGGGCGAGGATTTAGCGTTTGTAAAAGTCGCATCGCTTCGCGTAATTCATCTTCCTTTAAGCGGGTTTTGCGCATTAAAGTCCGATAATCCTTGCTGCCAATAAGGTCACAATAATCGGTGATCAGCATTTTGGCTTCGGCTAACCAAGGGGTTTCTGCTGCGAATTGGTTTAATTGAATCAGCAAACATTCTTGCGGGCTGCGCGAGCCAGAACCAATTGGATCAAACATTTGAATGCGCTTGAGTACACATTCAACTTCGTCTATCTCGATCTCTTCATCGTTCAAACTGGCAAGCACTTCTTCAGCACTAATGGTTAAATAACCTGATTCATCGATAGAGTCGATGATGGCCGTTGCGATAGACATATCCGTATCACTGAAGTGAGTCAGGCGCATTTGCCACAATAAGTGCTCTTGGATATTGTCGGTTGTCTCACCCTGAAACACTTGGTCATCTTCAACACTAAAACTACTAGAGGACATAGAAGGTGCTGATGACGCACTTATGTATTCATCCCAAGTGCTGTCTAAAGGTAAGTCCTGCGGAATATCATTATTTTGCAGTGCATCGCCTGTTTCAACGGTGGCCGCATCCACTTCAATTTTATCGTTTGAACCATCAGAACTAAAATTGGTTTCTAAGGCACTATCACCCGTTGGGTTTTCAAAGGGGTCGGCGATTTCTAATAATGGGTTTGAATCTAAGGCTTCTTGAATCTCTTGTTGTAAATCCAAGGTAGAAAGCTGCAATAACCTAATCGCTTGCTGCAATTGAGGCGTCATTGTGAGTTGTTGGCTAAATTTTAACTGTAAAGAGGGTTTCATTTACTTCTTATGCTTAGTCCGTTGTGGTTAGTTTAACCGTGCGAAATATCATGTTGAGCCAGAGCTTTACTATAGCCTGAATTGCTCACCTAGGTATACATCTCTTACACGTTGATCACTTAAAACTTCTTGAGATGTGCCAGCCGCAATTAATTCGCCATGGCTTACAATATAGGCTTTTTCACACACATCGAGCGTCTCCCTTACATTGTGGTCAGTTATCAAAACCCCAATGCCGCGATCACGTAAATGTTGAATAATCTTCTTGATATCGTTAACAGAGATAGGGTCAACGCCAGCAAAAGGCTCATCTAATAATATAAATTTAGGTTCTGCGGCTAATGCTCTAGCTATTTCAACACGTCGACGTTCACCGCCAGATAAGCTCATGCCTAAGCTGTTGCGAATATGATTAATATTAAATTCATCTAATAAAGCGTCAGCTTGCATTTCCCTTTGTTCAGTAGAGAGTTCTTTTCGCGTTTGCAGTATGGCCATTAAATTTTGATAAACCGTTAGCTTACGAAAAATCGATGCCTCTTGAGGCAAGTAACCGATGCCTTGCCTCGCTCTGACATGCATGGGTTCAAGCGTCAAAGCTTGTTGATCGATAAAAATCTCGCCCTTATCCAGTGGCACTAAACCAACAATCATGTAAAAGGTGGTGGTTTTACCCGCGCCATTTGGGCCAAGTAACCCCACTATTTGCCCTGATGAGACTTCTAAGCTGACATCACGCACAACTTGCCTAGATTTATAAGATTTTGCCAAATGGCTCGCTTTTAAAATGGCCATTAGGGTTGTTGATCCTGTTCAGGGCTGGTTTGATTTTTAGTATTTTTTGATTCAGGCTGCAAAATCGTAATAACACGACCACTATTTTGATCCTGACCTTGGGCCATAATTTGTTCGAGTTCCATGTTGAACACAATGGAATTGCCTTTTACGCTGCTACTATTTTGTTCGACCTCTGCATTGCCTTCTAACGAGAGAGTGCGAGTTTGGCGATGGTATTCAATTTTATTGGCAGTGGCACGGACCAGCTTGCCATTTTCTTGCATTTGCGAGTATTCTGCAGGCGAGCCGGTGGCGATAAATACTTCTTTATCTTGGCCTGCCCCTGCATCGATTTCCATTTCATCGGCTTTAAGGACTAGAGTACCTTGGGTGATAAGCACATTACCCTTGTAAATCGACTTCTTGGCAATTCTATCTAAAAAAGACTGTTGCGAGGCGATTTCGATCGTCTTAGAAAAATCATCTTTACCCGCATAACTCTGCGGTGAATAAGCAACCGCGAGGCTGAGACTAATGCCCAGTAGAAGGTTGGAATACGGTTTTAACATGATCAAATAACTCATATTGTTGGGTTTCAAGATTAGCCTTGAAACCGTTGCTGTTAATTACATAATTTGGGCCGCTTATGTTGACATATTGATCCGAGTGCATGGTTTTGTCACTCAAATTTACCTCAACAAACTGCGAATTGACTCTTTGCATCAAATTATCTTTGTCTCGCCCTGAAATTTCGACATCGGTTTCAAACTGTAAACGTTGATCATCATACAGTGTGCCCTCATTTGCGCTAATTTTCCAAGGGGTGCCTGACTGGGAAAATAAAGTGTATTGAGGACGCTTAAAAAGAGTAAAACCCAATAAGTCAAAATGCTCCATTTTTTCAGCGTACACTTGATGGGTTATTTCTCCCTCTTTGTTGTATACAGTGCTTAACATGGTTGTTGCCTGATAGTTGGGCACCCATGCTTCTTCAGTTTCTGATTTAGGGAGTACTACGTCTTCGTCTAACCAACCGGGTAAACTTAAGCCCAAGGCCAATAGAAAAAGTAAACTGATACAGAGCGTTACTCTGTTCATATGCTAGCACCATAGTTGCCACTTAACTTGCCTTTTGCCAGTAGGATTAAATCGCAAATTTCCCTCACCGCGCCGAAGCCACCTCTATTTTGCGTAATGTAATGGGCTTTTTGTTTAACACTTGGGTGCCCGTCAGTCACACTAAAACACATATCACTTACTTCAAACATGCCTAAATCTGGAATATCGTCACCCATTGAGGCGGTACTTTTGATTGAAATACCCAATTGTTTTTGTAATTCGGCTAAGGCCGTTTGTTTGTCTTCGCAGCCCTGAATAATATGGTGCACGCCAAGTGAGGTCATGCGTTGCTCTACAATATTGGAACGCCGTCCGGTGATAACCGCTAAATGGACTCCAATACTTTGCAAGGCTTTTACGCCATACCCGTCTCTGGTGTGAAAGGCTTTTAGTTCTTCTCCCTGTTGCCCCATATAAATACGGCCATCGGAAAAAATACCATCCACATCACAAGCTAAAAGTTTTACGCGAGAAAACAATTTCAGCGTATTTGCTGACTGTGGGCCATAAATAGTATCAATCATTGCCATTAGATAATTCCAGCCTGTAATAATATTTGCATGTTAATTGCGCCAATGGGCTGTCCGAGTTCGTTAACTACAAACAAAGAATTAATTTTTCTTTTTTCCATAATTTTTAATACTTCGGCGGCGAGCATCGCTGCTGGAGCGGTAACACTATTTACCGTCATCACATCTTTTATGGCAACACTGTGCACGTCAATTCGAGCGTCCAAAACACGACGTAAATCCCCATCAGTAAAAATACCCATTAGTTTACTGTCTTTATCAATGATGCCTGCCATACCCAGTCCCTTGCGGGATATTTCGAGTAAGACTTGGCTGAGGGATTGCTCAGGGGTAACCAAAGGCAAACGCTCATTGGTCAGCATAATTTCGTTTAGCGTAAGTAATAATTTTCTACCCAAGGAGCCACCCGGATGAGACAAGGCAAAATCATCACTGGTAAAGCCTCGCGCATTTAACAATGCTACCGCTAAAGCATCACCCATGACCAGCGTTGCAGTGGTACTTGATGTTGGCGCTAAACCTAAAGAGCATGCTTCTTGTTGCACCTTGATGCAAAGATTAACTTCAGCGTAGCTTGCGAGGGTATTCGTGGTGCTGTTAGACATCGCAATAATAGGCACGCCTAAGCGTTTTACTACCGGTAGTAGGGCTAATAGCTCTGCTGTTTCGCCCGAATTTGATATCGCTAACAAGATATCTTGTTCAGTTAACATGCCCAAATCACCATGATTTGCCTCAGCGGGGTGCATAAAAAAAGCGGGTGTGCCAGTGCTGGCTAAGGTGGCTGATATCTTATGGCCAATATGGCCAGATTTACCCATGCCACACACCACGACTTTGCCTTTACACGCTAAAATACGTTCACAGGCAGCCACAAAGTTTTCATCAATATATTGACTAAGATCAGCAATGGCTTGTTGCTCAATGTTGATAACCCTTAAGGCTGATTGTTTAAAATTCAAATTAGTTTTTTGCATGTCGTTTTAACCGAACAGAACGAATTGATAGGCAGCAAAACAGGCAATTAAGGCTAAGCCCTCAATTCGATTAATTCGGCGTATGCCTCTGAGGTTGAAACTCATTAAAATGAGTAAGATGTTTAATCCAAGCATAATGTAGACGTCACGATGCGCTGCAAATTCATCGATAAGGCCAGGAGCAATTAATCCTGGCATTGCCATCACCGCCAAGATATTAAAAATGTTTGAGCCGATAATATTGCCTAAGGCCATGTCGTCTTCGTTTTTAAGTACGCCGGCAATACTGGCAGCAAGTTCTGGTAAGCTGGTGCCAATGGCTATAATAGTTAACCCAATAACAAGATCGCTAAGGCCAAAGGCTTTAGCAATAACTACGGCGGAGTCAACCATAAAATTTGCGCTTAATGGCAATAATATTAACCCCATGATTAACCAAAATATGGCCTTAGAAGTGGGGACGTTAGTTGGAATTTCACTTTCCGTTTCAGCAATAAGGGGGTCGTTGCTCTCTAAGTTAAACGACATCCAAACAAGTGCGCCGATTACGGCAAAGAAAAACACGATTAAAATCAACCCTTCGGTGCGGCTTAAAAATAAATCTGACAGCATGTAAGTGGCCAGTAGCGAAAAAAACAGCAGTACTGGCATTTCGCGTTTTAACGTAGAAGAAGAAATGAGTAAAGGCTTTAACAAAGCGGTTAAGCCTAACACTAAAGCGATATTGGTAATGTTAGAGCCAATAGCATTGCCGATTGCGGTATTAATATTGCCATTTAAAGAGGCCGTTGCAGATACGACTATCTCGGGTGCAGACGAGCCCATGGCAACAATAGTTAAACCGATCACCATAGGCGATATTCCAAAGTTTTTGGCCATGGCGGCTGCACCATAAACAAATCGATCTGCAGCAAAACTGAGTACAGCTAACCAAACGAGAAAGAGGAAAACTTCAAAAAACACGAACACTCACTTATCAATGTCACTTGGTCAGATTGTCGCAAAAACCACGCTTAATTCCTACGATCTGCCTATATTAATTAATTGGCAACTTTTTGCTATTCCTCAGGTCTAGAGGTAATGCATCGATATTGTAATCTTCTTTTAAGCCTAAGCGTATGTATATCAAGCTTATTTGTGGGTGAAAATTGAATTTGTATTTGATTCGATAAAATCGAATATAACTTGTTACTTTTTCTCTTTGTTATTAGGCCTTGAAAAAACGTAAAATAGGCACAACTTAGCGTGACTTGGTATTTTTCCAATTCTCTGAATCTATAGGAATCTTGTCCATTAAATGGAAAATTTGATAGAGATCGACAATTTGAGCTTTAGTCGCAGCGGTCGTTTAATTTACGACGATATTTCGTTGCGCATTCAAAAGGGTAAAACGACAGCCATAATGGGCCCAAGTGGTATCGGTAAAACGACCATGTTGCGTTTAATGGGCGGTCAGCTAACACCAGACAGTGGCGACATTCGCTTTAAAGGTGAGTCGATTCCGCAAATGCGTCGTAAACGATTGTTTGAAGTGCGCAGGCAAATGAGCATGTTGTTTCAAAGTGGTGCGATGTTTACCGATATGACGGTGTACGACAATATAGCTTTTCCTTTACGTGAGCATACGTCTTTGTCAGAAGATCTTATCAAAACAGTGGTGCAACTTAAATTACAAGCAGTAGGATTGCGTGGTGCCGCTCATTTGATGCCCGCTGAATTATCTGGTGGTATGGCGCGCCGCGCGGCGCTTGCTCGTGCTATAGCCTTAGATCCTGAACTTATAATGTACGACGAACCTTTTGCCGGCCAGGACCCAATATCAATGGGTGTTTTGGTCAAACTGATTAAAGCCTTAAATGACGCCCTTAAGTTGACTAGTGTGGTGGTAACTCACGATGTAACTGAAGTCCTGACCATTGCTGACTACATTTATATATTGGCAGAGAAAAAAGTGATCGGTAGCGGTACGCCTGAAGAAATCAAAAACAGTGATTCACCCTTGGTACAGCAATTTTTGCAAGGTTTAGCTGACGGCCCGGTTCCTTTCCATTATCCAGCAGGTGATATAAAACAAGCCTTATTAGGCAGTAACTCATGAATTGGCTAGCAGGTATCGGTGCAGTCACCATTGGTAAATTGAGTTCGTTTGGCCGGGCAACCCTAATGTTATTTGGGGCAATTATCGCCAAGCCACAATTTATAAAAAACGTGCCTTTAACCATTAAACAAATTTATGCAGTTGGCGTTCAGTCTCTGCTCATAATTGTTGTGTCAGGCTTGTTCATCGGAATGGTGATGGCCTTACAAGGTTATACCATATTAGTGGGTTATGGCGCTGAAGGTAGCTTAGGACCCATGGTGGCCTTGTCGTTACTGCGTGAACTTGGACCCGTGGTAACCGCCTTACTTTTTGCCGGTCGAGCTGGCTCTGCACTAACCGCAGAGATTGGTTTGATGAAGGCAACTGAGCAGTTAAGCAGCTTAGAAATGATGGCTGTTGACCCTCTACGCCGAATTATTGCACCACGTTTTTGGGCGGGAATGATATCAATGCCTATGCTCGCGCTCATTTTTAGTGCGGTGGGCATATTGGGCGGACATGTTGTTGGTGTGGACTGGCTGGGTGTTGATTCGGGCAGTTATTGGTCAATTATGCAATCTACCGTGGATTGGGACAAAGACGTCGTCAATGGCATTATAAAAAGTGCGGTGTTTGCCTTCGTCATTGTGTGGATTGCAACGTACAAAGGTTACGACTCTATTCCAACATCGGAAGGGATAAGTAAGGCGACGACTGAAACAGTGGTCTATTCATCTCTGGCCGTTTTAGGTTTGGATTTTGTGTTAACAGCACTTATGTTTGGAATTGAGTAGGAGGAAATATGAATTCTAGGAAAGCAGAAATTCTAGTGGGTGGTTTTGTAGTATTGGCCTTTGCCGCAGGCTTGATGTTAGCCTTAAAAGTGGTAAACCAAAATATGGCAGGGCAGGCAGAAACCTACACATTGAACGCCAAATTTGACAATATCGGTGGCCTTAAAGTCCGTTCAGCGGTCAAAGTGGGGGGTGTTACCGTTGGTCGTGTAGACAGTATCACGCTGAGTCCGAAGGACTTTACCCCTGTGGTCAGCATGAGTATTTCTAAAGAATACGACAAGTTTCCAGAAACCAGTTCAGTATCGATTCTAACCTCTGGTTTATTGGGCGAACAATATGTTGGTTTTCAACCGGGTTTTGAAATTGAAGGAATTGAAAATCTGTCTGACGGTGATTTTATTGAAGATACAAAGTCCGCTTTAGTATTAGAAGATTTGATTGGGCAGTTTTTATTTAGTAAAGGGCAATAAGCCAAACGTTGGCGAGGACGTAAAGTGAAAATTAAATTATTACAAGCGGTGGCTATCAGTATTTCTCTATTAGTGAGTCACGTTGTACGAGCTGAAGAAGTCAACCCTTACGATATGCTCGAACAAGTTGCGACTAAAACTTTTACTCGTATTAAAACTGAACACGCCGATATTCAAGCTAATCCCGAATTATTGCGTACAGTAATGGAAGAAGAATTACTGCCTTACGTTGATTACAACTTTGCGGCACTGAAGGTACTTGGCAAATATTTTAGAACCGTGCCAAAGGAGAAAATCCCAGAGTTCATTAAAGTCTTTCGTTCTTATTTAATTACGACATATGCGCTTGCCTTATCGTATTACAATGGTCAGGAAGTCATTTTTCAACCGAGCAAAGATGTAGGTGACGACAGCACAGTAACTGTACGCGCCATAGTGAAAGAGCCAGGTCGTCCTGACATCAATATTGCGTTTAAGTTGCGTAAAAGCAGTAAAACCGATGAATGGAAAGCTTATGATATGGTCGCCGAAGGGATCAGTTTACTATCAAGCAAGCAAAGCGAATTTGAAGGTATTTTACGTCAAGATGGCATCCAAGCTGTGATTGACGCAATGAATAATACGATTAGCCGTCCAATTAATTTAAACCCAGAAGCGAAAGGATAAGCTGTGCAGCTTTTAAAGGTTTCTAATGACGCTCCCAACGTATTTTTACTCAGTGGTGAACTCAATCGGATAACGGTCAATGATGGTTGGCCGCATCGAGTTGAGGAAATTAAAAAAGCGGCAAAACAGCAGCCTGTGATTCTGGATTTACGAGAGATTGAACAGGTGGACACCGCAGGTTTAGCGTGGATTATTAACTTACTTCGCGATTGTAAGGCGCAAAACGTCAGCTTTACCTTAAAAAATGTCCCACAAACTTTAATAAATTTAGCAAAAATAAGCGACGTAGAAGGTTTAATACCGCTACAATAAGCGCCATTTTTGCGTTTGAGAGTTAATATGGAAAACCAACAAATAGCGGCATTACTGAAAGACTCACTTGATCTTAGTGAAGTTCACGTTACTGGTGATGGTTCGCATTTTCAGATCATCGCAATAAGCGATCAGTTCGCTGATATGAGTCGAGTGAAAAAACAGCAATTTGTTTATGCCCCACTTGCCAGTATTATTGCAGAGGGAAGCATGCACGCCGTATCGATTAAGACCTTTACTGAGTCTCAATGGAAACGTGAAAAATTATTTAATATGCCGCAGTAAGCCGTTTTTAGTTTTCTCTCCTCTTTCGCTGTATTTCCTCCGTCAACTTAGAGTCTGTTTATGGATAAATTAATTATAGAAACGAGCCCACCCTTGAGTGGTAGCGTAAACATTTCTGGGGCGAAGAATGCCGCCCTTCCGATATTGATGGCCAGTATTTTAGCTGATACTACCTGTTACTTTGATAATGTCCCAGAACTGCGAGACATCCAAACTAGTTTGGCCTTATTAAATGAAATGGGCGCAATTGCAAAACGCACCGATGGTCAATCGGTGGTCATAGATCCCAGTAACATTAATAACTTCACTGCGTCCTATGAATTAGTTAAAACCATGCGCGCCTCTATCCTTGTGTTGGGACCTTTGTTGGCGAGATTTGGACAAGCTAATGTTTCTTTACCTGGCGGATGTGCCATAGGCGCACGGCCGGTTAATCTGCATCTAAGCGGCTTGGAGCAAATGGGCGCTAAAATTGATGTTGATTCAGGATTTATTCGAGCATCGGTGGATGGAAGACTGAAAGGCGCTCATATCGTTATGGATATTGTAAGTGTTGGCGCCACTGAAAATTTGATGATGGCGGCTAGTTTGGCAGAGGGTGAAACCATTCTGGAAAATGCAGCTCGCGAGCCAGAAATCGTCGACTTAGCAAATTGCTTAAACGCCATGGGCGCTAAAGTGACACATGCTGGTAGTGATAGAATTGTAATTCAAGGCGTTGAGCAGCTCTCTGGGTGTCGTTACGGCGTCTTACCTGATCGTATTGAAACAGGGACCTTTTTGGTGGCAGCAGCCATGACTGGCGGTAAGGTGCGCTGTGAAAATGCCGCGCCTCACACACTTGATGCCGTATTGGATAAGCTCACCAAAGCAGGAGCCTTAGTTACAACGGGCGATAATTGGATTGAACTGGATATGCGTGACAGACAACTCAAAAGTGTCAATATCAAGACCTCACCGCATCCTGGTTTTCCTACAGACATGCAAGCACAGTTTGTTGCGTTAAATTGTATTGCGCAAGGCGTAGGGGTTATCACTGAAAATATCTTTGAAAATCGTTTTATGCATGTACCTGAACTACAGCGCATGGGGGCGCACATTACCTTAGAAGGAAATAGCGCCGTATGTGAAGGGGCATCTAAATTAAAAGGTGCACAGGTAATGGCAACAGATTTGCGTGCTTCAGCGAGCTTAGTAATTGCCGGCTTAGTTGCTCAAGGCCAAACGATTGTTGATCGTATCTACCATTTAGACAGAGGTTACGAACATATTGAATCCAAGCTAAATGGCTTAGGGGCGAATATCAAACGCGTCAATTATTAAGACGTTCAACTAAATAGTGGTCACTGAGCCCAGTGGCTACTGTTTAACTTCAACTATAGAGTAGCTAAACCTTTCGATGAGCCTAATTGTGTAATGAGATGCGTTGGTATTGCTCTGCAATTAGATACGCGCATTGCTCTGTTAAAACATCTTTATTGGGCATCACTGACCTAAATTTGAATATAAAATGTGAGGTAATATTCTGTTATAAAAAGAGAATATTAGTTTAATGGCTATTTCTTGTGCAGGTTCGTGTTTATTTAAGTTCTGCCACCACAATGGGTATTGTCAGTAGCGTTTTATTGCGATTAACCTTCAGCTCCATAGTTTTACCTGGCAGAGTATTGCTAATAAAATCTAGCGTTTTTCTCAGATCATTGGCCGCTAAAGTGTCGACAGAAACCACGATGTCGCCAACGTGCAAACCAGAGACTTCTGCAGGCGAGCTAGGTGTCACCGATGTGACTAAAATGCCATCACCAAGTGGATTTTCTTGTCCACCAAACCCTAATACGCCACGGGTAACTTTGCCATTAGTGATCATTTCATCCATGACTTTTTTAGCGAGATCGTAAGGAATCGCAAAAGATACGCCCTCTACCTCTTTTACTCTGCGTCGACTGTCTAGGGTTTTATAATTCGCGTTATTGATCCCCACTAGATAGCCATTGCTGTCAACCAATGCGCCGCCAGAATTGCCTTCGTTCAATACCGCATCAGTTTGAATATAGTCAAAATAATTGGCTAATAAGCTCTGACTAAAGCGGCTGACAATACCTTGAGTGATGGTTTGTCCTAAATCGTAAGGGTTACCTATTGCAAGCACCACATCGCCCACTCGCATGTCAGGGTTGTCTTGCTGTGGAATAACGTGCAGGTTGTCGGCATTAATTCTTAACACGGCTAAATCTGTAATAGGATCTTTACCGATAATTTGTGCTTCTACTCGTCTACCATCCTGCAGGCCAACCAAAATACTGTTGGCATTTTCGATAACATGTTGGCAGGTCAAGATATAACCTGATTCGGTCATGATCACACCAGAACCAATGCTGATACGTTCTACCGGCTGACGGCGGTTAAAGCTTACAGTACTGTCGATACTGTAGATATTGACTACTGCAGGTCCAGCCGCATTAACCGCATGATTAAATGAGAGTTTTTCTTGGGTGACTGTTTGTTTACTAAATAAAGCCCAAGAAATGTCACTGCCTTTACGCAGATCAGGGACTAACAGTAGAATGATGCTTGAGACAACTACACCGATGAGAATTGATTTAAAAATAAAGGAGATTGTTTTAAGCACGGACTGATAATTTTTTCTTCACAGAGATACTGGCAAGAATAGCACTGAAATCAGTGAGTTGATAGCAATCAACTGATTACTATCAACTCAATTTTAATTTACCTAATGACTAAATACAGAGACGAATTGCCGCGTATCACACTCAGAGCAATAACACCCTTGGCACTGTCTAGTGCCCCGCGTAAAGCCACTACATTATCAATCTTTTGACGATTTACCCCAATGATAACGTCATCGTCTTGTAAGCCAATCATAGCGGCGGGAGAGCGAGCGACTACTTCAGAGATAATCACGCCTTCATCACCTTGTTTGGTTTTGCCATTCGTTAAGGTTGCGCCTTCGAGGGCAGGGTGAATTTCTTTAGCTGCAACCACCGTTTGAGTTGCATCACCTAGCACTACGTCAACGTTTACTTTTTTACCTTTACGTAATAAACCCAGTCTTATTTTGCTGCCGGCTCCTTTGCTGCCTACTTTGGCGCGTAACTCCTGAAAACTAGTTACTGCAATACCGTTTAAATCAGTGATGATATCGCCAGCTTGAATGCCACCTTTTTCAGCGGGAGAATCTGGAGATACTTCGCTAACAAAGGCTCCTTTGCTCACATTCAGGTTCATTGCTTCAGCTAAACCAGAGTCAACATCCTGACCTAAGATCCCTAATAATCCGCGGCGTACTTCACCAAATTCAATAATTTGGTCAACTAAGCTTTTCATCATGTTAGAAGGAATGGCGAAACCTATACCGACGTTTCCACCGTTAGGTCCAAAGATCGCGGTGTTAATACCCACAAGCTCACCACGAAGGCTGACAAGTGCGCCACCTGAGTTACCTCTATTAATCGCCGCATCGGTTTGAATAAAATTTTCTAAACCGCCGATATTCAGGCCCGAACGACCTAAAGCACTTACAATGCCCGACGTTACCGTTTGGCTGAGGCCGAACGGATTACCAATCGCCACAACAAAGTCTCCTACTCGCACTTTGTCTGAATCTGCCAAAGGCAGGGCAACGAGTTTTTCAGGTTCTATTTTGAGGAGGGCAATATCGCTTTGAGCGTCAGCGCCCATCTTTTTGGCTTTAAATTCACGGCCATCGGTAAGAGTAACAGTAATTTCACTGGCATTATCTACGACGTGGTTATTGGTAACAATATAGCCTTTGTCAGCGTCAATAATCACTCCCGACCCCAAGCCTTTGAACGGACGTTCTTGCACTTGCTCATCAGGTGCACCAAAAAAGTGTTTAAATACTTCTGGTACTCGCTGGCGAGAAACTTGTGTGCCTTCTACAGATATTGTCACGATTGCTGGCGTCGCCTTTTCTATCATAGGCGCTAAACTAGGCACCTCTGTTTTATCATCTGAAAAAAACGGTAATGCAGCATTGGCTGACGTTTGAATTGAAACCGTTGACGTTACAACCAAGCAGGCAGCAAAAAAACGATTAACTACTTTATTCATCGATTTGAATCTCCAATTTAGCCTTAATTTATAAACACTACAGTGACTATCCGACAGATAAAAAAGTTCATAACCTAATTATTTGGCTTTTTTCTCTTCTGTGCCCGAAAACAGGCCAGAGCCCTGAGAGGCAAAATCCAAAGGTTGAAATTCGGTTACGGCTTTATCTCTGCTTTGTTTAGTTGAATTGTGACGTAAGTAGGCCGCAGCATGTTCACCAAAATAACTGAGTGAAGTCCCGTCTTCTGCGGTGTTCATGTTAATAATGAGCTGTTCATAAGCGTTAATTTGTTCATTCAGAGTTTGGGCTTGTTGCACCAATTGCTGCGCTATTTGTTTCGACTCTTGAATATGGTTATTGGCCTGTTGAATCATTAATTCTTTGGCCGTTTGCTCAGAAGCTGCGTCAGCTTTGGTTAATAATTTTCTCTCATTGACAAACTTTGCAACAAAATAGCCTATGATCCCACCTACCAAAAGCAACAAAATACCAATCAACCAATCCATCTTAACTCCTTAATAATAAAAAGATTCGGCACAACTTAGTGCAATACCAGAGGTTAACTCTGGGTATTATTTCCAAGGGCGCAAATCACTTAGTTTTTTAACTAACCTAGTGGTTTAGGTATATTATACGCTCTGCCGTTTTAATGCGGTCATTTTATTTGTTATCAAGTATGCACTGTTCGCTATTAATAAAAGTTCAAAGGAAGTAAATCGCTCTATGTTAAGTATGAGTCCCTGGCAAAAATATCAAAACGATCTAAAAGACGAAGGGTTTCATTACGATCCCGCGCAGGAGTATGCGGTTAAAGAGTTACAACGATTGTATGAAGAGCTTACTCAACCTGAAAAAAAACTCACGTGGCGGGTTAAGTTACAAACTGCGTTTGGCAAAAGCTTAAAACGGCCAAGTATCCAAGGGCTATATTTTTGGGGAGGAGTGGGCCGCGGCAAAACGTATTTAGTTGATACGTTTTATGAATGTTTGCCCTTTGGTCGTAAACTGCGCATTCACTTTCACCGTTTTATGCATCGTGTACATCAAGAATTAAAAGGTTTGCACGGTCAGTCAGACCCCTTAAAAATCATCGCTAAAAAACTGGCATTAGAAACCCGTGTTATTTGTTTTGATGAGTTTTTTGTATCGGATATTACCGATGCAATGATACTTGGTACCTTAATGGAAGAGCTGTTTAGTCATGGTATTGTTTTAGTGGCTACGTCAAATATCGTTCCTGATGAACTGTACCGCAATGGTTTGCAACGGGCCCGTTTTCTGCCTGCTATTGAGCTTATCAATCAAAATACTCGCATTGTGAATGTTGACAGCGGTATAGATTACCGTTTACGAACATTGAAACAGGCAGAAATTTATCATTTCCCGGCTGATGCTCAAGCCATGGAAAATTTACATTTATATTTCAGACAATTGGCACCAGAGCAAGGTGTCGAAAGACAAAGCATTGAAATCGAAGGGCGTCTTATCCCTACAATTCAATTTGCTGATGGTGTGGTGATGTTTGAGTTTAGAGCGATTTGCGATGGCCCCAGAAGCCAATCGGATTACATTGAAATCAGCCGCTGTTATCACACCGTACTGGTTGCTAATGTAGAGCAAATGGGCCAAGCGAGTGATGATGTAGCTCGACGTTTTATTGCAATGGTGGATGAGTTTTACGAGCGAAATGTAAAACTCATTATGTCAGGTGCTGTTGAGTTGACCTCGTTGTACTCAGAAGGCAGATTGAACTTTGAATTTAGGCGGTGTTTGAGTCGTTTAAAAGAAATGCAGTCTCATGAATATTTAGCGACTCAGCATATTCCTTAATTGCAAACTATGCGGTTTAGCTTTTGTACTCTTGACTGAAAGTGGGTAAAATCCGCGCCAATTGAAATCTAATAGTTAATTAGAAGAGAATCTTATGGGAAGAAAATTCGAAGTTCGTAAAGTGGCCATGGCCAAAACGGCGGGTGCTAAAACCAAAGTCTATTCCAAATACGGTAAAGAAATTTACGTATGTGCTAAAAATGGTGGTACCGACCCACAAGCAAACCTTGCTCTGCGACGGTTGATGGATAAAGCAAAAAAAGATCAAGTACCCAGTCACGTTATTGAAAAAGCCATAGACAAAGCCGCTGGCGGCGCTGGTGAAGATTATGTGCCAGCTCGCTATGAAGGGTTTGGACCCGGTGGATGCATGGTAATTGTTGATTGTTTGACTGACAATAATAACCGCACCATCACTGACGTGCGTAACTGCTTTACTAAAACTAATTCAAAATTAGGTGTCGCCGGTACAGTTGGCCACATGTTTGATCACCAAGCCATTTTTGCCTTTAAGGGTGATGATGAAGACGCCGTACTTGAAATTTTAATGGAAGCGGATGTGGATGTTACTGAAGTGGAATGTGAAGACGGTGTTATCACGGTTTATGCACCGCACACTGAATATAACAATACTAGAACGGCATTAACCAACAATAATCCTGACATTGAGTTTGATGTAGAAGAGATCACCTTTTTACCTCAAACAGAAACTATCGTTAGTGGCGACGATGTGCCGGTATTTGATAAGTTCATGGACATGTTACAGGACTGTGATGACGTTCAAGATGTTTATCATAACGCCACCGTAGAGCGTCCAGAATAATAAGCACTCAGTAGCTTAGACCTTACAAAAAAAGACCGAGTCATTTTGAGCTCGGTATTTTTTCGTCTTAATAATACTTAGCCCACACTGTGGCAACTTAGTTAGGATAAGCCAGAATAATTTGGTCGAGTAAACCTAAGAGTAATTTTGTGCCCGTTCCTGAGGCGATGCCATCAAACACGTTTTCAACATTTTTACCTTGTTGACCACCTGCTAAATCACTGATTGAACGAATGATGACCCAGTCTACGTCATTCACAAAACAGACTTGCCCCACTGCCGCTGACTCCATTTCTGTAACTTGCGCGTCATATACGCGTTGTAACCATTGGCGGTATTCCGCGTTATCTAAAAATACTGAACCTGTCACGCCATTACCACCTACCTTAATGTTAATTGGATGACCAGAGGGCATTTTGATCGGCTCAATTTTAGCAATCGCTTGTTTGGTTAATTCAATTAATTTGGGGGTGGCACTGAAGTAGGGCATTTGCTTTGGTTCGTCCCAACCTTCTTTAATAACTGCCATTTCTTCAGGGTGAATGTAACCAAAATTTTCATAAGCGGGAGAGTGAGGATCGTGTTTTCTTCGCGCTTTATAGCGGTCTAAAGCGGCTTCATAATAATCCGGTAAAACAAACTCGCCCTGTTTTTTTGGATCAGGATTAACGTACACCGACTCATCATGAAAGTACCATCTCTCGGGAATAGCGATATCGCCAGGATGAAATTCAGGGTTAACCGCGCCAGCAATCCCCATCATCACCACCCTTTCAATAGGAAAATAATCAAGCGCCATTTGAATGGTCATTGCCGCATTGGGTACACTGATCCCAGTAGTGAAAATGACGATTGGTTCACCCTTATACTGTCCTACCTGATATTTGACGCCCTTGATAGTTAGGGTTTGTTCGATTTTAGCATCGGTAAGTTGGGCGAAGGCCTCATCTATCGCCTGAATTTCAGGCTCATAAGCAGCCACAATAGCCGTCCACTTGTTAGTGGTAGTGAAGGTTTTAGGTCCGTATTGCGCATAGTTTTCAGCATGGCCTGGCGCGCTCAAAGTGACTATCAACAATACAAAGGGAGCTAGGATTTTTATTAGCGGTACGTTCATCGTTTTTTCATCTCATCATGGCGATTAAATTGCTCTGTTTTAGAGCATTGGGCTGACTTAGTGCATGTATTTGTACAAAACCTTGACTATTTGGTCAGTTTTTAGGGCGAAATACCTAAGATTAATGTGAGTATGATAAATACATGCCAACTTTACAGCGTCTAGAGAATGGCGTCGCCAATTTTCACAAATCCCATCGTTATCTGGCGTAGCGGAAGCTGAGATATAAGAGCATGCTAAGATTTAGTATTTGTTTTTACAGCGAATTGGGCGGAATTCGTAGGATAAAGCATGAGTAGGGTCTAGTTATTCTGCATGAGAGAGTAATGAAGCTGTAGCAATGCAGCACAAACGCTTTACATCCATTACGGCCAATCTTCAAACCGCAAACGTCAACACGCCCTAGTATCGTGTTTGTTTAGCAGATTAATTAGGCTTAACGGTGTTTGATTTTATTGCCTAAAGATAGGCGCATATCCACTAAATAATTATCTAATTCAAATTTAGCTTGTTCATAGTTAAGCGCAGACTCTTGAGATTGAGGATGCTCTTTGAGTAACTCGAAGGCGGTATCAGTGTTTTTTAACAATAATCTTAAGTGGTGCTGGGAGATATCCATATCTATTCTCAACTTAACGTGTTGTCTTACAGCAAACTTAGCACAAGGAATTATTAATACAACAATAAGTAAATCATTGTGTTATGCCAAAAATCTCTAAATTGGTTTGACTACTGCAAGACAAATAATCGCTAATAGAGCCAATACCGGTGCTTCGTTCAAAAAACGATAAAAACGACTTGAGTGTTGGTTATTGTCTTGCGCAAATTGCTTCAGCAGTTTTAAGAGATAAAAGTGGTAAATATATAAAGCAAATACAAATATCAATTTTATGTGTAACCACGTAGAGACTTTAAACCATGCCAATCCGTAGCTATAAATTAGCCAGATTCCAAAGAATAAAGTCAAAGCGGCAAAGGGGGTGACAAACATCCATAAACGCCGCTCCATGATCTTAAATTGATCTTTGACATTTTGATTGTCAGTTTGCGCATGATAAACAAACAAACGCGGTAAGTAGAAAATTCCGGCCATCCAAGCGACCATGAAAAACACATGCAGCGCTTTTATCCAAAGAATCGACATAGCGTGGTTTTACTCCTTCTTAGTAACTTGCTTGGTGCAAATAATTACGTAATTTGTGCCAGGTTATCACCCCGATTATGTCAGAATGCGTTCTGCCATATACGTACACTGCGCCATCTCTGGCTGATTGTAATAACTCATAGACTTCCGCTAAGGTGGCTTGCGCACCCACACCACTTATTTTGCTATAAATTAAGGCCTCAGAGTTTTTTTCTAGGCTGACGTTAAAGTGGACAAGTGAGTATTGCACATCAATGCTGGAGTCTGTGCAATAAATAACAGGGTGGGTAGGAGCCTGTTCTAAAAACGTCATAATGTGCATTTTTTCAGCGTCTTTGAATAATTTAAATTCTTTGTCCATGACCGCCAGAACGCCGGTTTTTTGCAAGGATTCAATGACTGACGAGCTTGTATAAGGTAATTTTTGATAGTCGAGTTGGCGAATAAAAATAGAGCTATTACCTAAGTATTGGGTCGAAGTAACATAAGCGGGCACAATAACTAAGATAGCAGGCAAGATAAGTTCAGGACTAAAAGAAAGCTCCATCACAGCCGATAATGCTGCCAAAGGCGCATGTACCACTGCAGCCATTAGACCGGCCATGCCCAACAGTGAAAAACTGCCGGTTAACTCGCTACTGTCAGCCATAAATAAGCCCAAAGGGCTGGAGAGCAACGCACCGCTTAACATGCCAATGACAAACACGGGGCCCATAATACCGCCTGGTATACCGAGGCCGATGGCAACAATAGTAAGAATAAATTTGGCAACTAACACGGCGATTAATACCGAGTACTGTTGATTAGAGATGAGCGTGTCCGCAGAGTTAAAATGAGCACCTAAAGCTTCAGGTAGATAAAAACCTACAATACCGGTGATGACCCCAGCAATTAATAAACGTCTAATCATGTTAAATCGATTAAATCCACGGATAACCTGCATCAAAAGGTTATTAAACACGCTCGCTAAACCTCCCAAAATGATGCCACACAGGATTAGATATAGGTAAATCCAATGACTAAATTCAGTAAACTGAATAAAAGAGAGTTCATGGGTACTGCCAAAAACTAAACGGGTCATAACACTGCCACAGGCTGCTGCTAACATAATTGGAATAAAAATATGAATTTTGTATTCGCGCAGTACGACTTCCATGACAAAGATAACGGCGGCAAAAGGTGTATTAAACGATGCTGATATCCCAGCTGCAATACCACAACCTGAGAGAATGCGAATACTGTTGTAGGGCAGCTTTAACCACTGACCAAAAAAGCTACTTCCTGCGGCGCCTAGATGCACGGAAGGCCCTTCACGGCCAACTGAAAATCCAGAGGCTAAGGCGATTGTGCCGCCCAAAAATTGGTTTATGGTGGTGCGGCTTGGTATTTGGCCAAAATAATATTTAATACGATGGATAACAAAGGGGATACCCATTCGGTAATGTTTAAAGCCGGTGAGGTAAGCAATAAAGATAATGGCCACAGCGGCAATGATAGGCATGGCTAAGCGATAAATAGGTGACAACTCTGCAAAGTGATCAACTTCAGACAAGTACTGTAATTGTAACCATTCTATGCACAGGCGAAACAAAATGATCAATGTAGCGGCACTGACCCCACCAACAATACCCAGTATACATAACTGAATTGAGGTGCGGGGGTACGCTAATTCTTGTCTAAACGCAGCTAGCGTTATCATGCTGTTACCATTTGGCGAGTATGAAGCAGTGATTTTATCACAACTTATTGTAATACTTGAGCTTATGTAAATTTTGTCTGATAGTCGATAGTACTTTTAAACATCATCTAACACTGTCGGCAGTTAACAAGGTAAAAAGGAAATGAATTTTTGAGATTGTCACGTTTGAAACAAAAATGGGGAGCATTTCGAACCTATGTTTTTTTAGTGCTAGGCTGTAGCGGCTTACTCTATTTAGGGTTTTACCTAGGAAATTATGCGTATAACGAGCAGCAAAACGAAATTTCGAGCTTGCATCAGAGTCTGCAAAACCTAAAAACAGAAAATGAAAAAGTGGTGAAGCAGCTTAATATCCTTCGGGTTGAACTCGATGTACTCAATTTAGCCCAGCAAAAAAACTTTACTGAAATTAAGCAGGGCATAGAGCGAGAAAGCGTTTTGCAGAAAGACCTTGCCTTTTATCAGCAAATTATGGCGCCAGAATTGACCCAAGAGGGATTCGCGATCGAAGCTTTTAATGTTGAAAAGTCTTTAAGTGAACGCTCTTATCGTTTTGAAATTGTGATGCTGCAGCGAGAAAAGATTAAAAGCACTATCAAAGGTAATCTAGAAGTTACTTTAGTGGGGAGTGAAGCGGGGCAGTCTAAACAATATGCCTTAAAAGAGGTGTTGGTTAATCCGGAACAGCAGCTAGTATTTAGTTTTAAATATTTTCAGGTGGTAGATGGCGAGTTGCAATTACCTGAAAATTTTCAGGTAGAAAGAGTCACGATTTTGTCTGAAATATATCAATTCAACAGTAAAAAAGGTGAGTTGCACTCTACCTTTAATTGGGTGGTGTCTAATATCAGTGAATAGTTGACCATATTACTCAAGTACTGGATAATACTCCCCAGTTTTTTGTTAATGAAAGTTGAGGCTAGTTATGTCGGCGCAAACCGCTTTTCCAATTGAATTTTCCGACGCTGCTGCCAAAAAAGTAAAGGCCTTAGTTGAAGAAGAAGAAAATCCGAATCTAAAGCTACGGGTGTACGTTACTGGTGGTGGATGTTCAGGCTTTCAATATGGTTTTACTTTCGATGAGAAAGTCAATGAAGGTGACACCACTATCGACAATGATGAGGTGACTTTGGTGGTTGACCCTATGAGCCTACAATATCTTGTAGGGGGTAAAGTCGATTACACAGAAGGTCTAGAAGGTTCCCGCTTTTTAGTGAATAACCCCAATGCCACTACGACCTGTGGCTGTGGCTCTTCTTTTACGGTTTAATTCCTTTATAATCCCTAAAAGCAAAAACCCGCTCATTTAAAGCGGGTTTTTTTATCACTAACGTATCACTACATGGTAGTAGTAGCGTTTGTGCTTTCAAATATTTTATCAGCTGACGCAGCAACAAATCCTTGATACAGCTTGCCGTTATCCATGGGGTAGCGTTGGGCAAATTCATAAAAACAGCTTGGTACACTCAATTCTGCATCACTGAGCTTAACGGTTATTTTATCTGCCATGGTGGAAGATTGTGCCAGTAAAACTTCTGGACCCCCTTTAATCTCGCCTCCTGATTGATTCAATACGAACCCCGCTTCGATAAGTTTAGCGTTTAACGCTGCTAGCTCCGTGAAATGAGAAAGATGGTTAACACTTACCGTGAAGTGGTTAGCTCTAAATCCCCAAACTGACATCCAGGCAGCATATTCTGATTCAGCAACCAAACTAGCGTAGTCAGCCGCTGATATTTGCCAATGTGCACCTGAATATAAAAAGTCTGGTTTGTCAGCGGCATTATTCGCTACTGAGTCCACTAACGAATAAATGATGTGCTGAATATGTTCGGGCATTTCTTCAACTAACAATTCGCTGATGAATACTTTAGGTAGGGTATCATCTGGGTGCTCAAAGTGTTTAGCGACGAGTTTTTTCTGTTTAAACTCATATTGGCCCTGCTCGGTATAACCTAGCGCTAAAAAGTGCTGAGCCAGTTTATCTAGACTAATTTTGTCAATGTTAAACGTTCGAAGCGCAATGTGATCATTAATTATCGGCGCTTCGCTACTGCTATGGCTTTTTTCAAAGGTGTTTAACAAAGCATGAATTTTTTCAGCCGAGGGCGTAATAGCCACATAGTTTTCCCACAAATTAGCGAATAAATCTTTAACCTTGCTATGCATAATAATGAAATCCCAACTGAAAATTAAATATGTAAACCAGGGCTTAAACTACTGGGTAAAGCAACCTTGTCCAACTCAACGGATGCCACGGGGTACGCGCAATAATCTGCTGCATAAAATGCGCTAGCGCGGTGATTACCGCTTTCGCCTATACCACCAAATGGCGCGGCCCCACTTGCACCGGTGATAGGCCGATTCCAATTAACGATACCGGCACGAATACGTTGATAAAAATACTCGTAATCGGCTTTATCATCAGCCAATAAACCGGCAGATAAACCAAAATTTGTGTTGTTTGCTTCGCTAATGGCAGCCTCAAAGTCACTATATCGAATGACTTTAAGTAAGGGGCCAAAGTGTTCTTCGTCGGGCAGGCTATCAAGTATTTCAGTTACATCAATAATGCCCGGGGTAACAAAACCTGATTCGGTGTCTGCGTGTGTGAGTTCAACTAGGCTGACGGCACCCAACGACAGCAATTGTTGTTGTGCTTTACGCATAGAGGCAGCAGCATTACTTGAAATCATCGCCCCCATAAATGGCTGAGGTTGTGCGTCGTATTGGCCAACTGTTAGGGTTTTAGTTACCGTAATAAGCTTGGCAAGTATGGCATCACCTTGGGCGTTATCAGCCAAAAATAGACGTCGAGCGCAAGTGCAGCGTTGTCCAGAGGTAATAAACGCTGATTGAATAATATCATGCACGGCCGCGTCAATGTCAGCTACGTCTTTCACCACAAGCGGATTATTACCGCCCATTTCTAACGCCAAAATTTTACCCGGGTGACCGGCAAATTGTTCATGCAATATTTTTCCTGTGCGTGAACTACCGGTAAAAAATAAGCCGTCAAGACCCGGATGGGCCGCTAAGGCTTTACCTGTTTCAACTTCACCTTGCACAAGATTTAATACCCCATTAGGTAAACCGGCTTGTTGCCATAGTTCAACCGTTAGTTCTGCGACTAAGGGCGTCAGATCACTGGGTTTAAATACCACGGTATTGCCTGCTAACAACGCGGGCACGATATGACCGTTAGGCAGATGGCCGGGAAAATTATAGGGGCCAAAAACTGCAACAACGCCATGAGGCTTATGGCGTATAAAGGCCTTGCCCAGTGGCATTGGGTTTTCAGTAACACCGGTGCGTTGTTGATAAGCTTTTTCAGATAGGGCAATTTTGCCTATCATAGAAGCAACCTCTGTTGCGGTTTCCCACAAGGGTTTACCGGTTTCTTGCGCTATCGCCAGGGCTAAGGCATCTTTGTTGGTAGCCAGTAACTCGCCAAACTTTTTAACAATGGTCACACGAGCCTCAAAACTGAGTTGGCTCCAGCCAATAAACGCGGCTCGAGCTGATGTTACTGCCAACTCAACTTGTTGTTTATCTGCACTGACGGCCTGCCAAATAACGGTTTTTTTTGCAGGATCGACAGATTGGATTGGATGACCTTGGCCTGCAAGCCACTGTCCATCGATAAAATGGGTATGGTTATTCATTATTATGTCCTGAATGTGGTTGGGGCGAAGCGGATTTGTTGGCCATTTTCTAAACCAAGCGCATCAGCTGCCGCTTGATTGATGAACACAATCTCATGCTCTTCATCAATACTGAGTCGTGTACATACACCTCTAAAATCGGCAACTTTGGTATTAATCGCGAAATACTCCCGGCCTTGAGTGGCTAATTTATCATTAATTTTAATGGCCATCTTGCAACTAGTTTGTGCTGTGCGTATGTGCTTTAAATTAGCTTCAACAGTAGGGCCTGCATCAAAAATATCCACGTAACCTCGACAGATAAACCCTTCTTTTTCAAGCATCTGCAGGGCAGGTTTGGTTTTTTCATGCACTTTACCGATAACGGCTTGCGCCTGTTTACTCAGTAAGCTTACGTAGATGGGATACTTGGGCATTAATTCAGCGATAAATTGCTTTTGACCAATTCCGGTAAGGTAGTCAGCGGTAGGAAAGTCCATTGAGAAAAAGTGCTCTTCAAGCCACTGCCAAAAAGGCGACTGGCCATTTTCATCACTGATGCCACGCATTTCGGCGATCACGGTATCAGAGAAACGCTGTGCGTGTTCCATCATGAATAAAAAGCGAAATTTAGACAGTAGTCTGCCGTTACTACCTTCGCGGGCTGACTGACGTAAAAACAGGGTGCATATTTCAGATACACCGGTGTAGTCATTACACAAGGTCAAAATATCGACCGTGTTGTAAATGTTCAGCTCGCGAGACGCATGAACCACTTTGCTCAAATGATAGTGATAAAAGGCATCATCTAAACCTACGGTTGACGCAATTGCACTTGTTCCAACCACTTCTTCAGTGTCTGTTTCTTCCATTACAAACAAGTAACTTTCGTCGCAAGGCTCATTGATGTCTTTGGCAAATGAGAGTTGCGACTGTTCAATTTTACGCTTTAACAGCGCTTCATTGACTGGTAATGAGGTGAACCCTATTCCAGACTCATTGGCAATATCAAACAATGCATCATAGTCACTGCTTTTGATTGGACGAATAACTTTCATGTTCGCTTACTCACTTCATTGTTACTTAAGCATTAACAACTTTCGCGACAGCACGTTCGAATCGAGCTAAGCCTTCTTTGATGTCTTCATCTGGGATAATTAAAGAAGGTGCAAAACGAATAACATTAGCACCTGCAATTAAGCACATTAGCTGTTCATCAGCAGCGGCAACAAGAAAGTCTCGTGAACGACCTGCATATTTTTCATTTAATGCGCAACCAAGCAGTAAACCTTGGCCACGAACTTCAGTGAAACAAGCGTATTTTTGGTTGATAATTTCAAGGCCTTGACGGAATATGTGTTCTTTGTGTTTTACACCGTTAAGTACTTCCGGCGTATTAACCACGTCAAGCACCCGTTCAGCTACTGCACAGGCCAAGGGGTTTCCACCATAGGTGCTGCCATGCGTACCTACTTTGAGATGCTCGGCAATACGAGCAGTGGTGAGCATCGCACCAATGGGAAAACCACCACCCAAGGCTTTAGCTGTGGTTAGAATATCCGGTTCGATACCCAAGCCCATATACGCATAAAGTTCGCCAGTACGACCTACACCAGATTGCACTTCGTCATATATCAACAAGGCGTGATACTTTTCACATAAGGCTTTGACACCTTTAGCAAACTCGTCAGATGGGCTGATAATACCGCCTTCGCCTTGTAAGGGCTCCATCATGACTGCACAGGTATTGTCTGACATTAAGGCTTCAAGCGCCGCTAAGTCATTGTAATCGACATGATCAATGCCACCGGGTTTTGGTCCAAAACCATCTGAATAGGCCGCTTGGCCGCCCACTGTAACAGTAAAAAATGTACGGCCGTGAAAACCTTGTTTAAACGCGATGATTTGTTGTTTGTGTTCACCATAAACATCAAGGGCATACCGACGAGCTAACTTTAACGCGGCTTCGTTGGCTTCTGCGCCTGAGTTGGCGAAGTAAACTCGCTCAGCAAAGGTGGCATCAGTGAGTTTTTTGGCTAACCGTAAGGCTGGCTCGTTAGTCAATACGTTGCTTAGGTGCCACAACTTATTGCCTTGTTCAGTCAGCGCGGCAACTAATTCTGGATGACAATGACCCAAGGCATTTACTGCAATACCGCCAGCAAAATCAATATACTCTTTGCCTTCTTGATCCCACACTCGAGAGCCAAGCCCTTTGACTGGGATCATTGCTGCTGGATTGTAGTTGGGTACCATCACTTCATTAAATAAATCGCGTGTGACATTCATAGTGCTACCTTTAAAATTGCGGCCAATTGGCTAAAAAAAGTGCTGTAGTATTACAGGAAAAACAACGCTTGTCTGCACCTCAGCAAAGACCAAATCCTTATATTTAAAGGCTTTCATGTAATTTTGCACTAATAGTGAATAACTATTTAATAAGCTGCATAGAATGTCTGACATTTGCCATTAGCTAAGCCCGATTCGTTAAGTGAATCAGCGCTTTGGTAATAAAATTGAAGGGGATGAATGATTATGCTGAAAAAAATTATTTATTTAATACGACTAAATTCAAGGTTCTGATGTCGGTTGTTTTTAATAATGCCAGCGCGCCTTTGGGTAAGCCGAGGCTGGCTACGTAGGTCTTAGCTTCATCAACGTTAATTAAACTGTTCATTTTAAGTAAGCGATAACGACTGTAGCCCATCGCTTGTGTGAGTATGAGTGCCAATGGCGTGATTTCCGCTAAAGGCGCGTTATTCGCGACTTCTTGCATGGCGTCAGCAATGAAAATCCGTTTTAAATCCATCATCTTAATTAGATCAGCACTAACTGCTAAAGCATACTTATCAATTAACTGATTTAAAAATTCGCCAGATGGTTCTAGACGAGAGATGGCATTGTGTTGCTCATGTAGCTGCTGGTTTTGTGCATCCACAAGAGCTTCTCTTTGTACAGTATCGAATAGTCTAAAGTAGAGTCTTACCACAACAATAGTACCGATAACGTGTAACATTCCTAAACTGAAGGCATTGTCTTCATTGACGTCATACAGTGGGGCGAGCCTTTTAGCACTTAGTGCTGTTGCTAAGGCCTCCTCCCAAATTCTATTTTTGATTTTTGGATAGGGATCCGTGATCTGTGGTAACCAGCGACGTATGGCTAAGGACAACACCACAGGATTTAAGTTTTCGATACCGAACATATTTAATGCCACACGCAAGCTATCGATTAAAATCGTTTTACCTTTGCTATCTGTGCGGCGGTATTTAGGTTGATTAGCTACTTTCAGTAATTCTTGATAAAACCAGGGAATTTGACCGGCCAAGGTTTCTACCCGAGAAATCGTAGCGGCTTTTGCACTGAGAAAGTCTAAGAGCTCGGGTATTGACGCATCAACGCCCACTATTTTTTGATACAGATTTTCAGTGTTCTTTAATTCTTCTACCAGCCGCTGTTCAATTTTAAGGTTCAGACGATCTAAATTTTCTTTTAAAAAATTGAGTGTTTGTTTTTGATTGAGATCTTTTTCTCGGATAGCTTGCTTTTCAACTCTTAATAAACTTCGCGCTGTCTTACTTTGCTCAATTTCGATAACACTTAAAGTCGGTTTGTCTATATTGAGTAAACTTGCTTGCGCTGCCTTAACATCTAAAAAAAGCATGTGGTATCGTTGGTTTACTAGCGCTTGTATGCTGGTGGAGTCAGTCATTTTATTGTTATTTTTTTACTGGTAAATGTTAGGGTTTATGTCTGTAAATTTTTTGTTACTAGGCATTGTGCTAGAAAAAAGCACCAACTAAAAGCTTTTAGTGGCACTGAATGCCAGAAAATTCGCTAAAATTTCATGACCAAATTCAGTCAGCAAGGATTCTGGGTGAAATTGCACACCCGCTAGGGGCATAGACCGGTGTTCAATCGCCATCACTTCTTGCAGATTAGCCTGTTCTTCGCACCACGCACTTACCGCAAATTCTTGGCTAATGCTGGCCTGATCTAGGATCAGTGAATGGTAGCGTGTGGCCGTAAACGTGGTAGGAATCCCCTTAAACATGGGACTGTTACCATGCTGAACCAGCGAAGTTTTACCGTGTTTAATATTTTGCGCGCGAGTGACATGGCAGCCAAATACTTGACCAATGGCTTGATGCCCTAAACACACCCCCAACAGAGGTATTTTGCCGGCAAATTGCTCAATTGCTGTTAGGCTAATTCCGGCTTCATCAGGGGTGCACGGCCCGGGAGAAATAACTAAATAGTTGGGATTTAATTTCGCGATATCTGAACAGCTTATTTCGTCGTTTCGTACAACCGTCACATGTTGCCCTAACTCAACAAAGTAACGGGCTAGGTTATGCGTAAACGAATCATAGTTATCGATTAACAGTAGCATTGCTAAGTGGCCCTAGTGCATGTCAATGAAAGCCTTGAATACCCCCCCAAGCAAAAAAGATGAGTTCTTACTTGGGCGGCAGCCATTACATTAAGAGTATTTAGTAAGGACGGGCAACAAACCCCACTGCTTCATATACTTTTGCCAAGGTTGTTGCTGCCTTTTCACGGGCTTTTTCAGCGCCAATGCGCATGATTCGATCCAGCTCTGTGCGGTCATCCCGCAAAGCAGCGTAACGTTGTTGAATTGGCTCTAATAGAGCGACGACTGCATCAGCAACGTCGGTTTTTAAATGACCGTACATTTTCCCTTCATACTCTGGTACAAGCGAATCAATAGAGCGGTTGCTCGCACAAGACAGCAAACTAAGTAGATTGGATACCCCAGGCTTTTCTGCTACGTCAAAGTAAATACGAGCTTGTTCATCAGAGTCAGTCATGGCGCGTTTAATTTTTTTACTGATGACTTTAGGCGCTTCCAATAAACCCACAAAGTTGTTGGGATTATCATCTGATTTTGACATTTTTTTGGTTGGCTCTTGTAAGCTCATTACTCGAGCACCAAATTCAGGAATATAAGGATCAGGGATAGTAAAGATGTCACCGTGAACATTGTTAAAACGAGTCGCGATATCACGCGTCAGCTCTAAGTGTTGTTTTTGGTCTTCGCCCACAGGTACAACATTGGCTTGATAGAGCAGAATGTCTGCAGCCATTAAGGCGGGATAACTATAAAGCCCAACGTTAATATTACTGATATTTTTTGCTGATTTATCTTTGAACTGGGTCATGCGATTTAGCTCACCCATTTGCGCATAACAGTTCATTATCCAAGCGAGCTGAGAATGCTCTGGTACATGTGACTGGATAAAAATACTGCTTTTAGCGGGGTCGATACCACAAGCTATATATAAGGCTAAGCCATCTAAACAGGCTTTGTGCAGTTCTTTAGGCTCTTGTCTAACCGTGATCGCATGCTGATCGACTAACATGTATAAACATTCATTATCGTCCTGCATGCCAACCCATTGGCGCAATGCACCAATGTAATTACCAATAGATAGTTGTCCGGATGGCTGGCAGCCGCTAAGTACAATAGGTTTTGTCATGATAGTTGTGTCTACAATAGTTGGTGATAATTAACAAAAATGTGGTTTTGCCAAGGATAACTCATGGCGCATGGCATCGATGACCTGCTGATAATTTGGTTGGTTAAAAATAGCAGATCCCGCAACAAACATGTCGGCTCCTGCCTCAGCAATGCTGCGGATATTATCGACTTTTACGCCACCGTCAATTTCTAATCTGATGTCAAAACCCGATTGTACAATCATTTGTTTGATTTGCCTTAATTTAACCAAACTATGTGGGATAAATTGCTGGCCTCCAAATCCAGGGTTTACCGACATCAACAGTATGTGATGTAACTTATGCATGACATCATCTAGATAATTTAAAGGGGTCGCTGGATTAATTACTAAACCGGGCTTGCAGCCTGAATCAATAATTAACTGGATACTACGATCAAGATGTTTTGATGCCTCGGGATGAAAACTGATTAAATTAGCCCCTGCTTTAGCAAAACCTTCTATTAAGTCATCAACGGGCTGCACCATCAAATGCACATCGATTTGGGCTGTGATCCCATAGTCTCTGAGGGCCTTACACATCATCGGTCCGAACGTCAGATTAGGCACATAGTGATTATCCATTACGTCGAAATGGATTACATCTGCACCTGCTGCAAGTACAGAGTCGACTTCTTGGCCTAACCTGGCCAAATCAGCAGATAAAATTGAAGGAGCAATCAAATAGTCTTGCATGCTTTGTCTCGTCAAATCTAAAACCCCTACTTTACAGAAAAAACGCCTATTTACCTAGACTCAAGGATTGCACCATCAAGGCCCTTATGTTGCAAATTGGTGCAAAGAAGGCGCATTTGTTTAGGCTAAAATCTGGCCAAAATAAAAAAGTAAAATAAATTATCGATATAAATCAGTAGTTTACTTTGTTTTTTTTATTAAGCCTAGATCAACTATTTTTAGGCATTAGATTTGCGTTACAAGTGAAATAAAAATACAAAAATAACGACAGAATCAGAAGTTAACACACTGAAAGTATTATAAATAAAACTGGAGTACACACATGAAAACTTTAAAACTAAGCGTTATCGCTGCCTCTCTACTAGCTGCATCAGGATTCAGTCAGTTTGCTTCTGCTGAAGTGAGTGCTAACTTTGGCGCGACAAGCAACTACTTATGGCGTGGTGTTACGCAAAGCGGAAATGCTCCTTCAGTATCTGGTGGCCTAGATTATTCAAACGAAAGTGGCGTATATGCGGGTACTTGGGTCGGGTCTATCGATTGGAGTGATGAGACGTCTGATACCAAAGGCGCTGAAGTCGATCTCTACATGGGTTACGGTGGCGAGTCAGGTGATTTCGGTTACGATGTAGGTTACATCTACTATTACTACCCAGCAACGGGTTATGAAGATAGTAATTTTGGCGAACTTTATTTCAATGGTAGTTTTGGTGCCTTTGGCTTTGGTGTTGCTTATACTATTAACAGTGAAGCTGACAATGATGCCCCTTTCGGTACTGGTGACCTATATTACAACGTGAGCTATGGTTTTGACTTACCTAATGAGTTTGGCTTGGGTTTAACTTATGGTTATTACGACTTTGACACCCCTACTAGTGAATCAGATTATGGTCATTTTCAAATTGACCTAGCCAAAGGTGACTTCACTTTCTCTGTATCAAAAGCGGATAAAGAATCTGGCAGTGATGACACTAACTTTGTAGTAAGTTGGGGCACGAGCTTCTAATTATTGATTTAACCAATTTGGCTTAATCAGAAAAATACCAGCTTTGATGCTGGTATTTTTTTTGTCTGAAATATCGGGCTGTAACAAAACGATGGCGATGCTAGTTGCTAAACTGAACATGAGATGAACGGACATGTAATTACGGTAAAGTTACCTTGTTGAAGTTTTGTACATCAGTATAATGCAACAAAGTATTTCAAACGGAGCTAACGTGATGATCAGGAAGTCAAAAATGTTATTCATCCTGAGTGCTGGTATCCTAACGGTGATGCTCAGTTATGTACAATTTCCAACGGCAGACGATGGTGTTGCAGTTTGTGATTGCTCTGAAGATGTTGTCTTTGCGAGTGAGCTACCAATGAGTCACCCTATTAATCGGTGCGCAACATCAAATGTTGAACAAGTTAGTTGGTTATCATGGGTCAGTGGTCGGTCAAATTCTTATCAGTTCCATTTTTTAGATTTGCTTGAGCTACTGTCTCGTCAAACTGAAGCACCTAAAAACAAACCAGCGGCTTAGGGCCATCATGGCAAGTTCGAACAAGCCGCAAAAAACCTCCCTATTTGATATAGTCAAGAGCGTTGCTGCTAGTGCTTTTGGCGTGCAAAGCGCTAAAAACAGAGAGCGAGATTTTCAACAACAATCCATTATTCCGTATATCGTGGTAGGGGTAATCTTTGTCTTGCTGTTTATAATTGGGCTTATCTTTTTAGTGTCTTATATCGTACCCAACTAGTGTCCTTTGGCGGTATCGCTGCATAAATCATTATTTCAATAAGGTTTAATCAGCCTGATATAGAGCCAGCAGTTCGCCTACTTTATTACGTGTGCCGCCACTTTGACTGATAAAACGACTAACTTGTAATTCTGTTAATCGAGCCTGTTGATATATCTCACGGGTAAAGGGGGTATCGTGGTTACTAATCAGTACAGGGATATTACGCTCATACCCTGATTTTTCGGCTAGCTTAGCTAACACATTTTGACTGCTTAGGGAAAACCCGCCGCTAGCATAGCTATTGAACTTTGCCGTTTGACTAATCGGTGCGTAAGGTGGATCACAGTAAATCACAGAGCCTAAACGAGAACGCGAAAATATATGCTCAAAGGGTAAGCAGGTAAATACCGCTTGCTGCGATTTTTCTGCAAAAAATAAGATTTCTTTTAGCGGAAAGTAAGGGGCTTTGTAACGGCCAAAAGGCACATTAAATATGCCTTTTTGATTATAACGGCACAGTCCGTTGTAGCCAAAGCGGTTTAGATAAAGAAAAATAACCGCTCTTTCATACCGATCAGTGCTGAGATTAAATTTCTCACGCAAGGCATAATACCGCGTCTCACAATTATTACTTGCTACAAATAAACTGGCACTGTCTGCGATGTAGTGGTCAGCACGTTTCTGAATTATTTTATAGAGGTTAATTAAATCCGGATTGATATCGTTTAATAGATATTTAGGATATTGCGTATTTAAAAAAACTGAACCGGCACCCACAAAGGGCTCAATCAACTTATTCGCGTAGGGTAACTTTGCGGTTATAGCTTCAATTAAACTGTATTTTCCACCTGCCCATTTTAGGAATGCTCTATTTTTTTTTAACGCCATAGTGACTAATACTGCTGCCTAACAAAGGAAAATGATAAAACGCCCGCGAATTGTAACGACCATCTGGCGAAACACCAATAAATTATCGCAAGTTTGACGCTATTTCCTGTTGTATTACATTCGCAGACTTCACAAACGGAGATTGAGCTTGCAAATTTGTCGGTAAGGATTCTAGTCCGGCTTTAGCCGCAGCAAAACTTGCATAACTTTGCTTCATGATTAAGACATACCAATTTCCACCAAATCGTTGCGTTTCATACACCCAAGTTTGTGCGGCAAGATTTTGTTCACTGATATTTTGCAGTAGTAAGTCTTTATCGGCCATGGCTAAAAGCTGAATATAGTAAGTGCCGCTCAGTAATGACAATGGTGCAGAGAGAGTGGCTTGCTCCATGTCATACTCAGGCGATGCGATTTGCTGTGTTGCAATATTTGACTGCACAACTGAAGGCTGAACATCACTCATCTGAGGTAGGCTGGCAAGTGGGCCATCAAGCTCAATTGACTCGCTACTTTCTTCTCGATTAAGTTGGCTTGATTTTTCGTATAAAAATTGTGTTGAGCTCTCTTCAACTTGGGCTATCGCCGTTTGCCAATCGGTCACGAGTGGATCGGCAGTAGACTCACTCTGTGGGGGCAATGCTGTTTCAATTTTGTCAGTCTCTTCACTCAAAATCGGCTGTTCTGCTAGCATGTCATTACTTGTGGGTAAGTCCTCACTAGCTATTAGCTGTCTACTAGCTGGTGCTTCAGTTTCAGATGACTCAGGCAGGCTTGCGGGTTTATCGTGGCTAAGACCTAAAACTGATTGTAATGCCTCGGGATATTGCCAGCTCAGCATCGCCATAAAAAGGGCAATAAAGATGAGAATAAACGCCCCAATCACACCTTTGCGTTTTAAGAATACTGCTTGTGTTTGGGGTTCGTTTGCCCTTTGCTGTAAACGTTCAGCAAATTTTTTACGCTTTAAAGCAATGAGTTTATCGAGATCAGAGCTTAATTCAGTCTGCAACGAATCTACGCTAGTACTGGTGTTAATAAGTAAGGGTTTGTCACCCGATTTACCACCTAGTAATTTTTGCGTATCTCTCGCCCACGATGCTTGAGCAAATAATAAAATATTAAGGTGCTGTTTGTTGTTGGTAAAGCGGCTTTGAAGTACCAGCTCCCATAACTCTTTTACCAGTTTATCAGGCAAGTTTTCGGCCTTACTTACACTGATAATAATTGGACCATCATGATGATTAAGTTCGGCTAACAACTGATTTAGTGGCCGATTGAAGTCAGCTGATTTAGTTTGACTCACCAACTGCTGGTAAAGTTTCTCACGATATTTAGCTAAGGGGGTAGTGGTAGAAGCCGCAATTAAAGCGACTTCAATTTGTTCCGTTGATTTTGCGATGAAGGTATCAAGTATGTTTGATTGTTTTGCTACGTCTGAGCTAATGAACATTAGCTGTGATGAATAGCTTACTAAATACTCTAATCGGTCTTGTAGATCGGAAGTCGCCATACTGTTCTCATCATTAGTCATCAAACTCCCTTTATTGATTCGGGAGTAGTATTTACTAAGAAAGAACGGCGCGAAGTACCTCTTCAGATACTTGATTAGTGACTTTTGCTTGGCCTATTCCAGTAGGAATAATGAAGTTTAGCTTACCTGCCTGCACTTTTTTGTCATGACGCATATGCTGCATAAAACATTCATAGTTCATGTCTTGAGGTGCTTTTATCGGTAGATCAAAACTGCTTATCAAGGTTTCAATTCGTCGGTAATCTGACGCATCGAGCCAGTTCATCTTAGTAGCTACTTCACTAGCAAGAACGATGCCCGTTGCTACCGCTTCGCCATGCAGCCAGTTACCATAACCTTGCTCAGCTTCAATCGCGTGACCAAAAGTATGGCCTAAGTTGAGTAGGGCGCGTAAACCAGATTCCCGTTCATCAATAGCAACGACTTCGGCTTTGATTTCACAGCAACGAGCGATTAAATATTGTAGAGCGTCGGTATCTTTGGCTTTTATTAAGTCTTGGTTTTGTTCTAACCAGCTAAAAAAGTCGGTATCGTAGATGACGCCATACTTAATTACTTCAGCCATGCCTGCTGAAAATTCTCGATCTGGCAGAGTATGTAATGAGTTAGTGTCGATAAAAACGGCTTGAGGCTGATAAAAAGCCCCGATCATATTTTTACCCAGTGGATGATTTACTGCTGTTTTGCCTCCTACCGACGAATCTACCTGCGACAACAAGGTTGTTGGGATTTGTATAAAAGGTATTCCGCGCTGAAAACAGGCCGCAACAAAGCCGGTTAAATCACCTACTACACCGCCACCAAGTGCAATGATGGTGGTATCACGCGCAGCAGACATTTCTAATAATTTGGAGCTAACGAATTCGAAAGTTGCTAGGGTTTTATGTTCTTCTCCGTCAGGGATAACAATTTTACTGACCTGGCAGCCCTGCAACGCATTCAAAAGTAGAGGATAATACAGCGGCTCAACAACATCGTTGGTCACAACTACCACGGTTTTAGTCTTCAAGTAGGGAAGAATCAGATCGGGTTGTTTAAGTAAATCAGCATTGATAAAGATGGGGTAGCTACGCTCACCCAACTCAACAGAAATTGTTGCCATAAGCGTAGCTCTCTATTTTTCTACCGGTTTACAGACCGATTTTCTCGATTATCTGGTTGGCCACAGCGCGAGCACTTTGGTCATCAGTATCAACGACATAATCAGCTGCATCTTCATACATCGGATTGCGTTCTTCCGCTAAACGACGAAGTACTGCTTCTGGATCATCATTTTGCAGCAGTGGACGGCGTTTGTCTCTTTGGGTTCTGGCGACTTGTTTGTCTATGGTTGTTTGTAAATAAACAACTATTCCGCGGGCTGACAAACGGTTTCTTACCGCTTTGCTAACCACAGAACCACCACCAGTAGCGAGAACAATGCCTTGTTTATCAGTCAGGTCATTGATCACGGTTTCTTCGCGTGCACGAAATCCTTCTTCACCCTCGATATCAAAGATCCAAGCGATATCTGCACCGGTGCGTTTTTCAATTTCTTGATCTGAGTCGAAGAACTCTAAATGGAGTTCATCTGCGAGATGCCTACCGATGGTGCTTTTACCAGCTCCCATGGGGCCTATTAAAAAGATATTACGTTTTTCAGCCATTTTTTGCTTTATTCACAATTATGTTTATTTAAGGGGTAGAAATGGTTTGTGCGGCTACCCTTTTATGGATTAACCAGACCTCGTTGAAATTTCGAGGGCGTGATTATCTCAGTTTTACCCCGAATTTTGCAAGCTTTGTTAATTTAGCATTAAAAAAGCTGTCTAATCATACGCTTAGACAGCTAATTTAATGTTTTATATATGTTAAAAGTTCCGTTTTCAACAATTGTTTACTGTGTACGTAAATTATCCGTCAAAATCTTGGGTGTCACAAAAATCAATAACTCCCGTTTTTCGTTTCTAACAGAGGTGTTTTTGAATAAGTGTCCTAGTACAGGTAAGTCACCTAAAAGGGGCACTTTAGAAATGTCATCTGCCGTAGTTTGCTGAAAAATTCCACCTAGTACAATAGTTTCTCCATTTTCTACCAAGACCTGAGTGCTGATTTCTTGTGTATCTATCGCCACCGCTGGGCCTGTAGAAGTAGAAACAGTATCGCCACGAGTATCTTGAGTTACCACCAAATCCAAAATAATACGGTTATCTGGGGTGACATGAGGCGTGACCTTTAAACTCAGTACCGCTTTTTTAAATTCTACCGAAGTCGCACCGCTTGAGGTTGATTGCACATAAGGGATTTCTGTACCTTGCTCGATGTAAGCTTCGTGCTGATTGGCCACTGTAATACGTGGGCTCGCAATAATTTCGCCCTTGTTTTCCGATTCTAAAGCAGACAGTTCTAGGTCCAATATCGTGCCATCTACTAATCTTGCGACTTGTAAACCGATTCTTCCTGCTGGATTAGCCACTGGTAAATTCACATTGAGTCTGTCGCTCAATGACGGAATAGTGCCGCCTGCAATCGTTTCTGCACCGGTTAACGAGCCTGAAATACCGTTGTCATCTTGTTTATCACTAAACCCCCAGCGCACGCCAAGTTGTTGACCCGCATTGTCGCGAACAGTCACCATTCTTGATTCAATCAGTACTTGTTTAATCGGTATATCAAGGGCTGTTATCAGTGCTTTGGCTTCATCAATAGATAATTGTGTGTCGCGCAACAATAATGTGTTTGTGCGATCATCTACTGAAACAGTACCACGGGGAGTGAGTACCGTGTTTTCAGCATTTTTCAAAATACTCGCCATATCAATTGCTTTAGCGTAGTTAATTTGAATATTGGTTGAAACCAGTGGTGCAAGCTCTGCTACTTGTTGTTTTGCCTGTAGCTGTTGAGTCTCACGAGCAGTTAACTCTTCGGTTGGTGCGATAAGTAGAATGTTGCCTTCTAAGCGTTTATCGAGTCCTTTAATTTTCAAGATCATGTCTAATGCTTGATCCCAAGGTACGCCAGATAAGCTGATGGTAACATTGCCAGTAACCGTATCCGTGGTGACCAAGTTGAACCCGTTAACTTGAGAAATAATTTGTAGTACTTGTCTGACGGGAACGTCTTGAAAATCTAAAGAGATAGGTTCGCCCGCGAATTTGCTGTTTTCCGTGCTTTTAACTTTTTCGCTCATCTTTTCAATATTGATAATCAAATTGTTGCCAGATTTTTGATGGCGAAAACTCACTTCATCTACTAGTGCAAATTCCACTTTGCTGCTGGCTTTTTGTTGATAGGTTTCAAGCATTGAAACAGGTGTCGCAAAATCAATGACATCAAGTTTATACAGCTGTTCTTTAGCCAATTGCGTGGTCGGTAGTAACAGGGTAAGTTTGTTATTTGCTTTGCTTAACTGCATCTGGAAATTACTGTTGCTAAAAACTAACGTAGTTTGTGCTCCGCCGTTGGGCATACGTTTGAACTGAATATCTTGTAATTCAGAGCTAAAAACACTGCTGGCTTGTTTGTCTGTGTCGACTAATACAACACCGCTTTCTTGGCTTAGTACGCTAAAAGTCCAAACCGAAAGCAATAAACCTATGGACCATTTCAAAACTGGTTTTGCGATTAAAGACTGAACATTAAAAGTAGAATATTTAGACATTTTTTTCTCCTGCCTTTGAAAGCATGGTGAGAGTGGCCTGCTTTTTCTGCCAACAGCCAGCACCATCAGGCAGCATTTCAGTGAACGAAACTACGCCATTGTTGATCGAATCAATTTTTCCAAAAAATAACCCAAGGTAATCACCTTTTGTCACTTTGAATAAACTACCAGTATTAGATTGTATCAGTGCCCATTTTTTGCCATTTGAAGTAAAAAAGCCGGTGACACTTAACGCATCGATACCGAATTTTTCTAGTGCCTGTTTGTTACGAGAAAAATCAGGCTGCGCGCAATTTGGCTGTGAAATTTGTTTAACTTCTACTCCCATATTTCTTGGATGCTGAAAAGGACTCCTCAATTCTAAGGCTGAATAAATAAAAGTGGGTTTTGCTTCAAATTCGGGATAAGGCTCAATATTAACCGGAGTATTTTGTTTTACCTCGGCGATATAGACTTGCAGATCTTCAATGCCTGCGTTACAGCCGCAAAGGACTAATGTAAGAGCAAATACAGTTATACATCTCATTTGTTTTGCTCCTTTCCAATATTTTGCTCGTTATCACCTTTTGCAGTCCGATAGGTCTTGGCTTGTAACTTGAGTTTTAAGGTATTGGCTTCTTGCGAAATTTCAAAGTCGTGTACCGTCACGATCCGCGGCAAACCAGCAATTTCAGAGGCAAATTGGCCAAAGTTATGGTAACCACCGGTCACTTCCATTTGTATGGGTAACTCAGTATAAAACTCTTTAGGTACTTCCTTTTGCCAGTTCAGTAGTCTAAAAGTCAGGCCAGCAGAGGTGCCGACCAAAGTAATGTCATCCAATAAACCAGGGGTTTCATTGCTGGTAGGCAGTGATTTTAACATCGAAGAAAAATCATTTTGTAACCTAGCTAGTTGCTCTTCATATGCGCTTAAATTAACGGCAATACGGTACTTAGCTTGATAGTTTTGCTTGAGTTCAGCCTCACGATTTTGCGCCGCTTCTAACAAAGGCAATTTAGACTTCACTAAACCGTAGTACCCACCAACTAAAGCGATAATAGCCACAAAAACAGCCACAACAGTTTTAACTTCAAATGGCCAAACTGCGATTTGTTCAAAATCAAGTTCATTGATTTCTTTCAGTTTATTAACATCAAATTTCATTTTTTGGGCTCCACGTTTTCAGCAGAGAAATCTGGTGCAACACTCGGATTGATCGTAAAGGTCAATTTAAAGTCACTGACGGCTTCGAGTGCAGAAGTATCTGCAACGATGGAAGACAGTACGCCACTGCTAAAGACGTTTGATTGCTCAAGTTGACGCATAAAGTCAGCAAGTCTGTTGTTCGATTCACTTACCCCTAAGACTTCAACTTGGTTGCCACGACGAGAAAAACTACGAAAGGACAACCCTGGCGGTACCAGACGAACCAGTTCATCGAGTACCTTTGGCACTGCATTACGACTGGCTTCTAACTGCTCAATCAATGCCATGCGCTGCTCGATGGCTTGTTTGTCTTTTTTGATATTTTTAATCTTCTCAATTTGTGCGTCTAAAGCGACAATTTGTTGATCGATAAACTGATTACGTTGGTTTTGGCTGGTGATCATGTTGTCGACAATCGTGCCAACCCCAAACATTAATCCGAAGGCAACAATAGCGATACCTGCCAGCATGGTGAGATAATTGCGTTTTTCTTCAACTCTTTTGGCTTCACGCCAAGGCAATAAGTTTATATGTGCCATGGGCTAAAACTCCTGCAAGCTAAACCCGCCGCTATCGCTAATTGAGGTGCAAAGGTGCTTAATTCAGAATTTTGCAAGGTGTCTGATATTGTCATATCGGCAAAGGGATTAAACATTTCTATGTCGATGGCTAATTCATTGGCAAGATCTTCAGTGACAGTCGCGACATGACAAGCCCCGCCGCAAATCAGTAATTTAGTTGGACGTTTGGCACCGGTAGCACTGACAAAAACTTGCAATGCTCTATTGATATTCTGTTGTAAATTAGCTAAAAAAACGGGGTAAGAATCTAATTTCCAATTATCCGGTAGGCTATTAGTCTGCAATTGTTTCTCAATGTGTGAGCGCTCTTGGTTGTATAATAAGACCAAGTCTTGCACTAGGGCATCCATCCCGAAGCTGTGATCTTTGGTGTAGTGGACTTTGCCATCTTTAACCCAGCATAACTGTAGATAAGTTGCTCCGATATTTAGGCAGCAAATGCCGTCTTTATCATCACTGGCATAAAAGTTCGCTACAGCCGAGCCTAACGAATAACTTTCAACATCAACTATTTTGGCCTCATAACCCACTTCACCTAATAAGGTGATGCGACGGTCAACGATATCTTTATGTACCGCGCTGAGTAAAACTTCGACCTTATTGGCGGTAGTGGTGCTATCGGCGACTTCTTCAAAATCAATATAGACCTCCTCAAGAGGATAAGGAATAAGGCTGTCAGCCTCTAGTTCTATCTGGCTCTCCAGCTCATAGTCAGATAAGCCTGGATCCATGTAGACAATTTTATTAAGAACCGTGGAGCCTGAAACAGCAATAGCCACATGTTTATTTTTGGTTTTAAGGGAGGCTTTAACCTTTTTTAAGGCGTGGCTGACCGCTTCAAAATCTTTGATTTCTCGCTCGGCAAACGCGTTGCCGATGATGGGCTCGCACGCAAAAGCCTGCAGGCTAAATTTACCGTTGGTTTTTTCGAGCAATACGGCCTTAACAAAACGAGAGCCGATGTCTAATCCAATCATTTGTTGGGCTTTTTTTCTAAATAGGTTTGTCAACACATTCCTTTCCACAACAATAAGTTAATCAATATTTGATTATTATTACTTAAAAAACTGTTATTTATGGATCTAATAACAGTACATAGGTATAAAATGTAAGTCATTTTGTTGAAGTTACCTTGGTATTTTTAGTTCGTGAAGTATTTAAAACCCATCATTATCAGTATCACCGTGTTGTCTCTGCTAGGCCTCGGCCTTGTTGCCGGCACGTATTTCTACATTAAAGCCGATCTGCCTAGTATAGAAGTATTAAAGGATGTGCGCCTACAAACTCCTATGCGTATTTATACCCAAGACGGGAAGCTGATTTCTCAGTATGGCGTCAAAAGGCGTATCCCGCTTGTTTTGTCAGAAGTGCCACCACAACTCATTCACGCAGTGATCGCCACAGAAGACAGTCGCTTTTATCAACATCCCGGTATAGATCCTATCGGCATGATGCGCGCATTGGTTAATTTAGTTTTAACTGGTGAAAAAGGCCAAGGTGGCAGTACCTTAACCATGCAGCTGGCTCGAGACTTTTTTCTTACGAGAGATAAAACTTATATTCGTAAAATAAGAGAAATAATCATTGCTTGGCACATGGAACAGTTATTGAGTAAAGACGAGATTCTAGAGTTGTATCTCAACAAAGTTGAACTAGGGCATCGAGCTTTTGGCTTTGGTGCAGCCGCTCAGGTGTATTATGGGAAAACGGTAAATGAATTGAACTTAGCGCAGATAGCGACCATTGCTGGTTTACCTCAAGCACCTTCGGTGCTCAATCCAATTAGTCGTCCCGACAGAGCTATTGTACGCCGCCGTATCGTATTAATGCGTATGCTTGATGAAGGCTATATCAGCCAAGCTGAGTTTGAGAGCGCTAACAATGCGCCGATAACTGCTAAAAAACACGGTGCTGAAATTGAGTTAGATGCCCCTTACTTAGCCGACCAAATTTACAACGAAATGATTGCATTATACGGCAAAGATGAAGCGGAAACAGGCGGATACCAGGTATATGCTACTGTGCCATCAGATTTACAGATAGCCGCACAAAAGGCGTTGCGTCGTAATTTACATGATTATGATGAGCGTCATGGTTACCGTGGTCCGCTACAACAACTTTGGGTGAGCGGCACTGAAACATCGCTTAAAAGTGAGGTGAAAGCAGCAAATGAGCACAGCAATGCATGGTCTGAGCAGCAGATGTTGGAGTTACTGAATAATTATCCTACTTACGAAACATTGCATGCTGCAATTGTGACCAAAGTGAATGCTCAAGACATCACTGTGTTTGATAAAAATGGCCAATACCGCACCATTGATTGGGAAGGCTTGGACTGGGCAAGGCCTTTTATTAATGATAACAAACAAGGGCCAGACCCCAAGTTAGCCAGTGATATTGTGCAAGCTGGTGCCTTAATTTTAATTCGTCAGCGTGAAGACGACGCTCATTGGCAAATCGCGCAATATCCTCAGGCCAGTAGCGCAATTGTTGCATTAAATCCACACAACGGTGCAGTCCAGTCAGTGGTAGGTGGCTACAGTTTTTACCAAAGTCAGTTTAACCGCGCTACGCAAGCTAAACGTCAAGTAGGCTCGAATATCAAACCCTTCATCTATTCGGCAGCATTGGATCATGGCTACACCTTAGCCAGTATTATTAATGATGCGCCAATTACCCAATGGGAAGCAGGTACCGGCACTGCTTGGCGCCCGGAGAACTCTCCCGCAGAGTATGATGGGCCTATTCGTTTACGTGTTGCGCTAACTAAGTCTAAAAACGTCGTGTCGGTGCGCCTAGTACGCGCCTTAGGTTTAGATACCGTAAGACGGCATTTAACACGTTTTGGTTTTAGCTTGGGCGATATACCTAATGATGAAACAGTCTCTTTGGGCTCAGGCTCACATACTCCTTTAGAAATAGTGACGGCGATGGCCACAATTGCTAATGGCGGATTTTTGATTCAGCCCTATTTTATTCAACGCATTGAAGATGACTACGGTAAAAAGTTATGGGAAGCCAATCCTGCTTATGCCTGTGATCCTTGCGAGATTGCAGCTGTTAAAGAAGAGCGAGACCTATCACAATCGTTAAGCGATGCCGATATAGAAGCCTTACTTGCCGCCGAATTAAGTGGCAAAACCAACAACAGTCCTAAGGATCTTCCACCGAAGCGTCAAGCGCCGCGGGTTATCAGTGCAGAAAATGCCTATTTAGTGGCAGAGATGATGCGCTCAGCGGTGCAGATTAATGGAAGTTGGGATAATCGTGGTACTGGTTGGCGTACAGCTTTACTCCTAAGGCGGGACGATTTAGCAGGAAAAACCGGTACTACAAATGATGTTCGCGATACCTGGTTTAGTGGTTTTACTCCTGACCTTGTGGCCACCACCTGGGTTGGTTTTGATGACAGCAATAGACGTTTAGGCCGGGCCAGTCGTAATCAAAATTTGGTGAATAAAAACCCGCAAAAATTTAACTATATTGGTAATGCGATGGCAGAAACGGAATCCGGCGCTGTGGCTGCCCAACCTGCGTGGATACGCTTTATGCAGATTGCATTAAATGGTGTTACTGAACATCAGTTACCCATGCCAACTGACCTGGTTACCGTTCGAATCGATAAAAATAGCGGCAAGCTAACTAATCGTACAGATAAAACCTCTATGTTTGAGTATTTTGTAGAAGGGTCACAGCCCCAGATCTTTGTGACTGAAAGTGAGATAATTGAATCTAAAAATAGTGAGCAAAACAGCAAAGCTGAAGAAGAAATATTTTAATTTTACTTAATAATCAAGAAGGTCGGATCATTATCCGGCCTCGCACAGTTTACAATGGACGATTAATTGATGTCAGCATCAAATAGATTGTGCAAAAGTATTCATAAACGACAGATGAATACCATAATTAGTCGAACTAAAAAGACCTAACAGGACAAATAAATGACAGATAAAGCAGAATCAAATGCTTTGTATATTCCCCATGCAGGCCCCGCTTTACTAGAGACACCGCTGTTAAATAAGGGCAGTGCTTTTAGTGCCACTGAACGTGTTGCTTTTAATTTAACAGGCTTATTACCCCCTCGTTACGAGACCATTGATGAACAGGTAGAACGAGCCTACATGCAATACTCAAGCTTCGAGGAGCCTATTAATAAGCATATCTACCTTCGAGCAATTCAAGACAACAACGAAACACTTTTTTACCGCTTAATTAAACAGCATATTGATGAAATGATGCCCATCATCTATACCCCAACAGTAGGTGATGCCTGTGAGCAGTTTTCTGATATTTATCGCAGTTCACGTGGATTATTTATCTCGTATTCAGAGCGCCATCAAATCGATGACATTCTGCGAAATGCCACTAAACGCAAAGTAAAAGTCATCGTGGTGACTGATGGTGAACGTATACTCGGCCTAGGAGACCAGGGTATTGGCGGTATGGGTATTCCCATCGGTAAATTGTCGCTGTATACCGCTTGTGGCGGTATTAGCCCTGCGTATACCTTGCCTGTGATGTTAGATGTAGGCACAAATAACGAAAAATTACTGGCTGATCCTATGTACATGGGGGCACGACATAAACGAATCGGCCAAGCGGAATACGATGAGTTTATCGAGCTGTTCATCAAAGCGATATATCGCCGCTGGCCCGAGGTTATGTTGCAATTTGAAGATTTTGCGCAGGCCAATGCTATGCCAATTTTAGAGCGGTATCGTCATCAAGTTTGTTGTTTTAATGATGATATTCAAGGCACTGCTTCAGTCACTGTTGGCACTATTTTGGCGGCCTGTAAAACAAAAAACACCACCTTATCACAGCAAAAAGTTGCCTTTGTTGGTGCAGGTTCAGCTGGTTGTGGTATCGCAGAGCAAATAATTAAGCAAATGTGCAGTGAAGGGATCACCGATGCTCAAGCTCGTAGCCAAGTATTCATGGTGGATCGCTTTGGCTTGTTGGTGGAAGGAATGCAAGGTTTACGGGATTTCCAGCAGCGCCTATGTCAAAGCAATGACGCATTAACTGATTGGTCTTACAGTGGTGAATATCCCTCACTCATGGATGTGGTTAATTGTGCTAAGCCTGACATTCTTATTGGCGTATCGGGCCAAGCAGGTTTGTTTACTGAGCAGGTTGTCCGTGGCATGAAGCAACATAACCCTTTGCCAATTATTTTTCCTTTGAGCAATCCATCGAGACAGGTTGAAGCGACGCCTGAGCAAGTGATTGAATGGACCGATGGCGAAGTGATTATCGCGACAGGTAGCCCTTTCAAGCCAGTAGAATACAAGGGTAAACTATTTACTATCGCCCAGTGTAATAACAGCTATATTTTCCCTGGTATCGGTTTGGGTGCCATTGCGGCTAAGGCAAGTTTGATTAGCGACGAAATGTTGATGGCAACGAGTGCAACCCTAGCCGAAGCTTCGCCACTGGCGACGACTGGCAAAGGTGCACTATTGCCGCCTTTACAAGATATTGCTCAGTTAAGTAAGAAAATAGCGTTTGCGGTAGGTAAAGTTGCTATGGCACAAGGTTTAGCCTTAGAAGTCTCTGATGAAATTTTACTTGAGCGTATTGAAAAACATTTTTGGTTACCTCAATACCGACCTTACAAACGAGTCAGTATTTAATCTCACGTCACACTTCAAGTTGAAAGCCGGATGACTCCGGCTTTTTTGTGCTTATTGCACGACCTTTACGGTTTCAATTAATGGTTTTATCGGGCCTGGATTTTCATCTAAGCGATAATCTAACTGGACTAAAATATTGCGTTGTACTTGCGCTTGCCCGCCCACAATTTGTGGTTTGTATTGCCACTTTTGCAAAGCTGCGATTGAGGTTTTACCAAACACATTGTCGGGCTCAGCTTTGATAATCTTAATATTACTGGTACTGCCGTCTTTTTCGATATCAAACTGTAATACCACTGACCCTTCTATTTTTTGTTGGGCAGCTTGTAAGGGGTATTTAGGCTCTATCCTGACAATCGGACTCGCCTCATTGATCTTGCTGGTTTCTATCGCATTACCTTGTTGATTCGCCATGGCGACACCTGCGAGTAGACCGAGACTGGTAATAATAGAAAAAACTAGGCTACTCTTTTTTACTTTTGTTTTATTTTTAATGCGCTCTATACGTAATAACATAGGGTGTTTTGCTCCGTATTGTGAATAAATCGACAGTGTTGGGGTATGGGCTTGGACACAAAGCAACAAGGCTCTGCTGTAAGCCATTTTTTCTTGAGTTGATTTGTTGATTAATACTGTTTCGTCACAGGCAAGTTCTTGGCTTCGGCGGAATGCACCATAGGCCAGCCAAACCAACGGGTTAAACCAAAACACAGCAACAAACAGTAGTGCAATTAAGTTATACAAATTATCGCCACGCTGAAAATGCACCAGTTCATGTTGTAAAATCAGTTGCTGCTGTTGCAGGCTAAATTTAGTGGTGAAATCGGCAGGCAATAGTAAGCGAGCAGGGCGAATACCCGAGATAAGAGGGGAGCGGACGTGCTGTGATTCGAGTACCTTTAAATATTTAGGCAAAGCCACCGGCACTTGTGCTGTTGCAAGTTGGCGTTGTGCTCCTTGATGAATTTGCTTTTGGGCAATACATGCGATACTCAAAACACAGAATACACCAAGCCACCAGACCAGCTTAAAACTAAGCATATTGCCTGCGGTATAATGGGATGTACTTACTTTAACTGCATACTGATATAGCACCGGATTGTCTAAATTGAATAGGTCTTGCGGTAAATTATTGGCCAACAATATAAGTGGAACGAGCCACCATAAAGCGTAAACATGGTTGGCGCTGAGTTTTTTCAAGGCTTTTTTCTCGGCGACTAATAATAACAATAGCGCCAGACTTAACACCAGTTGCTGTGAAATGAGCCAGTTAATCATTGTCTTTTTCCCATTGCTCAATCACGCTCTTTAAATCTTCAATATCTTGGCGAGATAATTTTTCTGTATTGGCAAAACCCGCGACTAAGGGGGCGACTTTTCCTGCGAATAAGCGACTAACAAAGCTGCTACTTTCAGAGCGTACATAATCGGTTTTGTTGATGAGGGGAAAATACAAATAGCTGCGCTGAGGCTTATCAAAGTCGACGGCTTGTTTTTTAACCAAACGGCTCAGTAAGGTTTTTACGGTCTTTTCGTGCCACCTTTTTTGCTGGTTAAGACGAGCAATAATATCGTTAGCAGATGCCGGATACCCTTGCCACAATGCGTTTAATACTTCAAATTCAGTTTTTGTTATTTCAATCATTTTATTGATTACATTTGTAGTCAGTTGATTTAGATTACACTTGTAATCAAAAAGCGCAAGCATTTTTGTGTAATTTTTCCCCAGTTAGCGGAATAACAGGCTGTTGAAGAGTCATACGAAACAAAACTGAGAGGAACTCAGTCAATAATTGGGCTTGCGGAGTAAAATTTTTCATCACTTTAGCCATAAACTCGATATGATAGTGCGAGGTTTAAGAATGATTCTTGTAACACGTGGTGACAGAGCTTGAGCAAATTGATTTGCAAAAATAAACAGCAAGGACAAACCTCCTTAAGTGTATTGACATGGTTGGTAGCCATTATTTTGGGCATTACCCTCACACTATTCTTGATGCGTAATGCGCTGGTAAAAGCGACCATCGAGTATGTGGCGGCTGACCAAGACATCAGCGTTGATTGCATTGCGGTTGATCTAAGCTGGCAATTAGATGTACTGATTACACAGCTATGTATAACTTCGCCCAATTTGTCGCTTGTAATAAATGACGCCGTTTGGAACAGAGCTGATGGGCATATCTCTGTGCAAGCTATGCAAATCAAGCACCACCTCACGGCACAAAACGAGCAGATAACTCCCAGTGACTCTTCCTTCGAGCTAGCCTTAATACCCACTAATCTTCCTTCTGTGCGTATTAAGCATGTGCAACTGACTTCCTCGTTATTAGCTGAGCCTTTGGCTTTTAGCCTTAACCTTGAGAACGCAACTGAACTCACGTTAGCAGGGGATATCAATGCCAAGCTAAGTTTAAAAGATAATCGAGTCAGTGCTCACGTTAATTGGTCTGCATTTGATGTGGTTAATTATGTGCCTGCGGCGAAAGCGTTTGTGCAGCAGTATCCTGATTTACTCAACGACAATTTGCTCAAAGCGTTTACGTTAAGCAGTGACATCGATTTTGACGGTGCCGCTATTCAAAGCACTCACTTAATAGAGTTTACAGAGGCTGTATTACTGAGCAACTGTCACCTTGGTTTGTCTCTGAAAGGAAGCAGTGCATTGACCATAGGCGATATTTTTAAAGCGCATAATATGACTGCCGATTTTAGTGAGCTGAATATTCACGTTGATTTGGCTGACTGCACGAGTCGCCCACAGTTAATGCAAGATTGGCAGGCTGAGCAGTTTGTTATTACTTTACCGCAGCCTATAGATATTCAGCCTACGCAAGTAAACCTGCCGCAAATAATCATAAGCAAAGTGCCAGATAAGGCAGAAAGTGAGTCATGGCTGAGCTTGGAGCTTAAGCAGTTTAACTATATTTTATCTGGTGAAATGACAGCAGATTATCAACTTCAGCTCATCCAAGATTTAGCACAATATATGCAACAAACTGGCAAGATGACTGTGCTAAGTCGTGGAAGTGTGAACTTATCCTTGGCTGACAGCATCGATTTAGCAAGCAGTGGATGGGGGTTAAGTGCAAAGCAAAATCAGCTCACTCTTGAAAACTATCATCACAACAGCCTGTCTATTGCCAGCGCCCAATTAGGCTTTGAGTTGCAGGGCAATCAAGACATGGGTTTAGCGCTGAGCGGGGATTTACAAACGTCCAAGCTGGTGACTAAGGATATGGCACTGAACGAAATTAGCAGTCAATACCATCTTAATATCATGCCCCCTTTAAACTTTACAATGACGCTAGACGGGATTGTAAATAAGGTAAAAAGATCTGAACTTGAAGTGGCAAGCGCCAAAAGCCAAATTCAATTGTCTGGTCAACTCCATCCTGATAAATACAATGCGCTTACCCAAGCGATAAGTGCGCTGAGTTTGACAGGTAAAGCCGCTGTCAATCAGGTGCATGACTCTGCGAATAGTGTTGCCAAAGTAGGAGTTCAATTTAAGGTGCAAGGTGAGTCTCTCTCTGACCTGACATATTCTCTTGAGCATCAGGTAAATGATGTGCAATCTGCCGCGCTTAAAACGTTAAATATCAGCGGTTCTATTCAGGGGCGTATTCAGGATATGCAGCAGCTTACTTTCAATGGCGTGTCGAATATTGCGGCACTTAATGTCAGTATAAATGAAAAACAATTGAAGTTAGCGCCTACGTCTCTTCGCCATAAGGGCTCAAGCGGTCTTAACTTACAAACCACCCTTTCAGTGCATGAGCTCAGTTACGCAGGGCTGCCTATAGGCCATATCAGCCAACAACAAGCTGAGGTAAAGCTTGAATTTGAATCAGTGAAAGTCAGCACTATTCAGGCTCTCATCTCACAAATATTGCCAGACCTTACCCTTGTGCAAGGTAATTTTTCGGGCACGGTTAACAGCTCCCTAGCGCCAGAAAATGGTGTGTTTAGTGTGAACGGTTTGATGAGTATTAATGATGTGGGGGGACATTATGCTAATACCTTATTCAGTGGGGTCGACCTTACCTTACCTGTTAAATTTGATTCAGCGGGACTTCAGTTAGATAAAACTACACTGAAAATTAGTTCGATAAATCCCGGGATACCCGTAGAAAAAATTGAAGGCATTTTAGTTTCAGAGCAAGGCGCGTTTAAATTTGAGAATATTTCGGGTGATATTCTTGGAGGCAGATTCAGCATGAATGAGGTGTGGCTCGATCAACGTGAGCAAGTCTTCGATGTGGTATTGCAAGATCTTGATCTTGAAAAAATGGTAGCTTTACAAAATCAGCCTGGCATTCGAGTGACGGGCAAAATGATGGGCGCAATTCCGATTGCAACTCAAGGGGCTAGCGTGGAAGTCGACAATGGCAGACTTGTTAGTCAATGTGGCGGAAAACTTACCATCAGTAACAATGCAGCGTTCGATACGATCAAGCAGCAGCAAAGCAGCCTAAGTTTTTTAGAAAATTATCAATTTAGTCAATTGAGTAGCAAAGTGACCTTTAAACCAGACGGTTGGTTGTATCTTGATTTGGCTTTTGTTGGCGAAAACCCACAAAAAAAACAAGCAGTGAATTTTAATTATAGTCACCAGGAAAATATGTTTGACCTACTGCGCGCCTTAAGGGTCGCAAACGGGATTCAAGATAAAATTGAAAAAAATATTACTCAAGGAGGTAAACAGTGAAAAAGATGATAGTAGTCCCATTAAGTATGCTCATAGTCGCTTGTACTCACACCGTTCAAGTAGAAACCAAAGAGCCAATTACTATAAATATTAACGTTAAAATTGACCACGAAATCAGGGTCAAAGTTGACAAAGAACTTGATAATGTCTTTAGCGAAGACAGTAACTTATTTTAATACTTAGCCGTGGAGTCGTTTCAATGAAAATAAATTTTTACCGTCAAATTCTACTTATTATCAGTTTATGTTTTAGCAGTTTAACCTTTGCTTTAGAACTAGATGATGCTAAGCAGCAAGGCTTGGTAGGAGAGAAAGATAATGGCTATTTAGGTGTTGTTGTAGCGCAAGCTGACGCGCAAGCCTTAGTCAACGAAGTCAATCAGAAACGCCGAGATATTTATGTAGATCTCGCGGCAAAAAATAATATTACCTTAGAACAGGTAGAAAAACTGGCAGCTCAAAAAGCGTACGCAAAAACGCTGTCTGGCCACTATCTATGGGTGAATGGCTCATGGCAGAAAAAATAAAAGCGAGATATTGGTAACGTTTAAATAAAGCCAAGCAGGCATAAAAATGTCTGTTTGGCTTTTAATACTTCCGCAATACTTCTACATTTAAAAGTAAATCTCAGCTCTGGAGCGAACCTTTGAGATATTTACTTTTTGTTCTGTTCTTTCATTTTTCAAGTCCTACGGCACAAGAGTTAAGAATATACGCTGTAGATGAGCCACCAGCCGCTTACATCAATCAATATGAGCAGCAAGATGGTTACGTGCTGGCGATTGTAAAAGCCATGCAAAAAGAATTGAGTAACACCACACCAATCCTCTTTATTCCTGAAGGGCGGGCGCTCACTATCATGGCACGTGAACCCAACGTGATCTTAATTGGTATTTCTAGAACACCTTCCCGTGAGCATCACTATTTTTGGCTCGCCCAAGTGATGGTCAAAAAATGGCAAGTCTATGCCTTGAGTGGTGTTGCAATGAATATCGACACACTTGACGATCTTAAAGTCTTGGCAAATATCGGTGTGGTGCGAGGTGACGTCAGAGAAGAGTGGTTAATTAATCGTCATTTCAAAAATTTAAACTCTGTGACCTTGCACAAACAAAATATTCAAATGCTTAAGCTAGGGCGAGTAAATGCCATTGTCTATGATGAGCAAGGCTTACGATTCCATGCAAATACGTTAGGATTTAGGCTGGGGGATTTCACACCTGTTTACACGGTTAATATGGCTCCGGTATATATTGTGATGTCAAAATATTCTAATCCAACCTTGGTGAAAAACTGGCAACAAGCCTTTAAAACGATTTCTAAAAATGGTGAACTGCAAAATATTTCAGAGCAGTGGCAAACTAAGTTGGCTCAAAAATACAATATGACCAGTGAAATACGTAACAACATCCTTGTTTTTTGACTTGTCCTTTTGCGTTAAATCTAAACCTTGAACCGCCCTACATTATTATTTAAACCATGAGCAAGCTTCGAAATATTGGACGCAACAGAATTTGTTTGTTTAACCACATCGTTACTTTTTTCTGATAAACCATTTAACAAACCAATCGTGCGGTTGATGTCATCCACCACCTCACTTTGTTCCTCGGTAGCTGTTGCTATCTGGAAAATAATGCCGGTTGTTGTAGTGACTGAGACCGTTACTATTTCTAAGGCGTCATGCAGCTTTTGCGACATGTCTACCACGCCCTCTACTTGAGATGCGCCACTGGTAATGGCAGTCACCGCTTCTTCTACGCCTTTTTCTAAACCAGCAATCATTTTTTGAATGTCTTCGGTTGATTTTTGTGTGCGGCTTGCCAAGGTACGTACTTCATCTGCCACTACCGCAAAACCTCGGCCCTGTTCGCCGGCTCTAGCAGCCTCAATTGCAGCATTCAGTGCAAGCAAATTAGTTTGGTCAGCAATAGAGCGAATAACATCTAACACCTTAACAATTTGATTTGATTCAGTGGCAAGTTTAGCAATAACTTCTTTAGCATGAGAGATTGCCTTAGATAGCTGCGTGATAGTCGCTACCGATTCATCCACCACTTTTGTTGATGCAATCGTATTTTGTTTCACGGCTTCTGTTTCAGTTTGTGCCGTTTGTGAACTTCGGGCTATTTCGTGGATTGCTTGACCCATCTGATTAAGGGCGTCTGAAATCTGATGCAAGTTAATTGATTGCTCTTGCGATATCGATTGATTTTGTTTAGCTGAACTATCTAAGTCTTTAACGGTTTGATTGAGGGTTACAGCATCATCTTTGACATCAACAATTAAGGCTTGTAGCTTAGACATCATTCCGTTAAATGTGCCCGCTAACGTAGCCAATTCATCTTTACCTTTTGCGTCTAGACGTGAGCGCAAATCCCCTTCACCTTCACTGATGGTTTTAATCACGTTATTCAGTTCACTTACACGTGTTGTAACCAATCTCGGACCAATAACCACACTGGTTACACATACAATCAATGATATTAAAATAAGAAGGTTGAGGATTATTTGCTGATTTGAACTTGCCTGTTTGGCCTCTTCAGTGATTAGATCAGCGACTTCTTTGGCTTTGCTCCCCATCACATCGTAGTTTTCTCTGAGTCGCTCAAAATCCGCCATCACTTCATTACTAAGCTTGTTTGACGCTTCTTTAAGCTGCCCCTGATCAGCCAAAGTAAACACACTTTTTGCTGATGTTAGCCAACGGTTGTAATCACTTTCAAACGAGGTAATTGATTGTTCTATCTGCGGGTAGTCCTTTAACAAGCTTCTGGTTTTATTCATCCGATCTAAAGCTTGTTTCGCATTGTCATTAAAATCTTGCAAATCATCAGCGGTGTCAATTTGCCCATGATTTTTCTTCATCAAATAGTTTTGACTGGCGGTTAAGGCTTGATAAAGATCTCTGTCTGCGTTTAACGCTGCTTCAATAGAATTAAGAAAGGTACCAGAAAGTCGCTCCGTATTTTGCGTTAAATTGCTGTTTGACCACAGGCTCAAACCACTGATAAGCACTAGCATAAACGTAATGGCTAACAAGGGTATAGCAAACTTATAGCGGATGGATAAATCGTTGATATTCACGGATACAGCCCCTTACATCGGTATAATTGGTAAATTTTATAATCTTGCCAGTGTGATATTTAGCAAAAGTAGCATTGTCCAAGTCCCTTCGTTGTGTCCTCGTTACTGCGAATTGAGCGTATTCTAAATGATGCAAAATACGATCAAGTTGAATATCTTTGTATCGGCAACGAAGTGTTTTTCAACACTTGGTATATGTTAATAATTCAAAAATTGCAACGAACATAAAAGCTAAAAACACAATAAACAGACTTTATTGAGAGCTTTATTTCTGTTGCTAGCGTCACTTGATTTATTGTACTAAGCTGCAAATTCTTTTGGTAATTCTGTGAGTAGAGGTAGTGTAATGAGCGTAAATAAATTAACTGTAGAGGGTAATACCTGTTGTACTGCAAAGAATATTTCTATGCTTAATATCAACAAACTGGCTCAAATGCTGTTGGGCTTATTTCTAAGTCTGTTTTTCTTTTCTGCTTTAGCTGACAACACTGGGGGCGTTTTTGGACCTGTAGTCAACGACGGCCACCGTTCGTTTGAATATCGTATCGGTATCGACCCTGACAATGCTGCGGGCGAAGTTGGTTTTGCCCATAGGATCCACTACCAGCAAGCCATCAACGGTGATTTTCAGTGGCGCATTTTGGCTCAAGCGCGCAAAACTGCTCGATCAGACAACGATTTTGACTTTATTCAAGGTGAGTTAACGTGGGAGTTGCAAGGTACCGACACCTACAAAACCGGTTTGCGTTTTGATTTACGCTACCGTGATGCTGGACGGGCGGATCAGTTTGGGGTGAACTGGATGCATCAGTTTAAATTACAAGATAATTGGAATGCTCGACTTGTTGCGATGACGAGCGTGCAATTTGGCTCAAATGCAGCTGACGGTGTGGGCCTTGCTACAAGGGGCAGTGTATGGAAGAAATCCAATTACGGGGATATCGGGGTCGAGCTCTACAATAGTTACGGTAGAACCTCTGATATCCAAGATTTTAAAGATCAAAATCACGCTATAGGTCCATTCTTTCAAAGAGCAGTAGGTAAAGAGGGTTGGCAAGTGTTTGCTGGGGTTTTATTTGGTATTACAGATAAAGCAGCAGATACGGATCTGCGTTTCAGGATCAGCAAAAAGTTATAAATTTTAACACATATTATTACCCCGCTAGCCTAGGCAAACCTGCATATTACTTTGTTATGCTTAGGCTAGTTGCGGGGATATTTTACCCATGCGTTTGTCACTTTTTCGTTCAGCGCCCACCAGTAATGCTATTTAACGCCTGTTCCTCTGCTTACTTACCTCATGAAATCCACCTAGAATAAACGGAGCTTATTTATGCCCTCAAAGTGTGCAGATATCAGGCTTGTTGCTCAAAAATATAGGTTTTACTTATATTAACTTATACGATTAAGTTATTCTTTTTGCTATTATCCGCTCCAGATATGCAAAAATTGAAATTAAATTGGCCAATTACATGGAATTTTACAAAGCCCGTTTTTATTTTTAATTAATGGGACTAAGTGGCGCGTACTTTGCTGAACCCATTTTAGATTTAGGTGATTTTTCAACAAAGTAAGCTCTGTCACAAACTTGTGATAACACACTCTTCGGATGCCACTTTTTTCTTGCATCCCATTTGCTAGTAAACAGGATAAATTATGCGAGACATAGAATTAACAACCAGCCTAGATGCGTATTACAGGCAGATTAAATCGGTCATTATCGACAAACAGCACCCTATATCAGGGTTGTTGCCAGCCAGTACCGCCATAACTAATCACGGTAATTACCAAGACGCGTGGGTCAGAGATAACGTATACAGTATATTGGCTGTATGGGGTTTAGCCTTAGCCTACCGCCAGCTTGATAATGATGGCGGACGAGGCGTTGAACTCGAGCAGCGCACCGTTAAGCTGATGCGCGGCTTGTTACGTTCAATGATGAGTCAATCAGCAAAAGTAGAGGCCTTTAAAAAAAGTCGCAGCCCGCTCGATTCATTGCATGCTAAATACGACACCGCCACCGGTGAAAATGTGGTGGCAGACGATGAGTGGGGCCATTTACAAATAGATGCGACATCCGTGTTTTTGTTGATGATGACCCAAATGATCACCTCTGGCTTGAATATTATTTGGACTGATGAAGAAGTCTGCTTTGTGCAGAATTTGGTCTATTACATCGAACGGGCGTACCGCACCCCAGATTACGGTATTTGGGAGCGTGGCGCTAAATCTAATAGCGGTAGTGTCGAATTAAATGCCAGTTCATTAGGGATGGCAAAAGCAGCACTTGAGGCTTTATCAGGCTTTAATTTGTTTGGCGCTAAAGGCTCACAAAGCTCAGTACTCCATGTTATTCCTGACAACATTGCTCAGGCAAACATTACGCTAACCGCCATGTTACCCAGAGAGTCAAATACCAAAGAAATTGACGCGGCATTACTCAGTGTTATTGGATTTCCGGCCTTTACCGTTCCTGACTCTGAGCTTGCCAATAAAGTGCGTAACGATATTATTAGCAAGTTAGAAGGCCGTTATGGCTTAAAGCGCTTTTTACGTGACGGCCACCAAACCGAATTGGAAGACGAAGCCCGCCTGCATTATGAAGAACAAGAATTAAAGCAGTTTGAACACATAGAGTCAGAGTGGCCCTTATTTTATGCCTATCTTTATCTTGATGCGATATTCCGTGAAGACCGCACTCAAATTGATCACTACCGAGCCCGTTTAGACGCTGTGTTAGTTGAACAGGATGGTTACCTGCTATTACCAGAACTGTATTATGTCCCACTAGAATCCATAGAGCTTGAAAAGAAAAATCCCGGCTCACAAGACCGATTGCCAAACGAAAACGTCCCCTTGGTATGGGCGCAAAGCCTGTTTTTATTGGGGGCGATGCTAGAAGACGGCTTGTTACGACCTGGCGATTTAGACCCCTTAGGACGTCGTCATGCTCAACCTTTAAAACAACCAGTGGTGCAGCTTATATTTTTGGCTGAAGACCAAGCGTTGCAGGAAGAGTTGGCCACCTTTGGAGTGAGTACGGAAACGCTCAGTGATATTGCCCCTGTTCAAGTCTGTCGACCAGAAGATATTGCCAACGTACACTCTCAAGTGGGGCGTTGTGACAGCCTGGGGTTATCGGGACGGACCTATCGCGTACCTAAGAGTTTAACCACTAGCCGTATTTACATGTTAGAAAAGTCGCGAGTGGTGTGTCTGACCCCTTCTTTTATGCAGCAAGCTTTTTTCCTCAGTTACGATATCGACTTTTTAGTGCGCCGGTTTAAAAGTGAATTACGTTACTTGCAGCGAAATTGGACTGAGTTGGGCCGTCCCACTGTCACGGTGCTATTAACTAAAAACTTGCTTGATGCCGACCGAACGACGTTTTTCGAATTGATGAAACAAGTCGAAGGCGGTGAGGTTGATGGTATAGCGGTCAAACATGGCAAAATGGCACAACTTTCTGCTACCGCAAGCGTAGAGCGAATTGGTAATTTACATGGCTTTAGTTTGCCTGATATGCCCCTAGAGCAGATGTTGGCCACGTCATGTAGGCTCAATGTTAGTGCTAAGCATAGTCCCTTGTCACCCAGTCAAGCACTTGAGATCGATTTGTGCAGTGAGTCGCAGGTTTTAATCGGGCGTTTAGCCCAGGCCAATAACATCTTTGAACAAATTGCTTTGCTCTCAGCCTTGGTTAAGTTACAAAATTTAGATGCTTTGGTTGATATTGACGGCGGAGTGTATTCATTACGTGATTTGATTGAAGAAGTATATTGTCAAGCAGGTCGTTTACGAGTCTGGTCTGTACTGCGTGCTGCTTCTGGTCTGTTAGGGAAATCAGATGGTGATCTAGGTTTAGCCGTGAGTGCCTTGCTGGTAGCACAAAAAATTATTCAGGTAGGACGTTCCTATAGTGACGATTCTCTCATTTCTCGCCCGCTGCAAGATGATGAATTACTTACCAAAATTCAAACCTATTGCCGTGAAGACGCCCGAGACCAAATTTTAACTCAAGAAGTATTGTTGTGTTTGGGATTATTAATTAAAGCTCGTCCTGAGCTATTCAGTGAATTACTGACTATTCGGGTCAGCCATTTAATTATGCTGCTCACCAGTCAAATTGCTCGCGCTGATGATATGGCACCTGATGAAGCCTATGAATGTTTAATGGCCATGCCACCTTCAGTGATTCAAGAGCGTCTAGAGGCGGTGTTAGAAAATTACCAATCATTGGCTGACCTACCGCAAAAAATGGAGCAATTACACGCTAAAGGCAGCTCTGACACCCTACATTGGCAACAAAATTTAGGCCTAGAGCGACTTGTGACACCGGTTGACGGATGGTTAGCATGGCGCCAACACCAAGGTATTATTGACCGCCGTTCGGCTGCATTTAACGAGCAAATATGGTTGATACTGCACCATACAACAGGCTTGGTGATTGGCAATAAAATGGACAAACGCAACCGTATTCACAGCAGTATAGTCTTGAGTGATATGACTCCTGGTGAAGCCGCTTTTGCTTTGTTGACTGAGCACATGCTGAACAATATCCAAGCTGCAGAATATCGTCAATTGACCATTGAAGCGCTTACCGCAGTCGCCAGCTTCTTTGCGCAAAATCCAAGCTTAATTGTGGATGAAGCCATCGTGGTGGATGTGGCAATTGGCCATGCTGTTAACTTAGCCTATTTAAAACAATATCCTGAAAGGGCGTCTAACTATACTGAATATAAGAGCCACGCATGGGAATGTTTCTATGCGCTATCCCCCTTAGAAACCAGTGCGTTTATTGTCTCAGCCTTAAGTAATTTGCTTACTGTGCGTACTGGTGGGCTTGATATGATGGAGCAATCAGATGAGTGTGAACCAATAGCTTAAGCCAGATGGAAAACACTATCTGTAGTGGATGTATTGTGGGAGTTTGCATAAGGCAAACTCCTTGCTCTTTTTTCTAGATTCTACTAAATAATTCAGTAAACTTAAGCGCTACTTTCTCTGCAGTGTTATGTTTTATGCCTGATTGGTCTATTCTCGCGGTCTTCATTCCTACCTTCTTTTTTGTCTCTATCACTCCGGGCTTATGCATGACCTTAGCCATGACCCTGGGCATGAGTGTTGGCATGCGTCGAACCTTGTGGATGATGCTCGGTGAGGTTGTTGGTGTCGCGTTAGTCGCAATTGCTGCAGTAATGGGGGTCGCTACATTAATGCTAAACTTCCCGCAAATATTCATGCTATTCAAATGGGCTGGTGGGGGCTATTTAGCCTATGTGGGAGTGATGATGTGGCGCGCAAAAGCTCAGCCTATTACCAATGAGTATATGCACAAACCACCGAGCAATCTGGCGTTGGTCTCTCAAGGCTTTATTACAGCCATCGCGAATCCCAAAGGTTGGGCGTTTATGATTTCTTTGCTCCCGCCATTTTTGAGCCTCGAGAAGCCAATTAGTATTCAGTTAGGCGTATTTGTTGGCATCATTATGTGCAGTGAATTTTTGTGTATGACTGCCTACGCCAGCGGCGGTAAATCATTACGTTTATTTCTCAATCGCGGCGACAATATTCGATGGTTAAACCGAATCGCTGGGGCGCTATTAATTGGAGTGGGTCTTTGGTTAATTGCCGGATGAAGTATTGCAATGGGTTATTATGCGCTCAGTCATAGATTGCTCGTAGGCAAAGCAATGTGTGATCGTTATACTGAGTTTAGTCATATCGGCTATTGCACATAAAGAGAGAAATAAAATGAATAAACTTGTGTTAATTATATTGGCGATATTTTTGCCACCCATCGCGGTTTTTCTAAAAAGTGGTGTGGGTAAAGATTTGTTGATCAACGTTCTGCTTTGTATCTTATTTTACATTCCAGGCATTGTTCATGCCTTGTGGGTATGCACAAAATAAAGTGACGCTTTACTGGCGTTGAAACTCAGCGCCATGATCGTTAGCATGGCGCCCCTAATTATTTAAGGTTGCCAAGCGAGTACCGCCGAATATATCTAGTGTGTGCTAAGGTCATTCAGGAGGTATAAATGCTCTCTGTGTTTATTATTAACAGTTTAATTGTGGCGATAGTGGTGATGGTACATTATGAGTTTTTGTATCGCATTGTTTTGTATATGCCTCGTCTTAATATCAAACACAGTTACACTATCGTGTTTGGCGTATTCGGAGCCATGATCGCGCACGTCATAGAAATCTGGATTTTTGCCATAGCCTATTACTTGATGAATCTCGCTGAGGGCTGGGGCAAGCTAACAGGCAATTTTAATGGCAGTTTAATGGATTGTGCTTATTTCTCTTTTACCGTGTTCAGTACCGTCGGTTTCGGTGATATTGAGCCCATAGGAAATCTGCGCTATTTAACCGGCATTGAATCGTTAACAGGGCTAGTGTTAATAACGTGGACCGCATCGTTTTTATATTTTGAGATGCAGAAGCATTGGAGCACATTATAAGACTACGCAACAACCTATGAATTTTTGGTTGAGCTAAGCAGTTCTCGGTAGATTTTTAATTTTGTTATGGCTGGTTTTGCAGCGTTGCGCATACGATTCAATATTTTTAACTTTTCAAAATGGTAAAATTTAACGCCTCGAATCAGGTGTGAAAAACCATCAAGCCGTTGGTTGTTTATCCACTCTTTTAGTCCAGGCTCTTTAGACCAGAAAAATTGATTCATCATATTTCGATAAGTCATTTCTATCCAATCGTTGACGTTGTTCGGTAATGGCACCACTTTACTCAATTGATTTTTTTTCTCGTTGTCGTCAAACAATAATTCAAGATGCGCAATAAATGCCGCACTGAAGGTTGGTTGATAAGCTCGCACGGTCTGCAGTTTAATGATCTTATCTTGGAAAACAGGTTCGACAGCTAAATTTGTTATCGCACTGGCGGTGCAGTCTATATATAGGCTGTGAGCTGTAGGCGAATCTGTGCCCTGAGTACAAATAATCTCGGCCGTACTGAGGGATTCGACTCGACCTTTACGCACGATATGCTTAATCCGCCTTATCTGGGCTAATTCGGCTTGGGAAATCGTCGCTCCGTGAAACATTTGTGGCATTACACCCGTATCAAGACGCAGAAATACGCCCGCTTTTTCTAAGCGTAAAAAGAGATCAGTCAGAGATGTCGAGTCCGCAATCGCCTCCATTTGACTCGCTTGTGCGCCAATAGAGTCGCTAAAAAATTCGGCGCTGGGTTGGGTGTTCTTACGGTCTAAAAACCACGCATCTCTGGGCATGAACCAACTAATACTGCTCGGCGCAACTTGGTTTTGCAATAACCATAGACAGGTATCGATTGCCGTTTTCCCGCCACCAAGTAAAGTGAAATGGCTAAAACCATGCTCGGCATTATGTAACACGGTAGGAAGGGCGTTAGGCGGTATCACTGTTAGCTCAGGTGCAGCCGCAAACTGCCTCTGATGAGTAGCCGGAATACTGGTTTTATAATACGTACTGTCGACTAATTTTCTATGGTATTGCACCGTAAATTCAAAGCCCGTGATGAGGTGCTTAACTCGTCCTTCTCCCACGTACTCACACAGAGGCAGATATATCACTCGGCCACTTGCTAATAAGGTATCTCGCATTACATTATCGTAATAAGCCTGAACCTCGGCACCTGTGGCTAATTCACTCAGGCCTTGATTTAAGCCAACATGGTCAATCCTGCCCTGACTGAGTTCTGTAGAATTCACCCCATAAAAGGCAGAAGGTTGGTGTAAGGTCACAAATGAATAGGCGTCAACCCAGTGCCCACCTGGTTTATGTCTATTATCAATAATGATTACCGTGGCGTTTGATTCACTAATTAGCGTATCAACAAATGCCAAACCACTTGCTCCCGCGCCAATAATCACATAGTCGGCTGTATACTTTTCAGACAAAGAAAATTGCATTTCTTGGGCTTTTTTTAACGTACTGGTTGAGCGACATTAACGTCTACGCGCAGAAAATGATACAGGGCATGAGCAAAATCTTTCTTGAGTATCAAGGGCTACTTATTTGCCACGTAAGGTTAAACTGGACATATTTTGCTACACAAAAGCATGGCACCCCCATCTATAAAGTGCTTTGACAATCTGGCTAAGATTGAACACACTAAGACACTGTATTATCGCGATACGAAACTCGTCTGATAGAGCAAATGATGACTTACGTTTTGCGCATTGAGCAATTCAAACCTAAGTGGCTGCTTATTTGCCACATGGTGAAATTGCTGTTTGTAAAATGAGGCTATTAATATGAGTTCTAAGCATGCTGAGCCAACTGATATTATCAGCCAAATCCCCCCTCTTAATACTCAAGCCGATAATCGAGCACCTAAAAATGAGACGGTTGCTGAACTTCAACAGCAGATAAAAGCATTAGAGGCGCAATTACACTCTCAAGCTTACCGCGAACAAATCATTTTAAGCAGTAATAAAATTCTGCAAGCCTTATCAAGACGCAACAATATTGAAGATATTTTGCAATTACAATGTGAACAAGCAGAATTGCTACACCCTGATATGCATTCTTCGGTTTTACGCCTCGATAAGCAAACCAATCAGCTTTTTCACGTGGCTTCAGTTTCCTTACCGCAAGCTTATATCGATGCCATTAATGGAGTAGAGATTGGTGACGGTGTCGGTTCATGTGGCTCTGCGGCCTTTAATAATACCCAAGTTATCGTGGAAGATATTGCCACACATGCCAATTGGCAACCATTTAAGCAATATGCCCTAGATGCCAATTTGCGGGCTTGCTGGTCTCAGCCAATTCATAATGCCGAGGGAAAGGTGTTCGGTACGTTTGCGATGTATTACGAAGAACGTAAAACACCTTCAAAACGCGATCTCGAATACATTGAGGTTCAAGCCCACATTGCTGCTATCGTATTTGAACATAAAGAAACTGAACTATTATTGGCTGAACACCAAGAGAGATTATCGGAGCTGGTGGCCGAAAAAACCGCTAAATTAGAAATTTCTTTGGCTGAATTAAAAGATACCCAAAGACAGCTCATTGAAGCAGAAAAACTCGCCGCGTTAAACGAGTTGGTCGCGGGCGTTGCACACGAAATTAATACCCCACTTGGTATAGCGATTACCTCTATTTCAACCTGTGAAGACAGTTTAAAACAAACACTTAAGGCCTTTGAGCACAGCAGTTTAAAGCGCAGCGATTTACAACGTTATTTCACCACTACCAAAGACTTGCAATCTATCAGCATGACCGCGTTAACAAGGGCGAGTGAAATAGTGCGAGATTTTAAATCTGTTGCCGTGGATCTTGGCAGTAATGAAAACCGCCAAATTAACCTACAGCAATACATCAAAGAAATCATGCATACCATTAGTCCTAATTACAAACGTTCCCCCATTGAGATTAGTTATCAAGTAGAACAAAACGGTGAGTTTGTTACTCATCCAGGCTCAATATTTCAAATTATTAGTAACTTAATCCAAAACAGTATTATTCATGGCTTCGAAGGTCGAGAACAGGGGCACGTCAAATTACACGCTAGTGTATTATATGCACAAAAGTGTGTGCGTATTAGTGTGGCAGACGACGGCATTGGCATGAGTGAACCTATACTTGAAAAAATATTCACGCCGTTTTTTACCACTAAACGAGGTCAAGGTGGCAGCGGGCTTGGATTAAGCATTGTGCACAATCTGGTGGTAAAAAAGTTGCAAGGGGATATTCAGGTGAAAAGTACCTTAGGTAAGGGCAGTGAGTTTATTATTACCTTGCCTTTAGATTTACCCGCTAGATCCAATTAACTACTGGCTTGTGCGGTGCTCTTCTAAAAATTTACTCAGCACACCAACGGATTGTTGTGGGTCTTCTTCCTGGGGCACATGACCAAGAAGTGGAAAAATATGCACCTGACTATTGTTGATCGCCTGGTGAAAATGTTCGGCGAGGTGCGCAGGAATGAGACGGTCTTTTTGGCCCCATAAAATGAGGGTAGGCACCTTAATTTCTGCCATTCGTTTTACCATCGCGCCTGGACGAGTTTGTTTAAATCGTTCGGCTAAGGCGTCTCTATTGCCCGCTCGGGTGGTCAGTTCAAAGTAACGATCAATCAGTTCTTCACTGACTAAACTTGGATCGCCATAAACATTCCTAACACTGCTAGCGACCAGCGAACGGGGTAAAAAGCCGTGCATGATCTGATTGAGAATCGGTGTTTTAGCGATTTTAAAAGCCAAAGGCAACGATTCGGATTCATAGGGATAACCGCTAGGATCAACTAACACTAAGTTTTTAATGCGATTGGGATACAGAACGGCAGTGGCCCACGCAATATATCCACCTAAGGAGTTCCCGGCTAAGGTGGCTTGTTCTATATTGAGGCTATCGAGTACATTCATCACCGTCTGCGCATAAGACTCAATACGATAGTCGTTATCGACAGCGGGTCCGGTTAAGCCAAAACCGGGCAGGTCAAAGCGAATTACTCGATGTTGCTGTTCAACTAAGGCCTGTGTCCAGCCGTCCCAAGTATGCAGGGACGCGCTAGTGCCATGAAGTAATATAATCGGTGCAGGATCATCACGGGGCCCTTCATCTCTCAGATGAACTTGCAAGCCATTGATATCAATAAACTGCGAAGGCGATGGTGCCCAACGGGCGCTAAGCTCGTCGACAGAGCGGTCAGGCTGATTATGCACAACCCGGTAGCCAAAAGCGGCAAGCAACACCACAAGTAACATCAAGCCAATTAAACGCAGAATTTTTTTCATCATAGAACAACGACAACATTAATGAAGCGTTAGACTGTAGCTCATTGGCCAACATTCTCGAAATATTTATGCCGATTAGGCAAAATTTGCTTTTAGCTCTAAGCGCATTTAAAGCCTAAAAAGCCGCACTTTTCTTAGGGTATAACTTAAGCCCTCGTTATACTGCTCGCCTAAAACTGGGCGTTTCTGACTGACTATTTTTCTGTTTCCGGCACTGACGAGTGTCTTGGGCCAATGGGGACATTGATTTTCGCTCTGCTGTGCTGCTTTAGTTCGACATTCTAGCTTGGCTCGTTGCGTCATTACTGCATATTCCTTGTTACATTCGACCATGAGTTTTAATTATCGAGTTGTTGCTCGTCCTAGCGGGTATATTTTGCCTTGTTTGGGCAGCCTCCACAACCGGGTTGTTTTATACTCGTCTGGTTTTTTACATCACACCACTAACGATGGGTTCAAAAGCCGTTAGGCTATCGAGCAAAGCACTATTACCTAAACCATGGCGTGGAAATAGGGTGGCAAATTGACCTTGCTCACCATGTAGTGCCATGTAATTTAAAATCACGGTTTCGACTAATAGGTTAACATTATTGGCGGCAGGAGAACTGGCTGTTTCAACCGAAGCGTCGCTGCGCATATAACCAATTTGCTGATGTTTGGCTTGTTGGTCGCTGGTATTCCCGATGAGCTGAGGTGTGCCACTGGGATTATAAACAAGGAAAAAAGACGCCGCCGTTGATGAGTTGTCTCCTGTCCACACCCCTTTGCCTCGACCGTTGGTGGAATCATCAATCATGCCATTGCTGGCCACTGCCCCATCGCTGCAAACATACATCATTAGCGGAACGCCTTTACGTGCGGCGTATTCTAAACAAGCACCCATACAACGACCTGCACGCAAATCGCGTGTTTCGCCGGTTGCTCTATCACCAGTATGGTAGTCAAAACCACCCATGGTAATCGTGCCTGCGCCGGCATAACCGTTAATCACCAGTTTTATCATTGAGGCCGTTTTTCGATATTCTCCCTCATTGGCAAATTCTTCCTCGCTAAAAATACCTTGGTCACCCACCAAATCGGCATCCAGTGTTGGATTTAAGGTAGAGGGATCACCAAATCTATCAGTAATATCGGCACTTTTCACATAGCCACAGTTGACCAGATCTTTGAGCACTTCGTCAGTGGTAATCTGGCTATTGACCTTGCCCAGTTTCATGGCACTGATGCGTTGAATAGACTCCATGACCGCCACGGAGTCTTGCTGACTTAAGAGTCCAACTAAATCGCCAGTATCCACTAAACCTGTAACATCTGAAGGACGATCAATTTTGGTGGGGCGTTTACTTGAGTCAATCATCATGGCAGGCGCCATGGAGTTGCCACCGGAGTCACTATTACGGGTGCCAATCAAGCTTAGTAAACTGCCGTCAGCGCCCACCTTGTTTATGCCATACATGGGATTGTGCGGATTGTTGCCTGTGTCGTTTTCAGAGCGAGCGGGAATAACCGCGCCATTGACATTGGCCCGATTCGTGACCGAAAACTTGTCTTGTATACCCCGTAAAAAAGCACTGTCGGCATGAAAGGCTAAGCCCAATTCAGTATTGATAAAATCACTTAGTCCGGTGTTTGGGTTAGCAATCGCAGGCACCATGTCGCCCGGTATGCCCAATTTGCTATAACCCGCGGTACTTAAAAAATCGAGTTGCCCGCCGCGGCCACCTACTAATACATTCGAGCCTGCAATATTGGCACCTCCGGCCAAATCAAACACAATAAAAGGAATTTTACCTGCGCCTTGTGAAGCAATGCCACAACTGCTTTTTAAGGCTTCTAAATCCGGTGACAAGGCCGCATAAGCCTTACTTGGATTGGCAAAAAGACTCAACACAGAACCGCTGCAAAACGTGCCTAAACCCGCCATAAATCCTTGTGCAATAAAATCACGACGAGAGATGGGTTTGCTATGACAAGCATGCCGAAGCGGTTCGTTAAGGCCAAAATGCTTTTTCGTTTTGTTCATCACTTATTCCTCAGCCTTATTGCACGGTTAGGGCAGCACTGCCCAGCGCTGAGGCGCACAGTGCTTTCACAATGGTTTTGGTGTAATTGGCATCGCATACTTTGCCGCCTGAGCAATCGCTTAATTTGTCTGTTAAGGCATCAAGCTCACTAATAACCGCATTGGTGTCGGGCTGATTGCCAATGTTTTGGCCAATAATACCTTGCATAATAGGTGTAAAAATTAAGGCTCGGTCTTGGTTAATAAACGCTGAGCTTGCCGCTTGGTTAAAGTCAAAGCCGCTAAAAAACGTACCACGTAAGCTGCTGCTCTCAAGCAGTTGATCACAGTATTTAATGGCCAGTTGGGTTACCGCCATTTGATTGGAGGCTAAGAAACTGTCGAGTTGCGTGACCGAAGGCAACTGCTGTTTGAGTTGCTCATAAGCCGCTTTTACCGAACTGTTGTTGGTCGAAACGCCAGTGGTGGCCGCCATGCTGGCGTTGATTTCAGCAAAATCGCGCATGCCAATTTGTGCCTGAGGTACTAAATCGACACTGGTCGCAGGCGCTGAGGGTAGGGCTTCAATCCGAACATTGGATTGTTCACCTACTACTTCAAAGGTTAAGAAAAATTCATCCTGCTCAGCCCCTTTTTCCAGCGGAATAATTGTGCCTAGGCGCGATAAAGCTTGGCCTTCACCGGCAACATACTCATTGCTATTGACCCTCACATCTAGATTTTTGAATACCTGGCCCACATTAGCTTCACGGCCATTAATACCAATTCGCATGCCTTTTAACGCTAGAGTGCTTATATCAGCATTTTCATCCAAAGAGATAAAAAACGGCTCGCTAAACAAATAGCTGTAGCTGTCGTAAAGACTGGTTTCTAACACGATGTAACTTTGGTTGATACCGCTTAGTTCACTGATATCAAACAGTAAAAAGAATTTTTGTCCGATACCAACATCGAAGTTTTGGCTGACTTGCTCAGCGCTTAATACGCGATTATGAATCGCGACCATGCGAATAGAGCCTGCCCATGGAAAGTCACCTGAGACTTCACTGCCAAGAGCAAAGGCATAGCTATCATTCCAGGCACTTAAATCACTGGCTTCAATTGAGTCGCTATCTTGGGTAAATACGCCATTGACAAACAGTTGACGTCCGTTGATGGGATCATAGTTCAGCACCACGTGTTGCAAACTCGCTTGTAATACTTCATCGGCATCAGCAGTAGACAGTGCAGGTTGCCCATTGCTGTCGGTATTGCCGGTACGTAACAAGGCATTGTAGTTATACAAGGTTTGACCCAAGGTAAAATTGCGCTTATCTGTGCCTCCCGAATAGCTGACGATGCGCGCAGGTCCTTCTTGGGTCACATTGGCAGGCACAAGCCATGTTTCGATAGCAAACTCACCAGTAGCGGTAATCAGGTCATGTAATTTTTTACTACTACTGGTAGAGCCTTGCGCCTTGGCATTTACCAACTGTATCCCCCAGCCATTGATCCAGCTAAAACCACCTGATAGATTCAAGTTAATGGCCGGCTCAACACCGCTGGTATCAAAGGCGGTACTACCAGAGCCGGTTTTAAATTCCCATTTGGCAATCAGGTCTTTTTCAAAACGTCCGCCGCCCGTGGCAAGGGTGCCTTCAAATAAACTAAGGGCTTTACTGTTTATCAAACTCGCATCGAGCTGAGTGACATCAATGCCATCAGCCATGGCCTGAATTGCAGTGATAAGCGCGTCTGCGTTACTGGCGCAATCACTCCAACAGTTATGAAATTCGTCTCGAAGGCGACCAACAAAACGTGAATTAGCCGGTGTATCCAACTCTATTCTCGCTTTAGCTGCTTCATAGGCTTCATCGATGTCGCTAGAGGCAAAATAGGGAGAGATAGGAATTGAGGCTGAATTGGTATGGCAATTTGCACAGTAGGTTTCTAGTACGGGATAAACCGTCTCGTTAAATAAACGGCTATCGGCTGGGAAGTTTTTATTCGCTCCTGGCTCTTTTGCCATTGGGGCTTCAAGTTGGATTTTATTGGCGGTGTTTTCAATCTGAGCCCAATTGTTGATCCACGTCGTCATAATATCGGCACAGGCTGATGCGCTGGCCAGCCAGCAGTTATGGCCGCCAGCGACCTTTGCAACCAAACTAGAGTCTTGCGCAGATCGCAGATTAACCAAATTGTTTGCCGCACTATAAGCTAGGTTTACATCATCGTTACGAGCAAAATACGGGCTTTGTTGGTCTTGTACGTGACACGCACCGCAACGTTCTTTACCGCTAATGTTATCCCACAGGGCGAGTTTAAATTGTTGCACATCGGCGGTCGCCGCCACAGGGCCTGAGTACGTTATTGGAGACGTGTCGACGGGGGCAGGCATAGGCGTTTGAACAACTTGAGTTGTGCCCCCGCCACAGGCACTTAAAAGCAAAGTACTAAATACCACTGCGGTGCACGATAAAATATAAGGGCGATGAAAAAAACGTGAGAATAACCCGTTATTAGCCATGATTATTCTCCCTTACAATAGGTGGCAGAATCGGCAAACACGCCTTTTATCTGGTAATTATTTTGTTGAAAGTGAGCCGTCATAGTACTGATTTGTGCGCGGTCTTGAGCATCTTGCGGGCGACGTAAACACACATTTTCAAACACTTTGCTTACTTGGCACTGAGCAAATTGTTGGCTATTCGCCAGCTCCCAACCCATGGACTTGGCCCCACTTCCTGAAGCAGGCAAACGTTGATCCCAACCTAGGTTGTAGTTAAGGCCCTCTCGCCAATAGTTGCTCCAATTGTCATTGTCGGTGCTAAATCCATAGGGAAAATTATTGCTATTAATATGGTATTTACCTTGCACTCGACTGCCCGTTTGTGGGTCTTGCTGACCGGCTGCGAGGTATTGCAAATTGCCGTTTTCACCCTCGGGATCGCTATCAACATCATATTGATAATTGTAATAGGCGAAGGCTTGAGCCAAAGGATCCATGCCTGCATGGCAGCCCACACAGGAGTTGTTAAATATGCGACTATCGCCGCCAGGACTTCGGCTGACGTCTTGGCGAATTCTATCAGGTGCTCGGCTCGTATCTTTCAAGCCTTCTAAGTCGGTACAAAGGTGATTCATCAAGGTAAAACGGAACATGGCACGATTGGTTCCATCTTTAAAAAAGGCTTTGGCCGCGGCGCGGGTTGTCATTACACCTGCAGTGGCATCAGGTGGCAGCCCGGTTTGTGCAGATTGGCTAGAGGCTTCTAATACTGTTTGTAGGTCGAGGCCTTGATCGTCTATTGCCTGGTACAGAGCATTGTTATTCATACTATACGTAGGCAAGTTATAGTGGTTTTTGGCCACATATAAAATGTCACCCGCTAATACCTGCCTAAAATCAATGTCGTCTCTGACCATACCAATGACTGTGGCGGTGTAGTCATTGAGCGGAACAAAGATATCCGCTTCTTCATTCGTCCAAGGGCTAACCCAATTTTTAAGGGTCACGGAATAAAACGCTGGGTGGTTCATGGCCAAATAGGCAGCTTGATTAATTTGGCCCTGTGCAATCAGTACACTCATTTGCTCAAGGACATCAGCAGAAGGCGGCACGCCCGTTAAGCGGTCATGCATGCGTTTGGCTTGTTCTCTTTCACCCGCCAACGACGGTGAGGAAAGAGTCAGACCAGCAAGCAACAACATCACAGTGGTTAACACCCCCATGATGCCTAACGAGCCGAGTTGCCTAAATAGCTTTTTCAAACTGAAGCTCCTGCGTAAATAGAGAGATTAAAGGCTTAATTTGAAGTGGCGTAAATATGTACAATGAGCAATAGGTCTAGTTACTAATACCTTATACAGCACAGATATTGCCAGCTTACTACCACCTCATCTGCAAGCCGCGATGGCTTTAGCACATACCGCACCAGTATGGTGATAGCCTTACAAAGTAGGTGCTAACTAATAAAATGGTCATTAAACGATGCGAGTAACAGGGTTTTTAGTTGTCGATAGCAGACGCTGACTCGGCAGAAATGTGCTGTTGCAGCCAAGCTAATTAGTAAACACCTGACGTTGCTGGTGTGCAAGGGAGGGCTTACCTTGTGCTTGGTGTCACTAATAAGGCACTGTTTGTTTTAGGCTAACACGCTAAGAATAAAATAGCGGGGTAATCTGCGTTTGTGACTTTTTAGTTTGCTTGGGTATTAAATTTTATTACTTATGTTAGCGTAGATAATTGAGTGAATATTTTAAGCGTGGCAGGATATGATTCTCTTAATGGCATTATTGCTCAGACTTGTTGCAAGCTAACGACAGTTTACATTGGCTTGATGGTTGATAGTCTTAGCAGTAGTACGCACACTTCACAATGCACCAGATAGGACGCAAAACGCCAGTGACTATGTTTCATGCCTACCCTACGTATATCAAGATACTGCTTAGTTGTTTGCTCACAAACAGTATTTTAGGTTGTGGTGGTGATAAGGTGCTGCCAAATGATCAAGCGCCTGATCCGGTTGTGGTCGACGTGCCATTAGCCTTTATTAAGCGCAGTTTACCCTTAGATGCAAATGGCGAGATAGTCAGTCAAGACTTGCGCCGCTTAAATGATTTTGTGCCAGGAGCGGCGCTATATATTAAAGCACGTGCTTCGGCCACCGCGGTCGAGCGCAATATCACTGACCGTGCTTTTTTTAGTGCACAAGAAATCGCAGACGCTACGCCCGACAATCCCTTAGCCGCCTACGATGTTAAAGATCTAGAAGTGTCTTATGATGGCCAAACCTTACTATTTGCCATGCGTGCCCCAGAAATTGAAGGGGCAGATGAGGACGAGCAAGCTACTTGGAATCTATGGCAGTATCATCTAGAGAGCGACATCTTAGAACGCGTCATCAGTAATGATGCCTTAGCTGAAGAGGGGCAAGATACCGCGCCAGTTTATTTAGCAGATGGAAGAATTGTATTTAGTTCTACTCGTCAACAAGCTAACCAAGCCATTTTACTCGATGAAAACAAACCCCAATACCAAGCCTTGGATGAGCGGCGTAATCAAACCGCGTCGGTATTGCATGTTATCAATCCCGATGGCAGCGATATAAAACAAATTTCTTTTAATCAAAGCCATGATCTCGACCCCACGGTACTAAGTTCAGGCAAAATTTTGTTTAGTCGTTGGGACAATGCCGGTAACAACAACAGTGTTAATATTTATCAGATGAATGCTGATGGCAGCGAGTTAGAGTTAATGTACGGCAGGCACAGCCACGTAAGTGAGCGCTCTACCCAAGCTTTGCAATACAGTCAACTACGTGAATTACCCGGTGGCAATATACTGAGTGCACTTCGACCCGTGGTAAATGAGCATTGGGGCGGCGATTTTGTCGAAATTAATATTCAGCAATTTATCGATCGTCAAACACCGCTTACCGGGCAAAGTGGCAATGGTTCGGCTGAACAAGTCGTTTTGTTTGACAATATCGTGATTGATGGTGCGCTGTCAGCGGGAGGGCGTTTTTCAGCAGTTTACCCCTTATGGGATGGCAGTGAACGCATCTTGTTTAGTTGGAGCCAATGCCGAGTCTACGATCCTGAAGCTTCGGTCGATGAAGGCGAGCCTCGTCCTATTTTACCTTGTACGCCCGCCTTACTGGCCACGCCTGACATTCAAGCCGCACCCCTGTTATATGGCCTGTGGATGTACGACCCCATCGACAATACTCAATTGGTTGTAGCTGTGCCACAAGAGCAACAAATGTACAGCGAAGTACTTGCCATGCAAGCGCGCGCTTTTCCGGGCAATGCTCAGCAAAGTGCTGACTTTGACGCAGCGCTGGCCGTGGCTGACTTAGCGCAGGTCCATATTCGAAGCGTATATGACTTTGCTGGGGTAGATAACTCGCCACAAGGTTTGGCTGTCTTGGCCGATCCTACGCAAACCACTGTGGCTCAGCGCCCCGCGCGATTTTTACGGGTTGTGAAAGCGGTATCGCAGCCCGATGACAGTACTCGTGATATCAGTAACTCAGCCTTTGGCCGCAGCACGGGCCAATTGATGCGTGAAATTATTGGTTACGTCCCTGTCGAGCCTGATGGCTCAGTACTGATGACCTTACCAGCTAATGTGCCTGTGGCCTTTAGTATTCTGGATGGTGATGGTAAACGCGTGAGTGAGCGTCATCAAAATTGGTTGCAGTTTGCCCCAGGTGAAGTGCGCAGCTGTAATGGTTGTCATACCCAAGCTAGCACCTCAGCTCATGGCCGTTTTGACGCAGAGGCCAGCAGCATTAATCAAGGGGCAGCCAGCACCGGCCTGCCATTCCCCAATACCAATCCAGCCTTGTTCGCTGAACTAGGCGAAACCATGGCACAAACGGCGGGGCGCATTAATGGTCTTAGTTACCCCAATGCTGATATTGAGTTTAGCGATATTTGGAATGACCCAGCCACTCAAGCACCTGCAGCGGGGTTCACTATGGCCTACGGCGATTTAACCACGCCACTGCCTATTACCCCGAGCTGTGCCACCAATTGGACAGCCTTGTGCCGCATTCAAATTAATTACCCAGAGCACATTCAGCCCCTGTTTGACGCCGAGCGTCCTGTGTTAGCCGAAGATGGGGTAAGCGAATTAGACAATCATCGTTGCACGAGCTGTCATGCTCCGGTCGATGCCGCCGAACTGGCACAGGTGCCAGCGGCACAACTGGATTTGAGCAGTAGTACCTCAACGGAGAATCCCGACCAATTCACCAGTTATCGTGAACTGATGTTCACTGACAATGAGCAAGAGATCATTGAAGGCTTATTGCTTGAGCGATTGGTTGAGGTAAGCGACGCCAACGGTGATACCGTGTTTGAGCGTGATGAAGACGGTGAGCTAATTTTAGATGAAGTAGGCCAGCCCATAGCCCTATTAACCACTGTGGCGGTAAGTAACACGATGTCAGTCAATGGCGCTCACGCCAGTGCGGATTTTTTCTTGCCCTTTAATGCCAGCGGAAGTCATTATACTTGGCTCAGTCCGGTAGAATTAAAGCTTATTGCAGAATGGTTAGATATAGGTGGACAATATTACAACAATCCCTTTGCGGCACCGGTAAATTAATGAATAAACAGTCACAAGGATATGCAGTGATCAAGTGTAAAAGCGCGGGCTTGTGGGGCATATGCTTGCTGCTGCTTTGTTGGTCGTTTAATGGCCATGCAGAAGCGCCGATTCAAGTACAAGTAAGAACCGCTTATGTTGATATGCGTTCTGGCCCCGCCGGCGGTTATCCGGTGATTGCAGTAGCTAAGCAAGGGCAGTGGCTTACAGTCCTCAAGCAGCGCACAGCGTGGTTTAAAGTAGAAAATGAAAAAGGCCAACAAGGCTGGATCAGTCAAGACGACTTACACCTCACCCTAGACAGCAATTTAGCACCGGTAAAACTGTCTGATGGCTCATTTGAAGACTTTAGCCAACGCCAATTTGAAGTGGGGGCGATGGCGGGCTCCTTCGATGGCGTACCTAGTATTAGCGTTATCGGTAATTGGCTGGCCACCGAAAATATCGCCTTAGGCATTAATATTACGCAAGCCGTGGGCACTTACTCTGAAAATCAATTGGCGCTGGTGAACATCAGGCATAACGCCTTTCCAGAGTGGCGCTTAGCGCCTTATTTTGTAGTAAGCGCCGGTAAGATTTGGACAAGCCCTAAGGGTAGTTTAGTGCAAAGTGGCGATGAAAAACGCAGCGCCAATGTGCTCTCGGCTGGATTGGGTTTGCGCTACTATTTAGCACGTAACTTTTTGGTTAAGTTGGAATATAACAGTTTATTGGTCAAAACCGACCGAGACACAAACGAGGAATTGGCACAATGGCAATTAGGTTTCGCAGTCTTTTTTTAATCTCGCTAGTGGTGCTGTGTGCATGCCCCGCCTTAGCCCAAGAATCCAGTGTTATCGAGCCACAGCCCGAGCGCCGAGAAATAAATGAAGCCAATATTGATACAGAAAATTTCGAATTTGGCTTAGTGGCAGGCGTGATCAGCATTGAAGATTTTTCGACAAGTGCCATCGTCGGCGCCCGTTTAGCGTTTCATATTAACGAAGATTTTTTTGTGGAAGCCGCTTACGAGCAAGCGACCGCAGGGCAAACCAGCTTTGAATTACTCAGCGGTGGAGCGCCGCTGTTAACCGAAGATGAGCGCAACTATCGTTATTACAACCTGGGTTTGGGTTACAACTTAAACGGCGAAACGTTTGTCACTGACAGCTTGGTCATTAACTCGGCTGCCTATTTTATTATTGGTGCAGGCAGTACCGAATTTGGAGGTGACGAGCGTTTTACCGTAAGTTTAGGGGCAGGTTATCGGGTTTTACTCACTGATTACTTTTCGCTACGAGTTGAGCTGAAAGACCACCTGTTTAACAGCGAATTAATCGGCGATGAAAAGACCACACACAATATTCAGTATGGCCTGGGTGCGACGTTCTTTTTTTAAAAACCACAAAGCAGTAGAGACCGAATGATGAGTCAATTTTTTTATGTTATAGCGCACAGTTTATCGCCGAGGGTATCGCTTGGTAGTGTGCGCGCTTTTATGGCCTCAATGTTCTTGAGTGTATTAGTGCTTGCTCAACCAAGTGCGTTGGCAGCCGGTAAAACAGAGCTCGCCCCTGATTTTACCCTAGCCAGTAAAAATGACGGCAATATGCGTTTGCAAGAGCAGCGAGGCAATGTGGTGTTAATTAACTTTTGGGCATCGTGGTGCGGACCTTGTCGTGAAGAGCTGCCCTTGCTCGAAAAACTGCAGCAAGACTATGCAGACTTAGGATTTACCATTTTGGCCATAAATGTGGATAAAACCCCGGCCAAAGCTGAAGTCTTATTAAGCGACATCGCAGTAACCTTTCCGGTATTGTTTGACCCTGATGCCAAGGTCAGTAAATTGTATGATGTCAGCGCCATGCCCACTACGGTCATTGTAGACAGAGATGGCTACCAGCGCTTGTTGCACAAAGGCTATAAAAGTGGTGATGTGGCAAAATACGAAATCATTATTAAAACCTTATTAAGAGAATAATCTGCTTATGAAGTCGCGAGTTAAACGTCATTATATCAAGCCGGCTCTTACCTTGGTTTTTGGGCTGTTGATCAGTGGTTGTGCCTCTATTGAGCCTTGGGTGCAGCCCTATGAGCGAGAAAATTTAGCTGACCCCATCATGAGCATGAATCGTAACCCCGTTGCCAGTAGTTATACTCATCACGCGTTTCAAGCGCGCGAAGGAGCAAGAGGCGCTGAAGGTGGGGCAGGGGGCGGTTGTGGTTGCAATTAACAATATGCCCTTCATCCCACGAGGCGTATGGGGGCTCGTTCATTTGCTGCCCCCTTATAATTCCAATGCCTTTGGTGAGAGGCAACACACCGCCAAAGTACTACCTCTAATTTGCTTGATAGCTCTCATGACATGGTGCGTAACCACGCAAGCAGCGGTATTACCTCAAGAGCGCTCTGACGCCATGTATCACTCGTATCAAGGTGGCGGCATGTCTATTGATGGCCCGTCCATTTTACTGCGTAAAAACATTGGTAACAGTGTGTCAGTAACCGCTAACTACTACGTTGATACCATATCGGGTGCGTCTATTGATGTGTTGGCTACCGCAAGTCAATATCAAGAAGAGCGCACCGAACACAGTGTTGGGCTTGATTATTTGCGCAACAAAACCCTAATGAATTTCAGTTATACCACCAGTTCTGAAAACGACTTTGAAGCTACATCTATTTCATTTGGATTGTCACAAGATTTTTTTGGTGACTTAACAACCTTGAGTATCGGCTATGCTCGTGGTAACGATGAAGTGGGTAAGCGAGGCGATGACAACTTTTTAGAACAAGCTGATCGCCAAAATTATCGCTTGGGCCTAACCCAAGTGGTGACTAAAAACATGATCGTCGGCTTGAGTTTTGAGAATATTGCCGATGAAGGCTACCTCAATAATCCTTACCGTTCAGTGCGTTTTATTGATGAGTCTAGCGCTCGGGGCTATCGCTTTGAAACTGAAGCCTATCCCACTACTCGAACCAGTAATGCCGCCGCACTCAGTGCTAATTATTACTTACCCTATCGCGCGTCTCTATACGCTGAGGCAAAAGTCTTCTCGGATACGTGGGGCATTGATGCCAATACGTACAAAATAGCTTACATCCATACCTTCACCGATGATTGGATCATTGAGTTGCGCAGTCGATTTTATTCGCAAGATAAAGCCGATTTTTACCAAGATTTATACCAGCGCAGTGAAGAATTTAATTTTCGCGCCCGTGACAAAGAAATGAGTACCTTCAGCAATGTCGCCTTAGGGTTTAGTGTGAGTTATGAGTTTCGTTTTTCAGCCGCCAACTGGTTGAAAAAAAGCAGCATTAACCTTGATTTTGATCATGTCAGATTTGCTTACGATGATTTTCGAAATGTGCTGGTGGACGCTCCTGTGGGCGATGAACCCTTATATGAATTTTCAGCCAATATTACACGTTTGTACGTGTCGATTTTTTACTAGTGACAACCCAATTAGGTGGCAATGTAATGAAACTTTTTTTTCAACGCGCAGCATGTATTCGTAGTGTCGGCGCTGGTTTGCGTATCTGGGCCATGAGCGTTTTACTCTTAAGTGCTGGGGTGTGGGCACAAGAAAGCAGCAATACGGCTGATGACCAAAGCATTCAAGAACAACTGCAACAGTTAAAAAAAGAAGTGATCGCGCTAAATCGTGATTTGTTTGTATTGGAGGAAGATTTGTTATTTCCTTCAAGCACTCAGCTTGTAGTCTACTTATCCATGGATGTAGGGACTTACTTTGACTTAGATTCAGTTGAGGTAAAACTCGATGGACACACCGTCACTCATTATTTGTATACTGAAAAACAGCAAGGGGCATTGGTTAAAGGCGGCGTGCAAAAACTGCACGTGGCTAATCTTGCCCAAGGAGAGCACGAAATCAGCGCTTTTTTCATTGGCACCGGCCCCCATGATAGAGAGTATACCCGCGCCACCAGTTTGGTATTTACCAAGTCTGCTGACGCAAAATTGTTAGAGCTGCGCATCACTGATTCTAGCGCCAGCCAACAACCTGAATTTAAGGTGCTTGAACTTTAAATGTCTCAGCCTAAATTGCCATTGCTATCCTTACTTAGTCACGTGTCTCAGGTCCGACGAAAGCGTTGGGCGGTCAGTGCAGGGCAGGTGAGTCTTTGGGCAGTGCTGTGTTTTTGTTTGCCACTGGCCGCGAGTGCCCAAGAGCCCGATAATCAAATTGCCAACAACAACGCGCAGGTCTTACTAGAAAAACGCTATCAAAATGCCTTGTATGCTTACTTTCAAGGTGATGTGCAAGATGCACTCAGTCAGCTCGCTTGGATTGAAGAGCGTTATCCGCAGGGGTTGTTGCAGCTACCTGCTTATTTGCGGGCTCAAGATATTGAACCGACCTTACTCAAAGGAGTCTTGAGTCTGGCTTATGGATTAGAAGACCAAGCCGCCAGCCTGTTTGAGCGTTATTTAGGGGCTTATGAATCGGCTGAAAAACGCACCCAAGCGTGGTATTGGTTAGGATTGACTTACTATCGCCAAGGGCAATGGCAACAAGCCTCAGAGGCCTTTAGTCAGATTATTGAGGCAGAAGCCAACGATTATTTAGATGTGCAGAGTCACGATCAGTGGGTGTATTTACAGGCGCAATTACGCCATCAGTATCTCACTGATGCTACGCCCACTTTACCAGAAAATTGGCCCCAAGCCCTCTCTGACAATTCAATTTATCATTATTACCTGCTTTACAATCAAGCCTTAGCCAGCTTGAAAAACGGAGAAACAGAGCGTGCCATTGAGCAGTTAGCATCATTGGTTAATCGGCCAAATCGAGGCTTTACTCAGCTCATCACTGGCTGGTTTTCTCCTTTATTACAAGAATCAAGCCCCGATTCTGAAGACGAAGCAGAGGATCTGCAACAAGAAGTGCTGGGAATTATAGACCGGGCCAACTTGACCTTAGCGTATGTATTATTGCAGCAAAACAGACCCCAGCAGGCTTATCGAGTTTTTGCCAAAATTCGTCGTCAAGGCCTTGATGGTGACGCTGCAGTATTGGGTTATGGTTGGGCGGCAGTAAAAAGTGAAGAACTGCAAACTGCATTGGGCATTTGGCAGAGTTTAATTAATTTACCTCAGCATTCAGAATACACATTAGAAGCGTATCTTGCCTCATCTTATGCCTATGAAAAAGCTTACGCTCCCCGTCAATCGGTTGCGGTATTACGCGCTGGCGTGAGCCGCTTTAATCAAGCCTTGGCTGAATTACGTCTGGCGCGGGAGCAAGTCAATCAAGCTCCGTTTTTGTTATCACTTGCACACAATTACGACGCCAAACAGGCTTTACTCATCGCCCCTAAGATCCCAAATACACCCGATACGAGTCTGTTACTTGAACTGCTCAACAGCATCGGTGTCAGTAACGGGTTTCGTCACGAATTATCAGCCCTGCAACAAACGCAAAGATTAGATGCGCAATACCAAGAGTGGCAGAAGCGCATGGCGCATTACCAATTAATGTTAGACGAGCGAGAAATTGAGCGCACTGAAAGAGCTAAGGCCATGTTGCAAAGCCAAATATTTGAACAGCTTGCTCAACTACAAGCGAAGCGCGATACCTTAGCAAAGCAGCTCAGAGTTGCCGAACAACAAGCTGATGGCATAGCGCTTATGCCACTCGATTACCAGCAGCAATATACGCGCCTACAGGGAGCAAAGCAGCGTTGGGCCGATATAGAACAGGCGCAAAGTCGTTTGCAGCAAAATACACCTAAAGCTGAATATGCCCAGCGTTTAAGGCGTGCTGAAGGCATATTAATCTGGCAGGCGAGCGATGCCTACGCGGATAAACGCTGGCAAGCACAAAAGGCCTTAGTTGAACTTGATAGTGAGTTATCACGGGTTACCGAGCAGCAAAATCAATTATTGACTGCCCTACAAGGGCGCCCCAACTATGCTGAACAGCGTAAGCGAGTCGGCAATTTAACCATCCGAATTACTCAACAACAGCAAAATAATGAGGCTTTGCAAGGCCAACTGCTCAGCAGGTTGAGTCAACAACTTTCGGCCCTAATAGATCAGCAAGTGCTCAATGTAAATGACTACATAATGCAGGCACAATTGGCCATGGTGAGACTTAACGATCAAGCGTTGCAGCAAAATCAGGCGCACGGTTCGCAAATACCCAAGCCTGAAATTGGTCGTCCTATGCAGTTGTCGCCCAAGGCAGCAGAGGTACAACCAAAATGATGTACCATCACTTCGGCTCTCGTCCTTTATTATTCAGTACCTTAGTGTGTGTATTGTTATCTGCTTGCAGCACTGGCCTATTTGACCCGAAACCCACTGCGCCTAAGAAATTTAACATCTCGTCGAAAACACTGGGGGAGTCTTACTTTGCGCCTATTCCCATTGATAATACGCTGCTGCCAGAACCGAGTTTGGAGCAATTACGCGCTGACTACGCCGCCTTGTTGCCCCGCGTAACAGAGCCTGAAACCAAAAAAATTGTGCAGTATCGCTTAGCTGATTTAACTGCGGTATTGGCTGAACGACAGCTTGAATCTGGCTTATTGGTCAATCAGCAAGGTGAAAATATTTTACAATCGGCGGTGAAGCAATACCAAGACTTGTTGGTCAGTCAGCCTCAGCAAGAAAGTAATATGGAAGTGCTGTACCAGCTTGCCAAAGCCCATGAACAGTTAGGGCAGGTTGAGCAGAGTTACCTTACCTTGCAGCAATTGCTAGTAGCCTTTCCTGTTAATCCATATTTGGCTGAAGTGTATTTTCGCCTTGGTGAAATAGCGTTTAATCGTAATAACTATGCTGCGGCGGTCGAAGCGTATCAAAATGTCTTGAGTCAAGGCACACAAAGCGCGTATTACGCTACTTCGGCTTATATGCTGGGCTGGAGTTTTTTTAAACGCAATCAAAATATCCAAGCCTTAGAAGCGTTTACTCTGTTATTAGATAACAGTTTACCCAGCGACATCATTGCGCAAACGATGATGGCGCAATTTGATAGCCAAGCACAAATTGATGCATTGGGCCTTGGTGAAAAGCGCTTAGTCAACGACACCATTCGGATCATGAGTTTGTTATTTTCTTATCAAGAAAATCAATACGAAAACCGCGCGGATAGCATAGTTGAGCATTTTACGCGGGTGGGCGCTCGTCATTACGAATATGTATTGTACGACCAACTAGCCCAGCTTTATCTCAATCAAAGCCGTTTTAAAGACAGTGCCGATGTGTATCAACGCTTCACCTTAGTGCATGCCAAGCACTTTCAAGCGCCCATTTTTGCGGTGAAAGAAATCGATGCGTACATACTTGGCAAATTTCCGACTCAAGTCTTACCCGCTAAAGACCTGTTTGTGCAGCGTTACGGTATTCACGGCGAATATTGGCCTCGTTGGGGCGTAGTGCAGCAAGAACGCGTGGCGCCTTTTTTGAGTCAATACTTACAAGAGCTGGCTGTGTTTGAACATAGCCGCGCACAAATGTTAGGGGCCAAACGCCAAGGTGTATCGTCAAGCTCAGAAGCCACTTTGGGTAATCTGAACGAAGAAGCGGTTGCTGCTGACCTGCAAACCCAAGCCACAAGCAGTTATTTACAAGCCGCAGCGTGGTATCGCGAGTTTATTGCTACTTTTTACAACGATCCTGTCACTCCCTCCTTACGTTTTAGTTTAGGTGAAGCTTTATTTGCCGCTGGCCATTACGCCGAGGCCATAGACACCTTCGAGGCGTATGCCTATGCAGCTGACACCTATCCTCAGGCTGCAGAAGCGGCGTATGCCGCTATACTAGCGTACCGACAAATTCAGCTCGTTGGTGATGAGACTCGTCCGCAGAGTCAAGAGCAGTGGCTAGACCAACAACTTGCCAGCCAAGATCAATTTGTTGAGCAGTTTGCCAGTGATAGCCGTGCGCCAGAAGTGCTGTATATCGCCATGCAGCAACGCTTTAGTCTAGCCCGTTATCAGCAGGCCATCGACAACGCGCAACGCTTACTTGCATGGCAGCCTGCTATAGCACCAGCCAATATAAAAGCCAGTATGTTGGTGATTGCTCACAGTCAATTTGCTCTTGAAGATTACGTGGCAGCGGAGACGTCTTATCAACATATTGCTCTTGAGTTAGCTGCGAATGATCCCAGTAAAGCCGATATTCAGGAAAGATTGGCGGCCAGTGTTTATAAACAAGGCGAGCTTAATGTCAAACAACATTACCTGCCCTTGGCGGTGAATGACTTTTTACGGGTCATCGCCCTTGCTCCGCAAACCAGCATCCGCATCAATGCACAATACGACGCCGCCACCTATTTGCTGGAGATGCAAGACTGGCAACAAGCCATTGACTTGCTTGAAGATTTTAAACAGCGTTTCAGTGATAATTCTTTAACTGAAGGCATCGACGACAAGTTGATATACGCCTATCAGCAAAATGAAAATTGGCAGCAAGCGGCTGATAAACTGATGGTGCTGTGGCAAGCATCACCCGCCAGTGAAGAGGGGCGACAAGCTTTGTATGTTGCCGCGCAATACTTTAATAAAATAGGTCAAAAGCAAGCGGCGTTGGCAGCTTATCGCAGTTATGCTCATGCCTTTACGCTCCCTTTAGCTGAGGCGAATGAAGCGCGGTTTGTATTAAGTGAAATGTATCGCCAAGCTAACGATGACACCAAGCGCCGCTTTTGGCTGCAAAAGCTCATTGACGGTGACCAGCAAGCCTTGGCTGACCCTGCTATTGAACGCACTGACCGCTCGCGCTATTTAGCGGCCATGAGTGCCTTGGTCTTTGCGCAAGATAAGTTTAATCACTTCAAACAAATCAAACTCAGCTTACCCCTTAAAAAGAGTTTAGCCCTGAAAAAATCAGCACAAACTGACACGCTTGCAGCCTTTAATCAGGTGCTTGATTATCAGGTGGCAGAGTTTGTGACTGCCGCTAATTTCTATTTAGCGGATATTTATCATCAGCTTGCCAAAGATTTAATGAACTCAAGTCTACCTCAAAATTTGAATGCTTTAGAGCTAGAGCAATATACCTTACTGTTAGAAGAGCAAGCGTTTCCCTTTGAAGAACAAGCGATCACTTTGCATGAAACCAATGCAAAACGGGCTTGGCAAGGAGACTACGATAAGTGGATTAAGCAAAGTTTTGTGGCCCTTGAACAGCTTATGCCTGCTCGGTATCGCAAAGCTGAACAACACGTGGAGCTGAGCAATGAAATATTCTAAGGGTGTTAGCGGCTCGCTGATAGCTGTTACCTTGTTGCTTGGCGGCTGTGCCACCTTTGACGGCATTGTAACAAGGAGTAATACAACACCACCTAAGGTAGAACAGCCTATTGCGCCAAAGGGCTTATTGCCAAGCGACCCATGGCAACGCGAAGCGCTTGTTCTGCAAGCTAAACCCAATCGATATCAAGAAGAAAGTGCCCTGGTTAATGTGCCTGACTCGGCAAAAAGCCGCTTTGCTGCGGGGGCTCAATTGCTCAAGCAAGGCAAGCTAGATGAAGCCAAATCACTGTATGAAACCATGTCGCAACACTATCCAGCGCTATCTGGTGTATGGGTTCAGCTGGGCAGTATTGCTGAAAAACAGGCCCACGTTGAGCAAGCCATAGCCTATTTACGCCAAGCCATTAATTTACAAACCAGCAACTATTTGGCACACAATCACCTTGGTATGTTGTACCGCCAACAGGGTAAGTTCAGTGTTGCCTTAAACCACTACAATCAAGCGTTAGACAGTTGGCCGGCCTTTACTCAAGCCCGCCTAAATCGTGGCATTTTGTACGATTTATATTTAGGTGAAAAAGAACAAGCGCTCGCCGATTATCAAGTGTATCAGGCCTTATTAACGCAGCCTGATCGTAAGGTAAAAAGCTGGATTGCTGATCTTGAGCGCCAATTACAAGCCAGCAATGCCAGCTCTGGCTCAATTAAGGAAGACGCCCTATGAAGTGTTATTTGTTATGTTTGAGCATACTCGTAGTGGCCAACAGTGTGATGGGGCAAGAGCAACAAGTTATTCAACTAGAGGACACTATTCGCGGCGATCAAGAGCAGCCCAAGGTATTAACTATCGTGCCTTGGCAAGCCCCTACAATCAAGCAAGCCTTGCCTAGTCCTATCGTAGAACGCATTAATCGCAAGTTTGTGCCCTTAGAGCGTGATGAATTCAGTCGCCAGTTAAAGGCCTTAAGCCAACAACAAAACCTTAGTTATCCCAGCGAAAGCTTAAATCCCTAAGGATATACCTAACAAAGTGCAAAATTAGGTATAGTGCAGAGATATTTACTCAAGGAGTTAGCAATTCATATGTTTGACGTCATCGTAAGGTTTTTTCAAGAAGGGGGAGCGTTTATGTTTCCCATCGCCATCGTCTTAGCCTTGGGTTTAGCCATTGCTATTGAACGTTATCTATTCTTGAGTATGGCAAAAAGGGTGAACAAAAAAGCCTTCGCGCAAATGGAGCCCCTACTCAACAATAACGATTACGCAGGTGTGCTGAGCTTTGCTAGCAGCGACACTGCGCCGATTAGTCGCATTATTGGGGCCGGTATGGCGCGATTAAATCACAGCCAACGCCGTGAAGATATTGAATACGCCATGGAAGAAGGCTTAATGGAAACCACACCGCGCCTAGAAAAACGCACGGCCTATTTAGCCACCTTAGCGAATATTTCCACGTTATTAGGTCTGCTAGGTACCATTATCGGTTTGATCGCGGCGTTTTCGGCGGTAGCCACCGCTGACCCCTCAGAAAAAGCCAGTTTACTTTCACAAAGTATTTCAGTGGCCATGAACACCACCGCCTTTGGTTTGATTGCGGCAATTCCACTATTGGCCTTTCATTCAGTGTTACAAACCAAAACCACAGAAATAATCGACAGTATGGAAATGGCCGGTGTGAAATGTTTGAATTTACTGATCGCTCGCCAAGGGTTAAGCACCCATTCTCGCCAATCTGACCGTGCTGAATAAGCCAACATAGCGGGAGAGTCTCATGGCAAGATTTGGCAAAGGGCGCGGCAAAGGTAAAAAAGCGGACGCTGAGCTCGATATCACTTCATTTATGAACCTGATGATCGTATTAGTGCCAGTGTTATTGATGATGATGGTTTTTTCACGCATCACCGTGCTAGAGCTCACCTTGCCTGAACTGGGCGAAGCCAGCGAATTTCCTATTGATGTAAAAGATCAGCGTTTAGAAATTGTGGTCAGAACTCACAACATTGCAGTGTATTACCCGCAAGGTTACTTGATTAAAGACATTCCCTTAGTTAACGAGGGCTATGACTACGAGGCCTTGCAATTTACCCTAAAACAAATCAAACAGAATTTGCTTGGGCAAGATATTGATAAAAAAGCCGCCACCTTATTACTTGAAGAGAATATTCCTTACGAGGCCATTATTGGTTTAATGGATAGCATTCGTTCGTACCCTGACGTGGTGGTGGCCAGTGTGGTTGATGCTGAATTATTTCCAGAAATCTCCTTAGGTGATGCGCCGCAAGACGACCGAGTCTTTGACGCCGCGCACGAAGCAGATCGTAGCATTGGCGCCAACTAGTATGTGCAGAGAAGGATAACAACATGAAAAAATCTGCCCGAGCCATGCGCATGGAACGTCATCATCGAAGAATGGCCAAAGACTCGAAATTAAGTCTGGTGTCGTTGATGGATATTTTCACCATATTGGTATTTTTCTTGATGCTGAATGCCTCAGACGTACAAGTATTACAAAACAGCAAAAGTGTTGAATTACCTAAATCCACCGCCAAACAAGCGGCGAAAGAAACCTTGGTTTTGCTAATCAACAATAATGATTTAATTCTGCAAGGGCGAAAACTTGCCGACGTATCAGACATTATGGCCCGAGCCGATGAAAATATCAGCGAGCTAAGCGATGAGCTAGCCTACCAATCAAGCAAATCCTCTGGGGTACAACTTGATGAGGAAGGACAGCCACTCGATAAAGCCATTACCATCATGGGTGATAAAAGCATACCCTACGCCTTGTTAAAACGCATAATGCAAACCTGTGCGCAAGCGGGTTTTACCAATATTTCCTTGGCCGTCGAGGGCATTGAGCAAACTTTATCGGATAGCGCTGCTGAGCCAGCTCAGAGTGACGCATCATGAATGTTGTGAACGCCACCGCTGTGTTAAAAGGCAGCTCAGCTAGCGTTTTTGTGTCGGTATTGCCGTGGTCGTCTAGTGCCGCCGAAAACAAACGCTTCAAAGTGATTTGCAGCGCAATACTAGTGTGCACGTGTATCATGGCTGGCGTGGTGAAATGGCAAGAGCTACCTGAAAGGCCTCGTGAAGAAAAAGAAAAAATACCGCCGCAATTAACCCGTTTGATTAAGCCGATTAAAGTAGAAGCACCTAAACCTATTGTCGAGCCCAAACCTCCCGTTGTGCCAGAAAAACAACAACCAGAGAAAAAACAACCAATAGTAAAAGAACCAGAGAAAAAGCCACCGCCTCCCAAGATTGAAAAACCCAAAGAGGTCAAAAAGGTAGAAACGCCTAAGGCGAAGGTGCCAACTCAGGCTGAAATGACTGAACAGGCCAAAGAAACAGCCAAACAAAGCGGGCTCTTAGCCTTACAAGATGACTTAGCCAGTATGCGAGAAAATCCCAGCATCAATAATTTAGCCAACACCGACAGTATTAAGGGCGCCGGTACTACCGATCAAACTCAGCGCAAATTCGTTGGCAAAAAAGTCAGTACTGCCAGCGGCGGCGTGGATACCGCAAAACTCAGCAGTGACACAGGTTCTAAAGGCGAATTAGCTGAGCGCAAAAATACCGAATATGTCGCACCGAATGAAGGCCTTGCATCACTGGCCGCACAGCAAGCCAGTGACGAAGACGTGGTCATCGGCAATCGCAGTACGGAGTCTATCCGCCAAGTCTTAGATGCTAACAAAGGTGGTATTTATGCCATCTATCGCCGCGCCCTGCGCTCAGATGCGAGTTTACAAGGCAAGCTAACCGTTAATATTCAAATTGAGCCCGATGGCAGTGTTTCAGCGGTTAAAATTGTCAGCAGCGAATTAGACTCTCAAGCATTAGAAGAGGCCTTGCTGGCCAGAATAAAACTCATAAATTTTGGCGCACAAAACGCCACACAAACCCTGCTCGACTACTCATTTAATTTTTTGCCTTTTTAGTACGTAATAGCTTGCTGCTTATACTTATGGCTATGAGCTTTGACAAAAAATATGATGGTGTTATGAAAATTAGCAGCCAATAAAAAAGCGCTGATGAAAAGGCTAGAGAATTTACGGATGGCTCAATAGGATCCTAAGACATTCTATTGTTATTTTTGGAGATATGCGGCACTTCATCGGCTCTGACCCCGCAGATCCCCGCAGATCCCCGCAGATCGCATCGGCTTTGATCCCGCAGTTCAATAAATAGGCGTTTCCACTTAATTGCTAGGTGGCGAAAACTGATGCAACAATTATGCTGTTTATATGTACAGTTATTTTTGCCGGGATATGTTATGAATAAATTCGAATTTGGTTTTAAATCAGTTGAGATGCCATTTGTCTTGAAAGATCGTAGTTATGCTAATGACATCTGCGTTTCTTTTTATTTCAAAGTTGGATCTGAATATTACATTCTTTGGATTGATCATCAGGATAAAACTGAGCGCGAAAATCCTGAAAGCCCACGTTATGCAGTTTGCAAAGCGATTAATGAAGGTGATGAAGAACACCCCGAAATCTACAGTGACCAATCAAAAGCAGATATTTTACAAACTGAAGAACCGAGTTTAATGCTCAAATTTATGCAGAGTTTGCAGTGTTAAATTGGCCAGAACGGGTAGTCAAGCGAGCCATGTTTTGTCGTATTGTTTATGGTGAGAAACATAAATTAATTGGTGCTTTTTAGAAAGTAACGCAGGTGTGACTTATAGTCCGTGGAATAGTAAGTGCAGCTGATCGATACTGTTTGTACCTAGATAAAAGAGGGTTTAAAAATGTATACAACCGCCAGTTCACTTCCAATGCCAAGCAGTTATGAAGAGGAATTTATGGGCTTTGAAATTTATATCGAACCTAATCCTGACAAATGGCGAGAAGGTTTTGTCTGGTTGGTGTGTAAGGATGGAGAGGAGATTGATAGTGGTTTGGAGTTTGGGTTTGATGAAGCGGTAGCAGTGGCAAGAAATTTAATTCTTGCCAAGTTCTAATAAGTTTTTACAAACTTTACCTAAAGCTTTTCCGAGCAATGGTGGTACAGCATTACCAACTTGGGTGTACTGTGGCACTTGGAACCTTCGCATATGTCCACCTGTCGTGACTTTTGATCTAAATACAAACCAATCAGGGAAAGATTGGAATCTAGCCATTTCTCTAACTGTAAGTGTTCTTTGAGTGTTTTCGTCATAGTGACAGGCGTCATCAGGTATGGATAATGCTGCTGGCGCTGGTTTATTGGCAGATAAAGCTTTTTGAGTTTGCTTTTTAGTTTGCAATGAAGCTAACAGTTTGAGCACTGCAGATGGATTAGGTCTATCAACTCTTACGCCATCTTCGGTTAATAGCCAGTCTTGACTTGCAAGTACAACTAAAGAACTATCGCTAATTAAGTTGCTGTTGCCGGTTTTGAGGAATGCCTTAATTTCATTTTTTACGCTTTTAGATTCAATTTTGTTGAGCACTTGGTAGAGCCTAAAACGAGCGCGAACTCGTTTACTGTTGCCACGATGTTCTTGGTTTTCAGGTTTATAATCAGTTGTTAATAACTTTTTCCATTCACTATGTTTGTGCGCCTCGGCTTCAGTTAACTTGTAAGCCTGATCATTGATGGTTTTGACATATTGACTAGGTTTTCCAAGTTTTCTATTTAGATCGTCAATAGCATCTTTTGCTGTTACCAACTTACTGGTAGCCGATCTAAGAGTTACAAGCGATTCAAATAGTTTTGAATTGTATAATGATGAGCCATTTTCTACATCATGGTACATAAGGTGACCATATTCGAGTTGATCACCTTCATTAGCAACCAACGAAAAGAACTTATCAGAATTATTTAGGGCATCTTTTAGGTCATTATCGGTATTGTTTTTCAGTATTTGCGAAAATACATTTTTTCGGAATGCCAGCATAATGAAGCGAGGACGGTTCTGCGCGGCGCCAGCATACTTTGCGTTTACATGTAGGCATAGTGGTACATACCCTTCTAAAGCAAAGGCTTTTGCTACTTCGTACCAGGCGTAATATTTTTTACCCTCAATTGTGAATGGTCGAAGAATCCCAGTTACATTTTCAAGTAATGCCATCTTAGGTTGAATTTGTTTTACAAACTCGGCAAACGCCCAAGGTAGCGAGTTTCTCTGATTGGAGTGTTGGCGCATACCTGCCATGCTAAAGCTTTGGCAAGGAGGGCCTCCAGAGACAAGGTCGACACCACCATCACCTAATCCTTCTCTTAGCGCTTTTTTAAGTTTAGGTTTTTTAAGTAACGTATTGAGGTCTAAAATGCTGCCAATAAGTAAACTTCGGCGTAGTTTTTCAGGATGATTTTCTAATCCAACTAAATCAGATATTTTATTTTTTAAGCCTGCAGCAATATAAGGGTTCTCTTTAAGTCTGGCTTCTGATTTGTCACGGCTATATTCACTACTAATCCAATAGACATGATCATCGTCTTTGATTCCGTTATTTTCGAGGTTCAGTCCAAGGTGGTTGTAGGCAAAAGTTTCGCCAGCCATAGGAGATAACTCATTTGCCAGTAATAAATCAAATCCTTCAGATTCTAATCCTAAGGATAGACCGCCGCAGCCGGCAAATAGCTCTATGTGGTTCATTTTTGCTAACTCATATTCTAAAGCGAGGATAATAGATAAAGTCTGACTAAAAGTCCAGGAGGTTAATTTACTGACTTCTTAATCCGATATCACGATACAAGGTTAAATTCACTATTTTAAAGTGTGGCTGTATCTATGTACAGTATTTTGTTGGTTTATTTTGTAATCATAACATCTTGAAATTTTTAGGAAAATTGTATTTAAATAAAAGTCATATTAGTATCGCTGACTGTTGAAAAATCATAATAGAAGGGAATTTAGTGATTGAGTCCTATAGAAAGGCAGCTGTTGAATCTGCAATGTCTACTAGTAGCGCAAAGAATTCATTTCCACATTGGTCTGAGTGCATTTCTTCAATTACTAGTGATAGGCTCTCCGGTAGGATTATCTTTGATCTTGGTGACCATTTAAGAGATATTTTTAGTGCTTCTTCTCAAGGTAATACGAGGGTAGGTGAAAATACTAATTCAAGTGTTTCTGCTGGAGGAGCCGCGTGGGAAAGTTTGGTTTGTTGGTATTTAAATCTATGTTTAATTGGAAGTAGTGTTGTAGTTATCAAAAGTAATAAGGGTCTATTGCCTCGTTTTATAACCGATGCGATTGCCGTTAAATATAACAATTTCAAATCTAATACTGAGGCTGACTTAATTTATATAGCTTTTCCAAAAATAATGGATTGGCCAGAAAAACGAGCAAAAGAACTTTTTTCAGAATATTTCGATCGTATTTTGTCATCTACATTTGCTATGAAAGATATATCAATTGGCATCATCCAAACTAAAACTAACTGGAACGACAATGCACAGATACCAATGCTCTGGGATATGGTCTATTCGGCGAAGGGCTTTGGCAGGAATGTATCAGTGGGATCTAAGGGACGTTCGATAGAATCGTTTGCAAGTTTTAGCTATTCATTTGTCACTGTGCCATCGCAAAAGGATGTAGATAAAAACTATAAGGTGACAAGTACGGCAGTTAATAGAGTAAGAAACATAAGCGGTGGAAATTATTGGGGATTACCAACTAAAAATGGTGTAGCCGACTCATTAAATGAATTTGTTGGCCGGAATTTAAGCGAATATATCCCAGGAGCGGATTTAATTGGTTGGTTAGATCAGCAGGTTGTCTTATTGGAAAGTGATTATTCATATTTTGGATTGTATGCGGCAGGTTCAAAATATTTGACTATTACATAAAGTGATAAAAATTCTTAGTACATGAGCTAATACTTTTTAACTAAATATGAGATTGTATATCTGGCAAGGTGCTAATTGGACTGAATTTACCTACCAGCAGGCTGCGCTAGCACCTTTTTTGCAACGGGTATTGGCTAATCAACAGCAACTCATCGCTAAAGCTGCGGGGTTGCCTAAAGAGCTTGATCGTCAAGCACAAATGGATGCTTTGATCCAAAACGCGCTTAAAACCTCAGAAATAGAAGGTGAGATGCTTGATGTGGGTTCGGTTCGTTCCTCTGTGGCCCGTCATTTAGGTCTGGAACAATCTGCCTTTGCAACTAAGAAAGATCATGCCACTGCACAAACTGATAGTTTGGTTAGCCTGCTAACCAAGGTCACGTCAAACTTAAGTGAGCCACTTACCCAAGATGAGTTATGCCAATGGCAGAGCGCATTGTTCACCCAAGCGCCCCTTGGTCGCCAGATTAAAATTGGTGAGTTACGTGATAACGCACCCATACAGGTTGTGTCACAACGTGGCGGGCGTGAAATTGTGCATTGTGAAGCGCCACCGAGGGCAGATTTGAGCGAGCAATTAAATCGGTTTATCGATTGGTTTAACACCTACCCAAAACAGAGTAGCGACAAGCCGGCTGACAGTATTATTCGCGCTGCGTTGGCGCATCTATGGTTTATTACCTTACATCCGTTTGAAGATGGAAATGGCCGGGTTGCACGAGCATTAACTGACCGCGCACTGGCCCAAAGTGAGAAAGTAGTATTCGTTTTTATTCGCTCAGTAGTGCTATTGAACAGAATCGCAAAGCTTACTACCAGATACTTGAAAGCACTCAAGGTGTACTTACGCCCTGTCAAATAACTAGCAGGTGGTGGGCGATCAACTCGGTATGTTATCAATATCGTTTAAATAGGTGGTAACTTAGTAACTTATTGAAAAAACAGAAGGTGGCTTATCGACAATAGAAGATCGTGTATTACGAGAACTCGCTATTGGTGCTGGAGCAAGAGAAGTCATTATTGGGGTGGGAAATAAAATCACCACAGAAGCTGATACTTTTGAGTTGATAAGGTTTAAGATATCATCCAATTGAAAATGAGTTGGTTAGAAAGTGACTCAATATCAGTCCACGTTTACATAACATAGAGAGTTACAATGAATATTAGTGCCGCACTGCTTGGCGAAATTATGGTTGTTTTTGTGCTACTCATTGGTGCATTGAGTTACTACCTTGGCCGTCGTAAAACTCAGACCCCTATCGCCGCGACCGTAATTGGGGTACTCCTCGCGTTTTTTCCGCCCTTCGCCATGGTTTATTTGATTGTACTGGTGTGCAAAAAAGACCTTGTTACGCAGTCAGTATCACAAAAAGCCAATTGAGCGAGCAACGCTAGGCTTGTATTGTCCCAAAGCGTTGTAGCATGTCATGTACCTGCGTTACTAATCTTGTTAGGGTAAGGGCTAGACGACAACGTTACTGATTGAATAATGTAGGAGTAAGACTAATGGCCTCAGGCAATAACAAGCCCCATGAACAAAGTATTGCTAACTTTGCGGCGTTAAAAACCGCTATCGCTAATGGCGAAGAAGAGTCAGTAAAAAGCTTATTGGGCGACCAATCTATGCAAGAGTTAGAAAAAAGCTATTTGCTAGACTTAGCCGAGCTTAATGGGAACGCTAACATCATTACGTTACTCAAAGACATTTCGCTTAAGCCATAGTTGTGGCAGCTCGATAGCATAGTTTGCAGCAGGATAGCGTACTGCTGTGCTTCCATTCACCCTTATATTGTAAGTATCGCCGAATAACTATTTTGGCTAATTGTTAGTCCTAATGCTCTAGTGCTTCTATATCCAGCAATTCTTTTTCTAATTTTTTACTTTCATCAGCTCGCGGTTTAACTAAACGGGCTAAGGCTAAATACAGTACTGGCGTTAAAAATAGGGTAAACAATACCGCAAAGCCAAGGCCACCAAACACCACCCAGCCAATGGCGTTGCGTGCTTCTGCGCCCGCGCCGCTCGATAATATCAGCGGTAAACCGCCCAGCAAGGTAGATACTAAGGTCATGGTGATGGGTCTAAGGCGAATCAAAGCAGCTTGTTCAACTGCTTCTCGCACACTTAAGCCTTTATCACGCAACTGATCGGCAAATTCCACTAATAAGATGGAGTTTTTAGCCAATAAACCGATGAGCATGACTAAACCTATTTGTGAGTAAATATTGATACTCGTACCAGTGAGATAAAGTGCAAAAAGCGCAGCGGCAATACCAAAGGGCACGGTTAGCATGACCACCACAGCACTGTTGATACTTTCAAATTGTGCGGCTAATACCAGTAGCACAATCACAAAGGCTAGAACGTAGGTTAAGGTGACTTCTCTGGCGGTTTCTTCATAAGCGAGGGCTTCTCCTAAAAATACAATACCCACGTTTTCTGGCAATGTGCGTTCGGCGGTTTGACTTATAATACCAACCGCAACATCGATGGGCATGTCTTCGGGCAGTTCTAAATCTATTTCAATGGCTCTGCGCTGGGCATGGCGTTCAAGCTCGGCAGCAACCCCCTCTTCGCGTATGGTCGCAAGGCTCGATAAGGGCACTAAGCTGCCGCCTTGTGAGCCAACATACAAATTGGCTAAGTCTGAGGGATCATTAATGCTTGAGCGATTGGCTTGCAAAATAATAGGAACCGCCTGGTCGCCAACGTTAAGGTCTGCGATATCATCACCATTGATGGCGGCGCGTAAGGTGGTAGAAATATCGTTGAGCGGCACACCAAGTTCGTCAGCACGCTGGCGGTCAATTTCTACGCGCAATTGTGGTTGGGTGGGTTGGTATGAAATATTGGGTTTGCCAAATTCTGGGTATTCTGTTTCTAAAACATTAGAAAACGCCACTGCTGCGGCAAAAATTTGCTCATAAGTTTGACCAGTCAGCGCAATTTCTAAACCACCGCCTTGGCCACGTAAACTTAAACTATTGGTGCCAAACGCACGTCCTGGCGCACCTGGAATATTACCTAATGGTCCACGAATTTGATCAATAACGTCTTGTTGGCTAAGACTACGCTCTGACCAATCTTTTAACGGTGCGGTAATCGATACAATATTCGGATCCCACTGGCCAACAACCGTGTAAATTGAATCCATCTCGCCATCATCAACAAAGGGTTGCAGAATATCTTCCATTTGCTGGGCTTGGCGGTCCATAAAGTTAAGTCCAACGCCATCTGGGCCGCGAGCAAAAACTCGAATCGAGCCGCGATCTTCACTGGGCAATAATTGGTTTTCGAGCTGCCAATATAAACTGGCTGCCCCGGTCGCCGCTAATACGCTGATAAAAAACACCCACCACGCATGATTCAAACTCCACTTGAGTGCTGTACTGTAAGCCGACAATAACTTATTGCCCAGTGCGCTGAAGATGTGTTTTTTGTCTTTGTTACCCGCTGATAATTTAGCCGTTAATGCGGGCACTAAAGACAAGGCGACAAACGAAGAAATAATGACTGCGCCAGCTAACACTCCGCCAAATTCGCGAAATAATCTACCAGCGGTGGAAGGTAAAAACGCAATGGGTACAAAAACCGCAGCCAATACTGCGGTGGTGGCCAGTACCGCAAAAAATACTTCACGGGTTCCCACTACGGCCGCAGCCCTACTGCCTAAGCCCATTCCTCGGCGACGTTGAATGTTTTCTGATACCACAATGGCATCATCAACAATTAAGCCTGTGGCTAACACTAAGGCCAACAAGGTCAAAATATTGATAGAAAACCCCAGTGCCCAAATCACCGCGAGTACACCAATAAGCGATACCGGGATAGATAAGGCTGGCACAATGGTCGCCCGCCATGAGCCAATAAATACCCACAACGTGGCGATAACCAGCGCAATGGTAAAAAGCAATGAGGTGAGGACTTCTGAGACCGAGCCGCGGATAAATTCGGCGTCGTCCGAGGTAACCTGAATAGTCAAATCGGTAAAACGTTTATCCAGATTAGCAACTAAAGCAAGCACTTCATCTGAGATTTCAATGGTATTTGAGCGTGCTTGGCGAATCACTTCTAAGCCAATTACTGGCACACCATTGAGGCGTACCATATTTTGGCCATCTGCTGGGCCAAAATACACATCAGCGACATCACCAATTCTGGTATCACCCGCAATAAGCATATCTTTGACCTGTCGAGCGGTGATAGAAGTAGCATCGGCACGCACAATAAGTTGGTGGTCAGTTGAGCGAAAACTGCCTGCAGGTACGTCAAATGGCGCTTGGCGCAATACATTGGCAACCTGAGTCACAGTTAAACCAAAACTGGTCAGGCGCAATGGGTCAAGCATTACCCGTAATACCCGTTGCCTATCGCCGTTTAACCGCACATCAGCAACACCAGGAATACTTAAAAATAACGGCGCAAGGTCTTTGTCGACTCGCTCAGTCATGCTTTCAAGGTCAAGTACGCTGCTAGAAATCGCTAAACTGACCACTGCTTCAGCGTCGTTATCTGCTTTGATAACCGATACTTGCTCAACGTCATCGGGTAACTCCCGTTGTACGCGGCTGACTGATTCGCGGGTTTCATTGGCTGCATCATCTAAATTTATACCGGGGCGAAACTCTACTACTATGCGTGAACTGTTTTCTTCACTTTGGGCACGGATTGACTTAACACCGCTGACCCTCGCCACCGCACCTTCGAGCTTACTGGTAATTTCGGTATCGATGGTTTCAGGCGAACCACCGGGTAGGACTGCACGTACGGTGATGACGGGGCGGTCGACATCAGGCAGCTCACGAACTTCAATCGCGTTTATGGCCGCAAGCCCGGCAATCATCACCAGTAAATTCAAAACAATAATTAAGATAGGCCGACGAATAGACAGAGAGGGCAAGTCGTTGCTGAGTAGCTGCATATTTAGTTTCATGATACGCCCTTAGTTTACTGTTTGACTGAAGCTAAGCGCTTGGCCTTCGCGCAAACGTTGTATGCCTTCAGTTATCAGCAATTGGCCTTCGCTGAGTTTACCGTCCACTAAAATTCTGCCCGCTAGTCGCTGCTTAATGGCTACATCTACTCTTCTGGCTTGTTGCTGTTCTGCCACCCACACGTAAGCGCCCGTTGCGTCCCACATCAGCGCAATTTCTGGAATAGAGGCGTATCGCTGGCCTTCAAGCAGTAATTCCACGCGAAAACTCATACCCGGGCGATAGTTATCTGCACGATTGTTCAGCAGGGCTCTAACACGAAAAGAGCGGCTATCTACATTGATACGCGAATCAATCTGGCTGATAACCGCTTTAACAGGGGCGTCGGTATTTAACCAAGGCTGTAACGTTAGGGTAGGTTTGCCCGACAACATCGGCAGGGCGATTTCGGGGGCAGTGAAATTAACAAATAATTCAGCGCGATTGTCTAGGGTAGTAATCGGGGTTTGGATGGTAATACGATCGCCTACTTCAACATCAGTAAAACCCACTACGCCAGCGAAAGGGGCACGCACCACCCGATCTTCAAGTTCAACTTCGGCTTCTTGTAGAGCAACTTTACTGAGTTCGAATAGGGTGATGGCATCGTCTAATTCATTTTGCGGCACGGCGCCTTGAGCTCGACTTTCTTTTAAACGAGTTACTGTGCGCCGAGCATCTTCTAGGGTAATTTTAGCCCGTTCTAAGGCCACGCGCTGACGACGATCGTCAAGGTGCAGTAAAACGTGGTCTTTTTCAACTTTATCACCTGGGCTAAAAAGCACCTCGGTGACACGGTCTGCCACAGCAGGAAAAAGTACCACTGAATAAATGGCTTCTGCGGTACCAACCGACTGAATGCGTTCGCGATCGTTTTCAAATTGCAAAGGGCTAACGATGACATTAGCTGCAATATTTTCACCCCGTTGTTGAGCGGCGACGTAAAACGAGGAAAAAAAGAGAATTAGTAGGGTTAAGCAGAATGTTGGCTTCGTGTCTTTTATCATTAGCATCCCTTATCAATAAGCGCGCATTCCTTGATGGAATGAAGTGTATTTATACCATAGTTGTTGTTGCCATGCAGGTACGCCCGCTATAGCAAATTTGATCAAAGAGATGCCTGAGTATGCGATGAAAAACATGCTGGTCAGGTGAACGGCAGATTGACTCAAACCAGCGTGTAACAGAACTTTAGGATGACTGGCTTGTGGCCCAAAATAAGTTGCCTGTTAACCAAGCAAATAAGTGCGGATATTCTAATTATCGCGGCAAAAGTTTAACAGAACTAACGAGAAGGTATGCGCTACGAGGTGGCGTCTGACCTAAGGTACTGAAGCCGATTTTTCGCTGCTGTAATAATATTTGTCATCAACCCTTAACCTGCGTAGAATCCGCGACCGGAGTTGGCCAGGCAATCGTCGCTTATCGGGTGTTCGCACGTTGATAAGGGGAGGAAAGTCCGGGCTCCATAGGGCAGGGTGCCAGGTAATGCCTGGGCGGCGCAAGCCGACGACAAGTGCAGCAGAGAGAAGACCGCCTGTTGGTTATTCGTAACCAATTGGTAAGGGTGAAAGGGTGCGGTAAGAGCGCACCGCACCGCTGGCAACAGTGTGTGGCAAGGTAAACTCCACCCGGAGCAAGACCAAATAGGATCCCATATGGCGCGGCCCGTGCTTGGGATCGGGTGTGTTGCTTGAGCCAGTGAGCGATTGCTGGCCTAGATGAATGATTGCCCTCGACAGAACCCGGCTTATCGGCCAACTCCGACTTTCAGGCCAAACTGGAACGACTGAGAAACTGAACGCAGTGAAAGCTAAATTTCAGTTTTACGTTCAGGCATGCGTTGCTTTTTTAGTTAATCAAGCTGAATGATCGCGCTATCAAGCCAGCACTAATGCAAGGACTACGGTCCACTCTCTTTTAAAGTGGTAAACAATTAGGTCAATAGTGCTGACTTGTTGTTATATTGTTCCCCTCTGTTGCTCACCTAAAAGTATTAATCATGACGTTATTTCTAAAGGCAGTGCATATTTTGTCATTGTGCAGTGCGCTCTGTTCCACCACAGCTCTAGCTGCTACACAACCTATCAAAGACTTTGGTCAGTTTTATCAAGTACCTGATGCGCAAACTTTAGCTAAAAATAGTCATTTTAAAATTGCCTTTGATGTGTCTAAACAAGCGACAGAAGGCGAACTTAATTTTGCGTTTAATTCTTTGGCTCGGTTTATTAATATGCATATGGACAGCGGCGTGCCCATAGACAATATACATTTAGCCCTAGTGGTACATGGTGGGGCAAGCAAAGACCTATTGGCGGATAAGTACTATCAGGCTTTGTATATGAAAACCAACGCGAATCAGGCCTTAATCAAACAGCTATTGGCGCATAATACTGAGGTCTATCTGTGTGGGCAGTCAGCCACTCATTTTGACGTCAGTGCAGATAAATTGATTCCTGGGGTGAAACTGATGTTGTCGGCGATGACCGCACACGCCTATTTACAGCAACAAGGTTACAGTTTAAACCCTTTTTAAATTAGTCTTCTTTGCGGAAATGGGCGCATAAAAAAAGCTTCGCAGTTGCGAAGCTTTTTTAGTGCTTGAATTATAAAAGTTCTAATTCATCTTCAAGTGTCATGCCTAGCTCACTCAATTCTTGCCTTAGTCTTTGACGGTCATGAATGGCTTCGATTTCTCTCCATTTTCGTTTTGCTGATTTAGTTTTAGAGGAGCGGTTTTCTGTATCTATCATTGAAAATAAATCGGACTTATCCATTTGGGATCCCCATTATTATTTTAAAGCGCAATAGCCACTATTTTATTGAAATCGATGAACTTTTCCGCAAAAGTGCGAAAATTTGTCCACCACTCTTTTACCACAACGAGGGTCAAAATAGAATATATTCTTGTCTTTTTTGTGAAGTACGCATGAAACTTTTGTTACCAACGGCCAAACTGCGGGTTTAAGGCGGCAGGCGCTGTCGTTTTTATAAGGACTTAATGGGGGCTTATTCTGCAGTGGCGGCAGACTCTAGACTCTTTTTCACTAACAATAATGCGGCTTCATGCCGAGCATGTACAAAAGACTCAATATTGAGCCCAGACAAGGCTAATTGCTCGTCACGACTATTTACTTTAACCACGAGTTTTGCGCCAGGGTAGTAGTCGAGTACGGCTTGGCAGATTATCTTTTTTGTTAACAAGGTGTTCATGGTGATGATAATGCTAGAAGACTGTTCGACCTTCAGTGACTCAAGTACAGGTAGTTTTTCTAAGTGACCAAAATAGGCCATGTAACCGCGCTCTCTGGCAAGTAATACGTGCTGCAAGTTGTCAGAAATAATGACAAATTCTTTACCCTGCTTACTTAACTCAGTAGCAACAATACGGCCTACAATCGCAAAGCCACATATGATGATGTGATTATTGGCATTGATTGGCGTGATTTTGTCTGATTCAAAAAATTCGACCACAAAATATGAGGCTAATCGATAAATATTATTGACCATGAAGGGGGTTACTATCATGGATAACACAGTCACTAAAATCAGAAAACTACCAAGCTCATCAGAAATAATATGCTGGCTGGTGGCTAAAGAAAAAATCGCGAACGAAAATTCACCAATTTGGCACAGCGCAATTGCTGATTTAATCGCGTCGCTTTTATTTGCCTTACGCCTGATCAAGATATAAATAATCAACGCTTTAACTAACATAGTTAGCAACAACACGCCTAATACCCAAAAGAACTCTTGGTAAAAATACAGAATGTCGATTTTGGTGCCAATTGAGAAGAAAAACGCACCTAATAAAATGTCTTTATAGGAGGCGATATCCGACTCAACTTTTACGTGATAGGTGGTTTCGGCAATGATCATGCCTGCGATAAAGGCGCCCAGTGAATAGGTAAAGCCCATCTCATGGGCAAGTAAGGACGCGCCAATAACTATGGTCAACACAGAGCCTAAGAACAGTTCTTCAAGTTTGGCATTGGTAGAAAAATGCAGTAGCCACTCAATTAATTTTTTACCGAGGGTAAACATAAATAGGATAACTGCAAACGCCGATAAAATGGTTTTCAGCAAGATCTCTTGCATCGACAGTTCGTTATTGGTTAAAAAACTAATCAGTAACAATATAGGGATTACAGCGAGGTCTTGAAAAATCAAAATGGCCACTGATTTCTCACCGTAGGGGGTAATAATATCTTTTGATTTTTTCAGGTAAGTCAGCACGATAGCGGTAGATGATAAACTGAAAGACAAAGCAATGATGATGGAAGATGTAGCATCAAGGGCAAAGATATAATGGGCCACAGGATAGATAACTACAGCGCTCAGCACGACTTGACTTGTGCCGTTGATAAAGACGATTTCACGCATTTTTTTCAGTTTAGCGAATGACATTTCCAAGCCAATAGTAAACATTAAAAACACGATACCAAACTCACCAATGAGCTCTAAAGAACTTAAGTTTTCGCTGCCATTAAAATCGAAGATGTTACTGATAATGGTACCGGTGATGATGTAACCGATGATGTGTGAAATGGCGAATTTTTTTAAGACAATATTTAGCACACTGGCAATGGCCAGAGAAATAAAAATTATAGGAAGAATAGAATCCATCGTGCTAATAAGGTCTCGATTGCGTTAACAAAGTTATAACAAAAAGGTTGGTTTTTTTAGTTAAATCCTCTTTTAAGGTATAAGTAGAATAAGCATTGCGTGGAATTAAGTCTACTGATTCTGAAGCAAAAACTTACTATCAAGCAAAGCGTTATTAACGTTGCCCTAGCACAGTTGCCACTTTTCACTTGGACCCCAAATAAAGGGGAACAGTGTTTGAAACGAGTTTGTGAGGATTAATGGGTAAGGCTGTTTTTTGCCGATAGTATTGTTATGGTTTGGGCACAATGCTGTAATAGTCTTTTTCAATGCAGGAGCGAGTTTTGTCTAATATCTTACTCATCGACCAATTTAAAATGCGCGGTGAAAGTATGACCCGGATAGAGGCCTTTGTGGCTGCTTCGTTTGCATTTGCAGTTACCATGATGGTGATTTCTGTGGGTTCCATTCCCGCTAGCATGGATGAATTTGTTACTGCAGCTAAACAAATCCCCTCATTTATCGCCAGTTGCGCGTTGATCATTTGGATTTGGCATACTCACGCTGTTTGGTCACGCCGTTATGGATTAGAAGATGCTGGTACCATCACTCTTAGTTCTAGCTTGATCGTGCTCGTTTTAATTTATATTTATCCTTTACGATTAATGATGCAGGGGTTGTTTCAGTCCATCAGTTTTGGCTATCTTCCGCTTAAGCTTGAGTTTCATGCTTTTTGGGAAGTGCGTTTTATGTTTGCTTTTTATGCAATCGGTTTTCTGCTTATGAGTGCTAATTTTATCGGCCTTTATTGGCATGCGCTACGTAAAAAGGAGGCATTGTGTTTGTCAGTGTTTGAAATATTTGATACTAAAAGTGCAATTTATTTGTGGTCAGCGTCGGCGGCCATTTGTGTATTGTCGTTAGTTCTGGATATGACTCTGCCAGATAATTTAGTGGGACTAGCCGGTTATATTTTTTTTATAACTCACCCAGTATTAATATTAACCGGACGCGCACGTAGAAAACGTCGCACACAATTGCTCCAACAAATCCAAACTAAAAGTCTCAATTCAGAACGAGCAGACGAAGTGCAAAACTAGTTTATCTACGAATAAAAATGACATTCCACTTTAGTCAATGATTCGCGCTTTGTTGCAATGGATAGGGGCAAATAATTCTGCGCCTAAATTACCAAAGGATTTTAGTTTCGCAGTTAAAAAGATGGCTGCCAGTAAAAGCGCGCTGGCAGCTTTATTAAGAGATACCTTGAGTAAACGTCTAAGTGTTTGCTTGTCTGAATTTAGCGATGAGCTGATTGGTTGATGCATCAAAATTTAGGGCAGCATCAGTATTCACTAACTTATCGAGTACCTGATTACCCAATTCTTTACCTAATTCAACACCCCACTGATCAAATGAATTCACTCCCCAGATCGCGCCTTGTACAAATACTTTGTGTTCGTATAGGGCAACCAATGCACCTAATGTCTGTGGATCCATTTGATTGAACAACAAGGTATTACTTGGCTTGTTGCCCGGCATGGTTTTGTGGGTTGCTAATGAATCTAAAGTATCGGCGTCCAAGCCTTTACTGGCTAAGTCGGCTTTACATTCTTCAAAAGTTTTACCCTGCATCAATGCTTGGGTTTGACCAAAACAGTTTGAGGCTAACATGGCATGATGAGTGGCGTCTTGATTAGGTACATTCAGTGGCAGCATAAAATCAGCTGGAACTAATACAGTACCTTGATGGATAAGCTGATGGAATGAATGCTGGCCGTTTGTGCCTTCGCTACCCCAAATAATAGGGCCAGTGGCATAATCAACAACAGTGCTATTACCCGCAACCCGTTTACCATTACTTTCCATATCGAGTTGTTGTACGTAGGCAGGAAAACCACGCATGTAGTGATAATAAGGCAGTAATACGTGGCTTTGTGCGTCAAAAAAGTTGACATACCACACCCCTAATAAAGCCAAAATCATCGGCAAGTTCTGTTCAGGCGCTGCCGTTTGAAAATGCACGTCCATGTCGTAGGCACCTTTCAATAGTGCTTCATAGTGTTCGTAGCCGATGGTCAATGCGATAGGTAAACCAATTGCTGACCACAAAGAATAGCGACCACCGACCCAATCCCACATAGGGAAAATATTTTCTTCAGCCATACCAAACTCGGTAGCGGCTTTGATGTTTGATGAAACGGCAATAAAGTGCTTGGCGATATCTTGCTGACTACCACCGGCATTTAAGAACCAAGCCTTGGCTGTTAAGGTATTTTGTAACGTTTCTTGAGTGGTGAAAGATTTAGATGACATCACCACTAGGGTCTCTTCATGATCTAATTTAGCTAATACATCTTGAATATGACAACCATCAACGTTAGCCACATAATGTACTTTAACGCCATCAAACCAGTAAGGTTTCAGGGTTTCAGACATGATCTTAGGGCCTAAGAAAGAGCCGCCAATACCAATTGCAACAATTTGGGTCAGGGCTTTTCCGGTATAACCCTTGCGTTCACCCTGATGTACACTTGCTACAAAGTCTTTAATTTTTTGCTGACAGGCCTGTACTTCTGGCATCACATCTTGGCCATCAACCAATACAGCCTTACCCGAATAATTACGTAAAGCTGTGTGCAGTACAGCGCGTTTTTCAGTGTGGTTGATAATGTCACCGGCAAACATGGCCTGACGTTTTTCCGCTACTTGGCTATCTTGTGCAAGTTGCTGTAACGCTGACAACACCTCGGTTGATATGAGGTTTTTAGAATAATCGAGTTCTATGCCACAGGCTGAAACGGTGTACTTTTCGGCGCGTTGTGGATCGGCAGCAAACCAATCGCGCATGTGTTGGGTTTTTACCTGCTGTGCAAGCTCAGATAGCTGTTGCCATGTTGGCGAAGTCGTTAGTGCTGTCATAATAAAAGACTCATCTCGTTTCAATTTGGACAAATAAAAAAGCGCCTAATCTAGACGCTTAATTTGTATTGTTATGCCAAGCTTATAAATAACTCTTAAGCAAGGTTTCAAGTTTTACTTGGTCAATAGCAAAGTTACGAATACCTTCAGATAACTTTTCTGTGGCCATTGGGTCTTGGTTCATTTCCCAGCGGAATTGCGCTTCAGTTAAACGAGGACCAGGTGTGGATGTGGCACCATTGTCTTTCAATTTAAGTGGAAGTGGGGCGTTATTTTGTGAGAGTTCTTCAAGCAAGTTTGGCCCGATAGTTAAACGATCACACCCGGCTAATTCAGTAATTTCATCGGTGTTTCTGAAACTGGCGCCCATCACAACCGTTTTATAACCGTGTTGCTTGTAATAGTTGTAAATTTTAGTTACGGAACGTACGCCTGGATCTTCAGAAGGAGCGTAGCTGTCTTTACCCGTTTTAGCTTTATACCAATCCAAGATACGACCAACAAAAGGTGAAATAAGGAATACACCTGCTTCGGCACAAGCTTGGGCTTGGGCAAAACCGAACAATAACGTTAGGTTACAGTTAATACCTTCTTTTTCTAACTGCTCGGCAGCACAAATACCTTCCCATGTAGAAGCCAATTTAATCAAAATGCGTTCTTTTTCAATGCCAGCTTCTTTGTATAAGGCAATTAGTTTGTGCGCTTTTTCAATACTTGCTTGCGTATCAAAGGATAAACGCGCATCAACTTCAGTTGAGATACGTCCCGGTACGATATTGACAATATCCGTGCCGATTGAAACAGACAGTTTGTCGCCTGCATCAATAATTTGTTGCTCTGCGTCGTTAGACTGTTTTTTAGCCCAGGCTACCGCTTGTTCTAAATGCGCTTTATATTGAGGCATCTCGGCTGCTTTTAGCAGTAAAGAAGGGTTAGTCGTCGCGTCAACAGGTTGATATTTTTTTATCGCTTCAATATCACCGGTATCGGCAACAACAGTAGTAATTTCGCGCAGTGCTTGTAACTGATTTGACATGAGATCCTCGTAAGTGCTCGACTTGAATGGTAGTTATCTTTACAAAAAACTAAGATGATTAAAAGAATTAAGATGAATACTATATGTTCTGAAAATTTGTTACCCGAATGTATCTAAGGCTACACAGAGACACATTGGTCGGCTTGGTTTGTAGATTATAGCTGATATGGTGATGACTCCAGTAAAAACCGAATTTTTACCAACAAAAATAATGCAAAGATAAATAGTCGTAAGCGTAATGCCACCCTATTGTTTGTATTTTTACTACAAGCTATCGAGTTAGAACCCGATGCTTAACTGCGCGCCGTAAAATATATAGGCTTGGCTACGCCAGTTGTCGCTGTCTAATTGTCGAGCCCGGGCCGATAATTCGAGCCGGGCGTGTTGTAACTGAAAACCTAAACCTAAGCCGGCGTAGCCGTCTGGATCGTTGTTTTGTTCGTAATTGGTGTAACAGCAGTCATCGTTACGATCGGCGTTGAGTATGCCTTCAGCCAAATCAATACCTGCTTCAACATAGAAGAATACGTCAGAAAAATAGCCAACTTTCACTCCCACCTCCCATGCTAAAAATTCTTCTAAATAACCATCTTCTGTCAGTACCTCTGCATGATTTATATTAGTGGTGGTTTCAGCTCCAAAGTCACTGTAAGCAAACTCAATGCGTTGAGCTACGCCCACGCCGGTAATTCTGTCGGTGGTATTTATCTCTTGTTTAACAAAAATGCTCAGGCCTTTGGGTGGTTTACCCTGACTTGAAAAACTCAATACCCACAGGCTGACAAAAAGACAGGCTTGTATTGTTGATGATTTTTTCACGGATCTTCCTTATAGGATTTTAGTTATACCGAGAAAATCGGCGTAAAGTGCGTTCGTAATTAAATTTCGCTGCCGCTACTTGCTGCTCAAACTCTGATCTTTGCACATATAATTGCGCTAAATCGGCCTGCATTAGCGCAATGTCGTCACGAATTTTTGCGCGTTCATCACGAGTCAAACCATCAGCAATCATCATTTCGGTTTGTTGGTCAATCTGTGTTTGTAATTTGCTGATGTCATTGAGCAAATGATTAAGATTGCTCTGAGCATGATTCATTGAACCTTGCGCTTGATATAACTCTTCACCGTCTTTAAATCCGCTTAAAAACGCGTTAGCAAGTGCTTCAGGACAGCTATTTTGGTAATTTTTTCCGGCGCTACCATGGCGAAACCCATTGTTATCAGTACAAAATAATACTGAACCTTCGTCGTGCCCAGTACGGTAAGCAGTTAAATCGGGTGTTATACCGTGCTTCGCACAGTCTTTACGGTGTTGTGCTATTTCTGTTTGAGGCCGTCCTGCAGCGCCATCTTCAAAACCAATAGTTTGCCAGTTTGCCGCCAAACACATCGATTTATCCATGTTCGCGCAGCCGCTTAAAAATAGGGAACAAGTCAGTATTAGGGGAAAAAACTTAAGCATTGGTGTCCTATTGATTTTATGTCATGAGTGCTTGGGCTGTATTAAAGCCGATTAAAGATTAATTGAACCTGAATATCTAAGAAATTTAGGTTTTATGCGGTGATTATTGGCTGTAAAGAGACTAATTGGAACATCTAACTTGCATTTTACTGCGTACCCCTTATAAAGGCTTTGTTTACGTTTTTAGGATTATTTATGTTAGTTGTGTTGTCGCCGGCCAAAAACCTTGATTTTGAAAAGCCTGCAGAAGTTTTGAAATATACCCAGCCCCAGTTGTTAGAAGAATCTGCGCAATTAATTGAGCGCTGCAAGCAGCTCTCCCCTGCTAACATCTCATCGTTAATGAAAATCAGTGACAAACTAGCGGGCTTAAATGCCGATCGTTTTGCCAGTTGGCAACCGCCGTTTACCCCAGAAAACGCCAAACAGGCGGTGTTAGCGTTTAACGGTGATGTTTATGGCGGCTTAGATGCCACCACACTAAGCGAAGCAGATATCGAATTTGCTCAACAGCATTTACGCATACTTTCAGGTTTATATGGGGTGCTAAAACCCTTAGATTTAATGCAGGCCTATCGACTTGAGATGGGCACAAAATTAAGCACTGATAGTGGTAACGATCTGTATCAGTTTTGGGGAGATAAAATCACTCAGCTGCTCAATTCTGCCGTTAAAGCACAGGGTGATAACGTTCTGGTTAATCTAGCATCAAATGAATATTTTAAGTCGGTCAAGCCGAAAAAATTAGAGGCACAAATTATTACGCCAACCTTTTTAGACTATAAAAGTGGTCAGTATAAAGTGATCAGCTTCTATGCCAAAAAAGCCCGCGGTTTGATGGCCCGTTACATTATTCAAAATCGATTGAGCGAAGTGGCTCAGCTTAAAGATTTTGATATAGCTGGTTATCGCTACAGTGAACAAAGAAGCACCGCAACAGAACTGGTTTACAGCAGAGTTGAAGTTAATTAGCTACTTGCCAAATGCTGGGCGGCTATCGGCCATTAATCGATCTAATGTTTGTTGGGCTTTTTCGGGATGCTTGAGATCATCATCTTCAAGCATCTCACATTCATCACCGATCATTTGTTTAATGGTGACAGGATAGAATTTGCAATCATCTGGACGGTCGTAATAAATGTCGCAAGTATAAATATTTTGCTCAGGCACTTTACGTAAAAAGGGACATAAACTCAGTTGTTTACCCGATTGCGGGCTCATCCAAATAAGGCCTGCTTTGACATACTCGGCAACATCCGGTCTAAACAACTGCCACATGGCTATTTCGTCGTCAGTTGCTGATAAACCACCATCACTGTATTTGGTGCAGCATTTTCCACACTGGGTGCATTCTTTCATCGAGGCTCGACTGTCTTAATTGGGTTTACAGCATACATGATTAATTACCTCTTTGGACGTTGTGAGTCACTTACATACTCCGTATGATATGTTTATTCACCAGACAACCAATAATAATTTATGACAGATAATAACACCCATTTTTCAGCGTTTTTGGCTGAAGTTAAAACCAGCCAAGTGATGTGGGCCCTTCAAGACGGTGCTTCTGAAGGTTGGGTTATTCTTGACTCCATCAATTTTGAAAACACCGATGTAATGCCTCTATGGTCAAACAAAACATTAGCAAGCAGTCACTGTGTTGATGAATGGCAAGACTATACACCAGTAGAAATTACGGTGGCTGATTGGTTAGAGTTTTGGGTAGAAGACTTAGCTCAAGATAACATTATGATTGGCGTTAATTGGCAAGGTGAAGACGAGTATCTAGAACTTGAACTTGCCGATTTTAGCCAAAAAGTAGCCGAAGTAGAAAAACTGTAGTTGCGCGCTATAGCCTTTTAAAAAGCAGCTTCGGCTGCTTTTTGCTTTTATAGCAACTGTCATTGCCGCTACTCACAAGTTATGAAAGTACATACCTAAGTATCACCTTGTAGATTTTTCAATCAATTTTAATGGGGTTTAATAGGTCCATCGAGACAGGCCAACACACTAACTTGTTTCAAACCTAAACCTAACTACTTTACCTATTTGAGGAATTGACCATGTTGAAAATCGTTAAAACTTCTATCGCTTTAGCCGCCGCTTCTTTCATTGTTGCTGGTAATGCTCATGCTGATATCAACGAAGCACTACAAAACATCTGCACTATCGTGAAAGCTGACGATAAAGGCGAATTGCGTAAAAAAATGAAAATGGTCCAGTCTGACTACCGTTTACAATTACAAGATTATTACTCAGGGATTTCATGTGGCGGTCAAAGCTTAATTCGTACGGCCATGTTAAACGGCGCAGTAGAAACCGGCACCTTGATGGTTAAGAAAATGCCTAAAGGTGACTTAAGCTCACCCGAAGCTGACGGTAAAACCGTAGTGGCTTGGGCGGCTGAAAACGGCTTAGATAACTCACCTATCGTTGCCGCATTAAACGAAAGAATCTAACAACAGTTGCGAGATTAGCGCTGCGGGCTGCAAACTGCGGGCTGCAAGTCTCGCTACTGATTAACCATTCAACATGGTGGGTGAAGCGTAACACCTTCTCCTAAAAGAACGGCCTCAATTGAGGCCGTTTTTTTGTTTGAAGATCTTTACTATTAACTGTGGTTTACGTCTTTTTAACGCAAAAGGATAGGATTCATCGTCCAGGTTTTTCCTAGTGCGTCGATTATTTCAACATCACCGTATAAGGAATCAGCGCCAGCAGGGAAAGTAAAGTCTAACGTTAACGTGCTGTAGTTGAGATACCAAAAATCATTTTCATCGTCTTCGGGGTCGATGGTAAGTTGCCCTATGACTTCTCCAAACTGTTGTGTGTCATCGACATTTCTGACATTAATTTTGACTGTCATCGGAAAAGCATCATATAGACCATAGGCAGAGACCAATATTTGGTTATTAGTCGTAAGTCCATAACCGACAAAATAGGGCGGGCTGTAAGGCACCACAAAGTCTTTGGTAGTGACGCTTACGCCATCGTCACTTGATTCGTCAAAGTCGACGTTAGCGTCAACATTGACGCTTTTTATATGATTGCTTGGATCGTCTGATTGCGAAAATACAGCGCCAAATAAATAACCGGTGTAATTGTATAAGGCGTGTTCTATCTCACACGTTACGGCAAGACTGTAGTTACCTTCCTCGTCAGTAAGACCAAAATTATAACTAAAAGAATTAGTGCCAATTGCGTACATTAATTGTTTGTGAGCCGGCACCCCATCTGTGAAGGTGACTTTGCCATCGACGTAGCAGAGTTTTGCTCTGTCTACGGTGATGATCTGGATTTCAGGTTCATCACTAACCTCTGATAAATTGATGGTGCTTTGGCTGTAACCGAATTCAGTGGAATTATAGATATACAGCTCTGCTTCAGTGTCATCAGTTTCAGATATGAGCGTGACACATATTTCAGCTCTACCTTGTTGGTCGGTGATAAAAAAGCCGGAGCTAAAGTCAAAGGAGTCATCTTTATCACTGACAAATCCGATCACGCCGGCAATGACTTGTTGCTCTGTATTTTGCACTTCAACTGTGGCGCATAACTCTTTAGGTTGTGAGAACAATAGGGGATAGTCTAAATTCCACCATTTGCTGAGGAAAATCTCACTGGTGACTAAAATTTCCATGGTGTAATTGCTGGTAGTGCAATCAAACTGAGTTCGTCCCGCATCGACCATTTGGCCTATCGCATCATAAATCGTGCCTTGGCCGAGTAATTCCCACAAACCACTGTAGGGGTTAAAAACATATATAGGCACTTGAAAGCCGTCTTGGCTTGCATCGCTGTCACCTAAAGTCTCAAGAATAGGGCAGCTCAGGGCGGGTATATTGCGGTTAATAATGACCGGTTCTTCCTCTAATTTGGCCGCAGTACCCGCTAGGTTTGCTATTTTTTCGGCTCTCACTCTCTGCATTGCTTCTGCTAGGGGTTCATTGCTATCGGTTGTGACATCGGCAAAATTAAACGCAACCGAAACAAGTTGATTACCATCGGAATCGGCATATTCGCCAGGGAAATACTCTGCATCGGCTGGATCGTTTGGATCAAAGGTTTCAACCGCCATGGACAAAGATGCCGTGTTTGCAGGTAATAGAGAGCTTGGCACGCTAATGCTCATTGTCGTTACTTGTTGTCCGTTTACCGTTTCAGACAGTTGCAAGTTAAAGCCATCAGTCATTTGGCCTGAGACCGACTGCATGCTTGACTCTGCGACTTGTTGTACGGGAATTTGTAATAATTTGGCATCTAAATTAACTACGTCATTGTAGTTTACTCGCCACGATGAACTGGTGTAGCCCGGATAAGATACATCAACCGCAACTTTAGCTGCATTGTTTGCAGTAACTTCAGAATTAAAACGCAGCTCGTCACCTACTTGTGGATTTTCAGTCGCCTCAGGCGTGCTCGTAGCCAAGATATTGTTATTTTCATCCAGCAAATTAATTGAAATGACGACTTGGGTACTATCAATGGCCACTTTTTGTTGAGTGGTGTTAAAAGCTAGAACGGTACCGTTTACTCGCGTTGTCGTGGGATTAATGACAGGCTCTGTCACCACAATATTGACACTGTCTGATTGACTTGTAGCAGCACCATCATTAGCCGTTAAGCTGGCTACATAGGTGCCGGCAATATCGGGGGTGAAATCGGGGGTCAATACCGATGTAGAAGATAAGCTTGCTGTGCTATTAGGTGGCACTAACAGCGCCCAGGTATAAGTGAGTGTGTCGCCATCAGCATCACTTGCACTGGCATCGTTTAACGATACGGTGTCACCTACAATGGCATTTTTGTCATTACCTGCGTTAACCGTTGGTGCAATATTTACTTTGCGTACCTCTATCGACACCGTGTCACTGTTCGTTGCTCCCTCGTCGTCGGTGACGGTCAGCGTGAACAACAAGGTTTCTGTGGCAGTAACATCGGGTGCTATAAAGTCAATTGAGGCCTCAGTAATGGAACTTAAACTGACGCTAGTACCTGCTGTTTGACTCCAACTGTAGCTGCTAATGGTGCCATCATCACTGCCAGTACCGGTTAAGGTTACTGTTGATTGTTCATCAATACTTTGGTCAGGACCCGCATTGGCGATAGGGTCTTCATTTATTCTAAGCACATTTACCGAAACGCTATCGCTGTGGCTTGCGCCATCGTTGTCAGTCACGGTTAGGGAAAAGGTTAAGGTCTCATCTGCGTTTAGATCGGGTGCGACAAAAGTAGTCGAAGCCGCTGAACTAGCACTTAAACTAACGTTAGTACCGGCTGTTTGAGCCCAACTATATGTGCTAATAGTGCCATCACTGTCAGTACCCGTCCCTGAGAGGGTAACCGTGCTTTGCTCATCGACACTTTGATCATTTCCAGCACTAGCAACAGGTGGCGCATTAGTGGGTGGTGGCGGCGTTTCTGTCTTATCACTGTCGCCACAAGATAATAAACTAAGAAATAAAAATGAGACTAAAAGGGATTTGAAAACAGGCGAATGGTTTTGCATTTCGACATCCTTGTATGAAATTTGAGATACAAAGCCTAAACAAATAGCCTGTCACAATCCAATACAGAAAAAGAATAAGGCGCTGCTTCAAACCGAACCAAGTGTATAAAAATTGTTCAATTATTTTTATACACTACGCTTCTTTATTATTTTTTCATACCTTTGTCGGTAGCTGCCCAATAGATGCCACCGTATAGATGTTCGATAAAGGCTTTGTTGCTGTAAGACACGCCCATATGACCCAATGCAGTGTAAAACGAGCGCCCGCCATCGAAATATTGGTACCAAGCAACCGGATGAAATTTGCCCATGCCTTCGCCTTTCGCTCTGCCCCAATCCGCTTTTGGATCGTAGGTGCTCTCGTCTACGCTCAGCAGGTAGGTTAAGTTTGGACTGAGCTCTTCGCCAAATTCATACCATTCTTCTGTCCACAGACTGGTTTTAGGGAAGTATTCTAAGCCGGGAAATGAGTCGTTAATTACCGATAGACGTGCCGTTTGAATTTGCGGATGAATATGGAAATGGCGCCCTACCAATTGGCCAAACCATGGCCAGTCATATTCGGTGTCACTGGCGCTATGCACACCAACAAAGCCTTTACCTGATTGAATAAACGCTTCAAGTGCTTTTTGTTGTGGCTCATTGAGTATATCGCCGGTAGTTTGTAAAAATAGTACAACATCAAATTTAGCTAAGTTTTCAGTATTAATTAAACTGGCGTCTTCTTGCCAATCTAAAGTGAAATGATGATTTTCGGCCATGGCTTTTAAGGCGGTAACGCCTTCGTTAATGGAGCTATGGTGCCAACCAGCGGTTTTACTAAATACCAGCACACTAAATTGTTCAGCCAGCAGATTGCTACTGAATACACTCATAAGCAGTGCTGAGCATGCAATTATCTTTCTTAAATACATTATTGTTTTCCTTTCACCAATTAAACATTGAGCCGTCTTCAAGACGGTTGACGGGTAGATAAGCTCTTTTGTAGGGATATTTTGCGGCTAATTTTTCATTGATGTCTGAACCATGTCCAGGCGTATCACCAATCATCATATAGCCTTGATCAAAATGATAATCATGGGGAAAGACATCGTTGCTGAGCTCTGTGTGGTGCATGTGTTCTTGAATACCAAAATTGGGCACCCAAGTATCAAAATGCAGGGCACAACCCATAGTGATGGGTGATAAGTCCGTGGCCCCGTGAAAACCTGTTTTTACATGATATAAATCGGCCAAGGCAGCAATTTTTTTCAGGTGTGTTATACCGCCACCATGCACGATGGTAGTGCGAATATAGTCTATCAACTGTTCGGTGATTAATTGCTGACAATCATAAATGGAAGAAAAAACCTCGCCAACCGCAATAGGTGTTGTGGTGTGTTGGCGTATTAGTCTAAAGCCTTCTTGCAACTCAGCAGGGACGGCATCCTCCATCCAAAATAGACGATAGGGTTCTAGATCTTTGCCGAGTCTGGCGGCTTCGATAGGCGTTAAGCGGTGGTGCACATCGTGCAACAAATGCGGCTCACTCCCATATTGCTCACGTAATTTTTCAAATAAGCGGGGGATAAAGTTCAGATATTTACTGGTTGACCAAACACTTTCAGAGGGAAGGTCGGCATCGGCCGGCTCATAAAAGCCTTTGATTTTTGAAACGCCGTAAGTGCCATCCAATCCGGGTATTCCAGATTGCGCACGAACGGCTTTGTAACCCATATCAATATGGCGACCTACTTCATCTACCGTTTCTGCAAGGTCACGGCCATTGGCATGGCTATAAACCAATACGCCCTGTCGACTCTTACCGCCCAGCAGTTGATACAAAGGCATGTTGGCCGCTTTGGCTTTAATATCCCACAACGCCATATCAATGGCAGCAATGGCGGTCATGTTGACAGGTCCTCTACGCCAATAGGCACCTTTATAAAAAAACTGCCAAATATCTTCAATTTGTGAGGCATCTCTGCCTATCAAACAAGGGATTAAATGTTCTTGTAAATAAGAGGCAACTGCCAATTCACGACCGTTTAAGGTGGCATCACCAACACCATACAAACCGCATTCGGTTTCTATCTTTATCGTAACAAAATTTCTACTGGGGCAAGTGACTATGACCCTAGCGGCCCTAATTTTCATTTATGAAGCTCCTGTTAATAAGGTGTTGCAAACCGAGTGCCACAAAAAGGCAATGGGTCCTCGCAAAGTAAACGCATTTTTACGCAAAAGCACGTAACTCAACACTGATAAATTTATAAACGTAAAACCATAACAACATAATGTAATGAAGTCTTGGGTCGCGATTTTGTAACATCGCATTTACATTGGTGGCGCATGGTTGCCGATAAAAGCGTGTATGTCACACAAGGCTCAAAAAATAAAAAAGGTTGATACAAATGATACACAGCACTCACTCTGAGAAACAAAATGACTGGCGTACCTTAGCAATTCGTTTATTGCTTGTAATATCGGCAACACTTTCAGGTGTCAGTTATGCCAACACCCTTAATGCAAACTATTTTTATTTTTTTGATGGTAGTCCAATCGGCGGGTGGGGGCTTACCTTGGGTGATGAGGGAAACTGGGTCTTACCGATAACAGAAAATCCCATGGACTCAGCGAATAAGCAGATCAGTGTAAGTCGAGCCGGTTATAAAACCAAAGATGATGCGCTTAATTTAAAGTGGTCTCGCTCGAAAGGAAAGGGGCAATTTGCTATGTATGGTTCGCCAGTTGATTTGAGTCAACTAGCAGATAAAGCCGCGCTAACCATGGAAATTAATATTATCAAAAAGCCAAAATCCTCTGTATCTATCGGCATGGATTGCGGCTATCCCTGTCGTGGCGAAGTCAATATTCAAAAGATGCTGCGTGATATGAAAACCAAGCAATGGATTACCTTTCCGATCCCCATTAATTGTTTTGCTGCAAAAGGCGCCGACCTGAGCAAAATCAATAGCCCGATAATGATCGCTTCAGAAGGGCAGTTTGAGGTGCAAATCGCCAATATTAGATTGGAATTGTTACCAGAAGGAGCGCCTACCTGTGCCTCATAAACCCAAGCGCCTTCGACTTTTGAAACAAAAAATGGTCCTGTTAACACTGGCTGGTGTGGTCAGTAGCAGCATGTTGATCTCATGTGGTCAAACGGTCAATGTGGCTAAGGACACTGCTGTACCCGCAAGGAAGGCCGCTGAGCAAAAAACACAGATATATATTAACCAAGTCGGTTTTTTACCTAATGATCATAAGGTTGCCGTAATTAGCCCTCAGCAAAGTGGCGCATTTACTGTGGTGTCGCAAGCCACTGGGCAAGTGGTACTAAACGCGAAGCTGCAAAGTAAAGGCATATGGCCTTTGTCGGAAGAAAACGTCAGCATTGCTGATTTTAGTGACCTTAGCCAAGAAGGTGCCTATCGGCTTGAGTTAGCTGATGGTAAAGCGTCAGCACTTTTTTCTGTCGGCTCTATGGTTTATCGTCAGATACATGATGCCAGCCTCAAAGCGTATTATTTCAATAGGGCAAGTATGGCTTTAAGCCCTGAATTTGCCGGACCATGGGCCAGGTCAGCAGGACATCCCGACACCCAGGTTAACATTCATGTAAGTGCCGCGTCAGATGCAAGGCCCACCAATACAATAATATCAGCGCCCAAAGGATGGTATGACGCAGGCGACTACGGCAAATACGTAGTGAATTCCGGTATTTCAACTTACACCTTGCTGCTTGCCTACACGCATTTTAAGGATTTCTACCAAAAGCGTGATGGTCATATACCCGAATCCAGTGATGGGCTGCCCGATATCTTAAATGAAGTTATGTGGAATCTTGATTGGTTACAAGCCATGCAAGACCCGAATGATGGCGGCGTGTATCACAAACTGACAACATTGAATTTTGCCGGCAGTGTGATGCCTGAAAATGCCCATGAACAACGTTATGTCGTGCAAAAAAGTACTGCTGCGGCCTTAAATTTTGCTGCAGTGATGGCCTTTGCTAGTCAAGTTTATCAAGAGTTTGACAGTGTTTATCCGGGTAAAAGTGCTGCCTATAAAAAAGCCGCGCTTGGAGCTTGGCAATGGGCCAAAACGCATCCTGAAATACTTTATCTTCAGCCAGAAGATGTAAAAACGGGCGCCTATGGTGATAAAACACTGGCAGATGAATTTGCTTTTGCCGCCGCGCAATTATTTGTCTTAACTGGCGACAATAGTTACCTCAACGAGTTTTTATTACTTGACCAAACACCTCAGACCCCAAGCTGGTCTCAAACTGCCAGTTTAGGCTATTTTACCTTATTGAGTTTTGCCCAAGACTTAATGTCCGCCAAGCTCTATCAACAACTTGAAAATAAGCTGATTAAACAAGCAAATGTGATGGTTGCTCAGTTAGCAGAATCAGCTTACGAGGTACCTTTGATAAAGTCTGATTTTGTATGGGGCAGTAATGCAGTTGCAATGAATAAGGCCATGTTGTTGCTCATTGCGAATCAACATAAACCTCATCCTGAATTTCGTCATGGCGCTGTGGCTTTAACAGATTATATCCTGGGGCGCAATCCAACTGGCTATAGCTATGTGACTGGCTTTGGTCAATTGTCACCGATGCACATTCATCATCGGCAATCAGAAGCCGATGGCGTTGTGGCCCCTGTGCCGGGATTTTTGGCTGGAGGCGCACAAAATGGTTGGCAAGACCAATGCAACTATCCATCAAAGGCTCCGGCAGCGTCATACATAGATGATTTTTGTAGTTATTCCACCAATGAAATTGCGATCAACTGGAATGCCCCACTGGTTTATGTGCTGGCCGCTTTACAGTCCCAAACAATGCCTTATTAACATCAAAAATGAGTTGTACACCTATGAATAATTTCGTCTTACTCCGCACTTTACTGCTTAGCACGCTAATGGGCTTAAGTGGCTGCCAGCAAGCAAGTGAACAATCAAAGCACAGCCGAAGTGTATCAAATACCGTGAGCTTTGATTGGTTTAGATATCAAGGATCTGATGAGTTGTTTTCACAGGCTTTGCCGCAAAATTCTTTTCAAAATCCAATTCTATCGGGCTTTTATCCGGACCCGAGTATTACCCGCAAAGGCAATGACTATTACATGGTTAATTCTTCTTTTGCCTATGCGCCGGGTGTGCCGATTTCCCATAGTCGTGATTTAGTAAATTGGAGGCTAATCGGGCATGTATTGAGTCAGCCGTCACAGCTGAATATGCAAAATTTACAGGTGTCCCAGGGTATTTATGCGCCTACCTTGCGTTATCACGAAGGAGTATTTTATATGATCACTACCCTCGTTGCGGGTGGGGGTAATTTTATTGTAACGGCAAGCGATCCTGCTGGGCCGTGGTCAGATCCTATATGGCTGCCCGAAATTGGCGGTATCGATCCTGATATTTTTTTTGATGATGACGGTAAGGCTTATATTGCCCATAACGATGCACCGCAAGGCGAGCCTCTCTATCAAGGCCACCGTGCCATTTGGTTGTGGGAGTTTGATTTAGCTACCCTAAAAGTGGTGCCTGATAGTGGTCGTGTGATTGTTAACGGGGGAGCAGATATAAGCCAGCAACCGATTTGGGTTGAAGGCCCGCATATATATAAAATCAATGGCTGGTACTATCTTAGCTGCGCCGAAGGCGGCACTGGCCCACAGCATTCACAAGTGGTATTTCGCAGTAAAGACTTACAACAACCATTTGAGCCGTACGCGGGTAATCCAATTTTAACCCAACGAGACTTACCTGTTGAGCGAGCAAACCCAATTACGAGCACGGGGCATGCTGATTTTATTCAAACACCTGAGGGAGAATGGTGGGCGGTGTTTCTTGGTACACGCCCTTATCAGGGCAATAAATATAATACCGGACGAGAAACGTTTTTATTACCGGTTAGCTGGGAAAACGAGTGGCCACATATACTGCCACAAGGCGAGCCCGTACCTTATATTGTAGCCAAGCCCCTTATCTCAAAAGATCTTGAGCCACTGACAGAGGTCGATATACAAACGGGCAATTTTGTGTGGCAAGACGACTTTGACAAACGCCGCTTAAATCCACACTGGAATCTATTACGCAGTCTGGATTCTGAGTGGCTAAGTATCAACGATGGACGACTAAACCTGCAAGTCAGTCAGCATCAACTGGATCAACAAAACAAAGTCAGTTTTGTTGGTCGTCGCCAGCAACACATGACATTCGATGCCAGCACATCTGTGGTATTGCCGCAAAATGAGCAGCTATCAGGTGGCATGGTGGCCTTTCAAAACGAGAAATTTTATTACTATTTTGCGCTGCAAAAGCAAGGGACTCACTACCACCTATTTGTGCAGCAAGTCAATAATGGGCAATCCACTATTGTTGCTGAAACATCGCTTCCTCTGAATATTGGCAGTGCGCTGACTTTGCAAGTTAGGGGTGAAAAAGGGCTGCTTAGTTTTTATTATCAAACCGAAAATAAAACCTCCGAGCTATTACTCAAAGATGCTGACGCCACCATATTAAGCACGGAAGTGGCGGGTGGTTTTGTTGGCACTATGTTGGGGCTCTATGTCCAAAATGCCATCAAATAACAATTAACAAAAACTGACAAACACGCTCATAATCGGGCCGCTAATTGCTGAAATTTAGCGGCCTTCACATTTAGCCTTTACGTTTTTTTGTTTTAAGGTTTTGGGCATTTAAATCCTTTCTCCCCGCATTGTTTACGAAATCGTTCTTTCGCCTTATGAGTCTGAATTTTTGTGACCTATTTATGTGCGAATTATCAAATCTTGTTAATTCTATGTTGCGAAATATCGTTTCATTTTTCAGTTTTCTCCTACCTTGATTGACTGTGTTTAAGCAAAATTCCATAGTAATCCAGTCGTTAAGCTCACTGTTGTTACATCTGTTTTCACTTTGTTAACGTGAAAATGTAAATAAAATGTTTGTTGGTCTTGACGAAAACGGCACGATTATCAAAAACGTTATTTAATAAACAATACAACTACACGTTTTTGGGATTTTGTTTAAAAGGGTTGTTTGAGCCAATACCAGGGGCTGCAGATGACTTTAATCACACCACAGAGGTAAGTCGTAATGGCTACAAAAATAACTAGATCACAGGCTCCAACCTTTCGAAAATCTCTTTTAGCACTTGCTATGATGAGTGTATGTGCAACGACATACGCACAAGAAGCGGCGCCACAAGAAAGTGAAGAAGATGTCGAATTAATTGAAGTAACGGGTACACGGACAAACCTGCTAAACGCACAAAACTTAAAACGCAGTTCTGAAACTGTTGTGGACTCAATTACCGCAGCCGATATCGGTTCGTTACCTGATCGCAGTGTATTAGAAGCCATACAACGTTTACCCGGTGTGTCGATAGAGTTGTTTGATGGGCCCTCTGATCCAGACCATTTCAGTGTGGAAGGTTCTGGTGCCATAATTCGTGGTATGACCCAAACACGCTCTGAGTTTAACGGTCGTGACTCCTTTAGTGCTGATTCAAGCCGGGGATTATCATTTCAAGACGTATCACCTGAATTGATGGGTGGTGTTGATATTTTTAAAAATCAAACGGCTGACATGATTGAAGGCGGTATTGGCGGAACAATTAACTTACGTACGCGTAAACCTTTTGATTCAAGAGAACAAGTGGTCGCGCTTAGTGGCGACTATTCCTACGGCAGTTTGGCTGAAAAAGGAAGCCCGACTCTATCAGGCTTGTATAGCAATCAATGGGAGCTAGATAGTGGAGGCCGTTTTGGTTTTCTAGCTAACTATGCTCATTCAAAGTTATACGGACAATCTCATGGTATTCAATCTGATGCAGCGGTGCAGTTTTATGCTCGTGATATTGCCGGTGCAGAGGCGTTTGTAGGAGAAGATGGCAACGGCACCGTTTGGGCACCGCAAGCAGGTAACGCACTGAAAAAGAGTGACGATCGTACTCGCGAAGGATTTTCAACTGCCCTGCAGTATGCCAATGAAGACGATACCTTTCAGTCGACCTTACAATATATTCGTTCAGACTCTAATTTAACGTGGCATGAGCAAGCGATTAAATATCAGGGGGGCTACTTTTCAATTAACAATCGTCGTACTCGCCCTTTAAGTGGCACGGAATTTACTTTTGATGATCGTGGCGTGTTTGAATCAGGTACGTTTTCTGATGGTGGCGTAGATGGTTGGCGTGCGGCTGATGGTAATCAAGACCGTATTCCTCGCACATGGGGGACTAATTCTCGCCAAGATTTCCCTCATATATTTCAATTTGATAGTCGTATTCAAGACAGCTCTTCACTAGTCGAAGATCTTTCTTTGAATCTTGAGTGGAGCCCTAGTGAAAACTTAGATTTAAGCGCTGATTTTCAACATATCAAAGCGAAAAGTTCTAATGACGATGTTGTGGTGCATACGGGTACTAATGCGGGTCAAATTTATGATGTGACTGGCTCGACACCTACTTTGTCATTAGTCGAACCTTGGTATGGTTATCGAGATGCAAATCCAGAATTATTCGCTGCTGGCACTGCCCCTGAAAATGCAAATAATCCTGATCGCATCTACCCTGGTTTCACCAATGATCCCGCAGGTGATAGCAACTACTTTAGTGAATACGACAATTACATGCTGCGCAGCGCCATGGATCATTATGAACGCTCTGAAGGTGATTCTAATGCCATACGTTTTGACGGTACCTATCATTTAGAAGACGAAGGATTGTTCACGTCAATTCAGGCTGGTGTGCGGTATGCCAAACGAGACCAAACCGTGCGTAGAACCAGTTATAATTGGAATGGCTTAGCACCAAACTATTCAAGCGGCACGGGATGGCTAACATCAATTGATGGCTATCAAAATGATTTTGAGTTAGTAGATTGGAGTGATTTTCATGGTGGAGATGTACTGACTATTCAAGGCAACCAGACTATTCATGCTACTGAAGCCTATGTGCGTTCAATCATGGGGGCTAATCCAGCCAGACAACCCTATACATCAAATGCTAGCGGCTGGAATTCATACCCAAATCAAAACGGAGTAAGTGATTCTGAGTTTGGTTTATTCAGCCCAGGTGACGTAAACAATACCATCGAAACCAACAAAGCAATTTATGTAAGAGTTAACTTTGAAGGAAACGATGACCTTCGGTACAGCGGTAACTTTGGTTTACGTTATGTCACGCTAAACCGTGAATCCAAGGGCTTTATTAACTTTCCTGATTTAACGCCTGATTCGCCCGTACCGGAAGGGGTGCCAGAGCAGTTAACCAATGAATTTGTCAGAGGCTATATCACTCAACAAGTCAACGACGGTGTGTATGCTGATGCGGACGCATTTTTAGATGACGAAGCAAACAGATGGGTGTCAGATGGTATCAATTACTTGTCTGCAGAAGACAGACAATGGGGTAATAACTACGATGATGTCTTAAATTCAGAGGCTGATTTCAACTTACTGTTGCCTAGCTTTAACATTAAAGTTGAATTGACCGATGAACTGATTGCGCGCTTTGCTTTTTCTAAAGCTGCCGCCTTCCCTGATCTTCAGGACGTTCGCAACCAAACAACACTGGGTGCGGACGTGTTCACTGTCAGACCGACAGTCGATCCGGAAGCTGACCCTGATACAGTGGATCCTTTAGACGGTTTAATACAAGATGCTTTCGTCATCGGTCGTACAGGTAGTGGTGGTTTTACCGGCTTGAAACCGATGGAGTCAGTGCAATATGACATCGCATTAGAATGGTACTTCGCTGATGTAGGCCAATTAAGTGCGACCATTTTTCATAAAAACTTGAAAAATTACTTCATCAAAGGGGCATCTCCACAAACCTATACCAACCCATCAACGGGTAGAACAGAAACGTCTTTAGTGTCGTCTACTGTAAATGGTTCAAAGGGGAAAATGGACGGTTTGGAAGTGGCTTATCAACAGTTCTTTGATGATTTTGTCCCCGGTTTTGGTATCCAAGCTACTTATAGCTACATTGACGCTAGCGGTACGCCAAATAATGAAGAGTCGTACGATGAAGCGAGTTGGATCAACAGTGATTACAACGATACGGGTATCCGAGTTAACTTTGATGCTGTGCCACTGCAGGGGCAGTCTAAAGAAACCATTAACTTTATTGCGATGTATGAAAAAGATGAAATAAGTGCCCGTATTGCTTATAACTGGCGTTCGAAGTACTTGTTAACGACACGTGATGTAATCAGTAAAGCGCCACTATGGAATGACGATCGTGGTCAAGTTGATGCATCGTTCTTCTATAACTTTGAAAATTACACTGTGGGTATTCAAGGTACAAACCTAACTAACTCAACGTCAAAAACTATCATGATATTAAATGATGAACTGTTAGAAACTGGCCGTTCTTGGTTTGTTTCTGACCGTAGAGTCGCCTTAGTGTTTCGTGCTAACTTCTAAATTACGGAGTTAAAAACGGATAAAAATGTGTTTCGTTTTGCGAAACACATTTTTTTTTGTTTAATTTATGACCTGTTGACTCGAAAACAAAAACAAGGTTTGAATGTGACCAAAGCAAAGATCAAAAAAATGATTATTCTTGGCGGCGGATCGGCTGGTTGGATGACGGCTGCAGCCTTAGCTAAGACTTTCAATAAGCAACAGTATCAAATTCAATTGATAGAATCAGACGAAATAGGCACAGTGGGTGTGGGGGAAGCCACCATTCCTCCCGTTCAACTCTTCAACAAGTTGATTGGATTAGACGAAAATGAGTTTATGAAACAAACGCAGGCTACCTTTAAGTTGGGTATTAAGTTTGTTAACTGGGATCAAATTGGCCATGAGTACCATCATGCTTTTGGCGACCTAGGTAAGGATATTGGCGGTTTACGCTTTTATCAATACTGGCTAAAAATGCGCAGTCTGGGTCAGGCAAAAAAATTCGAAGAATATTCTCTCAATGCCGTTGCCAGCGAAGAAAAACGCTTTATGCGCTCGATTGACGCGGGCAATTCGCCTTTGTCTAATATTGCCTATGCGTTTCACTTCGATGCCACCTTGTACGCTAAATATTTAAGAACACTGTCTGAACAGTGCGGTGTACTTCGCACGGAAGGAAAAGTGGTAAAGGTACAACAACATGCAAATGGTTTTATAAAATCGTTAATTTTAGAAGATGGTAGCGAGCACACAGCTGACTTTTTTATCGACTGTTCCGGGTTTAGCGCCCTGCTTATCGGCAAAACATTAAATACCCCATTCGAAGATTGGAGTCATTGGTTACCTTGCGATAGGGCTGTTGCCGTTGCGTCAGAATCAACCCAAACACCGTGGTCATTTACGCAGGCCACTGCACATGCTGCTGGCTGGCAATGGCGTATTCCGCTGCAACATCGGGTAGGTAATGGGCATGTGTACAGTAGTCAATTTATGTCTGACGAGGAGGCTAAAAAAATACTGCTAGATAACATCGAAGGTAAGCCCTTGGCTGAGCCTCGATTGATCAAATTTAAAACCGGTCATCGTCGTCAAAGTTGGAATAAAAACTGTCTTGCAATCGGATTGTCATCAGGATTTTTAGAGCCACTTGAGTCCACTAGTTTGCATTTAATTCAACGGGCCATTGAGCAATTATTTACATTCTTTCCCCATGCAGATTTTGACCAAGTGGATATTGATGAGTACAACCGTCAAGCCGCCTTTGACTTTGAACGCATCAGAGATTTTTTGATTTTGCATTATAAAGTGACTAAACGTGACGACAGTGATTTTTGGAACTATTGCCGCACAATGTCAGTTCCTGAGACCGTCCAACAAAAGATCGACTTATTTAGCAACAATGGCCGAATCTTCAGAATAAATAATGAAATGTTTGACTACCAAAGCTGGTTTCAAGTGATGAATGGCCAAGGGCTTACACCTCGGGCTTATGAGCCTTTAGTTGACATGCTTAGCGAAAAAGAATTAGCCAAAAGTATGCACAATATTCATGCCGTAATACGTAAATCGGCAGATTATATGCCTGCCCATCAAGACTATATTAATGCGAATTGTAAGGCCTAAAAGTGAAGCATATGCCAGCAGCAAAAATTAAAAAAATCGTTATTCTTGGCGGCGGTTCAGCAGGCTGGATGACAGCAGCTGCGCTTGGCAAACTGAGTCGACAGATGAATATTCAGGTTCAATTGATTGAATCCGATGAGATTGGAACGGTGGGGGTAGGCGAAGCGACGCTGACAGCACTACAAGGGTTTAATCGCTTGTTGGGAATTGATGAAAATGAATTTATGCGCGAAACGCAAGCAACCTTTAAGTTGGGCATCAAATTCGTAAATTGGGATGAAATAGGCAACGCCTATCATCATGCATTTGGGGTGTCAGGAAAGCCCATGGGCAGTCATGCAAAGTTTTACCAATATTGGTTAAAATTGCGTGCTGTAGGTAAGGCCGAAAGTTATGAGCACTATTCATTAAACGCTGTCGCCAGCGAAGATAAAAAATTCATGCGCGCCTTTGATGCGGGCAATTCCCCCTTATCGGGCCTTGATCATGGCTTTCATATTGATGCGGGTTTATATGGTCAATACTTACGTAGGCTCGCAGAAAATTGGGGGGTAAAACGTAGCCAAGGTAAAGTGAAGCAAGTGCGCCAACATAACAACGGATTTATTCGTGCCATCGAACTTGAAGATGGCACAGAGCATGAAGCAGATTTTTTTGTGGATTGCTCTGGTTTTAACGCACTATTAATTGGCGAAACCTTACAAACGGAGTTTGAAGATTGGAGTCATTGGCTACCTTGCGATCGTGCCATTACCGTGCAAACACAAAGTACCCAAGCGCCGTGGCCCTACACGCAAGCCACCGCGCAAAAAGCCGGGTGGCAGTGGCGCATTCCCTTGCAACATCGGGTGGGCAATGGGCATGTATATTCAAGTAAGTACATGTCAGATGAGGAGGCCCGAGATATTCTGCTGAGCAATGTCGAAGGGGCTTTACTCACTGAGCCTAGAGTTATTCACTTCAAAACGGGTTATCGCAAAACATCGTGGCATAAAAACTGTTTAGCCATCGGTCTGTCGTCAGGATTTATTGAACCGCTAGAATCCACTAGTTTGCACTTGGTGCAGTCTGCCATTGAGCAGCTGTTTAAGTTCTTCCCAAATATGGATTTTGAACAAGCGGATATCGATGAATATAACCGCCAAACTAATTACAAAATTGAATGTATTCGCAATCTTTTGATAACTCATTATTGTGTGACTAAACGCAGCGATAGTGATTTTTGGGATTATTGCCGGACAATGAGTGTGCCACCTGAAGTGACACAAAAAATCGAGCAGTATCAACAAAATGGTCGTATTTTTCGCTTTAACGATAATATGTACGACAGCATAAGTTGGTTTCAAGTCATGAATGGCCAAGGCCTCAAACCCATGGGCTACGATCCTTTGGTTGATCTTATACCCGAAGAAAAAATAGAGCGAGAACTCAATAATGTCTTGAGTGTTATTCGCAAATCTGCTGACTACATGCCCAGCCATCAAGATTTTATTACGCAGCACTGTAAAGCGAAAACGTTACAGTTAGATGATGACAAGCAATTAAAAAACTAAATTCAGCAATATGATACGCACCAAAAAGCGTGTTATATTAAAAAATGAAAACGTTTTCTTTTTCGGGTTGCATCAATATCCGCTAACGTTAATCGAGCGGTTATTTATCGGTGTTCGAGTCTGCATTCTGGCGACATCTCTCCAGACGATTCATTTGACCTGAACCCATTAACAGAGCGCTTCACTATTGCGTCGTTCTTACATCGCCAAGTGCTTAGCAAAAAAATAGGCTTAACATGACAAAACATTTACTTTCACTCTCACTCCTAGCCGCTCTGGCTGGGTGCAATGGCGCGGTTGACACGGCTTCAGTGCCGCCGCCAGCTAAGCAATCTTCAGAACACGGTAAGATTCACCCAGAAATTTGGCCTAAGCAAAACTCGCCTATTGCGCGCGAACCAGCTCGTGAAGCCCGTATAGCCATGCTTTTGGCAAAAATGACAGTGGAAGAAAAGGTCGGTCAGGTTATTCAAGCTGATATCGCTTCAGTAACGCCTGAAGAGGTAAAGGAATATCATTTAGGCTCAGTACTAAATGGCGGTAACTCTGCACCAAATAACGATAATCACTCGCCTGCCATTGAGTGGCTAAAGTTGGCAGACAAGTTTTGGCTTGCTTCAACCGATACCTCAGACGGCGGCGTGGGTATCCCTGCTTTGTGGGGTATCGATGCAGTACATGGTAATAATAATGTAGTGGGTGCGACGATATTTCCTCACAATATTGGTTTAGGCGCAGCGAATGATCCCGAGCTTATGCGTGAAATTGGCACAGTGACTGCCAGAGAGATTCTTGTAACGGGAATTGATTGGACCTTTGCCCCTACTATTGCCGTGGTTCAGAACGATCGTTGGGGCAGAACCTTTGAAAGTTTTTCTGAAAATCCTGAAATCGTTTCCACTTATGCAGGCATGGTCGTTGAGGGAGTTCAAGGCCGAGTAAACAGCGAACAGTTTTTAGATAATGATCACATGTTAGCCAACGTGAAACATTTTGTGGGTGATGGCGGTACCAAAGACGGCATTGATCAAGGTGATACCCTTGCCACTGAAGAGCAACTGCGAGATATCCACGCCGCAGGTTATCCACCGGCCATTCAGCACGGTGCTTTGGTTGTTATGGCCTCATTCAACAGTTGGCATGGCAAAAAAATGCACGGTCATCGCGGTTTGCTTAACGATGTCTTGGTTGAACGAATGGGGTTTGATGGTTTTGTGGTTGGTGACTGGAATGGACATGGTCAAGTTGCTGGTTGTAGTAACGTGAGTTGTGCTGCGGCGTTTAACGCTGGCTTAGATATGTTCATGGCACCTGATAGCTGGAAAGAATTGTACAAAAATACTCTCGCACAAGTTAAGTCGGGCGAAATTTCAATGGCCCGTTTAGATGAAGCGGTATCACGAATTTTGCGAGTAAAACTAATCTCTGGTTTATTTGAAGCAGGTTTACCTTCATCTCGACCTTATGCAGGTAAATTTGAATTGTTAGGTTCGGCCGAGCATCGTGCGGTTGCCAGAGAGGCAGTACGTAAGTCTTTAGTCTTATTGAAAAACAATGAGCAGTTGTTGCCCTTAGCGCCTAATTCAACGATTTTGGTTGCCGGCAGCGCGGCCAATAATATTGGTCAGCAATCCGGCGGATGGACATTAACATGGCAAGGAAGCGGGAATAAAAACTCAGATTTTCCAAATGGCGAGTCTATTTACCAAGGTATTGCGAGTGCCGTGACGGCTGCAGGCGGTAGTGTTGAACTTAACGAAAGTGGTGAGTTTAGCCAGCGTCCTGATGTGGCGATTGTGGTTTTTGGTGAGCAGCCCTATGCTGAGTTTCAAGGCGATGTGGCTGATGTAGATTTTAAACCTGAGGATAGTTTAGCCATTTTAAAATCCTTACAAGCTCAAGGTATTCCCACTGTAAGCGTATTCTTATCGGGCAGACCAATGTGGGTGAACCCAGAAATCAATGCGTCTGACGCCTTTGTTGCTGCTTGGTTACCGGGCTCAGAAGGTGGTGGTGTGGCTGACATGTTATTTCGTGATGCACAAGATAAGGTACAATATGATTTTAGTGGGCGCCTTTCGTTCTCGTGGCCTCGTACGCCAAGTGATGTTGAGTTAAACCTTGGTAAACCTGGCTATGATCCCTTGTTTGCCTATGGCTATGGTTTAAGTGTGACCGACACCAGTGTGTTCAGTGAACTCGATGAAACACTCGATCCGACTATTACTGCCCAAAATGACAGTCGTTATTTATTTGCTGGTGATGCCGTACAACCTTGGCGGTTAGTGCTTAATGATAAAGCCGGTGAAACGCAAGTGACGGGTAATGCACAAAGGAGCGCGGCGGGTAGTGTGAATGTTAAAGCGGCAGATTATCTAGCCCAAGAAGATACGATTGAAGTGACTTGGCAAGGTGATGCACAACTCTTGTTACAAGGCAGTCCGGTAAATTTGAGTCGTCAATCAACCGCTGATATGGCAATACAAATTGACTACAAGGTGATAAGCGCAAGCGAAGGCACGACTGCGCTTTACATCGACTGCGATGGTTGTGATACCAATATCGACATCAGTGATGATCTTAAATTAAAAGTAGGGCAGGACTGGCAAAAAGCGCAAATAAAACTGAGCTGTTTTGGTTTGTCCAACGATGCGTTAACTCGGATCAAGGTCCCGTTTGGTTTACGCTCAAGCGAAGGCACCGCCATACAATTGAAAGAGATTAAACTGGTGTCCAACGAGGGGGCTGCGCGTTGTAGCTTATAATCCAGTTGTTTTAGGTTGTTAAAACAAAAGGCTTCTCGGTAATAGAAGCCTTTTTGCTACTTGCTTAATAAGTGATAAGCTTAATGTTCAGTTGAATGCACTTGTCAGGGGCTAATGAATCTTTTGCTAAAAGCGAGGCAACTTTGTATTGGCTTGATGTGCTTAATAGCCTTAAGTGCTCATGCACAGTCGCTGAGAAAGTTAGATGAGCCCTTTTCAGCCCTTGCACGGTTAGCTCAAAATAAACCTCAAGCAGCATTAGATAGCTTGATGGCATTTGAGCCAGAAATGGCTTCGGACCCTACTACTCTTGCGCAATATCATCTTGTCCTTAGTCAAGCATTTTACAATTTAACCTACCCTAAAAAAGCGCTTGAATACGCCCAGCTCGCATTAACTTACACCTCTTTGACTGAGCAACCTTGGCTCTATCATAAGGTAAAAATATCCCAAGCTTTAGCCTTAGAAAATAGTGGACATGCAAGTGAGGCATTAGTCGAAATCAATGACAGCGTAGAATGGGCAAAACAGCATGATCCGCTTTTATACTTAAATAGCCTTTTTTCAAGGGGAATTATTTTTACAACGTTGACCGAATACGTCTCGGCTTTGAACGACTTTCAACTTGCTTATTCTCTTGCCAATGATGATCCCACCACCTTGAGCAAAGCCCATATCGCCTCGATGCTGGCCCAAGTCTATGAGTACCGCCACGAAGATAAACTGTCTATCCCTTTTTATGAAGAAGCCATTGCGGCTCATCGGCTCAATCAAGCCCACCTTGAATTGAGTATTGCCTTATATGGCTTAGGTAAGGCCAATCGCAGCTTGGGTAACATCACGTTGGCTAAAGCTCAGCTGATTGAGTCAAAGGAAACAGCAGAAAAAATTGATGATATTCAAGGTGTCGCTTATGCATTAAAAGAGTTAGCTGACATCGAGATTATTGAACTGAAGTTTGAGGAGGCTGAACGAGACCTTAAAAAGGCCGCTGACATTTTTGCACAAGCAGATAATCACCAAATGCGTTTTAATGTGATGCTCAGCCTTGTTAATCTTTCGTTTAAAACCAGTGAGCTAAGCAAGGCGCAAGCGTATTTAGACCAAGCTGAAGCCTTTTTAGATAGGGCCAACATGCCAACTCATAGCATTGGTTTTGATGAAGTAAAAGCCGATCTGTTGTATCGACAGCAACATTACCAACAAGCCTATGAACGTTTGTTAAGTGCATTTTCTGCTCATAAAAAGGTACAAAACAACAACAGCACTGAGCGCTTGCATCAGCTACGTTCAAGATTTGAAATCCAACTTGCACAGCAAGAAAACCAAGTATTAAGCCAAAAAAATGCGATTCAACAACTGCAATTAAGCAGTGAAAAAAATGACAGAATACAGCTTATTCTTATCAGTGCATTTAGCTTGCTGGCTTGCTTATTGATGCTTGTGACGGTCCAGCGAAGTAGGGCTTACAAAAAGAAATTAGAAAAGCTCGTCAATATTGATGAACTCACAGGGTTGTACAATCGGCGCCACACGATGCAGGTGCTAAGTGAGCACATTGAATGGGCCTGCAAACACAATAAAAATTTATGTTTGGCCATGATCGATCTCGACTGGTTTAAGAAAATTAACGACTCATACGGGCATTTGGTGGGTGACAAAGTGCTAAGAGAATTTGCCTATGTTTTTCGTAAAGGACTGCGAGGTTCCGATGTCATTGGAAGAATTGGCGGGGAAGAGTTTCTCGCTATCTTTAAACAAGCCAATGGCAAGCAAGCGCATGAAGCGTTGAGTCATTTGTCAGACCAACTAAGGTGTATCGGTAGAACAATAGGTGAGCCTAATATTCAAGTAACCATTTCAGTGGGATTGGTCGAGTACCAACATGAAGGTACTGTCGAAAGCTTATTAGCCAGTGCTGATGAGGCGCTGTATATTGCAAAAAATAATGGGCGTAATCAAATCGTCCTCGCCCAACGAACGCTAAATCCTCTTTCCGTTCAAAATCAATTATCTGAGTAATATGTCGAGTGAATTTGCTGGTTTTATTTTAACCATACAGACGGTTGAGCTACGCGGTGAAACCTATTTAGAATTATGGATCCTAACTGATCAAGGTGTGGTTAAAGCCACCACCGGCACACAAAAAGTGCTATTTTTTATTAAACAAGAAAATGTGACTTTTGCTCGCAGTGTTCTATCGCAACATCACATCCCTTTTGACTGCCAAGATGTTGCGTTGACTACTTTTGATGAAGAGCCCGTGGCCGCTTTGTACTTCACTATGCCCGTGCACAGTTACCAAGCAAAAGAGAAGCTAAAGCAACATCAATTGATGTGTTTTGAAGATGACGTGCGCCTTAGTGAGCGCTTCTTGATGGAACGTTTTGTTTATGGCAGTGCGCAAGTCATTGGTGTGCTTGGCGAGCCCAATACCAGCAGTGGCTATGTGCAACTAAAACAGGCAAAACTGAAATCAGGTAACTATCAACCCCGCTTTAATGTGTTGTCTTTAGATATCGAATGCAGTGAGCAAGGTGAATTATTTTGCATTGGCTTGATGAGCGATACAGATAAGCACGTTTTGATGATCGGCGAGCCTCAAGCCAGTGAGCCGTGGATTTATTGGCTCAAAGATGAGAAAGCCATACTTATTGCTTTAGTTGAGCATATTCAGCGACTTGACCCCGATATTATTATTGGCTGGAATGTGGTCAATTTTGATTTTCGTTTGTTGATAAAGCGAGCCGCCCTACACAAGGTAAACCTGACGCTAGGACGAGGTAAGCAGCCAATTGTCTGGCGCGATGCCCGTAACGAAGTGAATCAAGGCTACGTCACGATGCCAGGAAGAGTGGTCATAGACGGTATTGATGCACTCAAAACCGCCACGTATCAATTCGCCAGTTTTAGTTTAGAAAGTGTGGCACAAGCGCTTCTTGGCGAAGGTAAAGAAGCTGAAGACCTTGACAACCGCTTAGCTCAAATTGAACACGATTTTCAATTTAATAAGCTTAAGTTAGCACGCTATAACCTGCAAGATTGCGCTCTCGTATTGAAAATCTTTGCCCAGACCAAAGTGTTAGATTTTTTAACCTTACGTAGCCAATTAACAGGCCTAGAGCTTGACCGAATGGGGGGCTCGGTAGCCGCCTTTGTTAATCTGTATTTACCAAAATTACATCGGGCGGGCTATGTTGCGCCTAACCGGCCAATTGATGGTGGTTTGGCCAGTCCTGGGGGCTATGTGATGAGCTCAAGGCCGGGTTTATATGAGCATGTTCTGGTACTCGATTTTAAGAGTTTGTATCCCTCGATTATTCGTACTTTTAAAATCGACCCTCTTGGTTTAATTGAGGGACTAAAAGCCCCTGACAATGCCATTGGCGGCTATCGCGGGGCGGTATTTGATCGCACAAAACACTTTTTGCCAGATATCATTACCTCCTTATGGCAGCAACGAGATCAAGCAAAAAAAGACCGCGATTCGGTGCGAAGTCAGGCCATTAAAATACTAATGAACTCATTTTATGGGGTACTTGGCTCTGGTGGCTGTCCCTTTTACGATACCCGCTTAGCCAGCTCAATTACCCTGCGCGGTCACGACATTATGCAAACCACAGCGCATTGGATTGAACAAGCGGGTTATCAGGTCATTTACGGCGATACTGATTCTACTTTTGTTTATTTACAAGGTATTGAGTCAGATGAGCAAGCTCAGTGTATTGGTCAGCGTCTGGCACACAGTATCAATCAACAATGGACTGCACTCATCGCCCTAGAATATCAATTAGAAAATTACCTCGAGATAGAGTTTGAAACGCACTTTGTGCAATTTTTAATGCCCACTATTCGGGGTTCAGAGTTAGGCAGTAAAAAACGATATGCCGGTTTAAAGCGCACATCCAAGGGAGATGAGCTGGTATTTAAAGGTTTGGAAACGGTGCGTTCTGATTGGACGCCTTTGGCTAAAAGGTTTCAGTTAACCTTGTACCAATTGGTTTTCGCTCAACAAGATGTAAGGCAATTTTTACAGCAAACCATCGATGATCTGAAGTCAGGCCGGGTAGATAAAGATTTGGTTTACCGCAAACGGATCAGACGACGTTTAGATTTATACGTAAAAAATGTGCCGCCCCATGTTAAAGCGGCGCGTTTAGCTGACGAGCAATACCTAAAGCGGGGTAAATCTGCTAGGTACCAGAACAAAGGGTGGATCAGTTACGTCATTACCATCAATGGCCCAGAGCCTGTTGAGTTTATTAATTCAAGCTTGGATTATGAGCACTATATTGATAAACAAATTAAACCCATTGCTGAGGGAATTTTACCTTTTATTGGCCTATCATTTAGTGAATTAACCACCGCACAATTTGATTTATTTTATGATAGCTAAACGTATTTTTTTACGATGCTTAAATGTGGGAATAATTTTGCGCGATTTCACAAAAGAGCAATGTAGTGGATGTAAAGTCTGAGTAAATTTTTGGTGAAAGTTAATTTTTGATTTTGCAATAAGGCTTCTTTTCAGTATTCTGCATGAGTCAATTAAATGTACAAAAATCGAAATAGTGGCAAAAAGGAAGAATGGTGTACGATTGTAATATCGTAATTGTAGATGATGATCACATCATTCTAGAGTTACTTGGCATTATCTTAGAAGATATTGTATCAGGCGAAATAATCAGCTTTTCAGACAGTACCAAAGCCCTCGCCTTTGTAAAAAGTGAAGAGATGAAAAAAATTTCCCTCGTTATATGCGATTGGCTTATGCCAGATGTAACGGGCTTGGATATACTCGCTGCGCTGAGACTGCACAATAACACCTGTCCGTTTTTAATGGTGACGGGTAATGCCACTAGAAAATTGGTCGTTGATTCGATGCGTTTGGGCGCCTCTGATTTTATTGTTAAACCCTTTGTCACTGCAGATCTTTCCGCTAAAGTAGAAAGGCTCATTAATGAAATCAGCTTCGATTAATTGCACACTCCTGTATTTTTTACACTTGGCGTTTATTCCTAAGTGATTAAACCAATAGACTTTGAGAGCCTGCGGGCATACATGCTAATCAAGGCTGTGTCTATGTATCTTTATCTGCACAAGTTTAGCCAATGACGCAATTTTCTGATCCCAGTCAGCAACAACTCCATCATCTTGCTACGAGTGAAACCCTGCGTCCTTTTGTACTCGAGCCCCATAGCATGTTGGGCTGTATTTTTGGGGTGGCATCTGCACCTGAAATTCCGCTTCCCACTCAGTGGTTACCTTGGTTATTCAAAGCACCAGTGCCGACGCAATACAGCGAAGACGTTGATCAACTCGCAGATGCGGCAATGCTGTGCTTGCAGTGGCAACTCAAAAACATGCGCGATGAACATGTTGAATTCATGCAAGGCTTAGCGTTGCCGGCCCCGCCCTACAAAGACGGCCATTTGTCATTTTGGCTGCAAGGTTTGTTATTAGCCCATAGCCAACTTGATTCAACCTGGCAAAAAGCTTGGCAAGCCATGTTAAACACCAGTAGCAAAGACATCGAAACGCTGCAAAAAGACTTAAAATACTGCTTAGGTATGTTTAGTACCTTTGCTGATATTCCCTTTGCTTTGCAACAGGCCAAAAGTAAGGGCAATGACAAGTTAGAGCAAAATTTAGCGACCATATATTTGTCGCTACCCGACACCTTGCGCACTTACGTAGAGACCTCAGGCAAGCTGGTGGAATATTTACCTAATCAGTTTGAGACTTTTGTTAAAGACTAAAGCATGTGAAGGGCGCAAGGAGCATGTGCTCAGCGTACAAACACAGTGGCCGCTGGCCATACTGGATAATCGCAGCGCATGCCCTGTCGCCCAACGATAATCTTATCTTTGGTTTCGAAACTCGCGTCTCGATGCGTGCGACTATCGCTTAATTCACTTTCTTTTTATTAATTTGCTGCTGAATTTCGTAATCAAATTCTTGTGCTGAAATAACTAAGCCTTCTTCATCTTCATTGGGAAAAGCGGCAATAGCGACGTTGTCGCCTTCAAGACCATAAGTCCAGCGAGTGCGCCATGTTTTTAGTTCAATAGCGATAGGTTTGCAGTCAGCCCAATCACCTGTTGCCCATGCTTGCGCGAATGCTTCGCTTGGCCAAACCGGGGCACAGTCTTCGTCTTCGGTATTCAGCATGACACAGCCATCATTATCAGTCAGTATCCACACCTTTTGGTTATTAACCACTTCTTTAACCAAGTAATTTAGGCGTTGTTCGGGTGTATATTGTGCAACATCAGCTAAGCCCGTTGGCTTGGTGGAGTCAGTCATAATCTGTCCTAGTAGAAAGAGCATTGCCAAATAGAATAATGCACAAATTCAAGTTAGTCTTTTAATGTCGGTCAAAAACAAATAAAACCAGACTGTTTGCTGAATATTTAACCGATAGCTGGATTTACCTCGCTTTCGGCCCTATGACAATTTTTATGTTCTTTATTACAGTGTTATTTCGCTGCATCGTAATACAATACATAAAGGTGGTTTGGTTCACTCGTAATTAACAGGGGGCTATGTGTTCGAGCACGGTGATTATGTCGTCGGTATCAATCAACAGGTTTTACTATTTGTCGGCCGTGGCCCATGGAATGATGAGGCGCTTATCGATGGTGCTAAAAAACTAGGCAAAGAGATACAGCACCTAGACCTCACCTTACCGTGGGCTCAGTTGAGTTGCTTGGTGGGTGAGTGTTTAATGCCTCCGTCTACATTTGACGGATTTGTTTACCATAGTAAAATTCGCAAAGAAAAAGGTTTAGCTTGCCTGGCTATCGTTATTTTAGAGTCTGATATTCGCAATACAATTAAGCAGCAATTGGGTGCAGCCTACCGACAAGCAGAGATTGAACATCAATTTTTTAATTCGATTGAGTCAGCCATTGAGTGGTTGGCGCAACAACACTTTCAGTTAGATCGCCCCGCCTTAACAAGCTTTTTAAATCAGTGTCACTTTTTGCCTAAAATATAAATGTGTCAGGCATCGGCATGTCGATTGGCTTCTCATCGCTATATACATGATGCGGCTCATCTTAGGACGAGCTGCAAACTTATCTTGCCATTACCCTGTTTATTTAAAATATTATTAGTCAATAGTATATTTTTAAGTAATTTAGTTCGGTGTAACCTGCGTTAAACAATAATAACGTGGTGTCTCTATGTCTACATCTTCTGATCTTGCTCATGCAAAATTACTTTCGCCTAAACGTAATACCTCTATGGCTATGTCTGTCGAGGCTTTGTCAAATGAACAGTTGCTCCATTTTGGGATTGATCCAAAAAGTGATTATGGCCAAGCATTAAGTAGCCTGACTCAGCACTTGTACCATGCACAAATCGATGTGCAACACCTTTGGAGAGTGACCAGCGAAACGCTAGCTGGCCTCGATAAGCAAGATAAAGTCGCCTACTTTAATGCAAAAAAATTCTTGTCATTTCAAATTGCCAAAATACTCGATACTTTGCAAAACCCGTTTCGAGCGACGTATCAAAGCCTAAGCAAACAATCTGGCTCTCAGGTCAGCAAAAGCCATTATCCCTTGTTTGATAATGTGACTGCGTTATTTTCAGCCACGCCAGTTGTGGTGCGCACTGCTACTTACGTGTATGCCTGCACAGAGTGGGTTGATGATGCGTTTCAGGGGAAAGAGTCAACTCACCAAATCTATTCACGACTGCTTAATCCCACTAATATTTCTTTGGCTAATGCCATCGTCGATTTAGAAGCTGGGCCTTACGCCGCAGATTATTTGGCGTGGAATTTCAATTCAGGCATGGCCGCTATTGATGCGTTGTTATCAAATGTATTAGGCCATGGCGATGTTATCGTTGTATCGCGCAATGTTTATGGTGGCGTTTACCAGCTCTTGCATGACTTTTTTGCTAGAGAAAATCGCCTTGATGTTCAGCTTGAATGGTTTGATGGCTACAGTGCCGATGAATTTGCTGGGTTCTTACATCAAGCACGTGAAAAACACGCAGCCCGTTTAGCGCAAGGTAAGGCCCTGCATGTTTATATAGAGTCGCCCTGTAATCCTCACGGCTATGTACTCGATGTGGCAGGTATCAGTAAGTTAGCTCACGAACACAATCACTTAGTGATGTTAGATGCTACTTTGGCTACGCCTATTCTGCATCAGCCGCTGCAGCGCGTTGATAAAGCGGAACGCCCTGACTACGTGGTGCACAGTTACACCAAAGATATTTGTGGTAGCGGTGCGACGACAGCAGGTGTGGTGATTGGTGAAAATTATCGTATGTTCCAAGGCAAAGGAGATTGTGCTAATGGCTATGATTGGTCACGCACTATGTTTTGGGATGTGTATTACATTAAAGGTGCGTTTTTAGATTCTGAAAAAGCCTTTGATGTATTAAACGGCATGAAGACCTTAGAAATGCGTATTATGAATAAGGTGATTAATACCACGGTTTTCAGTCAGTTTCTCGCGTCCCATGCCAGTCTAAATGTGAACTGCCATGCGATCGATGGCCATCCCAATAGTGCACTACGTCAACGTCAAATGCGTCACGGCTGGCCTTGTGCCTTGTTTACTGTGGATATGGAAGGCGCCAGTCTTAATCGGGATACCTTTGTACGATTTTTTGATGCCCTTGAGCCTGCATTTAGTCATCAAGTTAGTATCGGTCAAAATAACACGATTATCTTATGCCCCGCGTTAACCTCTCACAGTGAATTAGACAAAAATGCTCAGCAAAAAAGCGGTATTTATTTAACCACTATGCGGGTGGCGATGGGGACTGACAATGTCAAAGAACTGATCGCTCATTTTATAAATAGCGCGAGATTGCACATTGATCCTGTAGTACCAGGCTTTAGTAACCAGTTTATGTCGATAAAGCAAATTGATGAGCTGTATATCCAAACTTGCCGCCGAATCAGTGAGCAGCACTTTGCCAGTTCAGGCTCAATTAAAGAAATGTTAGTGTAATTTGCCCTTTGTTGTGCGGGTGATGCTTAACCCATCACCCGTTTGTGCTTTTCGTCTAATCTCCTGTCTTTGCGCCTACCCCCTCTTAAAATAGTGTTAAGATTCGCTTCTTTTTTGTCATTTGAAGAGTCTATACATGGCCGATATTCAATTCTCACAGGCGCAAAAAGACGCCTTAGTGGATAAGTTACAACGATACCTACACGACGAATTAGACTGTGAGCTGGGTCAATTTGACGGTGAATTTCTACTGGATTTTATTTCTAAAGAGTTTGGCAGTGTCTACTATAATCAAGGGCTATACGACGCTCAAGCGGTCTTAACTGAGAGGCTCGATTCGCTAACGGACGTTATTCTACAACTTGAAAAATAACCTTGCTCAATATTAAAACAAGCAACTTATTGGACAACATCACGACAGGGATAGCGAATGAACGATAACCCCCCCAAAATTCCGATGCCATCAGCGCACCCTAAACCCAGCACCGAACATTTGGCTACTGAACTTCAGCGCTTGTTCGGGTTTGAGACCTTTCGTCAGGGGCAGCAAGATGTGGTGGAGCATTTGTTAGCGGGGCACTCAAGCTTAGCCATTTTTCCAACAGGGGCGGGTAAGTCTCTGTGTTATCAATTTGTCGCTAGCCAATTGCCCCATCTCACCTTAGTGGTATCGCCTTTGTTGGCCTTAATGAAAGATCAACTGGCGTTTTTACACAGTAAAGGGATTGCGGCTGCCAGTATTGATTCAACCCTCAGCTTTGAGCAAAACCAGCAAGTGATGCAGGATATTCGAAGTGGGGCGTGTAAAATTTTGATGGTGTCGGTAGAGCGTTTTAAAAACGAACGATTTAGGCAGTTTATTAAAAGTGTGCCTCTGTCGATGTTGGTAGTGGATGAAGCTCATTGTATTTCAGAGTGGGGTCATAACTTTCGGCCCGATTATTTAAAACTTCCCGATTACCAACAAGACCTAAAAATACCTTTGGTACTGCTACTCACTGCCACTGCGACCAAAAAAGTCAAACACGACATGGCACAGCGTTTTGCGATTGCGCCTGGGCATATCGTTCAAACAGGTTTTTATCGGGCAAACTTACAACTGGATATCGTACCGGTTGCCCAATCCCAGAAAAACAATCAGTTGATTAGCGTGCTCAAACAACAAGCGGGAGCCGGTATTGTTTACGTTACCTTGCAAAAAACCGCTGAGGCAGTTGCTCAACTGTTAATTCAACAGGGTTTGTCGGCCAAGGCCTATCACGCTGGTTTAGATAATGAATTACGCCAGCATATTCAACTTGAATTTATGCAGCAAAAAGTTCAAATCGTCGTGGCAACTATTGCTTTTGGTATGGGCATTGATAAGTCAGACATACGGTTTGTAGTTCACTACGATTTACCCAAGTCCATTGAAAACTACAGTCAGGAAATTGGCCGAGCAGGGCGCGACGGTCAAGTTTCACGTTGCTTAGTTTTAGCTAATCTCGACGGTCTGACTACCGTTGAAAATTTTGTATTTGGTGATACCCCCGATGCTGATGCAATAAAGCGAGTACTTGCTAACATTAAAAGTTCCGCTGAATCTGAGTTTACTGAGCAAGCCTACTCCTGGGAAATGCAGATTAACGAATTATCGCAAATCAGTAATATTCGCCAATTACCGCTTAAAACATTGTTAGTGCAATTAGAGTTAGCAGGTGTACTGAAATCTTTGTATGCCTACTTTGCTGAATTTAAGTTGCGGTTTAATCGTGACAGCAACGACATCCTTAATCTATTTGATGGTGAGCGACGCGAATTCTTAGCCTGTGTTTTTAATACCACTCAGATGAAAAAAATCTGGGGCGTGGTCAATTTTGATGCCATATACCAGCAATATCAAGCGCCTCGGCATCGCGTGGTGAGTGCCTTAGAGTATTTGGCAGAACATCAATATATTCAGCTCGAGTCTCGCTTAATGACGGATGTGTATGAGGTTAAGTCGGGTGCCATGCTAACCCCTGAATTGGCCGCTCACCTTGGCCACTATTTTGCGGACAATGAGCAAAAAGAAATTAAGCGTATAGCAGCAATGATACGCTTTTTTGAATTAGACCGTTGTCTGAGTTACAACCTAGCGCGTTATTTTGATGACCACAATGCTCCCACGAATTGTGGTCATTGCAGTGTGTGTCAGGGTAAAACCGCTACTTTGGAGCGCGTTGCTTTACCCGCTATGCCGGATAGGCAAACGATCTCGGAGGCTATGGCGTCATTGTCTACTTATCTTGAGAACAAAGCCGATATCGCAATGAGTGAAAGTATCTACTGCCATTTTTTGACCGCCATGAGCATGCCGCTTTTTGTGCGCTCTCGCGCGGCTAAACTGTCAGGGTTTGGCCTGTGTGAGCAGCAGCCTTACGCCGAGGTCAGGAAGCAAGTAAAAGCCATCTTGAGCTCATCGGATTAATGCTGTTCATTTGCATCTAGTAACATATATTTAATATTGTTTAGTACATTAACTCTGCGATTTGTCAGTAAAAAAGGTTAAATTAACCGCTCTTAAAATAGTATGGATGAACTATGGCTGCGGTAATGACTAAAATTCGGCAACAACCTATCTGGATAGCCCTCGCTATTGTGGTACTTCTGGTGTTGTGGGTTGGCTCTGGAATGCTATCTAACGACGATAAGGTGAATCCAAATCATGTTGACAAACATCGTATTTCCCCGCTAGTTAAAGTCAATGCAACGCGTTTTAAGGCAGAACAGGTTAATCGTGAAATCACCCTATATGGCCGCACTGAGCCCGACCGAGTTGCTATCTTAAGAGCCGAGGTAAAGGGCCTTGTTAAAGCAATATTTATCAGGGAGGGAGAGTTTGTTAAACAAGGTCAACAGCTAATTCAGATTGATAATGCCGATTCATTAAGCCGGTTGTTATCAGCAAAAGCGATGCTTAAACAACGGGAAATTGAATTAGATGGCGCCCAATCATTAGGCAAGCAAGGTTATCAATCTCAGGTAAATTTAGCACAAGCGAAAGCGAATTTAGCAAGCGCTAAAGCAGAGGTCAGTTTGTTAGAACTGGCTGTGCAACGCGCGCTGATTACTGCCCCTTTTGATGGCGTTATTAACCAGCGTTTTGTTGAGATTGGCGACTTGCTAAAAGACGGAGATCAGATTGCCAGCTTAGTTGATTTAGATCCCTTAGTGATCACCGCTAATGTCACACAAAATAATGTGCAAGGCATTGAGTTAGACCAAGTCGCAGCAGGGCGCATGACCAACGGAGACGTTCTACAAGGTTCGGTGCGTTATATTTCAAGTGTTTCAGACCAAGGTACCAATACCTTCAAAATCGAAGTGGCCGTGCCTAATCCCGAACATAAACGTTTAGCGGGCATGAGTACTGAATTGGCTTTGCCACTGCATAAAACCTGGGCAATGTTAATTACTCCAGCGGTCATGGCGCTCGATGAAGAGGGGAATCTAGGGGTAAAAACCGTGGTGGATGAGCATGTAAAATTTGTGCCCATTGATATTGTTAAAAGCGACAGCCAAGGTGTGTGGTTAAGTGGCATGGGTGAGCAGGCCGACGTTATCACCTTAGGTCAAGGTTTTGTGCGTGATGGTGACAAAGTTGAAGTGGTGTATAGCGAAGAATATAGCGAGCCGGTGAGTCAATGAACGCGCTAATTCAAGCGGCACTAAGCCGAACCCGCACCGTATTAATGATTTTTGTCTTGCTGATTATTTCAGGGGCAGTGACCTACGCGACTATTCCCCGCGAATCAAATCCTGACGTACCCATCCCGGTTATTTACGTGTCTATTGTACACGACGGTATCTCACCCGAAGACGCTGAACGAATGCTAGTAAAACCCATGGAGAGAGAGTTACGCTCAATCGATGGGGTAAAAGAGATGAAAGCGACCGCCGGAGAAGGTTTTGCCAATGTCACTTTGGAATTTTTCCCCGGTTTAGACTCGCAAGCCGCCCTGGCTGATGTACGTGACAAGGTCACGGTTGCACGAGCTAAATTACCTACTGAAACAGAAGAGCCCACTATTCACGAAGTGACCATGGCCGGACAGCAAGCTGCCATCACTGTGGTGTTATCCGGACCAGTATCTGAGCGAGCATTACTCACCGTTGCTCGTGAGCTAAAAAATCGCTTAGAAGGCATGAGTGAAGTCCTTGAAGTGACCATGGGTGGCGACCGTGAAGACATGGTTGAAATTGTGGTTGATCCCTTGTTGATGGAGTCATATGGGCTTGATCAAAACGATATTTTTAATTTGCTCTCTCGAAATAACCGCCTTGTGCCCGCCGGTACGATGGACAACGGCAAGGGCAGTTTTGCAGTAAAAGTGCCGTCGGTTTTTGAGTCAGTCAAAGATGTGATGGAGCAGCCGGTAAAAGTGCAGGGTGATAGCGTTATTACTTTTGCTGATGTAGCGCAGGTCAGACGTTCGTACAAAGACCCTTCAAGCTTTGCTCGAGTCAATGGTGATGTGTCGGTGTCATTGGAAGTGAAAAAGCGCCCTGGCGAAAATATGTTGGCCACCGTACAAAACGTAAAAGACTTGATTGAAACTGCCAGAAACTCAGCCATTTGGCCTGCCAGTATAAATGTCAGTTACACCGGTGACCAAAGTGTTGACGTGAACATGATGCTCAACGATCTGCAAAACAATGTTTCCAGCGCCATCATCTTAGTGGCTGTGGTGATTGTGGCTATTTTGGGTTTGCGCACCGCCTTATTGGTGGGTATTTCTATACCCGGCTCATTTTTAACCGGCATTCTGATCATCGCGTTATTTGGCTATACCCTGAATATGGTGGTGTTGTTCTCGCTGATTATGGCAGTGGGCATGCTGGTGGATGGGGCGATTGTCGTCACCGAATACGCCGACCGGTGCATGAGTGAAGGCATGGACAAGAAAAAAGCCTATGGCCTTGCTGCTCAGCGTATGGCGTGGCCTATTACTGCCTCAACAGCCACGACGTTAGCAGCCTTTGCGCCGCTGATGTTTTGGCCAGGCATGATGGGTGAATTTATGAAGTATTTACCCTTTACGCTTATCGCGGTGTTGTCGGCTTCCTTACTGATGGCACTTATTTTTGTGCCAGTACTGGGCGGTGTATTTGGCAAACCCCGTTATGTGTCTGAAGAAACAAAACGCCAACTGCATGAAGCTGAAAGTGGTGATATTCGCCATCTCAGTGGCTTTACGGGTAAATACGTCAATGTACTTGCGACAGCCATCGAGCATCCTTGGAAAATACTAGGTTCAGCCATTATTATTGCCATCTTGTCGATTACCGCATTTAATTTGTCGGGCTTGGGTTCCCAGTTTTTCCCGAACGTCGATGTGCCGGGTATTAACGTTAATGTGCGTTCTGCCAGCGATATGTCGATTTACGAAAAAGATCAGATAATGCGCGATGTTGAAAGCAAAATTATCGATATGGATGAAATCGAAACCCTGTATGTGCGTACTGGTGGACAAGATCAAATCGGCTACTTGCGTTTAAATTTAGTGGATTGGCATTATCGTGCGCATTCAGATGAGGTTCTCAAAGACACTCAAGCGCGTTTAAAAGGCTTGCCGGGATTAGATATTGAAATTTCAGCCGACCAAAATGGCCCTCAATCGGGTAAAGATCTGCAAATACAATTGTCATCCCGTTTCCCTGAATTACTCAATGATGCCGCGCTGAAAATCCGCAATGCACTGGATAACAACGACAAGTTCACCTCTATCAGTGATACGGCGTCTAAACCCGGAATTGAATGGCAACTAAAAGTGAATCGCAGTGATGCGGCCCGATTTGGTGCAGACGCCACACTAGTGGGTAGCACGGTGCAGTTTGTCACCAATGGTTTAAAAATCGGTGAATATCGCCCAGACGACGTAGATGACGAGTTAGATATTCGCGTGCGTTATCCCATTGATTCACGCTTTATTGGTAAGCTTGATGAACTGCGCATGAAAACCCCAACAGGTATGGTGCCTATTGGTAATTTTGTCGAACGTACCGCCCAACCCAAAACTGACCTTATTCGTCATATCGATGGTAATCGTGTTATCAGTGTTGAAGCGAATATGGCGCCAGGGCAACTACTGAGCAAAGAGTTACCCCTGTTACAAGCTCAATTACCTGACTTGAATCTCGACCCCAGAGTCATGCTGACTATCAAGGGGCAAAACGAACAACAAGATGAATCAACCGCATTTCTAGAAAAAGCCTTTTTAGTCGCATTGTTTGTTATGGCGATTATTTTGGTCACACAATTTAATAGTTTCTATCAAGCCTTTCTGATTTTAAGTGCAGTGGTGTTTTCGACGGTTGGCGTATTCTTAGGCTTAGTTATTTTTCAAAAGCCCTTTGGCATTGTGATGTCAGGTATCGGTGTGATTGCCTTGGCAGGCATCGTAGTGAATAACAATATTGTCCTCATTGATACCTATAACATTTTACGCAAACAAGGTTTTCCAGCGATGGAAGCCATTTTGCGTACGGGCGCCCAGCGTTTACGCCCGGTTATGTTAACTACGGTCACCACGATTTTGGGTTTATTGCCCATGGTGGCAGAAATTAATATTGATTTTATTGGTCGTAATGTTGATATCGGTGGCCCCTCAACTGAGTGGTGGTCGCAATTAGCAACTGCTGTAGCAGGTGGCTTAGCCTTTGCTACTTTACTGACCTTAATCCTCACCCCCTGTTTGTTAGCGTTAAAAGCCCGGAGTGAAGATAAAAAATCCCTTAACGTAGCCCAGCAAACAAACTAGCAGTCACGATTGCTGCAAGCACTTCGTTAAAACAGTGTTTGCAGCCGCGTTATCTGTCATCCAGTTACTTGTCACACAATCGTCTATAAAGTGAAATAAATTATTCAAATAGCCATGTTAGTTTTAGCTAAACGTGCTGTGATTTGAGTAACAATGAGTCAATCTAATCTGGTCTATCTGCTGGTTATCAGCATTTGTGTTTTACTGCTGTACAAACTGTCTGTGCGTTTGCAATTATCCAAAGCAAAACACCCCTCCTTACGTGGGCATAGCAAATGGTCGCGGCGCGTGGCCCGCTTTATTCCTTTTTTTAGTTACGACGCAGAGCGCTTTTACAACAGTGATGGCGCACCCCCTAAGGTGGTGGCCCAGCGGCGCCAAGCCATTAAACAACTGCAAGACGACATTGAATCCTGTTGTCCGCAGACCTTAAGCCATAGCCAAAATTTAGAAAACAGTATTTCAGATGTGCGGTTTACCAGTCATTACCGTATTCCTTTTCCCTACCGTAATCAGCTCGCGCCTTGCTTCACACTCAGTTCTATCGCCCAAGAAACTAAGGGCCTAAAAGTGTGTGACTTAGACGGTAACTGGCGCTATGACCTCAGCGGCTCTTATGGTGTGAATGTATTTGGCTATGACTTTTATAAAGAGTGCATGGAAGAAGGTATCGCTCAAACCAAGCAACTTGGCCCTGTGCTGGGCGCGTATCACCCATTGATTAGTGAAAACGTTGCAATGATTAAAGCAGTGTCTGGGCTTGATGAAGTGTCATTTCATATGTCGGGCACAGAGGCCGTGATGCAAGCTGTACGCTTGGCCCGCTATCATACTGGCAAGACTCATTTAGTGCGTTTTTGCGGTGCGTATCATGGTTGGTGGGATGGCGTCCAACCTGGCATTGGCAATACTCGGGTAACTCATGATGTATACACCTTGGCTGATTACAGTGAGCATAGCTTGCGAGTATTACGCAGTCGTAAAGACATCGCTTGCGTGTTGATTAATCCGTTACAAGCCTTTCATCCTAATGCTGATGCGCCCTCTGATGCTGCCTTGGTGGCCAGTGACCGCAGTACTCACTTTGATAAACCGCGCTATGTGGCATGGTTAAAACAGCTTCGCCAAGTCTGTAGCGAGCATAAGATTGTACTGATTTTTGATGAGGTATTTACCGGTTTTCGCCTTAGTTATCGCGGCGCACAAGGGTACTACGGTATTCAAGCTGACATGGTCACCTATGGTAAAACGCTAGGAGGGGGGTTACCTATTGGGGTATTAACCGGGACTCATGCACTGATGAAGCGTTTTCAAGATGACAGGCCAGTAAATGTATCATTTGCTCGCGGGACGTTTAACTCACACCCTTATGTGATGGGCGCCATGAATGTGTTTTTAAAACGCATTCAAGGCCCCGAAATCCAAGCGCAGTATGCGCAATCAGAAGCGCTATGGAACCAACGCGTCGAGCATTTTAATCGTCGCTTAAACCAAGAAAATTTGCCCATTCAAATTAGCAATATCCATTCGATATTATCAGTAATTTATACCCTACCCAGTCGCTACAACTGGATGCTGCAGTTCTATCTAAAAAACAATGGTATTGAGCTGAGCTGGACAGGCACCGGGCGTTTGATTATGAGCTTTAATTTTACTGATGAGGACTTTGCGCAGGTCATCAGCTGTTTTATTAAATCCGCAAAAAAAATGCAAGAGGATCAGTGGTGGTGGCAGTCGCCGGCTCTGACCAATAAACGCATTAAACGGCAGTTTTTGATGGATATGCTGGGCACCAAATATCCCATTATTGCAACACTATTACCCAAGCCTTTATCTGTATCAACGGTATCCGATGCAACTGGCTTACCACCGAGTGAAGAAAGCAACTTAACAAAGGCGGGGTGAATATGTCTGAGCGAATAAGCCTAGGGGCACAACCACAATTTCGACAACGTTTGGCTAACGAATACGCCGAATTTTTGCAAGAGCAGGGGCAACGTTTTAACCCCAAAAACTGCCTTAAGATCGATTTTCATTGCCATGATCACAACAGTGATGTGCCTGATGAGTTATGGGGGCGTATTTTACGCTTACCTGAAACCTGGTTAAAAACTAAAAAGTTGCATAGCACCTTGCAAGCCAATGGGAATAGCGTGGTGACCATCACCAATCACAACAATGCTCGCTCGTGTTGGGAATTACAAGACAAAGGCATTGATGTGCTGGTTGGCGCTGAGTTCACCTGCTACTTCCCAGAATACGAGTTATTTATTCATGTGTTGACGTACGGCTTTAGTCGTGAACAAGAGGTGGTCTTAAATAAAAAAAGACAGAATATTTATGACTTTTTACGCTATTGCGCAGAGCAAGATATTCCGGTGATTTTGCCCCATCCGCTGTATTTTTATACTCGCAATGAAAAAATCGATTTGTCTCTATTTGAAAAACTTGCGGTGATGTTTTCTCGTTTTGAAGTACTAAACGGTCAGCGTGATCTGTGGCAAAGTGTGTTGACCTTAAACTGGGTGCAAAGTCTTACTCCAGAAAAAATTAAGCAATACGCCCTGCGCCATAACCTTAACCCCGTTACATTTGGGGTTGACCCTAAAAAGCCCAAGATCCTGACGGGCGGCTCGGATGACCACACCGGTATTTTTGCAGGGCAGTGTGGTTCATATCTATATGTGCCAAATCTGCAAGAAAGATTACTCACCCAAAGCCCTTCTGCTTTAGCCCTCGAAGCCCTTAAAAAAGGGGATATTGCACCTTTTGGTCACATTGCTGAAAACCAAAAGTTGAATATTTCCTTGTTAGATTATTTTTCGCAGGTGGCCACTAAAATCAAGGATCCTGGTTTACTGCGTATTTTGCTCCATCGCGGATCTACTTGGGACAAAATTGGCTGCTTTGCGGTGAGTAACATCATGCTTGAAATGCAAAAGCATAAAAAAACCATGAAGTTTTTTTCGTTTGTCCATGATGCGCTTCAAGGTAAAAAACCCAACAAATTGCTTAAATGGCAAGTATCCAAAGATTATAAATTTTGCATCACCCAGCTAGAACGTATTGCTGACGCTAAACGCAATAAACCCGAAACCTATATTGAAACCGTGAATGTCGCCATGAGTGAGTTATTTACTCACTTAAATCAATTAATTGCTAAACGCATAGCCAGTGCGATTGATAAACATCAAGGGCTACTGCTTGATAGTTTTTCAACTGAAGAGCTGACGCGTAAACTAGAAATCCCTAGTCAACTCACCGCGTTATTTTTAGGGGAAGGTAAACGCCAAGACAACATGAGTAACGTTAATATGGGCAAGATATTTGATAACTTATCTTTTCCGGTACTCATTAGTATTATCTTGGCAGGCTCAAATCTGGCTTCGACCCGAGTGTTGTATCAAAACCGTGAGTTACTCAATCAATTTGCCCAGCACCTAGGCAAAAATCAACACAGCAAACGCGCCTTGTATTTAACCGATACCTTGTTAGATAAAAACGGTGTTTCAACCTCCTTGTCCGGTAAATTAAAAGAAATTCAAAGAGCCGATTTACCTATCGACTTTCTCATTTGTCATAGTGAAGCACAAGCCGAGTCTCATTTACATGTGGTTAAACCCATTGCTGAGTTTGATGTGCAACGTTATGGCGAACAACAAATTCGTATCCCCGATATTATGCAAATAGCCCGCATATTTTACGAGGGAGGCTACGACCGGATTGTATGTTCAACAGAAGGACCCATGGCAGTGGTCTCGCTGTTTTTACAACAGATGTTTAATGTTCCCAGTTTTTTCTTTATGCACACCGACTGGATTGATTTTATAAAACATACTACTGACTTGAATCAGTATGAGCGTGACCGAGTGCGCCGTTTAATGCGTGCCTTGTACAATCGCTACGACGGTATTTTTGTGCTTAATCAAGAGCATAAAGCCTGGCTGACAGGCCATGAAATGCAGCTAAACAAAGAGCAAGTGTTTTTGACCGCGCATCATACCCAAGCCCGTGATATGCAAGTGCAACGAGTGCACAAAGACACCTTGTTCCCCGGTGCGACAGAAGACACTCCCGTGCTTTTTATCGCTTGTCGTATCAGCCAAGAGAAAGGCATTTTTGATTTGCCAAAAATTGTGGCCATAGCCAAACAACAACTGCCAGAGCTAAAAATTGTAATTGCGGGCGCTGGCCCTGCAACAGAAAAGCTAAAACAAAAACTGCCTGATGCCATATACCTCGGTTGGCAAAACAAAAAACAATTGGCAGCCTTATATTTGGGCTTAGATTTATTTGTATTTCCCTCGCGTTTTGACACTTTCGGTAACGTTATTCTTGAAGCTTTTGTGCATGGTATGCCCACTATCGCCTATAACTGCAAAGGCCCAAGAGACATTATTCAGCACGAGGTAAACGGTTATTTGGTGGATGATATAGAGGCAATGGCGCGGCATATTGTGCAATTTTTTACTGATAAAAAACAACAAGGTGCTATGGGCCAAAAGGCACGTCAACGTGCCAACGACTATCAAGCTGAACCCATTATGCAGCAGTTTTTAACTGACTTGGGCTTAGATTGTCCGGCGGTTTATCATCAACAACGCACGGTTGCCTGATGATGAAAATCCTTGCTCAACCTTTAAGTAAACAAGAGCAGCTTAACTTTTTACTGACGAATCGCATACCCAGGCGCTGGCTAACCTTGTTTATGGGGTGGTACAGTCAAATTCAAAGTCCATGGCTGGCGAAAATATCGATAAGGGTGTGGCAGTGGTTTGCCGAAGACTTACGTTTACAAGACGCCAAACAGCAAGAATTTAATAGCCTTGGTGAGTGTTTTACTCGTCAGCTCAAAGATGGACTGCGGCCAATCAATCAGCAATCTGACATTGTAGTCAGCCCCTGTGATGCCATTGTAGGAGCGTGTGGCCGAGTAGAGGGTAATCGTGTGTTTCAAGCCAAAGGCTTTCCCTATGAGTTGAATGACCTCATCCCCGATGTACGTTTGGCGCACAAATACCGCAATGGCTTTTTTGTGACACTGCGCTTGAAGTCTAGTATGTACCATCGTTTTCATGCCCCCGTTGATTGCCAAGTAAAGCAGGTTAATTACATCTCTGGTGATACGTGGAACGTAAATCCTGTTGCCTTAAAACGGGTTGAAAAACTGTTTTGTAAAAACGAACGTGCGGTTATTGAACTACTACTGGGCGACAAATCGAGCAGCATTACCTTGGTGCCCGTTGCCGCGATTTTGGTGGCGAGCATGAAGTTTCATTTTTTGCCCAAGGTGCTGGATTTGCGATACAAAGGCCCTAATTTATTGTCTTGTCATGCTCGTTTTAATAAAGGCCAAGAAATGGGCTATTTTCAGCACGGCTCGACCATCATAGTGTTTGCAACAGAGCATTACCAACTGTGTCAGGGAGTAGCGCAAGGCAGTCCAATAAAAATGGGTGAAGCCCTACTACAAGGGCACCCAACTTGCCACGGTGACCCATCATCTTTCGCTGATGATGGCGCCTAATTATTTTTTAATAACAATACTTATCAAGGAACTAGCCATGACTTTTTTTCAAGAGCTGCAAAAACAACGTTGGGATGACCACCGGTATTATCACCATAATCGTATAAATCAGTTTTTGCATTTACTCAGTGCCAGCTGTTTTTTAGTCAGTTATATATTGGTTTTTTATTACCCGGCGGCCGCTGCCCTTGTCGGTTGGTTATTGGCGATGGTGCTGCGTCAAACCGGGCATTTTTTCTTTGAGCCTAAAACCTATGATGAAGTGAATAACGCCTCGCATGAATACAAAGAAAGCGTAAAGGTAGGTTACAACTTAAATCGCAAAGTGGTGTTATTGTCGATTTGGGCACTAGTACCTGTTGTGCTATACGTTAAACCTGATTTTTTTGGGGTGTTTAGCCCTGCCACTACGTTTATGGCTTTTATCAACAATATGGCCATTATTTGGTTGGTAGTAGGGTTGGGTGCTATTGCTTTTAGAACCTTGCTTTTATTTAAATTAATGGGCCTGCAATCAGGTTTGGTATGGATGACAAAAATTATCACCGACCCGTTTCACGATATTAAAATTTACTGCAAATCACCGTATTTCATTCTCAAAGGTGAGATGTACGACAACATGGAAGATTGGTACGAAGAGACCTCGTTTGAAAATAAAGCCTAGGGTGTGTAGCCGCTTGCTGTGTGACTTTTGTTCAGATGTAAAACGTTTTTGATCGCGACGCCAGATTACGGGCCTAGTGGCTTATGGGCAATAACTCTAAAGTGTATTGAGTTGAGGCGGCTATCAAATAGCCGCTTGTTAAGCTCATACCGGGTGAAGGCACTGCAAATTGTCTGAGCTTCTGATCTAGCCACGTTTTTTCGATGACAAGAGCGTACCTTGCTAAACCGTTTATCAATGTCTTATTTTTTTGTCAGCATTAACTCAGGTACTAAATCAGTAATGTTGGTGGCTTGTATCATGCCTTTAATGTTCGCTATTTCTTGCGTTAAGGTTTTATAACGATGATTCGCAAAACTTTTAATATAGTTAAGTTCATCATGGTAATAGCGGTTAAATTCATTGCGAGTTGGATTCAGCTTTAACTCAAACACGCGCATAATCCTGCCCTTAAATTGAGCGAACTTGATGGTGTTGCCTAACAATTCAGGTGTTAATTCAGCGTTGCGGATCAGCGTGGCTTTTTGTAGCACCTCTATCTTGTCTTGGCGGCTGGTCGAGACCACTAGTACCGCGTACTGAGTGCTTCTTTCTTCTGCAGCGTCACGAACCATATGTTGCAGTTCTTTACGTATATCGTGATGATAAAACCAGCCCTTTATGATGTTAATATAACTTTGGCCCAACTCTTTATTTTCTTGGAACATGGCCAGTGTTTTAGGGACCGCCACACTACTTATTACCATCCGTGCTTTGTAGGTAGTGTAAAAAAGATTAACCACGGGGGTATTACTTGCGGCTAAATTACGTAAGGCGCGGCTCAAGCCATAGGCCTGCTGATCGCGTCCTTGTACTTTTAGCTGGTCTAATTTATCCAGAATGAAGGCCAGCCAAAAGGTACGTCCGTCGTGATTACTAAAGGCTTGGTTAGACGCTCGCACTACGCCGTCTTTAAACCCTACCACGGTATATTTACAAAGGCGCAAGGCATACTTGGTGTTTCGTTCGGCAAATTCATCAAAACTCACGGTGATAACCGTACCAACATTAAAGTGGGTATTCCCGTCAATACGGCAACTCAAACCTAAAGATGAAATGGTTTCAGTGATGGCGTTGCAGCTGGACTTTAAATATGAAATCGTCACTGATGTTTGATAGTAAAACCTGTCTTCAGCTCGGCCATCATTGGTCTCAGGCATAATGGTTTGGATATTAGATGCTAGACTACTGTGCGGTTTAAATACATCCTCAACCCTTGGCTTGTAAGGCTGATCAGTAAAAGTCAGGCTGGCTAACACTTTTGCACTTACGGGTATGAGGCTTATTAAACGCTCAAATTGACTGACAATGTCTTCTGCTTTTTTCGAGTATCGATGGATGCGCTGTGTGCCATAGTTAACTTGGGCTTCTTCCGGTATGGTGGAATTTAACAGGGCACGCTCTGTTTCAACATCATCCATCTGCAGTTTAAATAGTCGTGCACTGACACTGCCTTTAAAGTGCTGCAGCAGCGAATAAATCTCAGCCTCTTTTTTGATAATAGTGCTGAAAAAAACCACTTTTTGACTTTGTTTTTGTTTTAGGCGTACAACAAAATAATAACAGTGCTGATGATCTATTAAATAATCAATAACTTTATCTTTGGCCAGCAATGCGCAAAGGAAGTTGGTTTCAGAAAAAACAAAGGGCTGAATACTCTGGCGTTTTAAGTCGCTCAATACATGGGTGATGATATTTTTTTCGTTGGCAAACAATACTAAGGCATCTGTTAAATCAATATAATATTGTTCATAGCCTTTGCCTTGAGCAGAGGTGTAAATGGTATCTAAATCAACTTTGTATTTATGTTTATGACTAAAAATGAGGTTTTTAACATAATGACTAAACTCATCATTCGCTTCAATATTTTCCAGCTTTAACATTGAATCAAACACATCGCTCTTTGGATTGGGTTTGCACACCATGACTTTGTAAATAATCATGTTTTGCTTGAAGACCAATTCCTTTTCAAGATCATCAAAGGTGATGATCACTAATTGCCCGCGTTTAAATTTAGTAGGGGCTTTAATTTTTAAACCATGGTGACTGATGTTAGAGGTGACGACGGGTAAACCATCTTTTAACATCTTGGTACGGGGCACAAAATCTATAGCCACATCAGCGTCGGGTAAGCAATACAATGTGGCAGAAATCGCCAGATTCATGCGCTCTTCACTGCGGTATTCTGTTTCGTTAAATCTAACTAAGTTGATGTCACGTTCATTTAAACGCTGAGATAAGGCTAAATCTGCTTTGTTTTTTTCAAAATTAGATTTAACGCTTTCGTATACGCCTATAGTGTAGGTGTCATCGAAGCGTTTGATTTCATCCAACAACAGCCGTTTTGAACTGCTATCAATAAAATGCGTGGTACCTAATAAGTCAAAGCGACCGATAACCAAACCATCTTCTTTGTAGCGTAAATCGATTGGACGATCACATTTAATCCAAAGATGATCAACTTCGCGGATTAATTTTTGGACTAACGCAGGGGCTAAACCACTAAACAGCCCCTCAGTTTGCATAAGTTTTCTAAGCGTCTGAGGTTTGGTGTATTTAATTCTTTCTAGCAGCTCAAAATACTGTTTGTCGTCTACGTTATTACTGCTCAACTCTGCATTCCGTTTATTAAGTCAATCAACTGGCTAGTATCCAACCGATACCTTACACCTACATTTGTAATACAACCTAAATATATTAGCTAAGTCCATAGCACAATGCTTATTGACTAACGAGTCAACTTTATCATGTTCCCTAATGAATTCAATCGTCTCGTTAGTCTAATACCTTCAATTTAAACCCGTATTTTTACCTTGTCCGGCGTATCAAATGTACAACGGCGCTACGTTACTCAACACCTTCGCTTCATGGTGTAAGTGAGAGATAATTTAGAAAAATTATTGAAAGGACGTCCACTTAATTTGAACGTGTATTCGTACTACAGTGTGGGCAAGGTCAAACAGCTAAAGTCATGGCATTAAAAACTGAGGTTTGCACACTAGTGCTGACTGTCAATTGCCCAAGCTTGTCATATACCTTTAAAGATAAGCCTTCAGTTCATTTTGAATTAAGTCTATTTAGGATGAAAACGGCGGTGGATGCGATGAATTAACTTTGAATAACAGGGTATCTCGCTGATAGTATGCGATTAAGTTGCAGTCTGTCACCAACAGGAAAATCAATGAGATTCACCCACCTTTGTATTTTACTTTTTACTTTAAGCTTCTTTGGGCTAATTAATCCCACATTTGCAAAACAAAGTAACTCCCCATTGTCGGCCACCGACTACGACCAAACGATTCCTACGCATACCCAAGTGCTCGGTTATAAAGTGGGCGAGCGCATTACTAATCATAGCGATATGTTGCGCTTTTTTGAGGCATTACAACAGGCCGCACCGCAGCGTATTAAGGTCTTTGAATATGCGCGTTCTTGGGAAGGGCGTAAGTTGATTTATGCTGTGATTGGCTCAGCAGAGAACATTGCGAAGTTAGATGAATTTGCAATTAAGATGCAAAAACTCGCAGATCCTCGCGTAACGAACGAAAGAGCCGCTAAACAACTAATTGATACCCTGCCGGCTTCTGTATGGTTAGAACATGGCGTTCATGGAAACGAAATTAGTAGCACCGATGCTGCGATGATGACCGCTTATCATCTGTTGGCAGCGCCTAATGACCCACGCAATAAAAAGATCCTCGCCAATACCTTGGTGTTTATCGACCCCTTGCAAAACCCAGATGGTCGCACCCGTTTTACTAGCCGGTATTACGCCACAGTTGGCATGAGCCATAGTGGCGACCGTTTAAGCGCAGAACAAAACGAGCCGTGGCCGAACGGGCGTAGCAATCACTATTTATTTGATATGAACCGAGACTGGTTAGCAATAACCCAACCAGAAACTGCCGGTAGAGTAAAACTACTCAATCATTACAAACCGACAGTCGTCATTGACTTGCATGAAATGGGCGGCGACGAAAGTTACTTTTTTCCGCCTGCGGCTGAGCCAATCAATCCGCACATGAGCAAAGCGCAATTAGAAAACACCGCGATAATCGGCAAAAACATAGGCCGTAATTTTGATCAGCACGGTTTTGACTATTTTACCCGTGAAATATTCGATGCGTTTTATCCGGGCTATGGCGACAGTTGGCCCACCTTCTATGGGGCATCGGCGGCAACTTACGAAGTCTCCTCAAGTCGTGGTGAGTTATATCGCAAAGCAAATGGCGAAACCATGCTCTATATCGATACCATCGAACGGCACTTTGTGGCGTCAATTGCCACAGCCGAAGCCGTCGCTGACAATCGTGAAAAGATTCTGCATGATTTTTACCGTTATCAAGAAAACGCCATTATTGAAGGTAAAAACGACAAAACTGAAAGGGTATTTATCATGCCAAATGTGCGTGACAAAGCAGGTACCCATCGCCTAGCTACGTTAATGGCCCAGCATGGCGTGGAAGTAAAACAAGCTAGCAAAGATTTTAGAGCCTGCGGAGTTAATTATGCTACTGGCGCATATTATATTGATACTGCACAGCCACGTGGACGGTTTGTGAAAACAACGTTTACCTCGCAAGTGGATATGTCAGACGCTTTTATAAAAGAGCAAGAACGCCGCCGGGCGCGTAAACTTAACGACGAAATTTATGACGTTACCGGTTGGTCGTTACCCTTGATGTTTAATATCGAGACCAATAGTTGCGGCAAAGAGGTCGATGTTGCCAGTACCTCAGTAAACGCCAATACGGCACTGCAAGGTGAAGTGCTCAATCCAAGCGCTAAAGTCGCGTACTTAGTGCCTTGGGGCGATATGGCTGCAGGTCGTTTTCTAACGGGGGCCTTGCAAGCTGGATTAAGGGTTAAAAGTGCTGATAAAGCCTTTGTGCTTGATAATAAAAATACCTACCCAGCAGGAACCTTGATTATTGAAGTGAAAGCCAATGATAACAACGTGGCCAAGCAAGTAAGTGATCTTGCCATGCAAACGGGGGCTAAAGTTGTTGGGGTAGATAGCAGTTGGGTAACCGATGGTCCAAGCTTTGGTAGCGGTTATACCGTTGCAATGCGTGCCCCTAATATTGCGATGGCATGGGATGAGCCAACCAGTTCATTAAGTGCCGGCAATACTCGTTTTGTTATAGAACGTCAATTTAATTACCCCGTCACGGCCATCCGTTCTAACCGCTTGGCCAGTGCTGATTTAAGTCACTATCAAGTGCTCGTTTTACCCTCCGGTAATTATGCCCAAGCCTTAGGTAAAGCCGGTGCAGAAAACATTCAGGCATGGGTAAATCAAGGCGGTGTGTTGCTGACTATTGGCAGTGCCACCCGCTTTGCTGCTCAAGCAGATATTAATTTGCTTGATGTACAACGAGAAAATTTGTTTAAAAAAGAGGCCGCAGTTAAGTCAGAAGACAAAAAATCAACGGTAGCTGGAAAGTTGATTACGTCAAAAGCTGAGCTGATTAAAGCCACTGAAAACAATGACGAAAGTCCTGATTATGTCGCGGGTATTCTGGCAAATGTTGAAGTGGACCAAGAGCACTGGTTAACTGCAGGCGTGAATCCTAAGCTGGTTGCAATGGTCGTAGGTAATAGTATTTATAGTCCGATAAAACTGGCCTCTGGGAAGAATTTGGCGTGGTTTGCCGATGAGAAAAACGTATTAGCCAGTGGATACTTATGGCCTGAAGTGACTCAGCAGTTAGCCTACAAACCCTTTTTAATTCATCAGCCCAGTGGCAAAGGTATGGTCATCGCCTTTACGCAAGAGCCAACAAACCGTGCTTATTTAGACGGTTTGAACGTGCTATTGATGAACAGTATTTTTAGCGCGGCAGCGCACGCAGCGCCTTTGCGTTAAGTTTGACTCGTTGTCTCCTAAATAGGCCACGTTAATTCGTGGCTTTTTTATGGGCTAAGTGACTGTGCAGCGGGTGGCGTAAATTTCGCTAAAACCGCCTAATTTGTTGGTTCAATCAGCTAAAAAGTAGCCACTTAGATGACTAATATTCTGTGGGATTGTTTAATATATCATTAAATCAACGACTTAATTTTTTGGTATTAGAGTTGCTTTATCACTCGAAATTCATTAGCGGTGGTTACATAAAACCTCACATTTTGTGAGTGTCAACGCCGCGTTAAAGGAGTGTGATTATTAAAGCCCTAATGTTTAAATCAATAGTGTCGGTGTGTTTATGTTTGGTCAGCTTAGTGTCCATAGGGCAAGATAAGCCTCTACTTGGGAATGACGCGCAAATTGAGCAATGGCTAAAAGCGAACAGTATTCCTACCCTAGGTCTTGGCGTCATCAAGCACGGTCAGTTGCAGCAGGTTAGGGTCTTTGGTGAGCTTGAACGCGGCAACGCCGCGCCTTTTAATACCATTTTTAACGTTGCCTCCTTAGCTAAGCCTATTACTGCCATGGTGACGTTAACATTAGTTAGTAAAGGTGAATGGCAACTAGACGAGCCCCTTTTTACCTATTGGACCGATCCTGATGTGGCCGCCGATCCCAGAAGTAAACTACTCACCACTCGACATATTTTAAGCCACCAAAGTGGTTTTCCTAATTGGCGCTACATGAATGAGTCGAATACCTTAGATTTTAAATTTTCTCCTGGCACTCAATATCAATACTCAGGCGAAGGCATGGAGTACCTCCGAAAAGCCTTAGAAAACAAGTTTGGTAAAAGTTTAAACGCGCTGGCCAATGACCTAATATTCACCTCTTTGGCGATGACTGACACTCAGTACGTATTTAATTCACAAATCGACCCAGCCAGAGTGGTGCAAGGTTATGATACGCAAGGTAAGGCCTACGAAACGATTAAACATCAAACCGCCAATGCTGCTGATGATCTGCTAACTAGCGTTGCAGACTATGGTAAATTTTTGGTCAGTGTTTTAGCCGGGGCGGGTCTGTCTGACAGTGTGTATCAGGATATGATTTCTCATCAAGTTGCTAGCACCAAGGGTAAGCACTTTGGCTTAGGCTTTGAAATTTATGATTTAGCTGATGGTGAATACGCGCTATCTCATGGTGGGTCAGATTATGGTGCGCAAACCATCGTATTTATCTTGCCAAAAAGCAAAGAAGGTTTAATTATTTTCACCAATGTAGATGAGGGTTACAAAGTCTATGAGGCCTTACTCTTGCATTACTTAGGTAAAAAAGGCGAGCAGATTATGCAAATTGAAATGTCTGAATAAAGCAGGTTTGTGATGATTGATAGCAAGATTGAAAAGGCGCTAGCCACGTTGTTCTGTGTGGCTAGCGCATGGTATCGAGGTGCTTACTTTACTTGGGTAACAAAGTCTTCAGTTGAGCGGCGTACTTTTTTCAAGTTAACCAACCAGTCGCCTTCGTCGGCGCGGTAGCCAAGTGGCAATAGCACCACCGAGCGCAATCCACGCGCTTTCAAGCCTAAAATTTCGTCTACTTTATCAGGGCTAAAACCTTCCATTGGCGTGCTGTCTACTTTAACTTCAGCGGCAGCAATTAGGGCTGAACCTAGTCCGATATAAGCTTGGCGAGCTGCATGTTGATAGTTAGTTTCTGCATCACGTTGTGGATAAGTATTAAGTAGCATTTGGCGATAGTTCTCCCACCCTTCGTTTTTAAAGCCACGCTCTTCATTCACTAAATCAAACATCTCATTGATGCGTTCAGTCGTGTAGTTATCCCATGCTGCAAACACTAATAGGTGTGAGCCATCAGTGATTTGCTTTTGGTTCCACGCGTGGGGCACAATTTGCTCACGCACTGCGGGATTTGTAACCACAATAACTTCGTAAGGCTGTAAGCCGCTAGACGTCGCGGTTAAACGGATTGCCTCTAAAATAAAATTTACGTTTTCTTCGCTGACAACTTTTTCAGGATTCATTTTTTTAGCGGCATAACGCCATTGCAAGTTTTGCAATAATTCAGACATGTAAGGCTCTCTGTTTGATTAATAAAAAGTAAACTAACTCGCTATTACGAGATAAAATTGGATTAGTTCATCGTGGTAAGTGATGTAGGCGAGTCAGACAATTATCAACTCAAACGTATAAATTCTTTTTATTTACGGTGAGTTAAGTGCTGGGTTGATGATGGGAAAAATCGTTGCGAAATATGTCAGAAGGGAACCCTCAGCCATTTTTAATATCCATATTCTTCGTTCGTACACTAAGATAACGCTGTATTTTCAGCAATATATTAAGGCTCTACTATGTTAACACTATATGGTTCAACAACTTCTCCTTATGTCAGACGCTTGCGTATTTGGTTGGCCAATACTCAGCATGATTTTGTTAATTTGAAAATTTATGAGCAACCTGATCGTGAAAAATTGATCTTGCTTAATCCAAGCATGAAAGTCCCTTTTTTGATTGATCAACAAGAAGGAAGCAGTCAAACCGTGCTGGATTCACGCGCTATTTTTCATTACCTCAGTGAAAAACTGGGCCGACCCAAATTAAGCTGGGATCAAGAAAATCAGCTTACGCTTATTGATGCGGTAAACGACTCATTGGTGCAAATGTTTTTACTGGCGCAGTCGGGCATTAAAGCAGATGAAAATCTGTTGTTTTTTAAGCTACAAAAAGAGCGAGTCAATGCGGTACTCATCGAGCTAGATGAGTTGGCTTCGCTAGGATTGTTCAAAAGTTGGCAATACCCTGCTATGTGTTTGTTTAGTTTGATTGACTGGGTAGAGTTCAGAAGTTTACATAACCTTAAAGGGCTGACTGAACTATTGGCCTTTCATGAAAATAATGCCCAGCGCATTGAAGTCACGGCCACTGACCCCAGAAAGTAGCTTTAGTGATAATATACCAGCCATCGTATTAATAGTGTGGAAATGAAAATGAATCAACAGCAACAAACCGAAGCGCAAGCAGCTGCTTTTAGACAACTCGTCAAACATCTTGATGAAAACAAAGATGTGCAAAATATCGATCTAATGAATTTGGCTGATTTTTGCCGTAACTGTTTAGCAAAATGGTATATGGCTGGTGCACAGGATCAGGGCATTGAGTTGGACTACGACCAAGCAAGAGAAGCGATTTATGGCATGCCCTTCGCACAGTGGAAAGCGCAATACCAACTGCCGGCTACTGAAGAACAGCTCGCTTTATTCAACGCACGTGAAGCGGCTAAGAAAGACAAATAATTATCACAGTGAGAATCTTTGCCATGCTCAGCAAGACAAAGATTCTCGGTATGCCCCCGCTTAAATAGCCATCGGTTTAAAAGGCAGGTCGCGGTAACGTTTGCCAGAAGCTGCAAATACCGCGTTGCTTAAAGCTGAGGCGAATGGACCAAGGCCCGGTTCACCTAAGCCCGTTGCCGGATAATCACTTTCTACAAAGTGTACTTGTACCTTAGGCATTTCATTAATACGCAGTACGGGGTATTGATGAAAGTTAGTGTTTTGCACTTCGCCATTTCTAAATACTATTTCAGTGCGCAAAGAATAACCCATGCCCATGACTACGGCACCTTCCATTTGCGCCGTAGCGCCGTCAATATTGAGTACTTGGCCACAATCAATGGCGGCGCACACTTCGAGTACCTTTATGTCATCGCCGTTCACTTCCACTAATACCGCCATGGCCGCATACGTGTTAAAGCTATAATGAACTGCAATGCCAAGACCTTGATTGCTCGGTAACGCATCACGCTTTGCCCAACCTGATTTTTCAGCAGCCAGCGCCAAGACATCTTTTGAGCGTTTGACGAGTTCAGCTTGTTTAGGGTCGGTATTACTGTCGTATAAACGATTTAAAAACTCGACGGTATCTTGTTTGTTTTGATGGGCAAGTTCATCAGCAAAAGCACCAAAAGCAAAACCATAAAAGATGGCGTATACCGCTCGATACCAGCCTATACGGGTATGCGCTGGCGCTTCGCCACTTTCACTGCGCAAATTAGCGATCCCGAAGGGGTGATTCGCTACCTCTGCCACATCGGCGTCAGTAGCTCGGTCTTGTGCAGGGTTGAACAAAGAGGCAATGGGCGGAAAGGCAACGCGGTGCAGCCAAGCACTCACGTTACCGTTTTGATCAAGTGCCGCTTCAATATGCTGGGCGTTAATTGAGTGAAAATAACCGGTGCGCATATCTTCTTCTCGAGACCACGTCAGTTGCACCGGCGCTTTCACTTTAGCAGACAGTACCGCTGCTTCATGCACATAATCACATTTAAACTTACGACCAAAGGCGCCACCAGACATGGTGACGTGCACCACTATATCTTTGGGATCACGTTTAAAATATTCGGCTAAGGTTTTTTGAATATCGCCGGGGCTTTGCGTGGCGGCCCACACTTCACATGAGTCATCTTGTACCCAAACGACACTGGCGTTAGGTTCCATGGGTGAATGAGATAAATGCCCACCCGTGTAAGTGGCTTTCATCAAATGGGCTGCATCATCAAATGCTTGTTGCAGGTTGCCACGTTCAGCTACAAGCTTAGCTGGGTTTTCAACATTTTTTACTAACATGGCTTTGTAGGCATTGGTATCGTAGCTGGCGTTTTTACCCAGGTCCCACTCTATGTTGAGCTTCTTAAGGGCTTGCTGAGCTGTCCAGGTATTGTCTGCTACAACGGCCACACCACCAATTGAACCAAAGGGCACTTCAAACCGAGGGATTTCGACGACATCGATTACTCCCGCCATTTGCAAAGCTTGCTCTTTGTTGGCGACTGATTTTAGTTTTCCGCCCAAAGCAGGGCAATGCGTAATCGCTGCGTATTTTAAACCAGGTAACTTGGTATCTACACCATAGGTGAGTTTACCCACTACGATATCGCCTTGATTGTGTCTCGCCAGCCCCTTACCTATGTATTTATATTCTGCTTTGGTTTTTAAGCTTGGCTGAGCGGGTACAGGCATGTCTGCCGCTAAACTGGCCAGTTCACCGTAACCTAGTTTTTGCTGGTTCAGGGTATTAATCACAACGTGCTTGTCTGCTTTACAGTTCTTGACGTCTGTGGCCCACACTTTAGCAGCTGCGGCAATTAACATTTCTTTTGCTGCGGCGCCTGCTTCACGCATGGGGATATACATGGTACGAATACTGGCTGAGCCGCCAGTAGCCTGTGAGCCATATTTGTCTTCGTCACCGTCAGCCTGTTTAACCGTCACTCTTGCCCAATCAGCTTCGAGTTCGTCTGCAACTGCAGCAGGTAATGCGGTACTAATGCCTTGCCCCATTTCACAGCGCCCACAATAAATCAGGGTATCGCCATTGGGCGCAATATGAATAAAGGCGTTAGGATTAAAATTCTCAACTGCGCCAACCTTGACTTGCGCAAGGGCCGGGTGCACCACACTAACACCAAGCATTAACCCGCCGCCTAAGGCCGAACTTTGTTTTAGAAAAACGCGCCGGCTTTGGTTAAAGCCTTGATGAATATGAGTCTCTTTAGCGCTCATCTTATACCTCCTTAGCTAACTCGTCAGCGGCATCGGCCACGGCGAGTTTAATGCGTTGATAGGTGCCGCAGCGACAAATATTGCCTTGCATCGCATTATCGATGTCTGCACTACTGGGGCGCGGAGTTGCGGCTAAAAAGCTGGCTGCATTCATAATTTGACCTGCTTGGCAGTAACCACATTGTGGCACTTTGTGTTTAATCCAGGCTTTTTGTAATGGGTGGCTGCCATTTTCAGACAAGCCTTCAATAGTGGTAATTGATTTGCCTGCAACTGCTGCCACTGGCATGACACAGGCGCGGATAGCTTGTCCGTCTAAATGCACGGTACACGCCCCACATAAACCCATACCGCAACCAAATTTAGTGCCGGTAAGTTCTAATTTGTCACGCAAGTACCACAGCAGTGGCATGTCGTCAGGTACGTCGAGCTCGAAATTTTTGCCGTTGATGTTAATGCTTTTATTCATTGTATCCTCCATTAGCCAGCACACCTGACTATGTTAGTTAATTGTGTTAGTCGCTGTGCAAGGCTTCAATAGGATTTAACTGTGACGCTTTAATGGCAGGAAATACCCCAAAGCCCACACCCACTGCAATACAAATTCCTAAAGACAAAAAGATAGCAACCATTGACCAACTGACAGCCCAGCCAGAATAAAAACCAATAATTTCTGATAGAGCCAAACCAAAGACGATGCCCAACAAACCACCGAGCACCGATATAGTAAAACTTTCAGCAATAAACTGAAACTTAATGTCACGTTGGGTGGCCCCTACAGCCCTTAAGAGTCCAATTTCTTTAGTGCGCTCTAACACATTGGCCAGCATGATATTCATAATGCCGATGCCACCCACTAATAACGAGATGCCCGCCACACAGGCCATGACAATATTAAATATTTGCTGAGTTTGTTTTTGCTGGGCCAATAAGGCCGCAGGTACGATTAACTGATAATCTTCTGCTTCACCGTGGCGCAGCTTAAACAACTGCTCTACTGCTTTGGCGGCAATACTGGGGTCTACTTGCTCAGAGATCTTCAGTTTTACCGTATCAAGTTCACTGGCCAACGCCAATGCACTGAGTTTTTTCAAGCTGGTAGACAGCGGTACAAATAAACGTTCACTGTCGCCGCCGATTTTGACCCCTTGAAATTCGTCTTTACCTAAAAACGGGTTATACAATACCCCTACTACTTCTAGCCAAAGGTGGTTCACTTTTACAAACTGTCCCAGTGCATTGCCTTGTGGAAACAACGCATCGGCGGCTGAAGCACCCAGTACTACAACTTGCGATACGTTGCGTTCGTCTGCATCGTCTAACAATCTGCCGCTGGCGGCTTTCATGTTCGATAATACAAAGTGACTTGGCGTCACCCCTACCACGTTGGCATCTGAACGCCCTTTGTCACTGTAAACCGATTGGGTTTTGATATTGCGTTCGGCGCTATAGTCTTCGACAAAGGGCAGTGTCGCGGCAGCGGCTTCAACATCAGCTAAGGTTAGGCCTAATGATTCTTCGCGGATTTCTTTGAGTTCGTCACTGGCAAATTGTTTACTTTCAACAATGAGATTACGCAGGCCCATTGAGTCTATTAACTTCAAGGCTTGGCGCTCAGCCCCTTCGCCAATATTCAACATGGCGATAACTGCGCCTACCCCAAAAATCATCCCAAGTAAGGTGAGTAGCGTACGTAATTTGTGGGCTGCCATTTCTTTTAGGGCATCCACAATTAAAGGTTTAAAGGTGCTAACCATCAGCCAGTTACTCCAAGTGGTACGCTAAGGGCAATAATATCGCCGGGTTTGAGGCCATTGCTGATTTCCACAAAATACAAATTTTTATCGGCGGTGGTGACAATCTGTTTCACAAAGTCACTGCCTTGTTGCAGGTATACAAAGTTTTCACTTTTGTCGTTAAAAATAGCTTGTAGGGGGATCACAATTTTACTTTGCACATCGCTGACTCTGATAGCAGCGACCACTTTTTGTGCAGGTTGCAACTTGCGCTCACTTTGTGGGATGTCTACCGTCAGCTCAAAATACTTTGTTGGACTGCCCCGTTTAATGGTGCGTGAAAACCCCGATACACTGGCCACCGTGCCTTGCAACTTTTGATCAGGTAGGGCTTCTAAGGTTAGCTCAACATTCTGGCCAGCTTTTAAGCCAATCGCGTCTTTGTCGAGCACAAACACCTTAGCCTGCATTTTTTCTAAGTTAGGAATTTTAGCAATAGTGCTGCCCGGAAATACCGTTTGCCCGACGCTGGGTTTATCACCCCGAAAGTTTTTTTCGTAAACTAACAAACCATCAAAAGGAGCATAGATTTCTAATTGAGATAAGGCTTCTTTGTGTTGGGTGTATTTGGCTTCGTGGCCTTGTTTACGAATATCTAAAATTTGTGCCGAACTTTGGTTTTGCTCGCCAATACTGTCTTGTTTCCAATCAATAAATTCTTCTTTTGCGCCTAAATAGTCGCGGTTTGATAGGGTGTCGATAATTTCAATTTTCGAATACAAACGCATGTCATCAATGGCAAAGGTATCCACAAACTTGAACTCCTTACCCACAAACACTTCTTCTGAATTAAGCTCGTTTTCTTGTTTGGTTTTTTCGGCGTAGGTTTTGCGTAAGTCTTTATCGAGCAACAGCATTTCAAGCTCTTCTTCGCGGCTATCGAGCAATAAGCGTTCGGCATCAAAGCGCGCCACCACTTGCCCTTTGCTCACTTTGCTGTTTTCTTCTGCTAGCCAATCAATCATCATTGGTTGACGACCTGGCGCTGAAATATTGTGTGCTTCAGCGGCTTCTAGCTCTCCAAAGGCAGGGATGATTATTTCAAACTCTCGGCTTTCAACGGTGAACACGGGGGTACTTGATATGGGCGCTTCGCTGCAAGCGCTAAGCCACGTGGCGGCACTTAAACAGCCCGCAAACATTAAAAACTTGCTCATGAACCTAGTACCTCTACCTTTGCTTTCATTCCGGGGCGCATAACTTCCGGTTTGTTGTCATCAAGTTCAATTAACGCGTCAAATACCACTTTGGCATTAGACGTGGACTTCGGATAATAGGCCTCCCCAAGTTCGGAAATTTTACCCATGTACGCATTTTCAGGGTAGGCTTCAAAGATGACCTTAACCACTTGTCCAGTGTGCAATTTAGCGGTGTCGGGCTCGGCAAACTCAGCTTTTATAGCCACCTCATCAAGTGATGGCAGTTGCATTAATGTGCGGCCCATGTACACCGTTTGACCTACTGCCGCTTTTTCACCCTCCCAATCAGCGGTATACATAACTAAACCATCTTTGGGGGCGTTAATAGTAAGTTTAGCGATATCACGTTTTACGCTATTCACACGGCTTTGACGCTGATTGATTTCGGCTTGATCCACCCTGCGATTAATGTCCATCGCTTTTTTGTGGTGTGCTAGCTTTTGTTTGGCTTGGGCTAGATTTTCTGTTTGGTATTCGTAGTCCGCTTGTTGTTTGTCTCGTTCGATTTTCGAGCGAGAGGCGTCGGTGATCTCCGCTTTACGTTTGGCTTTTTGAAAATTCATTTCGGCCTCCGCTAAGGCCAAAATCAAATCTTGTTGTGTGGCTTCGTCTTTGAGTTTTTGGTTTTCCGCTTTTTTAATTTCTGCAGCAAGCCGACTGGATTGGCTAATTAAGTCATTTTTTAGGTTTTGGGCATCAAAGACTAAAACTTTATCGCCTTCTTTGACCAACTGATTTTCTCGGGCCATGTATTCGATTTTATATTGCCACATCCGCGGTATGCTGGGCGGTCCTAACGTTGCATTTTTAAGTGAAATTAATTCTGCGGTGGCAGTGACTTTAGGCTGCTCGACCACACTAGTTTCGATCGCATCTGGCTGGCAGCCCACTAAGACAAAGGCACTTATGGCAGCAAGCAGGGCTGAACGTGTAATGATTATCATCGGGCCGTCCTTATTGCAGATTAATTCGGACACTCATGCCCGGAAAAATGGGATGGTTAACTGCTTCATCAAACGCAATTTCAAGTCGGTAGTAAGCGCTCTCGCTCCATTGGCTGCGCTGTTCTGCTTGACTACTCATGCTGAGCAGTTTACCTGGGTAGCTTTTCCCCGGGTAGGCGTCGAGCGTGAGCTGCAGGGTGTTATTGGCAAGATCCATTTTTGCTGCATCGATTTCATGTACCCATGAGGTCACTTGATACGACGACTGTGCTTGCACCCTTACCACTTCCCATGCGGGTTGGACGTTCATGCCTGCGGCAATTTTTTGTGGCATCCAAGGATGCATTAGATGCGACACCGGTCCGCTGATGTGCGCCCGTACACTGAGTTTGTCTATTTGCCCAAGCTGATAGGCTATTTTTTCTTCCAGTTTAATAATTTCTATTTTTTGTTTTTGAATAGCAACATCCCGTTCCGCCAATTTAAGCTTGAGGTTTTCTTCGGCTTTAATTTGTTCCATCAGGGCTTTTTCATAGGCGATGATAAATTTACCTTTTTCATAATCGCTGACTTCACCCTTAGGGATATTGGCTTCTATGCGGTCTTTTTTAACCTGTATGGTAGCTAGCTTTAGGCGGCCTTCTGCTTCAACTACGGCTTGATTTACGTCCATTTCAATTTTTAACAATTGCAATTTTTGGGTTTGTAAATTCTCTTGATTTTCTTCTAGCTGAGTTTGAATACCCCCTGAGTCAAATACCGCTACCAGGTCGCCTTCTTTCACGATGGTGCCTTCTTCTTCAAGCCACTGAATTTGAATTTGCCAACCGGTACTTTTGGGGGCGGTAACCGTTTGACTTTGCGCTGAGGCAACTTCACCGGTTAATAGGGTTGATGCATAACTGGCGGTGCCTGCAATGCTTAATAAACCGGCAGATAAAAAAATCACTTTCGCTATTGGCTTAACCATGGGGATGCCTCGTCATTGCGTCAATCTTGTAATCAAGGTCAAGCACTTTTCCATCACGCATCATCACCACACGCTGAGCGTGAGCGGCGATATCGTCTTCGTGAGTAACCATGACAATAGTTTGCCCTTGTTTGTGTAAGTCGGTTAGTAAGGCCATGATCTCAACAGATGTTTTACTGTCTAGGTTGCCGGTTGGTTCATCCGCTAAGACTACCGTAGGATTATTGATAAGCGCCCGAGCTATGGCCACTCGTTGACGTTGCCCACCCGACATTTCAAAGGGTTTATGGTGCATGCGATGCCCAAGTCCCACTTTTTGCAACAAAGCAACCGCGCGTTCTGTGGCTTCGGCATCGCTCACATGGGTGTAGCGCAGGGGCAATTTTACGTTGGCGATGGCATCAAGCTTGGGCAGTAAATGAAAGGTTTGGAAGATAAAACCAATGTGTTTGTTGCGAATTTGCGACAAAGTGTCGTCGTCCAAACTGGCTACGTCTTGGTTGTCGAGTAGGTACTGCCCACTATTGGGCGCGTCTAAACAACCGAGTATATTCATAAGAGTCGATTTGCCCGAACCTGAACTGCCCATAAAGGCAACAAATTCATTGGTTTGAATGGATAACGAGATGTCGTTCAGAGCGTGGACTTGCTCTGTGCCGTTAAGAAACGACTTGCAGATATGGCGAAGTTCTAACATACAGTTAACTAAAAAATGACCTAAGCTTAACCTTACTTGGGTGGCCAAACTGGCGCAACAAAGCAACAGCAAAACAGGGCCTGAGACGGTCTATTTAATGTTTCAAGATGTGTACGATTAGAGCGGTTTTAGGTGGACGACCCAAAAGACTGACTATTTAAATAAATTAAGTAAACCAATAAGCTAAATACCATAATCTTAGTGCTGCATTGGGTCTTAACTACTCTGGGTTAAAACCGAATGACAGTGGCAGTAGTTCGCTAAACGTAACCGTTTTTATTTTGCCTTGCTGAGTGGCCAGATGGACCAGCGTATGCTTATCAGCAAACTCAGCTATTTTTTGGCGGCACCCCCCACAAGGAGGACAAAAGTCGTCATTGGGACTGGCAATTAGAATTTCTCGAATTTTTTTACCTCCATTTACCACCATACTGCCAATAGCGGTAGCTTCGGCACATTGGCCTAAGGGGTAAGCGGCATTTTCAACATTGCAGCCATGGTAAACTTGCTCAGTGTTATCAAGCAGGGCAGCGCCAACCTGAAAATGTGAATAGGGGGCGTGAGCGTTTTTTTGGGCTAGAAAGGCTTTTTCTAGTAATTGTGTTTGCATATCGCTAACAGTTGCAGACATGGCTTCCTCGGGTGTCTTTATACTTGACCATCTAGTCTGCTTTATTTTTACTGTTTGATACAAGTTATATTGATAAATTTAGTGCCAAGCCCAGTGCTTATCTTTACTTTTAAACCTAATTGCGAGACTCTTAGACGCAACCAGTCGTTCGAATTCAACGATTATCTAGGGCTTAAAAGCGTGAGTTAGCTTACCGTTAAACAAGGTCGTAGTAATCTCAACCAGGTTCTTCAGTCTTTCTTTATTATGTATAAACGTCTTATTTCTTTACTGTTTTGTAGTGCGGTTTTAGCAGGTTGCAGTTCTACACCACCAACCAAACAAGATTACCCTCAAATGAGTAATTTGCTGCTGGCTGAGCCTGCACCCATGAGCGCACGCTCGCAAATGGCGATTGCGCGTTACAACCAAATTTTGGCTCAGGCTACGTTAAAAGATGAAGAGCGCGCGCAATTGCTGCAACAGCGCGGCATGTTGTATGACAGTGTCGGTTTAGCGGGTTTAGCGCAATATGATTTTAACCAAGCTATTCAACTTAAGCCTGACTTGGCTGAAGCCTATAATGCCTTAGGTGTGCACTACACACAGCAAATGGAATTTATTCAGGCTTATGAAGCCTTTGACGCCACACTCGACATCAATCCAACTTATGACTTTGCTTTTTTAAACCGTGGCATTGCCTTGTATTACGGGGGGCGTCCCGATTTAGCCGTGCAGGATCTAAACGCCTTTTATGCAAAAGATGAAAGTGATCCTTATCGAGCCCTGTGGAACTATTTAGCGGCCAGTGAGCTTGATGCTAATGCAGCAATAACCGCATTAGAAACGGCTCGCAATGGCCTTGATAACGATAATTGGGCCACTCGGCTGGTAGACTTATACTTAGACCGGGTTACCGAAAACCAATTACTTAATGCCTTGATCCAAGGGGTGACCAGTCAGCAGCAACTGACCGACAGACTATGCGAGGCCTATTTTTATTTAGGTAAATACCATGCCGCCCGAGGGCATCGTGGTGTGGCGTCTAACTATTTCAAACTCGCCCTAAGCACCAATGTGTTTGAATACGTTGAACATCGTTACGCCCGCTTAGAGTTAAATTTGCTGCGCGAAAACGCCAGTAAAGAACAAGATGCTAATATTCAAGCGCAATAAAAGCGGTGCGTAAGCAAATAAGTCAGGTCAGTTGGGCAGCGCTGTGGTTAACACTCGCTGCCTTGCCTATTGTTGTAATGGTCCACAGTGCTTATTTCCCCTCTTCTGTATCGCCCGTTATTCAACTTAACCAACAACAACGTAGTGCCGCAGTTAAGTTGCATCTAGCTCAAGGGCTAAATTTATGGCAACAACAGCAATATGTCGCTGCCTTAAATGACTTTGCCAAGGCAAACGAACTGGGCTCGCCAGACGCTGGCCTATATCAGCAATATGGCCAGCAGTGGTTAACTGCACAGCAAAGTGCGCCCCTTGTTATTGAGCAAAATTCACTGCAAGCTTGGGCGCCTCAAGCGTGTTTGCAGCAAATATTATTTGTCACCTCAGAGCTTGACTCTTTGCCACAGGCTAGCCGTTTTATTCATCAATTTAACGCGGATAAACGCTTGGCGTCTTTGCCTATTTGCATAGCCGCAAATATTGTTTTTGAGCCCCATTTACTGCCTTGTGCAAGCCCGTATAAAAATGCTCGTATTACCTGTGATATCAAGCCTTTAGCGCCAAAATTAGAAAACAAACAATTCACCCATTTGGTGGTATTTGCCAAACACGGTAAAGCTAATGTGCACAACGGTATTATGTATCTCGACCAGCAAGACACCTATGATGTATTGGTGCACGAATTGGCCCATTTTGCCGGTTTTGTTGATGAGTACCCCTTGTCGAGCGAGTTAGCCGCAAACGTTTGTAAACAAGGAAAAGCCCCTAACTTGGTGTTTAAACGTATCAATGAAGGACAAATAGATACACAGTACTGGCAGAGTCTCAAACAAAACACTAATGTGGCGCTGACCCCAGCACGTACGTGTGACAATCACAGTAGCCAAGCCTTTAAACCCAGCGCTAAGTTAACCTTTATGGAATATTACGACGTGGCACGTATTCCTGAATTTTACCTTGCGGCTTGGCAGCAAGCGTTAAAGCAGCCAAAAAATCTGACGCCGGCCTTTATAAATTTTGCTCAAACTTTTGAAGAACAGCCGGCTAGTCCATATGCCACTTACTGGCGTAAGCGCTACGAACAGTTTCATTTCAATTAGCACTCAATGCGTCCTATATGTCATTTTTATTTCAATTAGGTATAATGCCCGGACCTAATTTCCCCGATTTTATCTAGTCAGCGCCTCAGGTTATCTATGTCACAGCTTATTGAAGTCGAAAAAGTCGATTATCCCTTTCCTGCTAAACCCAAAACCTTGTCTGTTGATCAGCAGCAGTTTTATCTGCAAGAAATTAAATCGCTTTTAAAAAAGAGAAATGCCACCTTAGTTGCGCATTATTATACCGATCCAGAGATTCAAGCCTTAGCTGAAGCCACGGGTGGATGCATTTCTGATTCATTGGAAATGGCGCGATTTGGCCGAGATTGTGAAGCCGATACCCTCATTGTGGCGGGTGTTAAGTTTATGGGCGAAACCGCCAAAATTCTAAGCCCTGAAAAAACCGTTCTAATGCCAACACTAGAAGCCACATGCTCGCTTGATATAGGTTGTCCAGCCGATCAATTCTCGGCGTTTTGTGACGCTCACCCCGACCATACCGTGGTGGTGTATGCCAATACCTCTGCAGCAGTAAAAGCCCGAGCTGATTGGGTAGTCACTTCAAGTATTGCCTTAGAAATTGTCGAGCATTTAGACTCATTAGGCGAGAAAATCATTTGGGCACCGGACCGTCATTTAGGTTCGTATATCGCCAAACAAACCGGTGCAGACATGTTGATGTGGCAGGGAGAGTGTATTGTACATGACGAGTTTTCGGCCAAAGCCTTGCTGGACATGAAAAACCTGTATCCTGATGCCGCTATATTGGTGCACCCCGAATCACCCGCCAGTGTCGTTGAAATGGCCGATGCCGTTGGCTCAACAACACAATTAATCAAAGCCGCGCAAACCCTACCTAATAGTCATTTTATTGTGGCTACCGACCGTGGTATTTTTTATAAAATGCAACAAGCGGCGCCGGGTAAAATATTATTAGAAGCACCTACCGCTGGTAATGGTGCAACCTGTAAAAGTTGCGCTCATTGCCCATGGATGGCGATGAACGGCTTACAAGCCATTTACCAGTCATTGACCGACAACAGCGGCCACGAAATCTTTGTAAACGAAGCCCTGCGTCAACAAGCCCTAGTGCCGCTCAATCGCATGCTCGATTTTTCTGCAGAGCTAAAGATGAAGGTGACGGGTAACGCCTGATTTACCTTATCGTTTTTAGGTATATTTACTCAACAAAAAGCCAGCTATGCTGGCTTTTTTATTTTTAGTCCTCATAACGATTAATCAACTAACTAAAAAGGAGTACTACATGCCAGATTTAAGCCGCTACAAGGGGATCGTGTTTGACATGGATGGCACCTTAATAGACTCGATGGGCGCCCATGGCAAAGCGTGGCAGCTAACTTGCGAAAAATATGATTATCCCTACGACGGAGACTATATTCATAACCTCGGCGGAGTACCCACCCGCGAAATCGTTAAACTGTTGAATGAAAAACATGGCCTTGATCACGATTTAGATGAGGTTACCGAAACCAAACGGCAAGCTTTTCTTGAACTTGACGATAAGCCCACGGTAATAGAAGACACCTTTGCTGTGATGAAGCGCTATCAAGGTGTGCTCAAAATGGGCGTTGGTACCGGCTCGGAGCGCGGTAACGCCATTTCCATGCTAACCGCCACAGGTTTGTTAGAGCGACTCGAAACCGTTGTTACTGCCACCGATGTGTTAAACGGCAAACCGCACGGCGAAACCTTTTTAACCGTAGCACTTAACATGGGCATCGAGCCCAAAGACTGCGTGGTGTTTGAAGATACCGAAATAGGGCGTCAAGCCGCCCAAAATGCCGGGATGGATTGCATTATGGTAATTAACGGTAAGATAGAACTACCGATTCAGACCATTAACTGATGTATTGAATAACTACCTCGATTACGCGTTTACTTGAGATTGTCAGATTAAATTGCACAATAGTTCACCGACTCGCGGCCTAACAGCAGTTATTACTTGCACAGAACAAGGTATTTCCCTAACATACGCGCCTCTTTTGTAGGGCTTGTTGAAAACAGCCCCTGGTAGGAGTGGCTTTAGCCACGAACTTTTTATTCTGAGAATAAATCGAAGAGCAAAGCAAAAATTTGGAGAGGTGGCTGAAACCGGTCTCTCTAGGAGCGAAGCTCCGCCCGGTTGAACGATTCGACAGGACGTCGAATCCGGGTGCAGATCATCATGGACGTGTTAACTCTGGGATTAAATCGAAGAGTAGAGTAAAAATTTGGAGAGGTGGGTGAAACCGGTCTCTTTAGGAGCGAAGCTCCGCCCGGTGGAACGATTCGACAGGACGTCGAATCCGGGTGCAGATCATCATGGACGTGTTAACTCTGGGATTAAATCGAAGAGTAG
>NZ_JBGQOM010000008.1:0-225354 GCF_052119645.1 Flavobacterium sp. W21_SRS_FM6
ACCTAACAAAGTGCATATAATGAAAAGCCAGCAAAAAATGCTGGCTTAAAACCGTCAACTTATTTTAGGACGGGACACACTGCACTTACGCTATTAGTGATGAGATAGATTTCTCAGCATTCGACCACGCAGTAGCTGCTGCATCGGGCCCCATTGCGAGTCCTTCTGCATAAACAAAGTCAATATCCGTTAAACCTAAGAAACCCAATACGTCTTTTAAGTATTCAGTTTGGGTATCTTTAGGTGTGCCTGCATACATACCGCCTCGAGCCGCTAGCACATACACTTTTTTATTGCTCAGTAAACCTTGCGGACCCGTTTCAGTATAATTGAAGGTGATCCCAGCGCGGGCCACACGATCAATCCATGCTTTAAAGGTACTGGGTACGCCAAAGTTGTACATTGGCATGCCAATAACCACGGTATCAGCCTGTTGCAAATCAGCAATAAATAGTTCAGATAGTGAATTAAGTGCGACTTGCTCTTCGCTGCGACTGCTGACTTCGCTGCCCCATGCCAGCATTTCATTCATGGTTAAATGTGGCAATTCCATTTCAGCTAAATTTCGCTCTACGACATTCACTGCTGTGCTTGCCTGTAAACGCGCAAGCAATTTTTGACTTAAGATATTAGAATTACCTTTGTCGTGACTCAAACTGCTATTGATAACTAAAACATTTTTCATAACGTGCTCCTCGTGTTGATGGAGCCCAGTTTTAACTACAATTAGTCGAAAAAAAAGCGCATAAAATGCACTTTTTTGTTCGACTTTTTAGAACTAAATAGTTTAACTCAAGAATCCACCGTCAACCGTTACCGTAGTACCAGTGGTATAACTTGACGCATCTGAAACCAAGTAAAGCACCGCTGCGGCCATTTCGTCAGGTTGAGCAGTGCGTCCTAATGGTATTTGCAATAAGGCTGTTTTGAGGATCTTTTCGTTAGACGTGAGCGCCGAAGCGAACTTCGTTTCAGTTAAGCCTGGCAATAAGGCATTAACGCGAATATTTAAGGGGCCACATTCTTTCGCAAAGGCCTTAGTCATGCTGATCACCGCCGCTTTAGTAACTGAATAAATACCTTGCATCGGACCTGGAGAAATACCATTTACTGACGCGGTATTTAAAATCACGCCACCGCCCTGCTCTTTCATCATCTTCCCGGCTGCAATCGACATGAAGAAATAACCACGAATATTAACATCAACGGTTTTGTTATACGCCGCTAAGTCAGTATCAAGTATGTGACCAAAAAACGGATTAGCAGCAGCATTGTTGATTAAGATATCTAATCGACCATATTGCTGCTTAATGTTGTCAAAAATGGCATCAATCTGCGCCATTTCTCCCACATGGCAGGCCATCGCAACAGCGTCACCACCTTGTGCTCTAATCTTTGCCGCCACCTCTTCACATCCATCAATTTTGCGACTCGATACAATAACTCTGGCCCCATAAGCAGCCAATAAATGCGCGATTGACTCGCCAATTCCGCGGCTTGCACCAGTCACTAAGGCGACTCTTCCTGTTAAATCAAATAAATCTTTTTTCATTATTTTTCCTCGTTATTTGTTACCACGTTAATGCTGGTTATTAGGCTAACATGCCACCATCAAGCACCACAGATTGACCAGTCATGAAACTTGATTCATCACTGCACAGCCACGCAAGTGCGGCAGCAATCTCATGCACTTCGCCTAAGCGTTTCATGGGATTGGCTTTTATCATGGCATTGCGCACGCGCTCATCGACATGGGATAAAACGTTCTCCACCATCGGGGTACGAATAAAGCTTGGGCATACTGCGTTAACGCGGATATTGGCTTTGGCGTATTCAACCGCTGCTGATTTAGTCAGGCCCATCACCGCGTGTTTAGTGGCAGAATAAGCGGCAATAGTGGGTGCAGAATGCAAACCCGCCACAGACGCGATATTAATCACGTGGCCGCCACCGTTTTCAAGCATCTGAATTATCTCTTGCTTCATGCAGTACCACACGCCAGCAAGATTAACCGCGACATTTTTATGAAAAACGGCATCGTCAACCAAGTGCATGGGTGTGGGTGTGTGATCGATACCCGCGTTATTAATCGCAACGTTTACGGGTCCATAAATTGCCTTAGCGTGGCTAAATAAAGCGGCGACAGAATCCACGTCGCTCACGTCAGCAGCAATGAAAGTGGCGGTGCCTCCCGCATCACAAATTTGTTTAACTACGGCTTCACCTTGCTGTGTATTGCGATCACTCACCACTACCTTAGCGCCACGACTTGCCACTAAAATTGCCGTCGCAGCGCCAATTCCCGACGCTCCACCGGTGATCAAAATATGTTTGTTCTCTACATTTTTTATTGCTGTCATTCTGCCTCTACCTTAAGCACTAATTTACCTGTATTTTCGCCTTTAAATAGCATCAGTAAGGTTTCAGGAAAGTGTTCGATACCTGTCACTACATGCTCTTTTGCTTTTAATTTACCTTGCGCTATCCAACCAGCCATTTCAGTCGCCGCTGCCGCGTAATTGGCGATGTTATCAAAGACAACAATGCCTTCCATACGCGCACGGTTGACTAACAAACTAAGGTAGTTTGACGGCCCTTTTACTGGCGTTGTATTGTTGTATTGACTAATAGCACCGCAGATAACGATCCGCGCTTTCATGCGAATTTGCGTCAGCACATCATCAAGAATGTCGCCACCGACGTTATCAAAAAATACGTCAACGCCCTTTGGACAAAGACGCTTCAATGCGTTTTTAACGTTCTCATTTTTATAATCAATCGCGCCATCAAAACCCAGCTCATCAACTACGTATCGGCATTTATCAGCACCGCCCGCGATACCCACAACCTTACACCCCTTTATCTTGGCAATTTGGCCCACTACGGTGCCTACAGCACCTGCTGCACCTGACACTACTACCGTTTCACCTGCCTTGGGTAAACCGGTTTCATGTAAACCAAAATAGGCTGTCATACCTGGCATACCCAACACACCCAAGTAGCGTTCTAAGGGCGCAATAGTGGGGTCAATTTTATGCAAACCCGCCGTACTAACGGCTGCATATTGCTGAACACCGCAATGGCCGTAAACATAATCTCCAATCGCGAACTTACTATCTTTTGACGCAACAACTTGCCCTACCGTACTCGCACGCATAACCGCACCAATTTGTACCGGTTCAATGTATGATTTACCTTCATTCATCCATCCGCGCATCGCGGGGTCAAGTGACACATAGATAATCTTGATCAGGACCTGCTCATCTTTGAGTTCAGGAATCTCTGTCTCAACAAAATCCCAATTATCACGATTTGGCGCGCCGATTGGGCGAGATTTAAGTAAAAATTGTTTATTTTTCATTTTGCATCCTGTTCGCTGTTGTCGGAGATTAAAACCACGCTTCTTGCATGGCTGAACAGCTATCGTCTAATTCACTTAACAAGCGAAGATCGCGAGCGATAGTGGGTAATTCCCAATGAATAAAATATTTTGCTGCTTGTAATTTCCCGAGATAAAAAGCGTTGTCTTCTTCGTTCTGATTGTCTGAAGCTAAGGCTTTTTCAGCCACATTGGCTTGACGGATCCACATCCAACTCACCACTATTTGCCCAAACACTGTTAAAAAACAACTCGCATTCGCCAGTAATACAGCTTGTTTATCTGAGGCAAGTCCTTGCGCTAAACTGGGTATTAATTCGCTCATTTGTTGTAAATAGGGATTTAACTGTGCGATCAATTTCTGACAATCATCACCCTTCATGTGACTAAAGTCACTTTGCATAATAGTTTGTAATTGTTTTAAACCCGCTCCATTGGCTTGCCATAATTTTCGAGTTAGCAGATCCAAAGCTTGTATACCGTTGGTGCCCTCATGAATAGGGTTTAAGCGGTTGTCACGCCAACACTGTTCAACGGGATACTCGCGTGTATAACCTGCGCCGCCTAGTACTTGAATCGCTAAGTCGTTAGCCTTGGGACCATATTCTGATGGCCATGCTTTAACAACTGGCGTTAGTAAATCCAATAACTCAGCCGCGTCTGCGCGAACAATTTCATCTTCGTGGGTGTGAATATCGTCAACCAAGCGAGCCGCATAAAAACACAGTGCCATACCACCTTCTACATAGGATTTTTGCGCAAGTAACATGCGCTTCACATCACCATGTTGAATTATTGTCGCTGGTTTATCACTGGGTTTATTATTGGGTGCGACGCGTCCTTGCGTGCGCTCTTTGGCATAGGCCAAGGAATATTGATAGCCGCGATAGCCAATCATAGCTGCACCAAATCCCACCCCAAGACGGGCTTCATTCATCATTAAAAACATGTATCGCAAGCCTTGGTGCTCTTCGCCTACCAAGTATCCATGGCAGTCGTCTTTTTCACCAAAACTCAATACCGTAGAGGTGGTACCTCGGTAACCCAACTTGTGGATTAATCCCGCCAGCGCTACGTCATTGCTATGGTCCACTTCGCCCTGCTCATTTAAGCGGTATTTGGGCACCACAAACAACGAGATACCCTTCACCCCAGCCGGTGCACCTTGTATTTTTGCAAGCACTAAATGCACAATATTTTTTGATAATTCATGGTCGCCAGCTGAAATGTACATTTTATTGCCTTTGATGCGATACTGGCCGTTATCTGTTTTGTAAGCGGTGGTATGAATGTCAGCTAATGATGAACCAGCATGCGGCTCCGTTAATGCCATCGTGCCGGTAAATTCACCGCTTAACATACGCGGCATAAAACGAGTTTTAATGTCTTCTGAGGCAAAGTTTCGAATCACGTTTGCTGCTGCAATAGTTAAAAACGGGTAGCTAGTAGAAGAAGGGTTTGCTGCTGAAAAATAGCCCGCACAAGCGGTCATAATGGTTTCAGGAAGCTGCATACCGCCTTCGTCAAAATCATAGCGTGCAGCCATTAAGCCTGCTTGAGCATAAGCGTCAAACGCCGCTTGGACCTCTTCGATCATAGTGACTTTTGTACCATCAAAAGTAGGTTCGTTAGCATCAGCTTTAGCATTATGCGGGGCAAACTTTTCAGTGGCGATTTTATTGGCAGTGTCTAGCACAGCATCAAAGGTTTCTTTGTTATGTTCCCTGAAGCGTTCTCGCTGACAAAGATTTTCAGTGTCTAATAATTCGTAGAGTTGGAAATGCAGTTCTTTTTCTTTAATTAGCTCAGTATTCATATTGGTTAGCCGTCACATCTTCGATTGAATAAACATGGCTTAGCTTGACAAAATTTAATAGAGACAATAATTGTCATTTATGACATATTAATGGTCATTTTAGCCACACATAACGGGCTGTTATTGGCGGCTAAAAATTTTGTTTATAACGGGGATGAAATTTTGTTTAAAGTAACAATTTTGGGGTTTAATCAAGCCTATGCGAGTGCCATTACCGGTGCATTAGACTTGTTTGCCTTAGCTGGTGTCACTTGGCAAAGAATGCAAGGGCTTCCGCCTACCCCATTTTTTGAAGTACAAATAGCCACCCTCGGCAAACAAGTGGTGCGCTGTATTAATCAACTTGAAATCAACAGTCATATCGCTATCGAAGAACTTAAAAAAACCGACTTGTTATTGATCCCCACTATTGGTGGGTCGTTGTTAAGTGTGCTGCAAGAGAATCGAAATTTACTACCGCACATAAAGCGACATTATGAACTAGGGGCAGATATTGCGAGCAATTGCAGTGGCGCCTTTTTGTTAGCAGAAGCAGGCTTACTTGATGGACGTGAAGCTACTACCCATTGGGGCTATGCTCAATTATTTAGAAGTCGCTATCCCAAAGTCCACTTAGCGGCAGAAAAACTGATCACAACCTCAGACAATATTTATTGCTCTGGTGGCGGTATGGCGTGGTTTGACTTGGCTCTGTTATTAATTGAGCGTTATTGTGGTCATGACGTTGCGACCACGACAGCTAAGGCCCATGTCATTGATTTATCTCGCGGTCAACAAGCCGCATATGCGTCTATACGTGCTAAAAAATACCATCAAGATCCCGAAGTATTACAAGTGCAAGAATGGTTAGAAGCGCACTTCAGCCAATCAGTGCAAATTAGTGATTTGGCCGATTTGGTCAACTTAACAAGTCGCACACTCAATCGGCGATTTAAACAAGCTACCGAGCAAAATCCACTTGAATATCTGCAAGGCTTGAGGGTAGAGGCAGCTAAAAAGTTACTTGAAAAGTCCCATGATAGTGCGCAGCGCATCGTCAGCCATGTGGGTTATGACGACCTTAGCTCATTTACTCGCTTATTTAAGAAACATACCGGACTCTCTCCGAGTCAGTACGCCAAAAAATTTAAACGTTAATTTCACCCTTTCTTCATATTTACTCACTAATTTAATCTCAGCATAGCGCATAGGCTTGCTCAGCCAATTTTGGCAAACATGCATAAAAATTGCTTTTTGTAATCCGTAGTCCACTTTTCGTTTTTTTAAATTCATCAAAAAGTGGTCACGAAGGGCTGTTCTAAACGCTAAATTTCAAGATTTTTTTGATAAATATTAATTACTTAAGAGCTTGAAGATACAGGCAACACGAGATAGGAAGGTTTGCACCAAAACAGACCATACCTTTTGTTTTCGACCTATTTTAGGGAAAGCCTAGCTGGCTGAATGTGAAAGTTTATTACAGATAGCTAGTCAAAAAATCATTTTTGATGTATATTTAACCAATTATTGTAATTTTATTACCAATCGGAGAGCTAATATGGCCTTTAAAAAGCAGTACTTAAAATCAAAAGCAGTATGTAAAGTGACTTTCAAAATTAGCAAAGACGAAGCTCGTGAAGCAGAATCAGTGCGTTTAGTCGGTGATTTTAATAATTGGGACACTGCTGCAGTGCCTATGAAAAAATTAAAAGACGGTAGTTTTACCGCAACAGTCGAATTAGAAAAAGATGCAAAATATCAGTTTAGATATTTGCTCAACGATCAAGAATGGGAAAACGATTGGAGTGCGGATGAATATCTCCCCTCACCCGTTTCTTTGGAAGAAAACTCAGTGGTTGCTGTTTAAACTCTGAAAGACCTAGCACTCAATAGCGAGTGCTAGGATTTTTTTTAAGCCCTGACTTATCTAAACACGCTACTCACCGCCGGAACTTGCTGGCCTTCAAAACTCACTTCATTTTGATTAAAATTTTGTAATAAGGTTTTTTCACCACGCCGACTCAAGCGTATACCATCGGCCAATTCTGTTGTGCCAATGGCAAGTTCTGCACACTGTTGTCTTATTACAGTCTTAATTAAGTTTTCAGACAAAGCACCAATCACCGTGACATTGTCTAATATCGTCACAGCGGCTAAGCCAGCCATTGGTCCATCACTGTATTTGAAAAGTGCTTTAGCCTTGCCAACTTCATAAGATTCGCACCACAAAGTTGCGGTAAAACTTACGTTAAAATCAGCATCACTTGCTTCTAAACTTTGACTTAAAGTGGGACGTAAGGAATCAAAGTTTGCCAGCTTTATCCCTACTAAATCAGCAATCGCCGAGAACTGACCGTTTTGCGGTACTAAACCCGATTCAGTGCGAAAAGCTGTACGAGGACCAAACAGTATCTTAGTGTCTTTTGCCGTCTCAACTAATAAACGTGCAACCTCGTCAGTAACCAAGGTTAATGCTGGAGCAATAACTAGGCTGTACGCATTATTCTCTAAATCAAGTGGACTGATAATATCCACATCCAATCCTAAACTCCTGGCGACTGAATAAAATTGATAAAATTGTGCCCAGTAACTTAAGTTCGCGTTATGTGGCTGCTGATCGTAAATCCACATACTTTCAAAATCATGTAAAAACGCGATTTTCGCTTTCACTGGGCTTAAGGGATACTGTGTTGGCTCAACATTTGCGACTTCCTGGTAACCACGATCAGCACGACCATCTTGTTGAAGTAAGCCAGAATGCATAATTTCTTGAGCCATGTGGGATGCACGCCAACGGAAATAGATCACACTTTGCGCCCCATGAGCCCACGCTTGCGCTGTCCATAATTGCACAGCACCTTGTGCTGGAAGAGGATTATATTGCGCCCAATTTGCATGACCACATTGTTGCTCCATCACCCAAAAGTCAGTGCCATTTTTTAAACCTCGGTAAATATCGTGATTTAAACTGACTAAATCAGGATGACCTGTACGAGCGTAGCGAGTCTTAACCTCTTCAGATTCCCATGTTGCAAAGTATTCCAACATGCCGATCGGGTAACTGTCCCACGCGACAAAATCTAAATTTTTTGAGGCCTTATATAAGTCAAATTCACTGGCAAAAATCACAAAATTATGGGTAATAAACCGCCCCGGCGATAGGTCTCGCAGTATATCAATTTGTAACTGCTGAAACGCAATGATCATATCTGAACAGTATCGTTTGAAGTCAAGCACTTGTGAGGGATTCGCTTGACGTACAGCACTCAGATTGGGTGAGCTGATTTGTGTCCAACTTGAATAAGTTTGACTCCAAAATACAGTACCCCAAGCCTCATTAAGGGCCTCTAAATTTGTATAGCGCGCTTTAAGCCATTGCTGAAAACCCGCCACACTAGAGGCTGAATATGATTGCGCTGTTCCTTCATGGCCAAGTTCGTTGTCAGTTTGCCAGCCTACAACAGCAGGATGGTTACCATAACGTTCGGCCATTGCGCGAACTATACGTTGGCACTCTTGGCGATATATGACACTGCCGTGGTCGTAGTGACGGCGTGAACCAAATTTTTTCACTTGGTTGTTTTCATCAACAGCCAATATTTCTGGGTGAGCTTCAATCAACCATGCTGGTGGTGTAGCTGTAGGCGTACCTAAGACAACATTGAGTCCGTGTTGTTGGTAAATGTCAATGGCATCGTCTAACCATTGCCAATCAAACTGCCCAGCATGAGGCTCAATTTTTTGCCAACTAAACTCGCCAATCCTAATAAAATTGAGGCCTAATGCCTGTTGTTGTTGAGCATGCAATTGCCATTGATCTGAGCCAACATGCTCTGGATAGTCACATACACCGAGGTTCAAACAAGGAATGGGGGCTTTGTTCATAATAAACTCAATAAGAAAAATAAAGGAGGCAATTACTGTCTAACGCAGACAGCAAGCGTTTAGTTGTTTTCAGTCAATTAATCGCAGACTTGATTTTAATTATATGATAAATAACACATAACAAAAAGCCACAAAAGAATCTTTTGTGGCCTTCAATGTTTACGCAAGTATTTTATCGTTAAAGAGCAGCTTCAAGCTCTGGTAGCACGGTGAACAAGTCGCCTACTAAACCATAATCTGCAACTTGAAAAATAGGCGCCTCTTCATCTTTGTTGATAGCGACAATTACTTTAGAGTCTTTCATTCCGGCTAAATGTTGAATGGCTCCGGAGATACCCACTGCAATATAAAGTTGAGGGGCGACGATTTTACCCGTTTGCCCTACTTGCATGTCATTGGGTACAAAACCAGCGTCGACGGCTGCACGTGATGCTCCCATGGCCGCGCCAAGTTTGTCTGCAATCCCTTCTAGCAATTTGAAGTTTTCTCCATTTTGCATACCACGACCACCGGAAATAATAACACTTGCAGCGGTTAGTTCAGGACGCTCAGACTTGGTTAATTCAGCGTTGACAAAGCTGGACTTGGTCGCTTCTTTTACCACTGAGCAGGTTTCGATGGGCGCTGAATTTCCGGTTGCTGAGGCATCAAACGCCGCAGTACGCACGGTTAATACTTTAATGGTATCAGACGATTGTACGGTCGCGAGTGCATTTCCTGCGTAAATAGGACGTAAGAATGTATCGCTGCTAATCACTTTAATGACATCGGATAACTGAGCAACATCTAATAACGCGGCAACTCGAGGTAGAAAGTTTTTACCTGTGGTGGTCGCTGGTGCCACGATATGTGAGTAGTCTTTGCCTAGTTCGGCCACTAATTCTGCGATATTTTCGGCCAGTTGATGTTGGTACTCTGCACTGTCTGCACACAATACTTTAGTCACACCAACCACATTGGAAGCTTGTTCAGCAACGCTTTGGCAATGGCTGCCTGCCACTAAGGCATGAACATCATTGTCAATCTGGCAGGCCGCGTTGATTAATTTAAGAGAGTCTGATTTCAGCTCTTGGTTGTCATGTTCTACGTAAACTAAAATAGCCATTAGATCACCTTCGCTTCGTTTTTCAATTTATCCACTAATTCTGCTACATCAGCGACTTTGATACCGCCTTTACGTTGCGCAGGGGCTTCGACTTTTAACACTTTCACGTTTGATACTAATGACACGCCAAAATCACTGGCGAGTTTGACCTCAAGGGGCTTTCTTTTCGCTTTCATGATATTGGGTAACGAGGCGTAGCGAGGCTCATTCAGACGTAAATCGGTTGTCACCACAGCAGGCAAGCTCAGCGCAACGGTTTGTAAACCACCATCGATCTCACGAGTAACTAAGACCTTTCCTTCTTCCATTTTTACTTCAGAGGCAAAAGTGCCTTGTGGCATGCCCGTCAATGCAGCAAGCATCTGACCTGTTTGGTTGTTGTCTGAGTCAATCGACTGTTTACCTAAAATCACCAGTTCGGGACTTTCTTGCTCAACAACTTTTTGCAGTAACTTGGCAATTTGTAATGAATCAAGTGATTCACTGGTATCGATTTGAATGCCACGGTCAGCGCCAAGGGCCAGCGCCGTTCTGATTTGCTCTTGGCACGCTTTATCACCAATCGATACAACAACGATTTCTGTGGCGATGCCTTTTTCTTTAAGGCGCACGGCTTCTTCAACTGCTATTTCACAAAATGGATTGAGTGACATTTTGGCGTTGGTCAAATCGACAGCTGAGTTGTCGGGTTTCACCCTAACTTTCACGTTGTAATCAATAGCACGCTTGATTGGCACTAGAATTTTCATTATTACCTCTGTCTATGGGTATCGATTGTATTAATAAGCATTATTAATGCTTAGATAAGTTGGCGTCAATTTACGTAATGTTAACGTAAACGTCAACTTACCATCGTTGTTACCATTTTTAACTGTAACTTCGTTTTGACAAATCTTAATGTCGAGTATGATAGGGATGTTAATGATTGAGAAATTGACGTCTTCAAGTCAACATATCATTAACAAATTATTATTAAACAACTGTTTTTAAATGCTTTTTTATTTTCAATCATTAGAAGTTAACAACAGTAGTGATTTACAAAAACATAATAAGCCTTAACGAACATATCGTGAAATTAGTTCAAAACTACGCCAAAATCAGTCTATGTGCTTAGATTTTAAGGCTAAGTTCAGTATTTTTTTGATGAATAGATAAATATAAAAGAGGAACACATGGTGGAACGAGAATCGATGGAGTTTGACGTAGTAATAGTCGGTGCGGGTCCAGCCGGTCTATCTACAGCATGTCATTTAATGCAATTAGCTAAAAAAGCTGACAAAGAGCTGATGGTTTGTGTGGTCGAAAAAGGTTCTGAAGTAGGTGCCCATATATTATCTGGTGCCGTTTTTGAAACAAAAGCCTTGGCTGAACTTTTTCCAGATTGGCAAGAGCGTGGCGCACCGCTTCACACCAAAGTCACAGAAGATCATATTTATCTGCTCAAAGATGATACTAAGGCGACAAAAATACCCAATATTGCTGTACCAAAAACCATGCATAATGAAGGAAATTATATTGTCAGTATGGGTAATGTTTGTCGTTGGTTAGCAAGCCAAGCAGAAGAACTTGGCGTTGAAATATTTCCTGGCTTTGCTGCCGCTGAGGTGCTGTACAATGAAGATGGCAGTGTGGGCGGAGTAATTACAGGCGACATGGGCCTTGACGCTGAAGGTCAACCTAAAGACTCCTTCATGCCGGGCATGGAACTGCGTGCAAAATACACCGTATTTGCTGAAGGTTGTCGCGGACATTTAGGCAAACAACTGATTAAACGATTTGATCTAGATAAAGATGTGTCACCCCAGCACTACGGTATTGGCTTTAAAGAAATTTGGGATATCGATCCTGGCAAACATCAAGAAGGCTTAGTGGTGCACAGCGCCGGTTGGCCGCTTTCAGATGCGACCGGCGGGGCCTACTTATATCATGCCGAGAATAATCAGGTTTTGGTTGGATTGATCATGGATTTAAATTACAGCAACCCAAATTTAAGTCCATTTGATGAGTTTCAGCGTCTCAAACACCACCCTATTTTTAAGCAGTATCTAGAAGGTGGTAAACGCGTATCCTATGGCGCTCGCGCTATTGCAAAAGGTGGTTTTAATTCCTTACCTAAAATGACCTTTGCCGGTGGTTTATTAGTGGGTTGTGACGCTGGCACCTTAAATTTTGCTAAAATTAAAGGCAATCACACCGCCATGAAATCAGGTTTATTAGCGGCTGAAACGCTATTTGAGACCTTGCAAGATGAGAACGAGCAAGGCGGGAAAGATCTAAACGCTTACACGGACAAATTCAAGGCGTCTTGGCTGTATAAAGAATTATTTAATTCTCGAAACTTTGGCCCAGCGATCCATAAATTAGGCACATTTTGGGGTGGCGCATTCAATACTATTGAACAAAATCTGTTTGGTGGAAATATGTTTATCACACTCAAAGATAATCATCATGACCACAATCAGTTAAAATTTGCCGAAGATTGTGTTAAACCCCGATATCCAAAACCAGATGGTGTACTCAGTTTTGATAAGCTCTCTTCAGTATTTTTATCCAATACTAATCACGAAGAAGAACAACCTTGTCATTTAAAATTACTAGACAAAACCATCCCTATTTTAATTAATTTACCGAAATATGATGAGCCAGCTCAGCGTTATTGCCCAGCTGGCGTTTATGAAATTATTGAAAACCCACACGGCGAAAAGGCTTTACAAATAAATGCGCAAAACTGCGTTCATTGCAAAACGTGTGATATTAAAGATCCGAATCAAAATATTAATTGGGTGGTACCAGAGGGAGCAGGAGGACCGAATTACCCTAATATGTAATTACCCGGAATTAAAGATGAAAAAAGCGAGAGTATTCTCGCTTTTTTATTGCGGTTTATATTATTTAACTATATTTTTGTAGCCTCTAATTTCTAACTTATAGAGGTTGTATGTTAAATTTTTTATCAATATTAACTCATGGAAGAAAATTACAAGGAGCAGTAAAAGATTTAAGTATCGAAGAGCTTGAATCAGTTGCCACTAAGCTCAATACGATTATTGACGCAAGAAAACGAAAAGAAGCACAATTACAGCAACAAGAAGCAGCAAAAAAAGAAAAATTAGCTGATATTCTTCAACAAATGCAGGATGCAGGTCTTGATGTAGCTGATTTACATCAAGTAAGTCAAAAGCCAGCGCCTAAGCCGCAAAAGAAACGCCCAGTAAAGTATCAAATCAGTGATGATAATGGTGAAATTCACCAATGGACCGGTATTGGAAGAATGCCGAAGGTGTACGCGAAAGCCATTGCCAGCGGTAAAAAATTAGAAGACTTTTTGATTTAATTTTTTACTCTGATTATGTGATTTTTTCAGTATTTGTTAGCTAAGGTTATTATTGTTTTGTCGAAAATTCATTATCAAACGTATCTTTGTGAAAAAGAACGTCCTTGGGTTCTACTGATTCACGGATTGTTTGGCAGTTTAGATAATTTATCTGCTTTAAGACGTGGATTAAATGAAAATTATAATATCTTAAGTGTTGATTTACCCGATCATGGTAAATCAACCAGAACCAACAAATTTAGTTTTGATTTGTATGCCACCCTTATTATTGAATTGTTAGCTGAGTTAACTATTCAAAAAGTGAATATTATTGGGCATTCTTTAGGTGGCAAAGTTTCCATGAACATTGCTCTTAAGAGGCCCGAACTGGTGCAGCGTTTAGTGATTATAGATATTGCACCGGTGGCCTATTCACGCAGCCATGATTCTGTATTTTTAGGGCTTGATAGTATCCCTCTTGCCACAATGACTAATCGCAACATGGCAGATGATTTTTTAAAGCAACATGTCCATGAACTATCAACCAGACAGTTTTTATTAAAAAGTCTTTATCAAGATGAAGATGGTTGGCATTGGTATTTTAATTTAGCATTACTGAAAAGAGACTACTTAGATATCCTGGCAGAAATTAAGGCTGACACTGTTTATAACGGCCCTACTCTGTTTATAAAAGGTGAATTGTCCGATTATCTCTTACCAGCGCATCGAGATAAAATCGTCTCACTGTTTCCAAACAGCCAATCCAAATTAATAGGAGGTACGGGACATTGGTTGCATGCGGAGAAACCCGCTATTTGTCTTAAAACCATTGAACTTTTTTTTACTAAAACCGCATCATCGACATCGGGCCTAAATGCTTGAATTTGGCACTCACCTTTTCAGTCGCTTGATTAGGCTTTGAATTGTAGGCAAAAAAAACGTTCTGACTGATTGCGACAGACACCAACAAGCGCTTTGTGATCATATGGTCTTTTCAGTATGTTTATGCGTACCACTGAGCTGATATCTCCGGTTAAAAATCTGTTTTTTGGGGAAGATTATCAATCTAAACACATAACTCCGCATAGTAAGTGTAACCTTGGTTAATTTGACTTTAATACCTCGGACTAATTTTAAAGCGATTAAGCTTATGCTAGTATGCGACCGATTTTAAATGAGGTAGTACAAGCAACAGATGCTAAACAAATATTATGAACAAATTGAAGCGATTGGATTAAATCTTACACTCCTTGGTTTGTTTTTATTGATGGGCTATGTTGTTCACGATCTGTTGAAAAAAAATGATGTGCCCACAATAGGCAAGGTAGTTGTTTATTTCGTCCTTTTTCTGGGCGCCGCTGGTTTTGTATTCAAAGGCATTATGCAATATGTCATTGAACATTAAGAACAAGCCGTAAATTCAAATCAACAAAATTAGACAATAGAGGTAAGGTATATAATGGCAAGTGTGGGGCTATTTTTCGGCAGCGACACAGGCAATACAGAACATATTGCTAAAATGATTCAAAAAGAATTGGGTAAAAGCCTAATCGATGTGCATGACATAGCCAAAAGCAGTAAAGAAGATATTGCTAAATTTGATTTGTTATTGTTTGGTATTCCTACTTGGTATTACGGTGAAGCTCAATGCGATTGGGACGACTTTTTCCCTGAACTCGAACAAATTGATTTCAATGACAAGTTAGTGGCTATTTTCGGCTGTGGTGATCAGGAAGACTATGCTGAATATTTTCTTGATGCTATGGGCATGGTCAGAGATATCGTTGAATCTAAAGGCGCTATCATTATCGGCAACTGGTCTACTGAAGGTTATGATTTTGAAGCCTCAAAAGGCATGGCCGATGAAAACCATTTTGTTGGTTTAGGCATTGATGAAGACCGTCAACCAGAGCTTACCGAACAGCGCGTTAAAGCTTGGTGTAAACAAATTCATGAAGAGATGTGTTTAGCTGAATTGGGCTAAATAGCTGTAACTACATCTTTGGGATTAATAAAAAAGGAGCATGTGCTCCTTTTTTGATCCTGCTAATAAAGTGCTGCTTAGTTCGATACGGTGTGGTTCACACACACAACTTTGCTCAGCAGTATTAAAGCGTAAACTTTGCTACCACGTTTTTTAATTCCTCAGACAAACTATCCATTTTACCTATGGCTTGATTTGCTTCTGCTGTGCTAACAGCACTTTGCTCGGCAATTTCAACAATGGATTGCAGGTATTTGTCATTGAATTGCGTAATGTATCTTGGCTTTGTGTGTCTTGTGAGATGGCTTTATTGATTGCCGACAGTTGTTCAATACTCAACTGTTGGCCGCGGCTACTGTACATGTTCTGAGCAAAATCTAAGTAGGCATACGCCCTCATTTTACCTTGTAATTAGCTGGTATCATTTGCAGGCATATTTGCTGACAAAGCATCAAATTGTTGTTTAGTTAGCTGTACTAGCAAACTAAAATTTTTTTTGTTGTTAGTTTAGGTGGCTAAGTCTTGTAAGAAAAAGCCTGTTGTTGACTCTTTTGACAGTGATTACAGAGCAGATTGTACTTGTAACATTTTGGCCTGAATGGTCATTTTTTCTTCAACCACATTGTGAGCAGAGTAAATAATTTCATTTAAACCCAAATATGACACTACATTACTGACCAATAACATGGCTGAAATAATGGCAAACCCTAATATAATCTTATGTAACACTGACAAATTCATCTAATAAAACCTATCAAAAAGCCATTTCGCTAAGCGATACCTTACTCAATTCTTATCGGCAATAATTTAAACTTATCCAGAAAAAATAGCATCTTACATACTTTCTTAACACTAATTGAATAGTCTTGCTCACTCTATAAAAATAGTGAAGCTCAACACATATTTAACTATTTACCTACTCACCTGGTTTTATTAAACACTTAGCCACTAAATAATGGTCTTGGCACTTTCAAATCGTGTTGAGTACCTTATAATGGAGCCACAACTTATTTATTAGTAAGCTAATGGAACAAAATAAAGAATTGAAAAAAGCGGGTTTAAAAATCACTCTGCCCCGCTTAAAAATACTCGAGATTTTACAAGAGCCCGCTAACCAGCACATTAGTGCCGAAGATGTCTATAAACTACTTATTGAACACGGCGAAGAAATTGGCTTAGCAACGGTTTACCGCGTATTAAACCAATTTGATGACGCTGGTATTTTAAATCGTCATCATTTTGAAGGTGGCAAGTCTGTTTTTGAGATCAGTCATAAGAAACATCATGATCATTTAGTGTGTTTGAAATGTGGAAAAGTTATTGAGTTTGAAGATGACGTCATAGAAAAACGTCAAGATGAAGTGGCTAAACGTCACAATATCAAGTTAACTCACCACAGCCTATACTTGTACGGTGAGTGCGAAACAGATTGTAGTGAAGACTAGCCAAAAGTTTGCTAGCGCGTTGCACGACGCGCTATAGCAGCGCTTTGAGCTCAATATTAAGGGTTTTGCCCTGCCCACTAAAACAAGTCATGTAAACATCGTTGATGGCAATTACGCCGCAGAATTTTCAATAATCGATACGCAAGATTCGCTTTACTGCATCCTACGAGGTTTTAGGTGACCAGCGGTTAGCGGCTTGTTGGTCGGTTTGTTTTGCTTCAACCCAAAAATCCCCTGATTCACTCAATTCTTTTTTCCAAAAAGGCGCGTTTACTTTTAAATAATCCATCATAAACTCTGCGCTTTGAAATGCGGCTTGGCGGTGCTGGCTTGTCACGCCCACCATGACAATTTGCTCGTTCACCGCCAACTTACCCACCCGATGGATAAGGGTAACACTACCCAATGACCACTTTTCTTTGGCTTGTCGTACAATGTCAGCTAAAGCGATTTGAGTCATCGCTGGATAATGCTCTAAAAATAAACCATTGAGTAGCTGGTTTGCGTTAAAGTCTCTGACCAAGCCCACAAAAAAAACCACGGCACCGTTGTTGGCACTTAAGTGCTGTAAACGCTGATACTCAAGCGCTACATCGAAGTCCCCTTCTTGCACGCTAATGCGGTCTTCATTATGTAAATTTAGATTAGCGCTCATCACTAACCTCCCGTTACTGGCGGGAAGATAGCCACTTCATCATGACCATTAATTGGAGTATCGAGATTGGCCATAGTTTGATTCACTGCAATTAAACAGCTATGCGTCGTGATCAATTCACGCCACTGTTCGCCCTTTGAAGCAAGATATTCACACAAGGCCTTTACCGTTAAGGGGGTCGGTAACTGCGCTATATCAAGGCTCAACTGGTCGGTAGCTAAGCGCTCGCGTATTTGACCAAAAAATACAACCTTTAACATAGGGACTTCTCTTTTTTAATTTGCCTGCCAAGTGCCACTTTTTCCACCTTGCTTATGAACGACCCGGATATCTGAAATAACCATACTTGGATCAACAGCTTTACACATATCAAACAACGTTAAAGCCGCAACAGACACCGCGGTCAGGGCTTCCATCTCAACACCCGTTTGTCCTGAAAGCTTGCACATTGATTCAATTTCTACTGCACATTCGTTGCCCATCAGCTCAAAATCCACTTGCACTTTACTAAGCATTAGGGGGTGACATAAAGGGATCAAATCACTGCACTTTTTCGCTGCTTGAATACCAGCGATCCTCGCAACTGCCAACACATCCCCTTTTTTGTGTTGATTGTTGACTAAGATCTCAAAAGCATGGGCTGACATGGTAATTTTGCCCTTAGCGACAGCGGTTCGCTGAGTAGTGAGTTTATCCGTTACATCAACCATGGCCGCTTTGCCTTGTTGATCGACATGCGAAAACTGTGCTTGCTCGAACGCCTTGTTTTTTTGAGTCATATCAACCTCGTGGATCGCAATTTGGCTGAGCAGATTGTTTTAAATGCACAACAAAGTTACATGGCTTATGGGTGGCGCTTAATTGTTGCTGCAATATACCGTTCCAACCTGTCTTACAGGCTCCTGTGGAACCGGGTAGACAAAATATAGCGGTACTATTCGCCATGCCTGCCAATGCTCGTGATTGCACGGTAGAGGTCCCTATTTCAGTAAACGACAGATAGCGAAATAATTCACCAAAGCCCTCGATGTCTTTATCAAATAACACACTTAAGGCTTCTGGTGTAGTATCTCTGGCAGTAAAGCCCGTTCCACCGGTACATAGCACCACTTGTACATCGTCAGAGGCTATCCACCGTGAAACCGCGGCCCTCAACTGATATTTATCGTCTTTGACGATAAGGTGTTCAACAACATTGTGCCCATCCGCTGTTGCAGCACTTACTAAAAACTGCCCTGATGTGTCATTTTCTGGCGTTCGAGTATCTGACACGGTAAGCACTGCAATGTTTAATGATTGTTTTTCTTGAGTATCATGTTTACTCATCATCAAATTACCTTAAAAAGTATGAGTCAATTCAGCCTATTGGCAATGCAAGGAAAATGCTTTTGGCTCGTTTACATTAACGAGTTCAGCCCTATTATCGACGAAGAATGATTGCCCATTTAATTGTTGTAATAACGCTTTAATAGACCAGTTTTGTGTATGTATCATTTGCTGCTCTACTACCTGTCGAAGATGAGGCGTATTAGGCAAATAACAAGGTAAAAAACAATTATTTGGATAAGCCGCACACCCATGAGTACGCCCAAATTCCAATAAGTTATTTAAGGTTGTAATCGTTAAATTAGGCATGTCTACCGGAACAAAGAGGAAGCCTGTTATCGGGGTAAACAAATCAATATGGGCAAGTACCGCGTGGATACCAGACAACGGACCCCGCTGTGGTAAAATATCCGCGATGCCCCCGACTTCATTCTCACCACTAACCAACACATCGACATCAGTCAGCTGCGCTAATAATTGAGTACAGTGACCGAGCAATGAATTTTGTAATTTGCTTGAAAACATGGCCGCCTTATTCTGCCCCATTCGGCTTGATTGGCCACCAGCAAGCACCACCGCGAGGGTTTTGGTTTTTGTTGCTGCCACTTTAACCGCCCAACATTGCCAGATGTTTGGTTGCACCGGTCAGGCCGTCTTGTAACCAGTGGCTGGCTTCTTTATCGCCTAACAAAGCCACCAATTCTTGTTGAAGCCCTTGTTCGTCACCTGCAGTGATATAGCGACGAATGTTCAAACCTTCCTCAGCAAACAAACATAAGTGCAATTTTCCGGTAGCTGAAATTCGTAAACGATTACATGAATGACAAAAGTCTTTGCTGTAGGGCATTATCAAACCAATCTTGCCCGCGTAATCAGGGTGATAAAACTCTTGGGCAGGCCCAGCAGCTTTGTCCCTAATGACTTGTCCCCAACCGCTTTGCAATAGTTGATTTTTAAGAGGTTCCGCTGATACATGATTTTTTTGAAAAAATGTCACATTGTCACCGGTTTGCATTAGCTCAATAAGCCGTAAACTGATCGGTGTTGATTTAACCCAATTTAAAAAGCTAGCAAATTCTGCTTCATTGTATTGACGCATCAATACGGCATTCACCTTCACCTTGAGCCCTAAAAGTAAAGCCTTATCAATGCCCCGTAAGATAGTATCTAAACTGTCATGACCAGTAATTGCAGCAAACAACCTAGGATCAAGGCTATCAATACTGATATTAATGGAATCTAAGCCAGCCTCAGCCCACTCTTCTACACACTTTTCAAGCTTGTAACCATTACTAGTTAAGGCAACATGTTCGATTCCGGGAGTAGAGGCGCATTGCCTGATTATCTCGGGCAGGTCTTTACGTAAGGAGGGTTCGCCACCGGTTATACGCACTTTACTGGTACCCAATTTGGCAAAGGTGCTTACCAATGTGCTAATTTCAGCCACACTCATAAAATCACGATCAGAGTCGCACGCATACCCGTCAGGTAAGCAATACGTGCAACTGAAATTACAAACATCAGTGATTGACAGGCGCAGGTAATGAAAGCGCCGGCCAAATTTATCTTCTAACATATTTAACACCTTTCCAAAGTAAAGCGCATTGAACAAAATGGCTTTGGGGAGGCTGCTTGATTTCTCGCACAACCCTGGCAATCCAATCACGAATTGCGGCTTAGTCACCCTGTCATTGATTTAGGTCACTAAGCTCGGAGTTAGTTTACAAGGACTTCCGTCCAGTCGATTCTTTAAACAATCGAAACACACTATTCGATTCTTACTCTGTTGTAACATAAACAGCTCATTAGACACTAGCTGCTGCAGTAAATAAGCCTAATTTTTTTGCGTACTGAGTGAATTATCGTGCTGAATTTTGTTACGTACACATTGTGGCATGTATGTTGATACCTGTAATCATGGTTGCAGAGTACGCACCTTAATTTGCATAAAAACTTTATGCTGACTAATGGAAAACGACAAGCCCATGATCGAGCAATTTATCAATGAACACAAGCTAAGCAGTGGGTTTATTACTACCGCAAAGCGCTACTACACACCTTTGGCTGACCGCATCGCTTTGCACCAAAAAGAGGCAAGAAAGACTTATTATGTGGGTATCAACGGCTGCCAAGGTTCCGGAAAATCAACTTTAGGCGATTTTTTAGGCACTTACCTAAAACAACGCTATCAGCTCAATGTGGTTATTTTATCACTTGATGATTTTTACCTGAATCAAAGTCAGCGCCTCACGTTAGCAGCAAGCGTCCATCCCTTGTTTAAAACACGGGGCGTACCTGGTACTCATAATACGGCACTGATGCATAGCGTTTTAACCGCGTTAAGCTGCACTGAAGGATCCCTTGCTGTGCCTAAGTTTAATAAAGCCAATGACAACCCTTTCCCAGAAGACCAATGGTCAAGGGTAACGGGGCCTGTAGATATTGTCATTTTAGAAGGTTGGTGCTGGGGCGTAACAGCCCAAAGCCCGCAAGAACTGAAGGCGCCGGTGAACGAGCTGGAAGCAAATGAAGATCCGCAGGCTACGTGGCGCACTTACGTAAACCAGCAATTAGCCAGCTGTTATGAACCTTTATATCAACAGATGCACTATTGGGTAATGCTAAAAGCCCCAGATTTTTCAAATGTGTTTAACTGGCGATTAGAGCAAGAACAGAAACTTGCCGCCTCGTTGGCATCTACCTCAAACACGCAGATAATGAATGCCCAACAAATTGAACGCTTTATCCAATTTTATCAACGCCTCACAGAGCACGGTTTGAGCACTCTACCCTCACATTGTAACGAAGTGTTTGAGCTAAACTCACAGCGAAAGATTATGAAACATATTACTCAAAGCGAACAAGGAGTACAGCGTGTTAAATAACCAAAGCCCTGTAATTTTTACAGACTTAGACGGCACGTTACTCGATCACGACGATTACAGTTTCAGCGCAGCGACTGGCACCTTAGCGAAACTCAAAGCCCAGAATATTTCTGTCATTCCTAACACCAGTAAAACCCGTGCTGAGGTCGAGGTGCTCAGAGATAAAATCGGTCTGACGGGGCCTTTTATAGTCGAAAATGGCGCAGCCATTTATTTACCTTTGAATTTTCTTACCAATCCACCACTTCAGCTAGAAAAATCTGGACAATACTTACGATTTGCCTTTGCTTCTCCCCGTGACACTTGGTTAAACCTGCTCGATTCGGTGAAACCCAAGTTTGAGGGCTTATTTCGACATTTTGCCACGATGACGGTCGAGCAAGTTTGTGAGGCAACAGGTTTGCAAAAAACAGACGCCACCTTGGCAATGCAGCGAGAATTTGGAGAGCCTATTGAATGGCTTGGTAATGATGAACAAAGACAACAGTTTATAGCTGCACTTAGAAATTTAGGCGCGACACCTGTTGAAGGTGGGCGTTTTATCCATCTTAAAGATGAGTGTGATAAGGCACACGCAATGAATTGGTTGATGTTACAACTTAAACAGCAACAACCACAAGAAAACTGGGTATCTGTTGCACTAGGCGACGGGCAAAACGACGCTGTAATGTTAGCGGGCGCTGATTATCCTATTCGGATTTTATCTCCCAGTAATCCACCTCCCTATATCGATACCCAAAAAACCGTTATTACTAGCACCCTTACGGGTCCAGCAGGTTGGTCTGAATGTTTGGAGCCCTTACTTTTTTAATCTGTTCACATTTTTTTAAATAATACTTAACTCACTGGAGGCAAAATGGCCGACTTTTATCAAAATGGCATTGTGACCACATTACATAACTTATCAAATCGTCCGATCACAGATGTCGAGAAAGAATTACTTAAATTTTCTAAAAAGCGCCCAATGGGGCTGATTTTGCCCTCACTCTATTCCGAGCTTGAAGGCCCTGCACTCAAACATATCATTGAAGAATTATGTGATGTGCCTTATTTATCTCAAGTTGTCATCGGTTTGGATCGCGCCGATTTAGCCCAATACAAACATGCACTCAAATTTTTCTCGCGCTTACCTCAGCATCATCGTATTTTGTGGAATGATGGACCCCGTTTAAAAGCCTTAGACGAAAAATTACGAGAGCTCGGCCTAGCGCCTAAAGAGCTAGGCAAAGGGCGTAACGTCTGGTATTGCATGGGTTATGTATTAGCTTCAAATAAAGCAGAGTCGGTGGCGCTGCATGACTGTGACATACTGACCTATGACCGCTCATTACTAGCAAAACTCATCTACCCAGTGGCTAATCCTCAGTTTAACTATGAGTTTTGCAAAGGTTTTTATGCGCGAGTTGCTGGCGGCAAAATAAACGGACGCGTATCGCGTTTGTTGGTTACTCCCTTGATAAAAGCCTTAAAAAAAGTACTGGGCCCGAGTGCTTACTTAGATTATATGGACAGTTTTCGCTATCCATTAGCGGGAGAGTTTTCGTTTCGTAAAGACGTACTCAATGACATACGCATCCCCAGCGATTGGGGTCTCGAAATAGGTGTATTGTCTGAAATGCATCGCAACTATTCGTCTAATCGTTTATGTCAGGCGGATATTGCGCATACTTATGATCATAAACACCAAGATTTATCGGCCCATAATGACCAAGGTGGCCTCTCTAAGATGTCAATCGACATCACCAAGTCGTTGTTCCGTAAATTGGCTACGCAAGGTGAAACCTTCAGTATGGAACTGTTCCGCTCACTCAAGGCAACCTATTACAGGATTGCGCTGGATTTTGTAGAGGCCTATCACAATGACGCCTTAATGAACGGTTTAGCACTGGATATTCATAGCGAAGAAAAGGCGGTTGAACTGTTTGCGCAAAACATCATGAAAGCCGGTGAGAGCTTTTTAGATAACCCTATGGAAACCCCATTTATTCCAAGTTGGAATAGGGTGGTAAGTGCGATGCCTGATGTACTTGAGAAGCTAAAAGAAGCGGTCGAATTAGACTTAAACGAATTTCAAGATAGTTGAGGTGTAGCACGATGTTAACGATAGTTGAACAACTTAAAGAGCGGGTTAATCACCACTTAAAGGTGATTTACGCCGAAATCGAGTTGAGTGAAACCATAGAAGATATTGCACAACAGCTGTTAGTCACCATGAATATTGACCACAGCGACAAGTTAATGGTGCCTTTGCGCCACCATAATAATTGGGACCAAAGCGATATCGTTTTAATCACTTATGGCGACAGCATTGAGCAAAAGGAGATTGCACCGCTTAAAACACTCAAACAGTTTTTAATGCAGTATTGCCCAGACACCATCAACAGTGTGCACATTTTACCGTTTTTTCCCTACAGTTCGGATGACGGGTTTTCAGTAATCGACTATTCAAGTGTGAACGAAGCGTTAGGTGACTGGGACGACATCAAAGCCATTTGTAGCGATTTCAGAATAATGTCCGATGTGGTAATTAATCACTGCTCTGCGCGCAGTGCATGGTTTAATAATTTTATCAAAGGTGAAGGACCTGGCAGTGACTTTTTCTTCACTGCTTCGCCATTAGATGACTTATCGCAAGTCGTTCGCCCCCGTACATCAGACTTATTGCGTTTAACTGAAACCGCTAATGGTGAGCAATACGTGTGGTGTACGTTCAGTCACGACCAAGTCGATTTTGATTTTCGAAATCCTAAGGTATTACTGGCGTTTGTATCTATAATTCGCCAATACCTAGACGCAGGCATTCGTATTTTTCGCTTGGACGCGGTGGCATTTTTATGGAAAAAGTTGGGCTCACCTTCTATTAATTTAGAGGAAACCCACGAAGTGGTGCGCTTACTGCGCACTTTGATGGAACATGCGGTGTCTGACGCGGTGATCATTACTGAAACCAATATCCCAAACAGACAAAACTTAACCTACTTTGGTAATGCTAACGAAGCCCATGGGATCTACAATTTTTCCTTGCCCCCCTTGTTGGTCAACACCCTTGTCACAGGAAACTGTCGGCATTTAAAAGCCTGGCTAGGCAGTATGCCGCCCGCGCAAAATGGCACCTTCTTTTTTAATTTTATAGCTTCACATGATGGCATTGGTTTAAGACCCGCTGAAGGTTTATTAAGTGATGATGAGCTGAGTTCTTTGGTCACCACCATGCAAAATTTTGGCGGTAGAATTTCGTGGCGTATGGCCGAAAATGGGGGGCAAAAAGCCTATGAAATCAACATTGCTTTATTTGACGCTCTGCAAGGCACCACTAAAGGCCAAGATAAGTGGGGTTTAGAACGCTTTATTTGTGCCCACAGCATCATGTTTGCTTTAGAAGGGATCCCCGGTTTATACATCCATAGTCTTTTGGGCACGAATAACGACTATGAAAAATTAAAAAACACTAGCCACAATCGCGCAATTAATCGACACAAATGGGATTATGACGCACTAACAGAAGCCCTAGACAGCCCCTACAGCCAACACAGTAAAGTACTTAAACGCATGTCACACCTGATTAGTGTGCGAAAGCGACAACCCGCATTTCATCCCAATGCAGTGCAATTTACCTTGCAACTAGGTGAACAACTATTCGGGTTTTGGCGTCAAAGCCTTGATCGACGCCAAAGTATTTTTTGTATCTACAATATTTCTGACCAAGAGCAAACAGTTCGTTTAAGTGACATCAATCTTATTGGTACAGACACGTGGGTCGACTTACTCACTGAGCAAGCCATTCAACATGAAGATCTGGAGATGGTTTTGAGTCCATATCGCGCAGTGTGGATCAGTAACCTAGCCCATTAATGATTAATTTAAGGCGCGTGATCACCGCTCAACTATTTAGACGTTGAGTGGGTGATTTTACTAACATGTCACTGATAAGAATCACCTTAAGCGCTTGATCTTAGTGCTTTTAAGTACATCACCCCCCTCACCTGTCTGTCATCAACCACGTTTTATGGTAAACCAAACTCATCAGCGTCCGCGCGAAGTTAAAAACTACATTTAAAATACTGATTAATATAAATAATTTTTGTTTGGCACGAGGCTTGATACAGCCGATTTGTCCACAGCTAAAGACGAGAACTTTGGCTGTCACTTAAAGAAAACGAAATGGAGAAAATCTTATGAAGAAATCAGTCTTATTTAGTTTTTGTATGATCTGTAGTCATATGGCCTTGGCAAACGACGCCTTATTTATTCAACTTGATGCAAACAGCGATGGATCAATAAGTATCGAAGAAGCCGCGGCAGATGCGAGCGTCAGTGCCAAGTTCATCGAGTTAGACATCGACAAAGACGGCTACCTTTCCGCCGAAGAATTTGAAAATCTGTAGCATTGTATTTAACACTATCGAAAACGGAGAAATTGAATGAAAACTCTACTTTGTATTACCGCAGTTTTATTTGTCAGTGCCAATGTATTTGCCAGCAACATAAACTTCGACCGCTTTGATACCGATAAAGATGGGTTAATTAGCCAAGAAGAAGCTAAGGTTAACGATACGCTTTTGACCCTGTTTGCTGAGCTTGACTTAAACCAAGACGGGTATCTTTCTAAATCGGAATTATCCCCTAATACGCCCGAATGATGAAAATTGGCACGAATACCTAGGGCTGTGTAATAGCGATTTAATGGGCTTAGCTTCGGCTAAGTCCAATTAAATACCGATAAGTCTACAAAAAAATAGTGACTACACTTGCTGAGTGACCTTACCAAAGCTTACTTACTAGCCCAGCGCCACTGGCAATTTTGCGTCTGCTCCCCATTCGCTCCAAGAGCCATCATAAACAGATAACTTATAGTAACCGAGTTCTGATGCCGCCAAAGCAAGGATACACGCCGTTACACCGGATCCACAGCTGGTAACAATGTAGGAATCTTCGTTAATTCCTCGTTGTGCAAAGAGATCGTGAAGTTCAGTAACATTTTTAAGATGCCCATCTTTTAGGCATAAAGTAAAAGGCAAATTAATTGATGAAGGAATATGCCCTGAGCGTAAGCCAGCCCTTGGCTCGGGAGCACTGCCCTTGAATCGTCCTTCAGAACGAGCATCTAATACGGTAATAGCCTTTAGATGTTTTAAAATAGCCCGAGTCGACACAAAAAACCGTGGTTTCGCTAAGGCTTCAAAATTACCCACATGAAAAGGAGCTAGGCTTTTTTCATTGACTGCATAGCCTTGCTTAATCCACCCGGGTAAACCACCGTCTAAAATTTGAATATTGTCATGGCCCATTGCTTTAAACATCCACCACACCCGCGGAGCACAGAAAAGCCCTTTGCTGTCATAAACAATAATATGACTATTTTTATCAATACCTAATTTACGCACCTCTCGTTGAAATGTCGCTTCATTTGGCATGGTATGCACAAAAGGAGATTTTTTATCACATAGCACTTTTTCGAAATCAACCACAACTGAGCCAGGAATAAATCCTGCAGGCAACGTTTCTGGTTGCCCAGTAGCGATATCAGCCATCGTTATAAAGAGCACAATAATATTGCGCCCATCTAAATGCGCTTCAAGCCATTCTGCAGACACTAAATTAGATGATAAACGCGCCATCAAGCCTATCCTTTGTTGAATCAATTAAATTAACGATACCTTCATAACTAAGATTGAAACCTTATCAGCGCCTGATGCATCATGAGCGCATCAACGTGGTCTAGACTTTCTCCCCTTGCACTCATTTGGCGCTTATTAGTCAAACCATAAATGCCGAGCCTATTATAGTTTTATCATAAAGATCAGCAATTTATTCATTTTTATCTCTTCCTGACTAACTGGTCAAATTATTGCTTTACACAAGTCATGAATAGTAACGTAGCAGCAAGAACTCACTGAGTGAACTTGACGCTGAAATGAAAAGAAGTGCCTCATGCCAGCAAACACTGAAATCTTATATGGCCTACACGACAAACCCAAAGTATCCCATTGTATTACCGCCGCAATCCAACATGTCATGGCCTGTTTTATTGGTATCATTACCCCTACCTTGATCATAGGCAATGCCTTAGACCTGCAAGCTGAGATCCCCTACTTGATCAGCATGGCACTCATGGTATCGGGAGTTTCAACCTTTATTCAAGCCAAAATGATTGGGCCAATTGGCAGTGGTTTAATTGCGGTACAAGGCACTAGTTTTACCTTTATTGGCGCCTTATTAGCGGCAGGTTTTATGGTAAAGCAGCGCGGGGGGTCAAATGACGATATCCTCGCCATCATGTTTGGTATTTCTTTTTGGGGGGCATTGGTAGAAATTGGGCTCAGCCAATTTATCGACAAAGTAAAAAGTATAATTACTCCCCTAACCACAGGTATCGTCATTACCACGATAGGCATTACCCTTATAAAAGTCGGCATGACTGACTTAGCTGGCGGTTATGGATACGCTGACTTTGGTTCGCCAGCCAACTTACTGCTGGGTATCAGCGTACTATTCATCGTTATTTTATTTAATGCATCAAAATATCCGATGTTGAGGCTATCTGCGATTTTTATCGGCATGTTGAGTGGCAGTTGTATGGCGTGGTGGTTCGATTTGATCAACTACGACTCGATGGTTGACTTACCCTTAATGAGCATACCCATTCCTTTTAAATACGGATTTGATTTTCAATGGGATGTATTTATCCCCATAGCCTTGGTGTACTTTTTAAGTGCGATAGAAACCGCAGGGGATTTAACCGCAAACAGTTTATTTTGCCGCCAACCTATCAGTGGCCCCCTCTACCTAAAAAGAATAAAAGGCGGCATTTTGGGTGACGGGGTAAATTCTATGTTAGCCGCCGCATTTAATAATTTTCCTAACACAACATTCGGCCAAAATAATGCGGTTATCCAACTGACAGGGGTTGCCAGTCGCCATGTGGCCTTTTATATTGCTGGATTTTTAGTGCTATTGGGATTGTTTCCTGCCGTTGGTGCAATGATTCAACTGATGCCTAAATCAGTACTAGGCGGCGCTACATTAGTGATGTTTGCCACTATAGCCGTGGCTGGTGTAAAAATACTCACCAGCGAGCCAATCGATCGCCGCAACAGTTTAATCATTGCCACATCAATGGGTCTTGGCTTAGGTGTAATGATGGTTCCTGATGCATTGGCTCAATTACCACCATTGGCTAAAAATATATTTTCGTCGTCCGTCACGGTAGCAGGATTTTGCGCAATATTGATGAGTATCGCGATACCCCATCCGGCTAAAAATAATCAAGAAATATAAGCACAAAACAACAAGGACAATAAAGTAATGGCTAGTTTCCCAGCCCCAACTGTGTGGCTAAAACACCCCGCGGCAATTTTTACTGCAAATAACGCCGATGCGAAAAACGGTGTGGTTATCCAAGGCACTACAATCATTGAATTGGTTCCTAGTGGTCAACAACCAAAAGTAAAAGTGGACCAATACATTGATTGCAGCCCTTATATTATTACCCCTGGATTGATTAACACCCATCATCATTTTTATCAAACTTTAACTCGCTGCGTTCCTGGCGCATTAAACCAGCCCTTGTTTCCTTGGTTAAAATTCTTGTATCAGGTTTGGAAAAATTTGACGCCAGAAATGTTGCACAGTGCCACGCAACTGGCGGGCTTAGAATTAATGTTGTCAGGCACTACTACTGTGGCGGATCATCATTATGTGTTCCCAAAAGGTCTGGAGAATGGCATTGATATTCAAGTGAACGCCATACAGGCTTTAGGGTGCAGAGCCACTTTAACGCGAGGTTCTATGAGCTTAGGGGAAAGTAAAGGAGGCTTGCCACCTGATTCAGTTATTCAGACAGAAGATGTGATATTGGCTGACAGTCAGCGCCTTATAGACAGCTATCATGACACATCAGACGATGCCATGATCCAAATTGCGCTGGCACCTTGCTCGCCTTTTTCAGTATCCAAAGAATTGATGGAAGCGACTGCACGCTTAGCAGAAAAGAACGAGGTGAAAACGCACACGCATTTGGCCGAAACGGAAGATGAAAATAGCTTTTGTTTAAGAGAATACGGCATGCGCCCCTTAGATTATTTAGAATCTTGTGGCTGGTTAAACGAACGTAGCTGGTTGGCGCATGGCATTCATTTCACCTCCAGTGAAATCGAGCGCTTAGGAAAAGCAAAAGTAGGCATTGCTCATTGCCCCAGTTCTAATATGCTCCTTGCCTCGGGTATTTGTCCTACAGTTGAATTAGAAAGAGCCGGATGCAATATTGGCCTTGCGGTAGACGGTTCTGCTTCCAACGATTGTTCTAACATGATCCAAGAAGCGCGCCAATCATTACTACAACAGCGTCTTCGCTATGGCGCTGAGCAAATTACTGCACAACGCGTACTTTCTTACGCAACAACTGGCTCCGCAGCGGTGCTGGGCAGGAAAAATATTGGCCAAATACAAGTAGGGTTTCAAGCGGATTTTGCCTTCTTCTCCACCTATGAGTTGAGATTTTCAGGTGTGGGTGATCTCATTGCCGCGTTAGTTACCTGCGGTGCTCACCAAGTTGATAAGTTAATGGTTGCGGGAAAGTGGCTAATAGAAGACCAACAACACACGCAATTTATCCAATCTGAATTAATGCAACAACACCAAGCGTTAGCGAATAGTTTGCAGGCAAAAGTTAACTAAATCGCAACCAACCATTTTGGTGCACCACGCTAAACATTGTACTTACGTGGTGCACCACAACGCTATCTTTCACAATAAAACCTCAAATTTCAACGTTTCATGTTGGGTAAAAAATTTATATTTTCTATTGAAATCATAAGGTTAAGTCGATAAATATTTGTTGACCAAATGGACAAGTAATTGGCACTGTTCGTGCAAAATCATCTGCGGAACACACTTCATCCAATAAAAATGACACACGTAGACTACGAGAAAACCTGGGGATACCAACAATGAAAGTTAATAGATTTATTTGTACACCACTGGCTAAAGCCGTTGCATTAGGCATAGCAATGACAGCAGCAGGCCACGCGTTTGCACAAGAGCCTGATGCAGCAAATAAAAAAGAAAATGATATAGAAAAAATCCAGGTAACGGGTTCATTAGGCAGTTTGCCAGGACAAGATGTAGAAGCCGTATTTGGCTTTGGTAAGTCTATCTTAGAAACTCCTCGCTCGGCCTCTACCATCAGTGATGAGCAAATGGAACGTTTTGCTATCGGAGATATCGATGAGTTGGTGGCTTTTGCTCCAGGTACTTTTACACAATCATTCTTTGGAGTCGCAGGCTCTTTGGATGTACGTGGCACGCCAGGCGAAACGTACTTCCGTGGCGTAAAACGCTTAGATAACCCGGGTAACTACCCAACCCCTATTGGTGCTTCAAGCCGAATCGATATTGTTCGTGGCCCAGCATCACCTATTTATGGTCCAGCTAAAATCGGTGGTTACTTAAACTTTAATCCAAAATCAGCCCGTGCCAGTGGCGGACAATACCTAGACCAAAACAAAGGCGCATTTTCATATACGCTTGGTAGCTGGGACAAATCAGTACTAAGTGCTGAGTTGGGCGGACCGACTTCAATTGGGGATAAAAAAGCAGGTTTTTACCTTTACGGTGAAGTAGAGAACTCTGGCAGTTACTACGAAAATACCGGAACGGATCAAACAGTACTACAAGCCTCATTTAATGTTGATATTACTGAAAATTTACGCCTAGAATTTGGCGGTATGTACCATGACTATGATGGTAACCAAGTCGCAGGCTGGAATCGTTTGACTCAAGATTTAGTCGATAATGGCACATATATTACCGGTACCGCACAACCATTAGATACGGACGGTGACGGTTCAATTTCTCACCAAGAATATAATTCAGTGAATGTGAACCCATTTATTTGGCAAGTGCCGATGAATGAAACGACAGCTGATCTTATCCCCGAAATTATGGCCCTTGAGAACGTGGGTACCACCAAACTTAAAGGGAGCCAAGTACTAGTCGCTGCAGACGACCAATTAAAAAATACGGTTGAAACAGTTTATTTCGATGTCATTTATTACACCGATAACGGCTGGGAAATTAAGAATCAGTTGTTTTACGAAGCTTATGATAACTTAAACGAAAATGCCTACGGTTTCTCGCAATACCATGACAGTTATGTAGTAGAAGATAAAATTGTTTTCGCTACTGAATACGAAACTGACAGCATGATAGCCCAAGTTCAAATTTCACCTTCATTGCGTTATATCGATTTTGAACATGGCGAAGATTGGAAAAACGAGTACTTCGATCGTCGTGACTTAACCATGGCATCTAGCGCCTTAGACAGACGTTTATTATCAACCAGAATTGATAGTGATTATACCGAGTGGTACGAAGGTAACTATTTAGATCTTGGTTTTGCCGCCATGGTTGATTTGACTTGGGATTCTGGTTTGAACATCGTATTAGGTGCTCGTTACGACTCATTTGATATGGAAAGCCACGCCAATGTTGAAAAGACACAGCTAGGTAACTACGGCTCTGGATTCGTTATTGTTAGTGATGACGGTAAATATTTCTTAAATGACTTTGGCGCTGATCCGGTTAACTACACCGCGGCTGATATTACGGCCCCTGTGGATGCTGAAGACAAAGTTAATGGTGTATCTTGGAATACCAGTATTTCATACAAATTTGATTTTGGATTGATTCCGTATATCACTGCAGCTGAGCAATCAACGATTATTGTTGGTCAAGGCGCAGAAATCAAAACGGGAAGCATTTATTCTGGTGGCGTATTTGATAAATCGAAGTTATTGGAATTCGGTGTTAAAGGCACGTTCTTAGAAGACTCTTTGTATTTTGCTATTGCCAATTACAAACAAGAACGTACTGATACCAAGGCGCAATCGACAACTCTGAACAACGTAACGGAAACAAACGGAACGGAGTTTGAATTACGTTGGGTAGTGAGCGACGACCTAGTTATCAGTGCGGGTTATACCAATGTTAAGGTTGAAAACCTAACCGCATTAGAAGATGGCGCTCAGTTCGCTTTCTTTGGTGCTGAAGACATGCCTTTGGTTGACCCATCACTTATTTTCGGTGGTGTTGCAATAGGTGATGTACCAAATAGCAACAACCCTGATGGTCGTAAAGCGGGTATTCCAGAGAATATCTATACCTTGACAGCAACCTACGATTTTCAAAATGGTTTTGCTGCTAATGCAAGTATTGTTGACGTAGACTCTACCTATTCAGGCTATTCACAGTCGGTATTATTACCTGCTTATACCCTGGTTAATGCCGGTGTTATCTACCAAGAAGAAACCTGGTCTTTGAGCTTTAACATTAAAAACTTAACCGACGAGACGTATTATCGTTCTAACTTCCCTGACTTATTTGGTAGTTCAATCGTATTGCCTGAATTACCACGTAGTTATCAAGCGAAATTCGCTTATAAGTTTTAAGGCATAATAAGCATTGCGTTTGTTTTGCGCAATGTGACATAACAAGGGATAAGACTGATGTTCAGGCTTGTCCCTTTTTTTTAGAGAAAAATATGAAAAAATTTACATTGTGTTTGATCAATAGCATGGCGTTGCTTACCTTGGCCTGTTCACCACAAAAAGCGCTGGATACTCAAGGTGAAACGCCGATAGAAGTTAAAGTCGTTGTTGTTAATATGTTTGAAATCGGTGAAGACCAAGGCGATAAAGCGGGTGAATTTCAGCTGTGGAAAGCAGGACAAAAATTAGATACCTGTGTGCCCTTCCCCGCTTCATACCATGATATCTGCTTAAATCCTAAAACGGGCGTGCTGGGCATTGTGACTGGGATGGGCACAGCGCGCGCGGCCTCAGCGATTATGGCACTGGGATTGGATCCGCGTTTTGATTTAACTAAATCCTATTGGTTAGTTGTGGGTATTGCTGGTGTTGATCCACACGATGCGTCTATTGGCTCTGCGGTGTGGGCGAATTATTTAGTCGATGGAGACTTAGCCCATGAAGTCGACGCCAGAGATATGCCAGCAGATTGGCAAACTGGTTATTTCCCGCTATTTCAAGAGCAAAAACTCGATACCACCACTGATTTTGATGCCAGTACTTATCAAGACTCACCCAATGGCGAAGTGTATCAATTGAATCAAGCGTTATCTAACTGGGCATTTGAGCTCACCAAAGATGTAACGCTGAGCGATTACCCCGCAATGGAAGCGTTACGCGCGAAATACATCAATTACCCTAATGCGCAAAAACCGCCTTTTGTCTTACAAGGTGATCAATTAGCCGCAGCGACCTTTTGGCATGGCAAACATTTAACCGAATGGGCCAATGATTGGGTACGCTATTGGACCAAGGGCCAAGGTAATTTCGTTACCTCTGGCATGGAAGATACCGGCAGTTACCAAGCTATTACCTATTTAGACAATGCTAAAAAAGCCGACAAATCCCGTTTTATGGTACTGCGCACGGCCAGTAACTATTCCATGCCGCCTGATAGTATGACCGCCCTAGACAATTTGATTGCTGAGGGGAAAGGCTATGTTGGTATGCAGTCTTCCTTAGAGTCTGCCTATGCCGTTGGTAGTGTGGTGGTAGACAACATTGTGGCCAATTGGCCACAGACTAAAACCCTTCTGCCTTATGAAATTCAAAACGATACTCGCCCTACTCCCCAAGCAGGTTTAAGCGCTATCAAGCCCACTACAACAACAAAACTCGCCCAACACTTAAGCACCGAGGAGTTAGTTAAGGCGCTCAATTTAGAAGATCACGTTGAAGGCGGCTTCTTTCGGCAAACCTTTAAAGCAGAACATCGGCCCATGATAAAAACAGAGGCGGGTCCGCGAGTGACCATGACTTCTATCTACTATTTATTGTCGGCAGAGTCGCCTATTGGCCATTTTCATATGAACCAAAGCGATATCATGCACTACTTCCATATGGGTGATCCCATCACCTACACCCTCATTCATCCCGATGGTCATTTAGAAACCATCGTAATGGGCTCCGATCCAAACAAAGGGCAAGTGATGCAGATGATGGTCAAAGGCGGGATTTGGAAAGCCTCTAACATCCCCACCGATGGAGAGTATGGTTACGGACTTATTGGCGAAGCAGTCGCACCTGGTTTTGAATACAGTGATATGCAATTAGGCGATAAAGCTGCACTCTCCGCCCAATTTCCGCAGCATAAACAGCTGATTAACCAGTTGAGCCACTAAGGAGATTTTAAAACGATTTGTAAAATACAAAAAGCGGTATGACTAAAAACGGTGATACCGCTTTTTTACTGTTGGTATTTTGAACTTGTTGGCAAGTCGTGTTACTAAAGGTTAAACCACTAATCCAGAGGATATATTTTGCTTAAACAAGCCACGCTCTTTACACCTGCAATAACAGCAAGCACCTTGCTTATTCCACTGGTTGTCACCGGCCTATTTTCAAGTTTGGGCTTTGCTCAAGAACAGATCGGCCGGCAAAAAGGCGGATTAGACTTTGTGAGCCAACAGTTGGCAGAGCAAATGTTAAATCAAACCAAAGCCCTGAGTAATCCTGAATTAGTAAACGCACAAGCCAACTATTTTAGAGCGATGTATCTGGCTTTGATTGAAAGCGGTTTTACACAAGATGAAGCCTTAAAAATTACTGTTGCAATGGTCTCAAAACATGACTAACTATACAACTTTAAGCCTTACTTAAGTCAAATTAGGGGCCAAATCTAGGAATTTTACACCCTTGAATTTGGCTACTGCCTTTACATGACTGAACTTAAATGATTTTGGCCAGCCAGCTTTGTTTGACTTTTTCAGGTAAAAAACTCGCGCTAAAGCTATTTTTGACCAGTTGAACCAAATGGGATTTTTCGATAGGTAAATGATCAATTAATGCAAAATAGTTATCGTTAAGATAACCCCCGAAGTAACTGGGATCATCAGCATTTACCGTAGCGACTAAGCCATGTTCAAGCAATTGTAGAATGTTATGTTCTGTCATGTGTCCAAACACCTTTAACTTGGTATTAGACAAGGGACAAACCGTTAAAGGAATTTGCTGCTTTACCAAATGGGCAACAAGTTTAGCATCTTCAATGCTGCGCACACCATGATCGATGCGATCAACGGCTAAGCTCTTGGTTGCCCCCCACACATAAGCGGGTGGGCCTTCTTCTCCGGCGTGCGCAACCCGTTTCAAACCATAGGCTCTGGCTTTAGCAAATACCCGTTCAAACTTCTCAGGTGGATTGCCTAACTCTGAGCTATCCAATCCTACTGCGGTGATCATCGCTAAATAGTGTCGTGCCTCCTCGAGGGTCTGCATGGCACTTTCTTCACTTAAATGACGTAAAAACGACATAATCAACAAGCAAGATTGCCCCCATTCTTTTTCTGCTTGTTTGATGGCTCGGGCAAAACCGGGCATGAACACTTCAAAACCAATATTCCTTTGAGTATGGGTTTGCGGATCAAACATGATCTCAGCGTGCACTACGTTATCTTCACGGCACTTTTGTAAGTAGGCATACATGAGTTGATAAAAATCATCTTCATCACGCAATACAGAAGCGCCAAAGTAATACAGATCTAAAAAGCTCTGTAAATTATGAAAATCGTAAGCTGACCGCACTTCTTCTATGCTTGAATAGGGTAATTCGACGCCATGTTTAAGGGCTAAACTCATCATTAACTCAGGTTCAAGTGAACCTTCGATATGCAGATGAAGTTCAGCTTTGGGTACTCGACTGACCCACTCTTTAAGCTCATTTTTCATTGTTCTATTCCTGACTGCATAACTGTTGAACATAATTATTTAAGATGCACCAATAATGGATCAATGCACCATAATGGAACTCACTCTATCCGAATTTTAGACATTCGCGCTTTACCCAACTGTAAAATAGGGCCACTCTAGCCAAGAGTTGCTGTTTATCTGATCAGTTAGGGATTATTTATCAAATATTGTGCTGCTTTAGTAAGCGGTTTTCGCTGACTTTATAGTTCATCATAAAATATTGTAGAGTTCAGCATAATTCGCACCAAAAAGTGGACTCATTGGTCAGCATTTTGCAGAATAATTTTCATTAACCGCAAAACGGCTATTTAATAGCCTCATAAAGAGCAAATTGCATGTCAAATTTCTTTGAACGGATGTTTAAGCTTAAAGAACATAAAACAAACTTTAGAACTGAAGTCATAGCAGGTCTCACCACTTTTGCCGCGATGTCTTATGTCCTAGTTGTAAACCCTGGCATTTTATCTGCTGGTGGTATGCCCATAGAAGGCTTGATCACCGTAACGGCGCTAGCGGCCTGCATTGGCACCCTGTTGATGGCGTTGATGACAAACTATCCTATCGCGATGGCACCAGGCATGGGTTTAAACGCTTTTTTTGCCTTTACTATCTGTTTGACTCGCGAAATTCCGTGGGACGCGGCATTAGGCATTGTCTTTTGGAACGGCGTATTGTTTTTACTGCTGTCTCTTAGTGGTGTTCGAACCAAAATTGCTGAAGCAATACCCGCAGCACTCAAAATTGGGGTGCAATGTGGCATTGGCTTATTTATCGCTTTCATCGGCTTAAAAAATGCGGGTATCGTTGTATCTAATCCAGCTACATTTGTCACCATTGGCGATTTATCAGAACCAGCAGCCCTTTTAGCTTTAGTCGGTATTCTGTTAACCATTGTTTTGGTCATCAAAAAAGTCACCGGTGCGATATTAATTTCAGTTCTAGTGCTCACCTTAATTGGTGCTTTTATTCCGGTTGGAGACGGCTATTTAACCCAGCACACAGACAGTTTTATAGGCATGCCAGATAGTATCAGTACCACCTTCATGGCGATGGATATTATGTATCCAATTGAACACCTTGCAGAAACATGGGATCTTATTTTTGCTTTGTTGTTCGTTAATATGTTTGACACCATCGGTACCCTAATAGGTGTTTCTCGCCGAGCTAACCTGCTTGACTCAGAGGGAAAGTTACCGAAAATGGGTAAGGCGATGAACGCTGATGCGGCTGCCAGTGTGGTTGGCGCTGCTATTGGCACATCACCAGTGACCTCTTATGTTGAATCTGCCGCAGGTGTATCGGCAGGTGGTCGTACTGGTTTGACTGCAGTTGTAGTCGCATTGTGTTTTTTACTGGCCTTGTTTTTCACCCCTCTCATGAAGGTAATCCCACTGATGGCGACTACCCCGGCACTTATCATGGTAGGGATTTTAATGATGGATTCCTTTAGGCAATTAGACTTTGATGATATTACTGCCTTAGCCACAGCTTCAATGGCTTTATTGGCGATGCCCTTGACCTTTAGTATCAGTGAGGGGATCGCATTAGGTTTCATTACTTATGTGGGCATTATGGTAGGAACAGGCCGTTATAAACAAGTGAGTACAATTACCTACATTATGGCGGCGGTCTTTATCTTGCGATACATCTTAGATTTAAAATAAATTCACAGGAAAAACAAAAAGGGAGTGATGAAGCTTAAAACCCTGCATTCATTCCCGCATCATTTTTAAGCCACAAAAATTCCATTTGTTTAGCGGTTTTTATAGCAAGCGCTTCGCTCTGTAAGCGACTGACTAAATATAATGTCATATCAATACCAGCTGAAATACCACCCGAGGTCACAATATGCTCGGCTTCAACCCAGCGCACATTCTTTTGTACCTTAAGCGTAGGAAAATCAATTTGTAACTGAGCTGCATCTTCCCAATGAGTGGTCACGGCTTGCTCCTTCAATACCCCAGCATGAGCAAGGAGAAATGCGCCGGTACAAACAGAAGCCACTATACGAGCACTCTTGGCCTGCTGTGCAATCCAATCAAGTACCGCCGATTTATGAATTTCCAGACTGTGATCGCCCCCAACAACAATAAGCACATCAAACTGTGGAGCATCACTAAAAACATAATCAGCTAGTACTTTGTACCCTGCTCTCGCAAGCACGACACCCGGTTTTTCCGCCACTAAACTAACATCAAAATACCGTGTACCACTGACTCGATTAGCCGTTGTTAGTACTTCAAATGGGCCAGAAAAATCCAAAACCTCAGCATTTTCATAAATATATATACCCACTTTCATGATTTATTCCTGCTCTTGTTTAACTCGATTATGGCGCGAATTCCATGGCTTTTAGTATCTGAATGTTTCTTGTAAAGACTTGAGTGCATGTTCGATTATCAAAATGCCTCAACTTTTCATCAGTCAGTGCATCAATTTGCCCATTGGCTTCTTGCATGGACGCGGCAAACATATCAGGCATATTATCGATATCCTGACTTAAGCCAGTGACAAACAATGGTTTATTCAGCTGACTGTCGCTAACAGGCTCAGCACCTATCACGGTAAACACACTTATTGAGATTTCAAGGACAACATTGATAACCCGCATGGGATTTTCCTTGAACTAACTCGCCTCAAACAGCTAAACCCTGGCTATTTAGTATGATTGTTAGGGCTGATATTAAACAAGGTATAGAAGTTTTGAGTAGTGGCTTTGGCAAGCTCTTCTACTGTAATACCCTTTAACTGCGCGATGAATTCGCCAACTTCACGCACATAACCTGGCTGATTTTGTTTACCACGATAAGGCACGGGAGCCAACCAAGGTGAATCAGTTTCAATTAACAAGCGCTCTAATGGAATATGTTTAACTACCTCTTGTAACTCACTTGCTGTTTTGAAGGTAACGATGCCTGAGATTGAGATGTAAAAACCAAGTTCAATGGCCTCTTGGGCCATTTCCAAACTTTCAGTAAAACAATGTAATACCCCGATAGTGGCCTGATCTTTGTATTCTTTAAGCAAATTAATGGTGTCTTCACGGGCATCACGGGTATGGATGATCAAAGGCTTATTAAGCGCATTGGCGACCTTAATATGATCAATAAAAGATTGCAGCTGAACCTCTTTGGTATCAGCACTGTAAAAATAATCAAGTCCTGTTTCACCTATCGCAACGACCTGCGGGTCGGCAGCGGTTTTTAACAAGGTATGATAATCGCAGGCCTCGTCTTGATGTAGGGGGTGCACACCACAAGATACGGACACATTGTTTAAACCATTGATCTTATCCAACATGCTTGGAAAGTCTGCAACCGAGACACAAACACATAAAAAGTGTTCAACCCCCCTTTTTTCGGCAAAGTCTAATACGTCTCGTAATTCATCGGTGGATTTATCAAGCCTATCTAAATGGCAGTGGGAATCTACAAACACAGGGTTTCCTTTGCAATGAATGCTATTGGTTTTTAATAAGAGAGATATCGCTAAGGAGCTGATTTAATACCAGCACTTTATTTACACCTGGATTACGCACTCTTTTGACCGCTTTTATGGCTTCTTGATGCAGTTGCCATAGTTGAGGACTCAACGAAGCGCGTTTTTTGACTGTTTGATGTAGCCAAAATTGTAACCAACTCAGTAATTTTTCTACCTGTTCTTGCCAATCAGCTGCAAGTTTAGAAGGATTAATTTGCTGGGTCATTAATTGCTGCAAGCCTTGTTTGAAAGCCTCATAAGATACCCCCTGCTCTTGCTGTAACTCATCAAGTAAAATCAGTGGTGCATGGGCATAAAGCTGAACAAATTCTTCATCTACCGGATCTTGCCATTGTGTTAACAGCCATGACTGCGTTTGCGAAAGTGAAGGTGGCGGCATGAGGATGCGTTCACAGCGACTAATGATGGTAGGCAAAAGCCTTTCCGCTTTGTCTGTCACTAATAACAAAAAAGTATTACTGGTTGGTTCTTCGAGTGTTTTTAATAAAGCATTGGCGCTGGCTTCTGTCATGGTATGCGCGGCATAAATAATCAGAACCTTAGCCCCAGACAATTGCGCAGAGCCACTGAGTTTTTTAATGGCATCACGAATTTGATCAACGCCAATTTGTTTTTCTGACAAGACCTCATGAAAATCCGGGTGACTGCCAGCACGCTGGAGTAAACAGGATTGGCATTCACCGCACGCGTGATCAGGGCTACTTTTGGCACATAAAACATAAGATGCAAATTCTTTAGCAAATTCAGTTTTACCTATTCCTAATGAACCTTGCAGTAATAAAGCATGATGCAACTTATTCGTGTGTTTACGTTTAGCAAGCTGCTGAAAAGTTGTTGTTAACCAAGGATACATTTATGCCACCAAAAATTGCATAACGGCTTGACGTATCTGCTGGTGAACGTCAACCATCGTTTTCATGGTATCTATGATTACACATCGTTCGTCTTGTTTGGCTAAAGACAAATAACGCTCTCTGGTTCTAACAAAAAAATCGAGATGCTCATGCTCTATTCTATCAAGCTCACCTCGACCTCTGGCCCGTTTTAAACCTTCACTGGGTTCAACATCCATATAAAGAGTTAAGTCTGGTCTAAAATCTTTAAGGGTGATATCACGCAACGCATTCAGCATTTCACTTGCAACTTGCCTTCCACCTCCCTGGTAGGCTTGTGATGACATATCATGACGATCACCTAATACCCACTTGCCCTGCTCAATCGCCGGAAAAATAACATTCTGTACAAGTTGCGCTCGGGCTGCATACATGAGCAGTAGTTCGGCTTCAATGGTCACTTTTTCATCACGCCAATTATGTTTAACACACTCTCTGATAGCTTCAGCCATAGGCGTGCCGCCCGGCTCTCGAGTCGTTATCAGGGTATGACCAGCGTCTTCAATAAGCTGTTTTACTATTACTACGGCGCTACTTTTACCTGCGCCTTCTAGTCCTTCAATAACAATAAACTTTCCTGAATTTTGCAATTCAACTCTCACTTCTTGGGTTATTTAATTTTTAACTGATATTGGCGCACGGCTCTATTATGTTCTTGCAACGTTAAAGAAAATTGATGGCTACCATCTCCTTTTGCAACAAAATACAACTCTTCAGTTGCCTGTGGCTGAAACGCCGCTTGAATAGCCAATTGACTGGCCATAGCAATGGCTGTCGGCGGTAAACCTTTAATAACATAAGTATTATACGGCGTTGGTGTTCTTAAGTCTTTGCGTTTTATGTCCCCATCAAAGTCATTACCTAAGCCATAAATAACCGTCGGGTCAGTTTGTAAACGCATATTTTTATTTAAACGATTCACAAATACGCCGGCTATACGGGGCCTTTCTTGCGCTATGCCGGTCTCTTTTTCAATGATAGAAGCCATAATAAGCCCTTCAAAGGCACTGTGATAAGGCAGGTCTAAAGCGCGATTCTGCCATGCTTCATCTAACACTAGCTGGAGATTTTGATGAGCCATGGTAATGACCAAACTGGCGTTGCTGCCGTCAGCAAAATGATAGGTGTCAGGTAATAACCAACCTTCTAATGACTGACTAGGCAAATCACTCTCAAGCGCAGCAATGGTTTTCACCGTTTTATCATCAAAAATAAGTTGGGGGTGGCTCTGTAGCTGTAACATCCAGTCACGCCAACGCAAGCCTTCTACCAAACTGATAGAATAGAGCTTTTCTTTACCACTTATAAAGACCTGCAGAATTTGGCCTCTGTTCATTGATGGTAAAATTTCGTAAGTCCCCGCTTTGAATTTAGCGAGATGCGGACGAAGTTTAAATAAAACTTTGAATGCAGGACCATTTAACGTAACACCCTGCTTTTTTAAAGAGGTCAGCACCTGCATAGCGCTTTGGCCTTTCGCAATTTTAAAGATCTGCGCTTGCCTAAGTCCGCTATTTTCGCTTAATTGTTGCTCTAGATAAAAATAAGCACCGAGTAACACCAAACCCAGTACAAGTATCAATGAAAGAACTAACTTTACCCCTTTACGCCATCCTATCATCCTTGATACCTACTCATGACTCAGTGCTTCTGTCACTAATATCTGTAGTTTTTTCACCTGCTGACAAGAAAATTGCCAACGGTGGTGGCCATCGTGACTTTGTAATGACACAACTGGGACTATTTGCATCAGTGAATTACAAATAAACATTTCTTGTGCGACAAAATTCTTATTAAACAGTGAATTAACTTTTTTCACCGGTTGATTATTAACCGCTAACACAGTACAAATTTGGTTACGCATAACGCCTACTACCCCGCATTCATCCAGCTTCGGCGTGTACCACTGATCATCGTGCCACCAAAATATATTACCTGCGCTGCTTTCAACAATTTCATTATCACTATTGCAAACCAGCGCATCGTCGAATTCACTTGAGGTTAATTGTTGTTTGATGAGCACCTGCTCTAAACGATTTAAATGTTTAATACCTGCAAGTAAGGGTTGTTTTCCTAGCTTAACCGAGCTTGAAACTAACTTTATTCCTTTGCTTTGCCATTCTTTATAATGATGTGGAAAGTCGTGACTTGAAATAAGGTAATTAGGATTGGTTACGCCACAAGGACTATAACCTCGACCACCACTGCCACGGGTAACAATTACTTTGAGCACGCCTTTTAATAATGTAGAATTTTGATTAACAAGGTGTTGTGCGGAATCACTTAATTCTTGCCACTGATTAAAGTCTATTCCTAATCTGCTGCAATCCTGTTTAAGTCTCGCTAAGTGTAAGGGCCATGCCAATAGCTTACCTTGTGCAAACACTAAGGTAGTAAAGCAGCCATCTCCATAGTGTAAGGCCCTATCTTTCGCTGAAATAAAATGTTGACTATGCCCGTTAATAATCATCAATGTACTTACTACCTCACATAAAAAAGCCCAACAAACTGGGCTTTTAATAATGCACTGTTAAAACGTAAAATTACACTAATTTAGACTTTCTTGAATAATAACGAGCCATTCGTTCCACCAAAACCGAAAGAGTTACATAACGCATAATCCATGGATATGTTTCTTGCGGTATTCGCCACGAAATCAAGATCGCATCCCTCACCAGGATTATCCAAATTAATGGTCGGCGGAGCAATTTGGTCTTTTAACGCAAGAATTGTAAAGATAGCTTCGATTGCCCCTGCAGCACCTAATAAATGCCCTGTCATTGACTTTGTCGAACTGACTAATACGTGCTTAGCATGAGAACCAAAAACACTTTTCACCGCGGCAACCTCAGCAATATCACCTGCAGGTGTAGACGTACCATGAGCATTGATATAGCCAATCTGCTGTGGTTCAACCTTTGCATCATTGATGGCATTTAACATCGCTGCGGCAGCTCCTTCACCATTTTCCGGCGGTGAAGTCATATGATAGGCATCACCGCTCATACCAAAACCAACAAGCTCAGCATAAATCGTTGCGCCGCGTTGTTTTGCTGACTCGTACTCTTCAAGCATGATGACACCGGCGCCTTCGCCCATAACAAAGCCATCACGGTCTTTGTCCCAAGGCCGACTGGCAGTGGTTGGGCTGTCGTTAAGGGTCGATAGAGCACGAGCCGCAGCAAAGCCACCAATCCCTAAGCCACATATAGTTGACTCGGCACCACCGGCTAACATTGCATCAGCATCACCATAAGCGATGGTTCGCGCTGCAACACCAATATTATGTACCCCTGTGGTGCATGCAGTCACAATATTTAAATTTGGACCTTTCAAGCCTTCCATAATCGAAAGGAAACCTGAAATCATATTAGTAATAGTGGCAGGCACAAAAAAGGGTGATATTTTCCGCGGTCCAGATTCAAGTAGTCGACTATGATTTTCTTCAATCAAACCCAAACCACCTATGCCCGAACCAATGGCAACCCCAATTCTCGCAGCGTTTTCGTGCGTAACGACAAGGCCAGAATGAGCTAAAGCTTGTTTGCCCGCAGCAATACCAAATTGGATAAACTTATCCATTTTTTTGGTTTCTTTTTTCGGAATATATTGCTCTACATCGAAGCCTTTTACTTCACCTGCAAAACGAGTGCTATATTCACTTGCATCAAAAGAGGTAATGGCGCTTATCCCACTGACTCCAGCAATAATATTTTCCCAAGTTGAGCTAACATCATTACCCAAAGGCGAGAGCATACCAAGACCAGTCACAACTACGCGACGTTTAGACACAGAGGCCTCCGAACGATATAACAATAGAAAGGTAAAATGACAAACGGCTCAGAAAGAGCCGTTTTTTTGAACTTTTACGCGTCTTTATGAGCGTTAACGTAATCAATTGCAGATTGAACAGTTGTAATTTTCTCAGCTTCTTCGTCAGGAATTTCAGTATCAAATTCTTCTTCAAGTGCCATTACTAATTCAACGGTATCCAATGAATCCGCACCCAAATCATCAACAAATGACGCTTCTGGCTTAACTTCTTCTTCTTTAACACCCAGTTGCTCGATAATGATTTTTTTAACGCGTTCTTCGATTGTACTCATAATTCTAGTTATCCCTTAAAAGTCTCTAGATATAAATTTGCGTGTAGTGTATTCACCAAGTTACTAGCATGCAAGCATGACGACTAACTTTCTTTCTGGTCAAACCACCCTACAACGCAGTCTAATAAACATAATATTAACAAGCAAGCACCGACTCACAAAATATCGTTTACTTGCCTGAAATTTAACACATATGCATGCCACCATTGACATGTAAGGTTTCACCAGTGATATAACCTGCTTCATCACTGGTTAAAAATACCACTGCTGCTGCGATTTCTTCCGGCTTTCCTAAACGATTTGTAGGAATGTCTTTAAAAATTGCGGCTTTTTGCTCATCAGTGAGTGCTTTAGTCATATCAGTATCAATAAAACCGGGAGCGACCACGTTAACCGTTATACCTCTTGAAGCGACCTCGCGAGCCATAGATTTACTAAAACCAATCACCCCCGCTTTGGCAGCAGCATAATTGGCTTGGCCGGCGTTCCCTGTACTGCCCACTACTGAGCCCACATTGACGATGCGTCCAAACCGTTTTTTCATCATGCCACGTAACACCGCTTTAGATAACTTGAATATCGCTGTTAAGTTGGTGTCCATAATATCTTGCCATTCGTCATCCTTCATACGAAGCAATAAGTTATCACGAGTAATGCCCGCATTATTGATGAGAATATCTACACCACCGTGCTCTTTACTAATGCCATCTAATAGGGCTTCTATTGATGCAGGATCAGCTACATTTAATACTTTACCCGCTCCGTTTTCACCTAGATATTCACTAATCGCATCAGCACCGCCTTGCGAAGTAGCAGTACCTATTACGGTGGCGCCTTGGTCTACTAATTTCGAGGCGATCGCTTTACCGATCCCACGACTTGCGCCCGTTACTAAGGCGACTTTTCCAGCTAAATTTGACATAATATTCTCGTATTTACCTATGCGTTATTGGCAATTGACTCGATGGTATTCAGTGCGTCACAGCTGACACGCTTATCGATTCGTTTGGCTAAACCAGTTAGTACCTTTCCTGGCCCAATCTCATACAAACTCTCTACACCGTTATCAGCCAAAGCAACGACGGTTTCAGTCCATCTTACTGGGCTGTAAAGTTGTTTAACAAGTGCTAATTTAATGGCCATTGGCTCTGATTCAATGGCAACATCAACATTATTAATAACGGGAATCTGAGCTGCAGAAAATTCAATACTTGTTAATAGCGCTTGTAATTTTTCAGCAGCAGGCTGCATTAACGCGCAGTGAGATGGCACGCTGACAGCCAAAGGTAATGCACGTTTAGCGCCGCTTTCTTTACAATAATCGGCGGCCAACTTTGCCGCATCGCTTGTACCTGCAATCACCACTTGGCCCGGTGAGTTGAAATTCACTGCTGAGACCACTTCTTTAGCTTCTATTTGCGCTCGTTCACAGCACTCAACCACTTTGGCGTCATCTAAACCAATAATGGCATACATCGCTCCTGTTCCTACCGGCACTGCTTGTTGCATAAACTCGCCTCTGGCTTCAACTAACTTGATAGCATCGGTAAATTTAATGACACCAGCACAAACAAGGGCTGAGTATTCACCAAGAGAATGCCCTGCCATATAGTCGGGCAAGTTTCTTCCATTCTCAGTCAATACCTTAAACAAAGCGTAACTTGCCGCTAGTAACGCAGGTTGGGTGATATGGGTTTGGTTTAATTTAGATTCGTCTTGTTGTACTACTTGCCATAAATCGTAGCCCAAAACGGCACTTGCTTGCTCAAACACCGCTGTAATAACCGGGTATTCAGTCGCTAAATCACTTAACATACCCAAAGACTGTGATCCCTGACCAGGGAAAACCCATGCTTGTTTACTCATATTACTATCTCAGATAAAAAGAATTAATAACGAACTAAGGCTGATGCCCAAGCAAATCCGCCACCGAAGGCTTCTAATAAAAGGGTTTGGCCTCGTTTGATTCGCCCATCCCGAATAGCAGTGTCTAAAGCGGTAGGCACCGTTGCGGCTGAGGTATTACCGTATTGCTCTAAGGTAAGTACAACTTGGTCGAGAGACATTTCTAACTTTTTAGCAGTTGCTTTAATAATTCTAAAATTCGCTTGATGAGGCACTAACCAATCCAAATCAGATTTTTGCATATTATTTGCCGCGAGGGTTTGCTCTACTATTTCACTTAACTTATTGACGGCAACTTTAAATACTTCATTGCCTTTCATGCTGCCCCAATTTTGATGAACGGATAGCTCATCACCCCGGGTAGGATTTCCAATCGTGAGTAAATCGCCATACGAACCAGCAGCATTTATATGGGTTGAAAGTATCCCGGGTTCTTCACTGGCTTCGATAATAGTGGCGCCTGCCGCATCACCAAACAATATGACCATAGTGCGATCTTTAGGATCAATTAAGCGACTTAAGCAATCGGTACCAACTACAAGTACCCGTTTAACCATACCTGTTTTGATATATTGGTCTGCTACGCTCAAAGCGTAACAGTAGCCCGCACAGGCCGCAGCAACATCAAAGGCAGGAATACCATCTAACCCTAATTCTTTTTGAATTTCGCAAGCCGTGCTAGGAAGTGCATAGCGACCACTGGTGGTGGCACATACAATCATATCAATAGATTTTACATCGATATTAGCCGCTTCTATGGCCTTTTTACTGGCCTCAACCCCCATCGTGGCGGCAGTTTCGTCTGCACCAATAATACGGCGCTCCTTGATACCAGTGCGATCGGTGATCCATTCATCAGAAGTATCAACCATTGTTGCCAAGTCGGCATTGGTACGTATTTCACTTGGATAATAACTACCCGTGCCAATTATTCTTGAATTCATGTATTAGTGGCGCTCCATTAAAACAGCTTCTATTTTATCTTTTATTTTTGATGGAACCTGCATAGAGACTTCTTTGACTGCTTCACGAATAGCATATAAAAAAGCCTCAGAAGAGGCATTCCCGTGGCTCTTAACCACAATCCCGCGCAATCCTATCAGACTCGCCCCGTTATACTGGTCGGGGTTCATCCGCAAATAGATGTTTCGTAACAACGGTAGAGCGATCTTGGCTAAAATTTTATTCAACCAGTTTAAATTTGATGCTTTTTTAACTTCATTCAATACAAGCTTTGTTAAGCCTTCACAAGACTTAAGCGCGATATTCCCTGCAAAACCATCAGTCACAATGACATCGGCCTTTTGACTAAAAATGTCATTACCTTCTACATAACCGATATAATGAATAGAAGGTGTATCACCCAACATGCGAGCGGTATTTTTAACTCGATCATTGCCTTTGTTTTGTTCAGAGCCAACGTTTAATAGCGCAACTTTAGGTCGCTCTATTTCTCCCACTAGTTCAGCCAATACTGAGCCCATGACAGCATACTGAAATAAGACTTCTGAATCACAGTCCACATTCGCGCCTAAATCAAGTAAATAAGCCTTGCCGTTATCGACAGTGGGCATCAAAGAAATCAAGGCTGGTCTGTGTACGCCGGGTAACATTTTTAATACATGATAAGCCATGGCAAGTAAGGCACCGGTATTACCTGCGCTAACACAGCCGTCAGCTTCGCCTCGCTCAACCAAATCGAGCATACGGCGCATTGATGAATCTTTTTTATTCCTGAGTGCAGCAATGGGGGCTTCGTCCATACTGACGGTTTGCTGGCAATCTGATAATTGCAGACGAGCTTGAATGAAAGGGTCTTGTTTGTCGTACCACTTGATCAATAGATCGATTGGACCACACAACACTAGATATAAATTTGGATTTTCGATAATAGAATTTAATGCGGCGGGCAAAATAATATGGGGGCCGAAATCGCCCCCCATGATATCTAACGCTAAGGTTAGACGACTCAAAGTCAACACCCTTTAAAATTAAAGAGAGATAACTTTTTTGCCTTTATAGTAACCATCAGCAGTCACGTGATGACGGATATGCGTCTCACCTGACGTTGAATCTACTGACAAAGTAGTGGTGCCTAATGCATCATGTGAACGACGCATACCACGCTTTGAACGGGATTTTTTACTTTTTTGTACAGCCATTGCTTGCTCCTAGTCTCGCTTAAGTTCTTTCAAAACCGCGAACGGGTTTGGGCGCTCATCGGCCGGTTCAATTACTCCAAAACTCATATCATCCGCTTTAATACTGCAATCCTCCTCTGCATGAAGGGCTACAATAGGCAACGATAATATCAGCTCGTCCTCAAGGGTCTGAAGTAAGTTGATTTCTCCATGGTCATCGACCTCAACCGGTTCGTAAGCGTCCGGTAACTCATCAATGTCATCTTTATCAGAACCCTGCACTGGACTGAAGCAGAACGACACATCAATTTGATGAGCAAAGACGTTGTAACATCTTTGACACAAAAGTGACGCTGAACATGACATATGCCCATCAAAGTAAGTCAGACCCTGCTCGTCTTTTTTAAACTTAACTTCGACATTCACTTCTTTGTCAATATCAGCAACTGCTTGACGCAATCTAGCCATATCAACGGTTAACATCACACCCCGATACTCGGAACGTTTATTGGCACTTTTGATTGGGTCTAGCTGTTTAGGCAGTTTCACTTTTTGCATAGCGCGCGCATCTTATAGAGTAGTAAGGCTTTAGTCAAAGAAAATGTATAAAAAACAGTATAAGACCGAGCACAAATATGCTTTTATGTCTTAATAATTAATAGCGCTTTTCAAACATATCCAATATGAAAGTCATTTTAGCATCAAGTTCACCCTACCGAGCAAGCTTACTTGCAAAATTATCTCTACCTTTTACCTGTCAATCACCAGATATAGATGAAAGTCCCTTAACAAATGAAACCGTATCAGCTCAAGTCGCGCGTTTAGCCTTTATAAAAGCACAAGCAATTGCTACTCAATACACTGACGGCTTCGTTATTGGTTCAGATCAACTCGCAATGTGTCAGGGCGACGTTTTAGGTAAACCTGGTAATCACTACAATGCAAAATTGCAGTTGCAACAGTTAAGTGGAAAAACAGTCACCTTTTATACTGGCTTATGTTTGTTAGATTGCACTAACAAACAACAGCAAACGATAGTTGAAACCTTTGAGGTTAGTTTTAAAGCACTCAGCGACCAGCAAATTCAACGCTATTTAAGCATTGAACAACCTTATGACTGTGCTGGTAGTTTTAAAAGTGAAGGTTTAGGTATCGCGCTATTTGATAAGTTACAAGGACGAGATCCAAATACCTTAGTGGGTTTACCCTTAATAGCCCTAGTGGAATTATTTTCAAATTGGGGAATCGATATTTTCGAGCATATGCAAACTCAATCCCCCTGTTAATGAATCACAGAGGGAAATATGTCACTTGAGGTGAACACATACATTAAGCATTTTCTTTTTCTAACTTCACTAAGGCATTTTTTAACGCATTGTCCAAGGGGGCTTGAAAGCTCACTCGTTCATTTGAATTAGGGTGAATAAAGGAAAGTGAAAACGCATGTAAGAACAACCGGCCCAATCCTAAACGCTGCATTCGACTATCAAAGTTGTTGTCACCGTATTTATCATCACAGGCGATAGGATGGCCAGCATGTAAACAATGCACCCTAATTTGATGAGTACGACCGGTAATAGGCGAGGCTTCAACTAAGGTTGCATCTTTGTATTGATTCAAAATTCGAAACCGCGTTTCGGAAGGCTTGCCCTCCTCTTCATTAACCGAGACCATGCGCTCACCAGACTTAAGAATATTTTTTATCAATGGCGCTTTCACTTTAAATCGATTTTCGGGCCAATTGCCGCTCACCAAAGCTTGATATCGCTTATCAACCTGCTTATCCCGAAGTTGTTCGTGTAAGCTTTTCAGTGCAGAACGTTTTTTAGCGATCAACAAACAGCCTGAGGTATCTCGGTCCAAACGATGGACTAATTCTAAAAATTTTTGAGCCGGACGTAAGGCCCGTAATGCTTCAATCACCCCGAAACTTAAACCACTGCCGCCATGCACTGCCGTACCTGTAGGTTTGTTCAGCACAATAATCCATTCGTCTTCAAATAAAATGTGGTTTTCTAAACTGGACACTTTATCTAATTTTGTTGAGGGTAACTCACTTGGTTCAGACACCCTTATAGGAGGAATACGCAGTTCGTCATTGGCAAGCAGTTTATATTCTGGTTTGACCCGCTTTTTATTAACCCTGATCTCCCCTTTTCGTAAAATCCGATAAATAAGGCTTTTTGGAACGCCTTTTAAAAAGGTCCTTAAAAAATTATCAATCCTCTGCCCTTCAAGCTCTGGTTCAATAGTAATAAATTGTACTTTTAAAAATGTTTCGTCGCTCATATGCCTGCTATTTAAGTTGGAATGACTATTGTTACACTAACCGCTTTAATAACTTGCTAGTTTAAACCCTTTAGTGTGATAATGCGCCCGTTTTTAAGCACGAAGTAATATTAAAAACAAACAGATGTATAAACCTGTTCTGTGAGCCAAACGACACTAAGTCGTATATAAGCAATACATGCAACTGTTAAGTGAGTCACTTTTCAACAGTGTGATTAAACAGAACCCTTACGTCAGCGATTTAATTTAACTATCGATCGCCATACAGATGTAAAGAATGTAAATGAATTGACAAGGCATTTGAACCCAACCGAATACCACAAGTAAGTTGGTTCGAATGCTTGAAAGTTTTAAGAATAGCTAAAAACAATTTGGATAACTCGCTGCATCTAGTGCCCACACAAAGAATTTGGGTAAAAGTGTTATAAAACAAAGCATTAATTAATAATGGCTGAGACACTTAAGCGATTAAAAAACTTAAAATATGCATACAGTCGTGAGGCTGCATACCGCAATTGTCACATCACCCTGCACGTCTTTTATCGAGAGCGGTCGGTACTTTACCGAGCAAACAAGAATGAAAAGAATGTTAATCAATGCAACCCAGCAAGAAGAGCTGCGCGTTGCACTTGTAGATGGGCAAAAACTGTATGATTTGGATATTGAAAGTCCAGGCCATGAACAGAAAAAAGCCAACATCTATAAAGGAACTATCACCCGCGTCGAACCCAGTTTAGAAGCAGCATTTGTAGATTATGGTGCTGACCGCCATGGCTTTTTACCACTAAAAGAAATCGCCCGCGAATATTTCCCACAAGGCTACAAGTTTGATGGTCGTCCCAATATCAAAGACGTTATCAAAGAAGGTCATCAAGTTATCGTACAAATTGATAAAGAAGAACGTGGCCAAAAAGGCGCAGCCTTAACCACATTTATCAGTTTAGCAGGCAGTTACTTAGTTTTAATGCCAAATAATCCTCGCGCCGGTGGTATTTCTCGTCGCATCGAAGGTGATGAACGTACCGATTTAAAAGATGCTTTAAACGGCCTAGAATTACCCGATGGTATGGGCTTAATCGTCCGTACCGCAGGGGTAGGTAAATCTCCTGAAGAATTAGCCTATGACTTAGACTACCTCGTGACAGGTTGGTCTCGTATAAAAGAAATCGCTGAATCCCGTCCTGCTCCATTTTTAATTCATCAAGAGAGTGACGTGGTTGTGCGCGCCTTGCGTGACTATCTACGTCGCGATATTGGTGAGATACTGATTGACCAAGTTGATGTGCATGAACGTGCCTTAAAGCATGTGCAACAAATGCGTCCTGACTTTGTTAATCGTGTAAAACTCTACCGTGGCGAAGTACCTTTATTCAGCCATTATCAGATAGAAAGCCAAATTGAGTCAGCCTTCCAACGTGAAGTACGCTTGCCCTCTGGCGGTTCAATTGTTATTGACCCAACGGAAGCATTAACCTCAATCGACATTAACTCAGCCCGCGCAACGAAAGGCAGTGACATCGAAGAAACTGCTTTCAATACTAACCTTGAAGCGGCAGATGAAGTTGCCAGACAACTGCGTCTGCGTGATTTAGGTGGTTTAGTGGTTATCGACTTTATTGATATGACCCCAATTCGCCATCAACGTGAAGTGGAAAATCGTTTAAAAGACGCGGTCAAACATGACCGTGCACGTGTGCAATTGGGCCGAATTTCACGTTTTGGCTTAATGGAAATGTCTCGTCAGCGCTTACGCCCTTCATTGGGTGATTCTGCACATAACGTTTGTCCTCGTTGTTCTGGCCACGGTACCGTTCGTGGTACGGAATCTTTGGCGTTGTCTGTTCTTCGTATCATGGAAGAAGAAAGCATTAAAGACAACACTGGGCAAATTGAAGCGCAGTTACCGGTTAACGTAGCAACTTATCTTCTGAACGAAAAACGTCGCTCAGTAGCCAGTATTGAAAAACGTCACGGTGTGCAATTAATCATTATCCCTAATCCCAAATTAGAAACCCCACACTACAATTTAGTACGTCGTCGTCCTGACGATGTATTACAGGAAATGAGCTATAACTTAGCCTTAGTAGAAGTAGAAGAAACGGTTGCTGATCGCACTGTGGCGGCCCCCGTCACCCGTGAACAGCCAGCCCTTCAAAGCTTAGTATCTCCTGATAAAGCGGCGAATGTACCTACGCCTACTGCAGAAAAAGTAGAAGCTCAAGCAAGCGAGTCATTATTGACGAAAGTGAGCAAGTGGTTATCTGGCTTATTTAAATCAGAAGAGCCTATTGAAGTTCCGAAGAAAGCGACTCATAGCAGAAATAAAGAACGCGCCCCGCGTAATAACCGTAACAACCGCAATGATAGAAACAAAACAGCTAAACCCTACGAGCAAAAAGAGCGAACCGAAGGTAAAGCGGACGGTAATGAACAAGCCAATAACCGTTCTGAGCGCAGGCCCCGTCGTGACGACAAGCGTAATAAACCTCGTCGTGATGACACAGCTAATGCAACAAGCGAAACAGCGGTAGTAGCAGATAAACAAGCAGACAATAAATCACCTGCACCCGCACCTAAGAAAAACGAACGTGTAGCAGAGCGTCGTAAGCGCAGAGATACTCGTCGTACAGTGCGTGTCGAAGGCGATAAACCCAATACCAACGTTGATGATAAAGCCGTCCCTAAAGCACCGGCTAAAGACGCTCCAGCACAAGCTAATAATACTGTTGAGACGCAGGCGCCAGAGCAAATCAGTAAACATGACCAGACTGAGACTCCGCTACAACCTAAACCAGCAGCAAATGCAGAAACCAAGGCCGTAACTAAAGCTCCGGTTGTTGAGGATAAAAGCGTTGAGCAGTCTGAGCAAGTGACTGAAGCGAATAACCTAGAAAGCGCTGATGCAGGTGAACAACAACCATCGAATGAAGAAAACACTTCGCGCGCGCGCAGTCGTCGTTCTCCTCGCCATATTCGAGCAGCGGGTCAAAAACGCCGTAAAGAAAATGAAGAAAAAGCAGATGCTGAAGTAAAAGATGCTGTTGTTCAAGATGAATTACAATTTGACGCACCGGTTCCTAGCGAAGCAAAAGTAGCGAAAGATGAAGCCTCTTCTGTAGCACCAGAAAAAACGCCTGAACCCGCTCAAGCGGTGATGGAACTTTCTGATCAAAAGCGCCCTTCTCAACAAGAGCCTTCAGTAACGGAAGCTCCCAATGCCAAATCTGAAGTTACTGAACAAACTGCTGTACAGGTAAGCCCTGCACCTCAAGAACCAGTAAAAGCTGAAGTAACAAATGAAGCGGTGGCTGTAGACGTTAAAACCGAAGAAGCGAAAAGCGTTCAAGCGCTTGAGTCAGCACCTGTTGAACAACCAGCAGCGCCGGTAGAAACCGCTAAGACTGAAAGCCCAGCAGAGCAGCCCGTTACCGCACAAGCTGAAGTCAAAGTCAGTAAAGCGCTTACGCAAGCTAAACCGGTGGCTAAAGTTCAGAAGTCTGTTTCAGCCCCCATGGCAAGGCCTGTCTCTATTGACGAAGCCTTCACGGAACTCGATATCAAAGCGCTTGCCAATGATGCAAGACCTGCCATTAAAGTGTCTGGTAAGACAGCAGGCTTTAAAAGTGCAGCATTCAGTGTGACGGCTCCAGCTACACGCCCCACTTCTGAAGAATAAATAATAAGCTAGTTAAAACCGCAAATGCTCAAGCATTTGCGGTTTTGTTAGTTTTGCCCCACATGAGCTTCACTTCCTTCAACAAAGTAAGCCACCCCTTTAACAAGATGCTAAAGTTAATTCTTGTTTCATGTAATTTTTATACTGAGATCTTTCTATGAGTTTTGCCGAATTAGGCTTATCACCCAAAATTCTTTCTGCCGTATTGGCCAAAGGATACAACACTCCCTCTCCTATTCAGTTACAGGCTATTCCAGCCGTGCTAGCTGGAAAAGATGTTATGGCTGCAGCACAAACGGGCACAGGAAAAACAGCCGGTTTTACCCTACCTATTCTTGAATTATTAACCAAGGGTAAACCCGCAGGTCCCAATCAAGCCAGAGCCTTAATCCTAACGCCAACCCGTGAGCTTGCAGCGCAAGTAGGTGAAAGTGTTGAAGCATATGGTAAAGATTTACCTTTGCGCTCAGCTGTTGTGTTTGGTGGTGTGGGTATCAATCCACAAATGATTAAACTGCGCAAAGGCGTAGACATCTTAGTAGCAACACCAGGACGTTTGCTGGATCTTTATAATCAAAATGCGGTTCGGTTCAGCCAACTAGAGATTTTGATCTTAGATGAAGCTGACAGAATGTTAGACATGGGGTTTATTCATGACATTAAAAAAATCATCAAATTGCTGCCTGTCAAACGTCAAACCTTAATGTTTTCTGCCACCTTCTCTGATGATATTCGCAAACTGGCAAAAGGCTTGGTAAATAATCCTACTGAAATATCAGTATCACCTGCTAACACCACTGTCGAATCTGTTGAGCAATGGGTTTATCCAGTTGATAAAACGCAAAAAACGGCCGTTTTAGTTAAATTAATCAAAGATGAAAATTGGCAACAAGTATTGGTATTTAGTCGCACCAAACACGGCGCCAATCGGATCGTTAAACAATTAGAAGCCAAAAACATAGCTGCAGCTGCTATCCATGGAAATAAAAGCCAAGGCGCACGAACTAAGGCCTTAGCTGATTTTAAACAAGGTAAAATTAAAGCTCTTGTGGCTACGGATATTGCCGCCCGCGGCTTAGATATCGACCAGTTGCCGCAAGTTGTCAATTATGATTTGCCTAATGTCTCTGAAGATTACGTGCACCGTATCGGCAGAACGGGCCGTGCTGGCGCTACTGGCCAAGCGATTTCATTTGTTGCTGCTGACGAATTTGGTTTGTTAGCGGATATTGAGCGATTCACCAAACAAGTAATAAACCGCAAAACCGTAGCTGGTTTTGAACCCACTAATCCAGTACCAGAGTCTCGTTTAGATACCCGTCCGATAAAACCGAATAAACCCAAAAGACCTAAACCTGATCATCGTGATGGACAACGTTCGGGTGAAAATCGCACTGGTCACAATCATCAGGCTAAGCGTGCGGCGCGCCCACAGCGAAAACCGCAACAATAAACCCAACCGCTACAACACGCCGTCATATTTATTACGCATTGACATGACGGCTATTTTATCTGCTTACTTAGTAAAAGGCGGCGGGCCTTGGCGCCATTGCGCCCAATTTTGCACAATGTGATCCACAACCTTTTCGCCTACTAAAACAATATTTTCAACGGTCTCAGCAAAACCTCCCGCCGTTTCGCCGGGTGCTGGATCAAGATGAGCCAAGGTGCTTTCGTTGGGATGACCTTGGTCAAAATTGACTGCCCCTCGCAAACTCATTAATCGCTCGGTACCCACACTTCGAGACAATACCTGAGCAATCGCCGCCGCTTCCATTTCGGTAATGACATAATCATCAGCACCATAAGACGATGCGATGTATTGGGCCTCTTGGGACAAGCCAGGCCCGTGAAAAAAAGTATCACCTGTCATATGCGTACCTTTGTTGATAGTCGGTAAAGAGCGCGCGGCTTTTTGCGGATAACGCATTCGATAGGCTTTAGCCCCATCAGAATCTTTTAACTCAACGCCTTGACTAAGATAAAGACTCCAATCAAGTAATGCTGGATTAAGCTGGTAACGCCTAATACTTTCATAACCTTTACGCGGCATAAAAGTAGGTTGCCCCGCAGGACCTTCTTCTGGTTTCCAGCGATGTCCAAGATCATAATCCACTAACCATGAGCCCCAACTCACATCACCGATAGTTCCTTTATTGGGAGGGGTACCACCGACGCCACTGATCACAAAATAACTCTGGCTCATGTCAAACTTATCACTTAGCACAATAGCTTGAATAGATGCGGAAGAGCCTACTTTCCCCATCCCCAAGACAGAACCACAAACAGCATCCTGATTGCAATAAACTGGATTAAGTGCCCCCTTTACCTGAACGATGTTGCTGTTTTTAAAATATCGCTCATACCAATATTGGAACTCCCCCGCTCTATCGCCACTATTATCGCCAATCTCAAACATGGCCGCGATAAACACTTTAACTTCAATTGGTTTCTCTAGTGCTACGACCTTAAATGAGGTGCCAACGATGGCCAACAGAAGTGCACTTACCCTAACTAACTTGCCCATTTACCTCTTCCTTTTTGTATTATTATTAACCGTTAAATAAGGTGTATACCCCTACTCTTATTGAGTAGTCCGGCAAAATTTTTTTACTTCAGCAACAACGGCCGACAATCCGTTGCCCCTTGAAGGACTCAAGTGCCGCGCTAAACCAAGGTGATGCAGATAACGAGACAAATCAAAACTCAAAATATACTCAGGTGTTTGCTCATTTAGCACCTCAAAAACGATAGCCAACAAACCACGCACAATTTTACTGGGTGAGTCTCCTTGTAAGCGCACGTTTTGATCATGTAATTCGCAACGAAGCCAAACCTGACTTTCACAACCCACTATTTCATGCTCAGACGTTTTCATAAAATCAGGGAGTCGCACGAGATCTTTTCCTGCCAACATTATTTGCCGATAAACACCATCCCAACCGCGAGCTGCTTTTACATTTTGCCCTAAAACTTTTAAGTTCTCGTTACTGGTAGTTTTAGAATTAAAAGTGAGGACATCTATGGCCTCACTTTTACTGCTCTGTTGTTTATCAATTTCTGGGTAGTTCGAGTAACTGAGTTTGGCTATAGCACTGTTGAGTGCGTCAATAAACCGTTGGATATCTTCTATGCTGTTATAACATGCCATCGAGACTCGTAATGTCCCTGCTATGCCTAGACGTTTCATCAAGGGCATTGTGCAGTGATGCCCGGTCCGAATGGCAATATTCTGCTCACTTAACAATATGCTTAAATCTTGAATATCAAGCCCTTGCACGGTAAAGGATTGCACTGCCACACTTCTATTGCTATCGCCCCACAGCCTTACACCCGAAACCTGACGTAAAGCATTAATCAAAAAAAGATAAAGCTCGTTCTCAGTGTCATGTATTTGCTGCCGATGCAGGTTAATAAAGGTCAATGCTGCACCCAAGCCCATTACACCAGCAATATTGGGCGTACCAGCTTCGAATTTATAGGGTGGCGCTTGAAAAGTTGCACTGTGATACTCTACTTGCTGGATCATTTCCCCACCAAATTGATAGGGCTGCAGACTTTCCAATACAGGCATTTTTCCAAACAACACACCCAGCCCTGTCGGGCCATACATTTTATGAGCGCTAAATACATAGAAATCACAATCTAAAGCCTGTACGTCAACTGGCAAATGACTCACCGCCTGTGCACCATCAATTAAGGTTAAGGCCCCCACCTCTTTAGCTTTGCGAATAATGGGCGAAATTGGATTGATATTACCCAAAGCATTAGACACATGTGACATCGCCACTATGGCGGTATCGTGGTTAATTAAAGCTAGTGAGGGCTCAAGCAGTAATATGCCACTGTCATCTACCGGCATAATGGCCAGTGTAAGCTCGTAGCGCAGTGCCAATTGCTGCCAAGGCACTAAGTTAGCGTGGTGCTCTAAGGCTGACAGCACTATGTTTTTCTTGCCCTTAAAGTGAGACGCTGTTAAGCCATTGGCTACTAAATTAATGCTTTCTGTTGCGCCTTTAGTCCACACAATTTCAGATGGGCTACGCGCACCGATAAACTGTTGTACCTGCTGGCGTACCGACTCAAATTGCTCTGTCGTCTTAGTCGCTTGAACATGACTAGAACGATGAACATTGGCATTTTCAGTGGCGTAAAACGTCCTAAGCCGTTCAATCACGGAAGAGGGTTTGTGACTAGTCGCCGCACTATCTAAATACACGTGATCGTGCGATGACAACAATTGTGGGAAAAGCGCGCGAAGAGGATTATTTTGCATTTGCAACAAACTGACTACACCCAAATAAATAGCCAGCAATTGTTGTCAATTACACTCGCATAGGCAAGTGTTTATCAGCATTAACTTGCAGGATAATTTCGACTAAGCGAATAATTTTACTGTTTGATAATTGACGATAATCAAAATACGGACAAACGATAAGTTTACTGGCCAAATCTAACGCAAATTCATTATCCAACCACACGATGTCTGGCGACAAATGCAGGCGCTTTGCATAAGTTCGTCCCATGATAATATGCAATGCATTGGTACGACCCAAGGCCAGTTGATAGGGTTCAAAACATAAGGCCGTGTCTGAATCTGCCTGCAATAATGCCTTATCTCGGTATGCTTGCCAGCAGTCAAACTGACTAACGTTACTCGCTGCAGGTCCTTGCTCAGCCAGCGCGAAAACGAGTTTGGCGTAAACATTAAATACCTTACGCCAACCATTTCCACAGGCTAATCCTACTTCTCTCAATTCTGAAGCAAGCAAAGGCACATATTGGTCTGAACTTTTGGCAAACTTAAAAGCGGGTCTATTACCAATATAAACACGAAACTGAGCATTACTATCACCTAAACCCCTAATCGTATTTACCATCTCTTTTTAGTCTTGTTTATTCTCTGCTAAATTGGCTAAATCTTCTTCGATACATTCAAGCATTTCACGTGCTTCCAGCATAATGCCTTCTTCGTCGTCGCCCAAGGGAAAAACTAAAATTAGCGTATTGTTACTCTGCATGCCCGGCAACCACGTTTCTAGCCAATCTGTGAACTCTATTTGTCTGGGCTCGCAATTAGGAAAATCATTTTTGACCCAAGCGGTAGCAAATGTTTGGCAAGGCCAAATCGGCATACATACATCGTCGTCAGCTTTAAGCATCACCCAACCATCGGTACCAAATAAGCCCCACAAAAACCCTTTTTCTATCATTTGCGCCAACGTGTAATCTAGGCGTTCTTCGGGTAACATTTTGTTTAGTTCAACAAATTCTTTAGATGACACTTCACTCATAAAACTTCCTTTTTAACCTTATTCATCTTCTTCAAAATATAAAGCGTGATAATAGCATTTTTCATGCCCGGGATAAGCGTGTTTTCCCGAAAAACGAGTGATACCACCAAAAAATAGTAACCTAATTAGTACCCTTTGTAAGGGCTAAAGTAGCACTTATATTTTGGGTGGTAGTGCAAACCATACCAAGAATGCATTAACGACAAGAAACAAACACCGTTCTAGTGTAACTTAGGATTTCATGGCAGTATTTGTGTAAATAATAACTTAAAATTTATTTGGCAATCATCCTATGACAGTTATCCCTACCTTCATATCACATTCAATTAAATCCGTTTTAGCGCTATCGTTCTTTAATTTAGTAGCCTGCAGTAGTATTGAACCTCCCTTGGACCCTATTATTGGCGATACTGGGCAAGTGTTATCAGCCACTGCGCAAAGTGCCGATGTACTGAGTTATGATTTACAGCTAGAAGTATTTCCTGATAAAAAAAGAATACAAGGCATAGGCACAACTGAATTTTTAATTATTAGTGACACCCAACAACTTGAATTAAAGCTTGATAGCCGGTTTGCTATTGAAAAAGTAACCGTTAATCAAACAATAACTAATTACCGCCGTGTTGGTGGTATTTTAACTATCGCTCTTGGTCAAAACATCAAAACCGGTAGCAAGGTTAATGTCGCGGTTTATTATGAGGGTAAACCCCATGTTGCCTTAAATGCTCCTTGGTTAGGAGGCTTTGTGTGGAGTGAAACCGAAGCAGGCTTACCGTGGATAGCCACTGCCGTTCAAGGTGAAGGCTGCGATCTATTTTGGCCTTGCAAAGACCACTTTAGTGACAAAGCAGACACTATGCGCATCCGATTAACCGTGCCCAAAGGTCTCAGTGCAGTAACTAACGGCGTATTGCAAAACATAAATAATATAGGCACCAACAAACAACAGTTCGATTGGTTATTATCTGTCCCTGCCAGTGACTATAATATCGCCTTGAACATCGGTCCTTACACGCGTATACAGCAACGCTATGAAAGCGTGAATGGCGTTCAAGTTCCCATTGAGTTTTGGGCATTGACTGAGCACGCAGAACAAGCCACAACGCTGCTAAATAACGACTTATCCCAGCAAATTAGCTATTTTGAAAAACAACTTGGCCCTTATCCCTGGGGCGATCAAAAACTCGGATTTGTTGAAACTCCTCATCTCGGTATGGAGCATCAAACTATTAATGCTTACGGCAAAAAATATGTCAGAGATGAAAATGGTTACGACTGGTTACTGCAACATGAGTTAGCGCATGAGTGGTTCGGTAATTTAATGACTCATGAAAAACTCAACGATGCTTGGTTACATGAAGGGTTTGGATTTTATATGCAACCGGCCTATAGCTTGGCAAAATTTGGTCGCAGCGCCTACAACTACACCATGTATAAATCTTATTTGGGTTTAATCAATTGTGAGCCGGTGGTGAAAGAGGGGCAAATTAGCTCTGAACAAGCGTTTAACTCAGATATTTACGGCAAAGGTGGCTGGACATTACATACCTTGCGCTGGCTACTTGGCGATGATGTTTTTTGGCAAGCAACACGAGAATTACTCTATGGCACTGCTGACACCGCAAAGCTAAATTACCCTATCGAGACACGATACCGTAACACCCAAGAATTTATCGATATCGTTAATCGTATCAGCGGCAAAGACTACACGTGGATGTTTGATGTGTATTTAAAACAAGCCGCCTTACCGGAACTCAAGATTACCCGCAAAGACGAACAATTAGGTTTATATTGGTCAACGCCTTCAAATAGACCCTTTCCTATGCCAGTGCCTATTTCAATTAATGGCGAGCTAGCGGTTTATCCTATGATGGATGGAAAAACCACACTGAATATTAAGGCCTCAGACGAAGTCGTTATCGATCCCGACATGCAAATATTGCGACAATTACCCATTATTGGCTTATGTCAGGAAAACTTAGCAAAACGGAAAAAACGATAACAGACAAGGTCGGCAGTAGAACATCCCGGGCTGCCGACTTACTGGTGGCCTTAAATCTGACATACTCCAACAAATTGGCGAATTTCCTCTGCCTGCGACATCGCATCCTCGTAACCACTTTGGATTAAGGCTTTGCAATACTCCCGCTCAAACAGAATATAACTGGCTAAACTTGAGCCCCCACCCTTTTTATTCGCACCAATCATGGATAATAAAAACCGCATCGACTTAGGTAACTCATGAGTGAAGTTCATCGCCATTTCTTCAAATTTAATTTTGGGTTTAATAACCAACAGCTCAACCGGGCGTATATGTAACTCTTGCTGTTGTTCTGGTGTGATGTAAGCCGCCAAACTATTGAAGCGTTCTAACATTTGCACATCTTCTTCTAGTGAATCAATAAAGGCACTATTGAGCAAATTTCCTAACACTTGAGCGATAGAAGGTGAATGTACGGTTACAAGTCGCTCTTCCATCGACATCGCTGAACCACTCACCCCAATGACTAAAAGTTTGTCTGCACCGAGATGCAGAGCAGAACTCATCGGCGCAGATTGGCGCAACGCACCATCACCAAAATATTCCCGGTTGATATGCACCGCAGGAAATATTGCAGGTAAAGCAGAAGATGCCATGAGGTGCTTGTGTTCTAATACCGTTTTAGCGCCTATTCGCCGACTTCGTTTCCAAAAGTGCAGGCTTTCATGCCCTTGGAAAAAGCTAATATTTTGCCCCGATGTATAACCTAATGCACTGATCGAAAGCGCATGAATGCGCTCTTCTTTGATCATCTTATCAAGCCTTGCAATGTCGATATTTCGTTTCAACATGTTAAACAGCGGACGATTATTGAAAAGTGATAAGGGTTTGCCCTGAGCAATGCCGCTGTGGAAAAAAGACAGGACAATTTTAACACTGCTTTTTATGATGTCGTAATAGCCCACTTGGTGAATTTGATCAGAGGTCAAATTCGACCATAGATGTTCAAGTCCTGTAACCGCTTGAAAAAAGTTATCCGCTTCTGTCGCCACTTTGGCTGCATTAATGGCACCAGATGAGGTACCACAAACAATTTGAAAGGGATTAGTTGAAGAGCGAGGTAAAATCTCAGCTATCGCTTTTAATACCCCAACTTGGTACGCCCCCCGCGCCCCACCACCAGATAACACCAAGGCTGTTTTCATTCAATTCCTAACAGTAAAACTAAAGTAACTACATCATTTATATACATTTTAACATCAACTTAACCATACACATTGCTATGTGCAAAACCAATGTTGTACAGAATATTTGTTTTATATCTTTACCACATAATAAAGCCAATATCGCTAAATTAACGTACACTACGCCACTTTTTACGTAAGAGCAGTTAGCATTGTCACACCTAAATTCAGTCTTGCAGTTACGCAAGCAAGAACTCACTAAGTCGACCCGCGTTTTCAAAGCCAGAGGCAACAAAGTGCAGCGCTGTGAACACTGCTTAGTGCCAGCAAGTGAATGTATCTGTGCACAACGTCCCTCAGTTAATTGTCGTAGCGCCGTGCTTTTTATTATGTATAGCGGTGAATATTTCAAACCCAGTAACACAGGGAGAATTATTGCAGACGTGATCCCCAATAATCACGCATTTGTGTGGCAACGCACTGAATTTGATCCACAGCTAATTGCCCTTTTAAACGACAAAAGATATCAGCCTATCGTGGTATTTCCACAACAATATGCAGCGCCAACACGCTGGATAAGCGCCGCAGATGTTAGTGAGCAACACGCGTCTAAAATTCCACTTTTTGTATTTTTAGATGGCACATGGCGCGAAGCAAAAAAAATGTTTAAAAGTGAGTATTTAGCTAACTTACCCGTACTTGGAATTCAACCCACAGCGGCCTCAACTTATCAATTAAGAGAAGCCGCTCATTTACATCAACTGTGCACAGCAGAAGTGGCCATCGACGTATTAAATCTGGCGCAAGACGTGGCGGCAGCGACAGCCTTGGCTACCTATTTTCGTTTATTTCGTCACGCTTACATGGTGCATAAACCCCATTTACGGCCTATTGAGTAAGTTAAGCGCTAAGTAAGGCCGAGCAAGCCCTGCTATTTAATGTCTAGTAAACGCACATTAAATTGCAACACTGCATTCGGGCCGATTTTATTACCTACCCCCCGTTTACCCCATGCCAGTTCGGCAGGTATCACAAACTCGTAGCGCGCACCTAGTGGCATTAGTTGAAGGCCTTCTTGCAAGCCTTCGATGGCCTCGCTTAATAAAAACCTGTCAGGGATCCCTACTTTGTAGGTGTCTGCAATCACACTGCCATCAAAATTGAGTATGCGTTGGTGGGCCACTATTTCGTTAACTAATACCGGTTTAATTCCTGCAGTTTGCTCGATAACCCGATAAAGTAACCCGCTTGGAGTACGACTCACTCCTTCTTGTTGCTGGTATTTGTGGACAAACAGCTCACTAGCGACTCTGTTCTGCCCCTTTGAACCTTTATTAAGTTTTCTATGACCTTTTGCCATCTATGCTCCGCGCCTCGCACTATCATAAAACCTAATAAACATCGCCTGCTCTAGTCTGCATAACCGCTTCCAATGGCTCTAAAGGGCATATCTAAACCGAGTTCAGGCACCTGTTGACCAACCCAAGTAGGAAAGGTATTGCTATTTGGGCCAGGAAAAACTGTGTATTCGTTAGCCCAAGGGTAACGATTCACAGCGTCTAACACCTTGGGGATTAACTCTGCTGCTTTTTCGCCTTGAATCGATAACACTTTATCCGGTTTTGCACCATACCAGTAACGGTCAGGCGTAACAGTTGTATATTCATGCAAAGCAGGCAAGCCACGATTTACTCGCCAGCCAACGACTTCAAATACGGTGTATTCATTGGCATCTTCGGCTTTAACAGCCAACCAAGTATGCACCGCAAACCATCCTCGCCAGCTAAAGGCATCAGCGGCATAAACTTCAATCACGGCCTCTTTTACGGCATCAGGTTTAGGTGCTAAGCCAGCAGATTCACGACTCGCCGTGCGCCAGTCTGAGTTACTACAAGCCACAAGCAAAAAGCTCAAGCAGCCTATTAATATCATTTTTTTCATGTTTAACCCTTAGTCAACGTAACTCACATTAAAATCGTAATATGTAACGATCCAATGCCCCGTTCGGTTTACAAATGCAAAAGACATCATTATGTCGTTAATCGATACTTGTACCAAGTTGTAATTAGCATTGCCTTTAGTCAGTCGACTCCAAACAAATACTATCGCGGTGCACGTCGCAACACCCAGTAATATCATCCCTGCAATGTCATCAGTGGCGATTTAACAATCCCCCTAGGGGCAACAACATTTAAAAACAAGCAGCCTAATAACGCCGTGGTAATTAGCTTTACCAACCAATTTATAATGAAGGTCAATACTAAGCCATTGGCCGTTTTCCCACATCCTTGATAGCTGAAAAATCGATATACACCATCATGGGGCGGAGCATCATCCAAATTAACGCGCCGATGACAAATTAACTTGAGGAAATGTGAGAGCAGCCAAGCCAGCGTGTTGATTTTGATGCGAATATTTTGGGATGTAATGTGTAGAAAGACCATTTACCACGCCTCTCGTCGGTGAAGTCTCATTGTTACGTAAGGCAGTCAAAAACCAAGATATCTTTGCCAGAACAACGCCCAAGGCTACCTTCAAATCTCACACATAACACTTCTAGCGCTAAGATAAGTAACAAAGAGGAAAGGCGGCACACAACAGCGAGATGGTTTGTAAAACTAACAAGGGCCCATACGACTTAATAGGAAAATACACATAAGATATTTCATACGTGAAAATTTTTAAGTTAATCTCGATTTCACAAGATGCCATAGAAGAGAGTTACTTCTGCCATATTATTCAATACACTGGCTTACATTATTCGAATGGAGTGACGCATGGCAAACAGCATAGTACTACCTAAAATCATGCAAGTAGGCGGTGGCGCCTTGGCATTACTACCGGATACCCTCGACGCATTAAAATGTAAATCAGCTTGTATTATCAGCGATAAAACCATGTTACAGCTGGGCTTGGTTGATAAAGTAAAGGCGCTTCTAACGCCTTACTCTGTCAATGTTGGAGTGTTTAGCGATGTAATGCCTGAACCAAACGACAGCTCATTAAAAGCCGCTGTAGAAATGGTCCGAGCTGGCAAATTTGACTGTTTAGTTGCCTTAGGTGGCGGCAGTGCAATTGACAGTGCCAAAGCGATTGCTTTGCTGGTCTCGCATCAAGGTGAGATGCGAGATTATAAAGTGCCTCGAATTATCACCGAACACAGTATACCGGTTATTGCGATCCCCACTACCGCCGGAACCGGCTCTGAGGCCACCAAAGTCACTGTTATCACCGACTCTCTATCAGACGAAAAAATGCTGTGCATGGGACCAGGCTTAATGCCTGCTGCTGCAATTATTGACTATCAACTTACCTTAAGTTTACCGCCCAGAGTCGCCGCTGATACCGGTCTTGATGCCCTCACCCATGCTATCGAGGCCTATGTAAGTCGAAAAGCCAACCTGTTTAGCGATCAACAGGCTATTGCAGCCATGAAACTCATTGCACCAAATTTGCAAAGCGCCTGCTTAGAGGCTGATAACCTCAAGGCTAAAGAGGCTATGATGATGGGGGCAAGTTTAGCAGGCATTGCCTTTTCAAATGCTTCAGTGGCGCTGGTACATGGCATGAGCCGTCCGCTAGGTGTGCACTTTCACGTGCCACATGGCATGAGTAATGCGATGTTACTGCCACTGATTACCGAGTATTCTATTCCTCATGCGCCTGAACGATATGCTCAATGTGCAATGCATATGGGCTTAGTCAATAATCTTGAAAATTTAAGCAGCGCCCATGAGGCCTTAATAAGAGAATTAAAACGTTTGAATCAAACCCTCGATGTACCAAGTTTATCGGCCTTTGGCATCGAACAAAAACGCTATCATTCGTTACTAGAGACCATGGCAGAACAAGCGTTAGCATCCGGCTCTCCAGCGAATAACCCTCGCGTGCCCTCGATACCAGATATGGTGGCTTTGTATCAATCAGCTTGGACTTAGTTAGTTCGATTCATCAAGCATCAGGCAGTAAAGTTTGGGAGATAAAAGATTTTATCGCTACCTTGGCTTTGAAGGTTTTAACCCGTTGTACCTCAAGCCTTGGGTACAACCTAGGCTGGGCTAACAGCGCAGAAATGCGTGGGTCAATTGTTGACGTTGATTGAAGCCAAAGTTTGGCAAAATCAGGCAGTAAAGGTAAAAATAATGGAAAGGCCTTATCATGATAAGGCTCAAATTTTGGGTGGGCATCACGAGTAATAATGGCAGCGCTATATTCCCCATTTGCAAATTTTTGATACAACACACCTAAACAAAATGCCTGCTTAGATGAAAAATAAAATTGCTGTTTAGTTTTACCGACTAATTTTGATTCACCTAAACCAGTGGCTAACATGATCCCTCGCTGATGATGCAAAGCTGACTGCCAATATGGGCTGCTTAAATTTCTGGCATTAAAAGTAGTACGCTTGCCCGTGACTAATTGCCGTTGCTCCAAAAAACAATCAAACCACCACGTTGCGTAAACTTTTTTCAGTTCACCCTGTTCGAGGATAATGATAGGTATTTTGCGTTGAGTGTCTCCACCAAAGGCGGGATACGCTATTTCAGTCTGTTCGCATGAAAATTCAGCAAGCAAATCATTAAAATTCAATTGTTTTAAGCCTTCAATGGATTTTTCACCATTTTCAAGTTCCACATAACCGCACATACTGTTACCTTATTAAAGAATATACCCAATCAAAAGATGGGCAGTGAGAAAATAATTTTAATTGAATTCAGAGTCCGAGATTACCATTGATAAATACTAAAAAAAGTATGCCAGACCAACCTGAACATACTGCGACCCAAACTAAATTAGAACAAAAAATAAATGAATTTCGTCAGGTTTTCAGTCAGGAATTGTCGCAACGATTAATCCAACTTGAAGGCTTATGGCGTATTGCTCAGCATACGCAAGTAGTCGCCAACTTTAAGGCTTTTCGCTTTGAAGTGCATAGTCTAAAGGGCAGCAGTGCCGCCCTAAATTATATCAAGCTGAGTGAATTGTTAGGCCAAATTGAGCAGCATGTGGCCAATTGTGAAACCCATGAACTTGATCTGTCAGTCATGACGCCCTTGATTGATTTACTTATTAAAAAACTCATGGCTCTATCCGAACAAGTACCGAACCCCTTGTTAACGGTACACCAAGCAATCACAGCTAGTTCGTCACCCGTTTCATTGACTGAAATTAACGATGAAACGGTCAACACCAATTTAAAATCTCATCGCGAAATTTCAATTGCTATCGTTGATGAGGATAATGCCGTAGGTAGCTTTTTAACCAAACTACTCTCTACATTTGGTTTTGTCATCACGCACTACTCATCTGTACAACAATTAAAAAAAGGACTGGAGTCTACATCTTATAGACTCGTGCTGTTGGACTTAGCAACGCCAGAAACCGATAACACCGAAGTATTCAACTTAGCTAAAACACTCACTCAATATGATACTGATGTATTTATCCTATCCTCCCATGACTCATTTGATGCGCGCTTGTTTTCGGTTCGCGCAGAGGTCAATGACTTTCTATTAAAGCCGGTTAACATCACTTCTTTAGTGAGTAAAATTCGTAAAAATTTTAAAATTGATTTGATTAGACCCTATAAAATCTTGTTGCTTGACGACCAAGCTGCGGTGGGCGTTTTTTATAAAACCTTACTTGAATCACAAGGCATAGATGTATTAGTGCTCACTCAAGCAAACCAGATCATGACCTCTTTAGAATCTTTTCATCCTGATATTTTTTTACTTGATATGCACATGCCAGAAATCAATGGTTTTGAAGTGGCAAAGCTTATTCGCCAACAAGCAAAATACGACTACGTACCTGTTATCTTCTTAACCGCTGATAACGACATCATGTCTAAAATTGCTGCCTTAGAAGCAGGCGCAGACGATGTTATTCCAAAAGATACCTCACCAGAGCTTATCTTACGTCAACTAGACAGTCGTATTCAGCGCAGTCAACAAATTCGTTTTGCTGCATCCAGAGACAGTTTAACTGGTGTGCTTAACCATGGTCAGATTATGGAAGCTGCTTCACATGCAATGCGCATGGCATCAAGACACATTAAACCCATCGTGGTGGTGATGATTGACCTCGATAACTTTAAAAAGGTCAATGATACCTATGGGCACATTGGCGGCGACAAAGTATTAGTGTCCTTAGGTCAATTAATCCAGCAATCTATTCGTGAAACAGATTACGTGGGGCGTTATGGTGGTGAAGAGTTTTTAGTGGTGTTCAGTGATGCCGACAGCGCAACCATTGAACGTAAAATGAATAATATTCTCACTGCCTTTCAAGCCATTAATTTTACCGTTAACGAATTTGACTTTACATGTAGCTTTAGTGCGGGTCTTGCTAGCTCAGAGAACTATGACAAACTCAGTGAACTCATTGGTGCAGCCGATGCAGCCTTGTATCAAGCCAAAGGCGCGGGCAAAAAGCAAATATGGGTAGACAGCAACTAGTCAAAGGTTAGATGTTTTATGTTAGAAATATTCGCTGGGAAAGAAGCCTTAAAAACACTGCAAACAGAGGGTTTTACTAACGAGGTTTTTTCGGCGTTTTTAGGCGCGTCAGGTGGGCCTAAATGGTTCAGTTTATTTGGCCTCGATAAATATCTATTTGGCGAATTTTTTAAAGACAGGCAACAGACCTTATCATTGATAGGTTCATCAGCGGGTGCCTTTCGAGCCGCCTGCTTTGCTCAAGCCGATCCGGTTGCCGCCATCAGTCGTTTAGCTAAATACTATTCTGAAACGGTTTATGCAGACAAAGTCACCCCAGCTGAGATTACCCAAAGTGCCCGAGTACTGTTAAAGCAAGTGCTTGGCACAAACGGCGCAGCAGAAATTATTAACAATGACGTATTTAAAGCACACTTCATTGTTGCTAAAGCCAATGGCTTAGTTGCGAGTGAACAGAAGGCCTTACAGTTAGCAGGACTAGTAAAAAGTTATGCGATGAATCGCCTTAGCCGCCGATTGTTGAATAAGCAATATGAACGGTATGTGTATCACACGCCGAACAGTAATTTACAGTTTCATGATGAAAGTGAATTTACTACCCACTACGTTAATTTAACTGAGCGTAATTTAGCCGATGCCCTACTCGCCTCCGGCTCTATTCCAATGGTGATGCAGGGTATAAAGAATATTCCCGACTCGCCACCTGGCATGTATCGAGATGGCGGAATTATCGATTACCATTTTGACATTAAATTAGAAAATCAACGTGGTTTGACCCTGTATCCACATTTTAACAGCAACCCTAAAGCCGGTTGGTTTGATAAAAGTCTGAAACGCAAAGTCAATCCACGCAATTATGCCAATACCGTGATGTTAGTTCCCTCAGCGCAGTTTATTGCTAGCCTGCCCTACGGAAAAATTCCCGATCGCGAGGACTTTACTAAATTAGCCACTGACGATCGCATTAAATATTGGCGAACGGTATTGAGCGAAACCGAGCGTTTAGCTGAGGCTTTCAATCACTTTTTAGTGGATCCGAATTTATCGCTAATACACCCGATTTAACTACCCAGTTCAGGTAAAAAACTTGCTGGTATTGTTAATTAAATCCGCTTCACATGTTAGCGTTGTCGGCAGTAAACGAATCAATTTATTTTGTATATTTTTTGTCTATTTGCGGTCTTTTAGCTTTACTTTTAGCAAAGTTATCAAATTGCCTTTTTAAGCGAACAATTAACGAACAACCTGATTTTTCCGTTATATATCAGCTTTTTAGTGAACATATAACGAGTATTCAACAGAGTTATCCACAGTTTACGTGGATAAAGCAGGTATTTTTTGGATAAAGTTTGATCTCTTTACTAACGACTTACACTCGTATTTGATTTGGATACCATAAAATTTGTTTAACAAGGGAGAAGTGACACATCATGCCAAAGCAAACTTTACAGGTATTATCTGACCATTTTGTTATTCACAGTTTGCCTTCTGATGCGGTAATACCTCAAGCCGTTTTTAGTGCTACGGTATACTTTATTGGTAAAACTCAAGACGAATTATCCATCGTCGTCCCCGATAATATTGCTATTCAAAGTGAGGACAGTGATCGTGATTGGCGAGCATTAGAAGTGCTTGGTCCACTTAACTTGAGCATGGTGGGCATCATGGCGCAAATTGGCTCTGTGCTGGCGGCGGCGAAAATCAGTATATTTGTGGTATCCACTTTTGAAACTGATTTCTTCCTGGTTAAAGAGCATGATCTTACCAATGCGACTAAGGCACTGAGCAAAAACGGTTATAAAGTGATGGTATAGTGCAGATATTTAATAAAGTAGTGAGTTCATCAACCATCCCAGTGCATACCAATCGATTCAGCATTATGAGTCCGGTAGCTGGCAAGGTGCTGCCCATTGAGGCTGCAAGTGACAGCTTGTTTGCCAATCGTTTGTTTGGTGATGGAGTGGTAATTGAGCCCGCGGGTTATCAAGTTCTTGCGCCTTTTGATGGTACTGTTATGGATGTAAGCCCCACTGGTAATCAAATCCGATTACGCGCCAATAATGGCCTGCAATTGATGGTGCAACTTGGCTTTGATTCATTGTCAATGATGGGCCTTGGTTTTAAAAAGAAAGTTAAAAAAGCGCAACGATTTTCTCAAGCCCAAGTACTACTTGAATTTGACTTGAACCAAATGAAAAGACAGCTTAGTAGCGTGCATTGTCCGGTTACTCTAATAAACAGTGATAAAATTAAAGCCATCGAGCCGTTCTATTATAAAGTGCTAGCAGGCCAAGATAAGCTTATGACCGTTTATTGGTAGTTAGCGTGTTCTGTTCTTTACCTTATAATAGGTTTGTCGTTATAGTTTGCAGCCTGATTTACTGTGACACACATCATTAAATAAAGGCCAGCATGACCTCTGTATACGGCATTAAAAATTGCGATACCATAAAGAAAGCCATTAAATGGCTCAACGAACACAACATAGCATTTACCTTCCATGACTATCGCAAAGATGGACTAGCCATGGCATGGTTAGAAAACACCGAAAAACAGCTCTCATGGGAAGTGATGCTAAATAAAAAAGGCACGACCTTTCGTCAGCTTAGCGATCAACAAAAAAGCAACTTGGATAAGCAAACCGCATTGCAGCTTATGCTTGAACAACCCGCCATGATAAAACGCCCCATATTAGTTCATCAACAGCATTATTTATGTGGCTTTTCGGCTGAGCAATATCAAGAGATTTTTAAGCTATGACCGACGTATTAACGCTAACCAAAGCACTCATCAACAAAAAATCGGTGACCCCAGAAGATGCCGGATGCATGGACTTATTGGCCGATTTACTCACCCCCTTAGGTTTTGTGGTTGAACACCTCGATTTTGGCGATACGAAAAACGTATGGATCAGAAAAGGCAGCCAAGCGCCGCTATTTTGTTTTGCCGGACACACTGACGTCGTACCTTCAGGCCCCGCCGAAAAATGGCAAACCCCGCCCTTTGAAGCAACTGAAAAAGATGGCATGTTGTTTGGGCGTGGCGCAGCGGATATGAAAGGCAGTATTGCTGCAATGGTTGTCGCGACTCAGCGGTTTATTCAAGCAAACCCTGATCACAAAGGCTCAATTGCCTATCTAATTACCAGTGATGAAGAAGGGCCTTTTATTAATGGCACGACTAAAGTAATTGATACCCTAGAAGAGCGTAATGAAAAAATTGACTGGTGTATTGTAGGTGAACCTTCCAGTACCGCTAAAGTGGGTGATGTAGTAAAAAATGGCCGTAGAGGCTCACTGACTGGTGATCTCATCATCAAAGGGATTCAAGGTCATGTGGCCTACCCTCATCTTGCTCGCAATCCAATTCATCAGGTAGCGCCAGCCCTAGCGGAGTTAGCTAACACACACTGGGACAGTGGTAACGAATTTTTTCCGCCCACTAGCTTTCAAATTTCAAATATCAACGGTGGAACGGGCGCTGGCAATGTTATTCCTGGCGAATTGCATATCTGTTTTAATTTTCGATTCTCCACCGAAGTGACTGACCAAGAGCTGATTAAACGAGTCACTGAGTTATTAGATAAACACCAACTCGAATACGACATCAAGTGGACCTTCAATGGTCAACCCTTTTTAACGGCTGCCGGTGATTTGGTCGCCGCTACTGTCGATGCCATTAAGGATTGTACAGGCATAGACACTGAGTTATCGACCGCGGGTGGCACCTCTGATGGTCGTTTTATCGCCCCCACAGGAGCACAAGTAGTTGAATTAGGTCCGGTTAATGCAACCATTCATAAAATCGATGAATGCGTAAACATAAACGACCTGAGCACCCTAACATCGGTGTACCAAAATATATTGCAACGCTTGCTAGCATGATCACTTTGCAACATATTCTGGGTCTTGATGACAGCCACTTAGTGGCATGTCAACAAGGACATCACTTGCAAGCACCGGTCGCACAGGCTTTTAGCAAAATGCAAAAAGCGGCAGCAACTGAAGGTATTGATTGCCAAATTGCCAGTAGTTATCGCAGTTTTCAACAACAACAAAGCATTTGGCAAAAAAAGTGGCTTGGCGAGAAAATTCTAAGAGATATCAATGAGCAGATTATTCCATTTGAAACCCTCTGTGATGAGCAAAAACTCAAGGCGATTTTAACATGGTCAGCTCTACCGGGAGCAAGTAGACATCATTGGGGAACCGATTTGGATGTCTATGACCAACAAACACTCACTTCAAGAGGGCAATCACTACAGTTGATTCAACAGGAATATACCGATAAGTCAGGCCCTTGTTATGAGCTCAACCTTTGGTTAGATGTCCACGCGCAAGACTTCGGTTTCAGTCGTCCTTATTGCGCTTACACAGGCGGCGTGGCAGCAGAGCCTTGGCATTTAAGTTACGACTGCATCGCTCAAGACATGCGCCAGTCATTTAGCCTTGATGGTTTAAAATCAGCCATAATTGAAGCAAAACTGTTAGGTATTGAGTGTATATTGCCAAACCTTGAGGGTATTTATCAGCAATACATTCTTAACAAAGGACAAGCATGAACATTTGGTTAGCGCTTATCATCATTTTAATTGTGCTCGGCGTCATTATCGGCAATATCTTGTTACTCAAACAAAGTGCAAAACAGCCTTTACCGAAAGTCTCAAATGACAACAACGCCCACTATGATGAGAAAGACGATAAGTGGTAAGCCAACTATGCCACGTTGGCGTGCTTCAGCCTTTACTAAATAGTGTTATATATCTGAGCAACGCACTGCCGTACCACTGATACTTACCATCAACATACTGCCGCCCTTACCGACAACTTCATAGTCAATATCAACGCCAACCACAGCGTTTGCGCCCATTGCTCTGGCTTCTTGTTCTAATTCCAAAAAACCAATTTTACGGGCTTTAGTTAACTCGTCTTCATACGCACCAGAACGACCACCAACGATATCGCGAATAGTGGCAAAAATATCTTTGAAAAGGTTAGCGCCCATAACGGCTTCGCCGACAACGATACCTAAATAACTTTCGATTTTTTTACCTTCAAGATTGTTGGTTGTAGTGATGATCATGGCGATTCCTTTAATTAAGCTGTAATAGTTGTGCAAGCTGAGTAATACGCTTAGCTAATTGCTCTGACTCATAGGACTTTGCGGGATGTTGACCCCACACAGGTTTGGGCCAACACAAGTCTGAACTATATCGAACTATGTGATGAATATGCAATTGTGCCACCACGTTGCCAATAGCAGCAATATTCAATTTATCAGGCTGAAACAATTGTTGAAGTGCGCGGCTCACCTGCGCAGATTCTTGCCACAATAGCTGTTGTTGCGCGGGCTCTAAATCAATAATTTCAACACAGTTAGCTATCATTGGCACCAAAATAAGCCAAGGGTAATTCGCATCTTTCAGTAACAATACTTTACATAATTTAAGGTCACAGACCCATTCACAGTCATGCTCGAGTCGAGGATCTAAGTTAAATGATGACATCAAGATTCCTTGTTAAATTTTGGTGGGAACAACTGTTAGTACCGCACGTTGTCCGATCGCGACATTGGCATTGGGGAAAACAATAGCCTCGCCATCATGTTCACAGTAATACTGATATTCACCATCACTAGCTAACAAATCGCCTTTTGTAAAATCACTGAAGTTAGCGAGTTCATCACTGAAGGTAAAACTAAAAGCGTCACTGTGTTTATTGATTACCTGATTGACTTGATAAATTAAAAAATCAGCATTATCAAAGGCTTTGAGTTCCATTTGTGCGCCACAAATCAATTGCATTAATGTGCGCTTAACCGCTGCAAATTGACTCATATCGTTTTGACCAAAGGGCCTTACTTTGCCCAGCTCAACCGTAAACGCCTCTGCATTAAATTCATTAGAAGAATAATAACTAAAGGTCGTGGTTGAACTACCAGAGAGTAAAATCGTGTTGATGCCACAAGCGAGTAAAAAGGCTAATTGCTCTTTATTCCAAGGACGACCATGTCTAAAAGGATACACCGCAAATTTGTCGTTTTTAGAAGGTTTGATGGCCGTATGTAAATCATAATGTATACGTAGGCGAGTTGTGTCGGCTGTAAAAAAATCTCTCACGGCCTCTTCGAGTTGTTTTGCACGTACACATTCTGCATTCATCGCGCCGTCAGAAGCGCTGTGAGCGCCGCTAAATAAACGGTTCAAATTCTCATCAATAAAGCGTTTTGCCACGTTCATCGCAGGCAAGTTACCAAATAAGAATAAAACACGATGAGCCAGGTGAATATTACCCCGCAGTATACCTTGTACAAACTCATCGCAAATTTCTATGGGCGCAGTTTCATTACCATGGATCCCACTTGATAGCACAATGTCCTTGTCTCCACGTTGTTGTGGTTCAAATACAATAATACCCGGTGCCGTTATCGTCACTTGGGTGCTATTGGGTAAGGAGAATGATAGGGCTTGGAAAAATAGCTCGGGCTGAAAACGCGATAAGGACAAAAAACTGCCCTCAGTCAATAGCGTATGGATAAGATCACAAGTTTGCTTAGTATTGTTTGTAGACATAGAAGACATCATAAAAAAACGATGACGTATCATAACGCAAAAATCCGCGAAATTTGTTGATTTTTAAACGCAGAGGAAGCAATTAACAGGCTGTTTTTTGCAAACGATTCAGAGACGAGCCAACCGCTAACTCCTGATGGGCTAGAACAATAAATTGCTCAAGTGGAACCGCTTTTGAGAACAGAAAACCTTGTCCTTGGGTTATGCCAATTTCTCGCAGAATATGCAGATGTTGTAAGGTTTCAATTCCCTCTGCGACCAATTCACATTTAGCCGCATTGGCGATCAATTGAGTCGCTTCAATAATGGCGCGATTAATCGGCGTTTGCTCTAACTCCATGACAAAAGTTTTATCGATTTTAATTGTATCAATCGCAATATCTCGCATGTAGGCCAAGTTTGAATAGCCCTTGCCAAAATCATCAATCGCGATAGACATACCCAAAGCGCGTATTTCAGCAAGCTGATTTTTCACTAAAAAAGAATTTGAGAGAGCAACGTCTTCTGTTAACTCTAACTCAAACTGTTCAAATTCTACCTGATATTTTCGGCCTAACTTTTTAAGATTACTGACAAACGCGATGTCGTATAGCTGAGTGGGCGACATATTAACTGATATTTTTAGTGACAAGCCATTGGCATTAAAAACCGTCGCACTTTTAAATGCTTGCTCTAACGTCCAATACCCTACCTCGTTCATCATATTGTAAGATTCAGCGGCTTCTATTAAAGCACCAGGAAACAATACGCCGTCCAAAGGGTGATTCCAGCGCAGTAAACATTCTGCACCAATAATATCTAAGGTGGTCAAGTTCACTTTTGGCTGAAAGTAAATTTCTAACTCGTCATGACTAAAAGCACGGGCAATATCAGCCTTTAAGGCAAGAGCGCGTCCTCCAATTTCTGCCTTATGTAGTTTGGCATATTGGAAATTATCAAATTTATTACTTTTTGCTTGTTTTAGCGCCGATTCAGCTAAAGAAAAAAATCGATTTACATCAGTATTCGCTGGTTGATTCGACGCCGCACCTACGTTGAAATCAGCAATAAAAGCATGATCTTCACATGAGATAGGTGCTTTAAAATGTTCTACTAGATATGAGTACAGTTCGTGGAGTTTTTCTTGGCTATGTATGCCTTTCACTACTAGGCCAAATACATCACCACTAACCCGGCCGAGTAATGCTTTTTCTTGAAAGATATGTGCGATACGATTTGCGATTTCGAGTAAAATTTTGTCACCAAATTCATAACCGAAGCCACTACTAACATCTGAAAATCTCACTACATCAATGAGTAATAAAGATTGCTCGGGTGCAAGCTGAATGATCTGATTAACTTGGTCTAAAAATACGTGTCTATTAGGAATACTAATTAACGAATCATGCTGATTTTTCATTAAATCCTATGCACTCCAGATAAGCCTTTAATCGCGCTGATAATTATCCCTCATTCATCATCCATTTATTAATAAATCAAAGAAAGCCCAACTATTTTTTGGGCTTTCTTGTATTTAATAATCATACCTTATAACAATTGCTTAAGACCATACGCAATCGCTATAACAGTGGCGTTTGGCTAATTATTGATCAACTTTACAGGCTTCAAGTCTCCAAATTCGTTCCACGTAATCTTTTATAGACCGATCAGAGGTAAATTTGCCCATTTTTGCCGAGTTGAGTATAGCCATCTTCGCCCAATTAACTGAATCTTTATAAGCCGCGTCTACCTTTTCATGCGCTTCAGAATAAGAAGTAAAATCAGCCAATACCTTATAAGGATCGCCACCCTCTAATAAACTGTGTTTAACCGACGCCAATGCACCTGGTTTACCGGGGGTAAAATAGTCAGTTTCTAACCAATCAAGAATGGCCTTAATTTCACGGTTATTGTCGTAATAGTCAAAGGGGTTATAACCTTTTTCATTTAAGGCATGCACTTCATCTACCGTTAAACCAAAAATAAAGATATTGTCGTCGCCTACTTCTTCCGCGATTTCAATGTTGGCTCCATCTAAGGTACCAATGGTTAGTGCGCCGTTTAACGACAATTTCATGTTACCTGTACCTGAGGCTTCTTTACCAGCGGTGGAGATTTGTTCAGATACATCTGCCGCAGGAATAATTTTCTCAGCTAGGCTCACTCGGTAATTGGGTAAAAACACGACTTTTAGCTTGTGGTTGACTCTCGCATCGTTATTAATACGCTCTGCCACTTGGTTAATTGCATAAATAATATCCTTAGCCAATTTATAACCAGGCGCAGCTTTCGCACCAAAAATAAAAACGCGAGGATGAATATCGTAATTAGGGTTTGCTAATAAACGACGATACAAGGCCATGATATGTAATAAATTTAAATGCTGGCGTTTATATTCGTGTAAACGTTTTATTTGCACGTCAAAAATTGCCTTCGGATCCACTTCAATACCAGTTAAGGCGAATATTTCTGCAGCCAAAGCAACTTTATTATCATGCTTAATTTGCATAAATTGTTTCTGGAATTTGCTGTCACTAGCGTACTGACTCAAATCTTGCAATTTATCTAAGTTGGTTGGCCAGTCAGTACCAATTTTACTGTCAAATAAACTCGATAGTTTAGGATTACAGGCCTTCAACCAACGACGAGGCGTAATACCATTGGTCACATTGGTCAATTTACCCGGCCACAATTGGTCAAACTCTGGAAACAAGTTTTTCTTAACCAAAGCAGAATGGATTTCAGCAACACCATTGACCGCAAACGACCCGATAACACTGAGGTTACCCATGCGGATCATTTTTTCATTGCCTTCTTCAATTATCGATAACTTTTGTTTGATTGCCCCGTTGCCAGGCCACTTTTTCTCAACTTGCAGCATGAATCGGTGATTGATTTCGTAAATAATTTCTAAGTGTCTGGGCAATATTTTTTCAAACATACGCGCAGGCCATTTTTCTAGCGCTTCTGGCAGCAAGGTATGATTTGTATAAGCGAAGGTTTTGCTAGAAATAGTCCAAGCGGTATCCCAATCTAATTCAGCGCGATCAAGTAAAATGCGCATCAGTTCAGGAATTGCAATTGCAGGGTGTGTATCATTCAGTTGCACCACAACTTGATCCGCAAAGCGGTTCCAATTGTCACCGTGTGCACGTTTATAACGACGAATAATATCTTTTAATGAACAGGCAGTGAAAAAATACTGTTGAATTAGACGCAGTTCCTTACCCGCTTCCGTTTCATCGTTCGGATAAAGTACTTTTGATATGGTTTCAGCCAATACGTTTTCTTTTTGTGCATCAACATAGCCACCGGCATTAAACACATCTAAATTGAAATAATCTGAAGCCTGACTCTGCCATAAACGCAGAACGTTAACGGTCTTACCGCCGTAACCTACAACTGGGATATCCCAAGGTAAACCCTTAACAATATGACCAGGGTGCCATTCTTTTTGAATTCTGCCATTCTCTCCATATTTAGTTTCAACGTATCCAAATAAGGGAATTTCCTGAATAGACTCGGGACGGCAAATTTCCCATGGGTTACCGTAATCACGCCAACTATCAGGACGTTCAATTTGTTCGCCATTTTTTATTTCTTGGCGAAATAGTCCGTGTTCATAATGTAAACCGTAACCAACGGCTGGCAAATCAAGGGTAGCCAATGAATCGATAAAACATGCAGCCAATCGGCCCAAGCCACCGTTGCCTAGCGCCATGTCAGGCTCTTCTTCCATGACTTCGTCAAGGTTAACGCCTAATTCTTTAAGTGCTTGTTCAGTTTGCTCAAACATGCCTAAATTATGCAGATTGTTTGACATTAAACGACCCATCAAAAACTCTGCAGAAAAATAATGCACCGCTCGTGTATCGTTTAAATAGTGTGATTTTTGTGTTTTACGCAATTGTTCGAGCACTTGTTCTTGCACCGCTGCGCAGGTGGCTTTCCACCAAGCATGGTTATTGGCCTTGTTTTCATCCGTGCCAAGTGAGCAATGTAAATGCCGTACAATTGCTTCTTTAATTATCTTTTTGTCGTGCTTTACGACAGGAGGCGTTTTAACCGTAGTGCGTGATTTTGTGGTTTTGATACTCATAGCGAATTACTTCCTACCTAGGTCAATTTTTTCTACTTTTGGATTATCCAAAGTCAGTAACGTGAAAATTTATTATGTAATTAAATTACATTTTAGGGGTATGAGTCTAGTTTTAGCAGTATTTTTCCTACATTACTGTTAATTCTTTGTTAAAAAAACCAAAAAGGCCGAACAAATTACTGTTCGACCCTTAATATTTTACACTTTTACAACAAAATAAGTGAAATCATTTCACATTTGCAGTTTTAAACACCCCATCAACTAAAGCTTGTGCTTCTTTAATTAAGGCATCTAAATGGGCTTGACCATTAAAACTCTCGGCGTAAATCTTATATACGTTTTCTGTACCTGAAGGACGGGCAGCAAACCAACCATTTTCAGTACTCACTTTAACCCCACCTATCGCAGCATTATTGCCCGATGCATGGGTTTGTATCTGTAAGATTGGCTCTCCTGCTAACTCAGTGTTGGTAATCACGCTTTTGTCCATTTTACTCAGCACTTGCTTTTGTTCATGGCTAGCCGCAACATCGATACGAGTGTAAACAGGTGCAGCAAACTGCTCGGTTAACTTTTCATAATGCTCACCAGGATCAATTCCGGTTACCGCCATAATTTCAGCTGCCAATAAACACAAAATGATACCGTCTTTGTCTGTTGCCCATGGTTGTCCATTACGACGTAAAAATATACCTCCTGCACTTTCTTCACCGGCAAATCCAATTTCTTGATTCAGCAGACCTTGTACAAACCATTTAAAGCCAACAGGCATTTCAGCCAGCTCTCTTCCTAAACTTTTAACCACGCGGTCGATCATGCTACTCGACACTAATGTCTTGCCTACTTTAACGTCTGATGGCCAATCGGGGCGATGTTGAAACAAGTAGTTAATCGCTACAGCTAAATAGTGATTAGGATTCATTAAACCACTTTTTGCGGTCACTATGCCGTGGCGGTCAAAGTCGGGATCATTACCAAAGGCAATATCAAATTTATCTTTTAAGTCAATTAAGCCAGCCATTGCATAAGGAGACGAACAATCCATGCGAATCTTTCCATCTTTATCTCGGCGCATAAAACCGAATTGCTGGTCGACATTCCGATTCACCACTTCTATTTCAATATTGTAATGCTTGGCAATCTTGTCCCAGTAAGCTAAACCAGCACCACCAAGTGGGTCAGTGCCTAAACGTAAACCTGCTTTTGCAATCGCTTCCATATCAATGACTTGATCAAGTTGAGCGATATAATTTTCAGAAAAATCCATCTCCTGCACATACTCAGATTGAAACGCTTCGACTAGATCCATGCGCTTAACCCCGACCAAACCCGCTTCAATCAATTCATTTGCGCGCGCTTGAATTATATTGGTGACATCACTATCGGCCGGACCGCCATGTGGAGGGTTGTATTTGAAGCCGCCATCTTCCGGTGGATTATGTGAAGGCGTAATCACAACACCATCCGCTAAGCCACTGGATTTACCATGGTTGTAGTCTAAGATGGCATGAGAAATAACCGGTGTCGGCGTATACCCTCTATCTTCTTGCACGATTAAATGCACACCATTGGCCGCGAGTACTTCTACCGCAGTAGAAAATGCCGCTTCAGACAAGGCATGGGTGTCCATGCCCATAAACAATGGACCGGTCGTACCTTCGCTTGCCCTAAACTCGGCTAATGCTTGGCAAATAGCGGCGATGTGGGTATCAGTAAAAGAACTTAAAAACGCACTTCCTCGATGACCTGACGTACCAAACGCAACTGCTTGAGTGCTGTTGCCAATTTCAGGTTTGTTAGTGTAATAAGCACTAATTAAACGCGCCACATTCACTAATTGCTCTTTACTTGCTGGTTTGCCAGCTTCGGGATGAAGTGCCATAAATATCCTTAATATGTAATAACGTTAATGTTAAGCCGTCTCCGGACAAAATAATGAAACCAATCGCTCTATTTGAGCGTCTGAATAACCTAAAAGCTGAGCCACTTCTTTAACCAAAGTGACCTTTTTTACCGTGTTATTGTTAGTAATAACCCAATATTCTGAATCGGGCACTTGTTTTGGGTTAGTACTGCTACCAGTGGCTAATAAGGCATCTTTATTGATTGCAAAATAAGTACGATTGCGGCCACTTAGGGTGAGTACACTAGCAAAGCTTCCCGCATGATATTTATGCAATAACGCCAACATCGCTAAAAAACGATCAACCATTTTGGGCATTTCAAGTAGTTTTAAATCAGCAAGTTCGGCCAGCAAAGTGGATTGAGTGTTTTCAGTTTCTAGTGGTTTTTCTTCAACAACAAGTGGTTCAGTTTTGCTCACGACCGACTCTGGCATGACTAAGCGACGCAAAATGTCTGAGGCACTCTCACCAATATGTTGGGTTTTTGAGGCAATAAAGTGATAAAGGTCTTCTTCTATTTCTATGTTTTTCATGAAATTTAAATGTCTATTGATCAGAATCCTTAATTATACGGATTGCTGATCGCAAATCACCGATTAATTGTAAAAGAGTTTAATTGCTGGCAATTAATACTCAGGTATTAAGTCAAATTATCATAAAAATGAGTCAGTTAAGCTACAGTAACTGCATGCTGTTACTAAAAGTGGATAAAAAGGCCCAACAACCTAATGAATCATCTTCAAGCGCACTCACTGTTTAACGAAGCCATTACGCAAATTTGTCAGGTTGTGATAGGCAAGCAACATCAAGTTAAATTAGCCTTGAGTTGCTTACTTGCTAACGGACACCTATTAATCGAAGACTTACCTGGAATGGGTAAAACAACGCTTTCACATACCTTGGCCAAAGTTCTGGGTTTAGACTATTCACGAATACAATTCACTTCTGACTTATTGCCAGCAGACATGTTGGGCATTAATATTTTTGACAATCAAAGCCAACAGTTTCAGTTCCATCCGGGCCCAATATTTAGCCAATTAGTACTAGCTGATGAAATAAATCGCGCCAGTCCTAAAACCCAAAGTGCTTTACTCGAAGCCATGGAAGAACGGCAAGTCAGCCTTGATGGTGTAACCCGTAAGGTGCCGTTACCTTTTTTTGTTATTGGTACGCAAAACCCCATGCATCAATCAGGCACCTATCCATTACCTGAATCGCAACTTGACCGTTTTTTAATGCGAATTCAATTGGGCTATCCAGACAAAAATGCTGAAAAATCGATGTTACGTCTACAAGAGTTAACAGATGTTCCAGTACCGGCGGCAACGTTTAGTTGTCAACAATTTATGCAGGCGCAAACAATGGCTAATGAAGTTAATGCCTCTGATGCCTTGCTCGATTATATTATCCGTTTAGTTACTTTTAGTCGCGAAAGCCCCTTGTTTGCTAATCCTCTATCACCCCGAGCGACAAAAGCGTTGTTAAGTGCTGCAAAAAGTTGGGCTTATTTAAATCATCGGGACTATGTGATACCTGAAGATGTGCAAATTATTCTGCCCGCAGTGGCCGAACATCGCCTGCGCAGTGCGTCCACCGACATCACAGCGCAAGGTAATTTAAGTCAAACCTTGCTTGAGTCAGTTGACCCCATCAGCTAATGAGTATCACCTATGTTTTTACAACATTATTTCGTTAATTGGCTCGACAAACGGATCCCTGCGGCCAACGAATTTAGCCTAAATCACCGTAATATATTCATTTTTCCGTCTAAATTTGGACTGCTCTATCTAGCACTATGTAGTTTGCTTTTTTTATTGGGCACCAACTATCAAAATAATTTGATGTTATTGCTGTGTTATTTTCTATTAGCTGTTTTTCTCGTCACCTTATTAACCAGTTACAGTAACTTTGCCCAACTCAAGGTTAAATTAGGCAGAATGCCAGAAGTTTTTGCCCACGATGAAATTCATTTACCACTATGGTGCAACGCAGACAGTGCCAACTCAATTACACAACACGGTATCGTTAATGTGGGCATCATGGGTCAAAAAATGAGTCAGTGGTTTGATGCAGACACAATAAACAATCCCTTAATTTTGACTTATCAAAGTCAACGACGAGGCTGGCATACATTGCCACGAATAACCTTCAGTACTTATTACCCTCTTGGTCTTTATAAATGTTGGACGCACTTGGCTTTTAGTCGAAAAATATTGGTGTACCCCAAACCAGTTTCATGTGGGGTGTCTTTGCAGCATGTCAGTAGTGCAAGCAATATTGCTCACGATCAGCATAGCGCACACCATGCTGTGCAAAATAATGACGATTTTTCTCACTTGAAAATTTATCAACAAGGTGAACCTTTGCACCACGTTGCTTGGAAACAATTAGCAAAGGGTAGAGGCATGTACAGCAAACAATTTGATGGACTTGAACACGTTGACATGTGGTTGCTTATGCCCAAATGTTCCTCTTCTGAGGTGGAAGAGCAACTGGGAAAATTATGCCACCAAGTTCAAGAGTTAAGCAGACAGGGGCATAAGTTTGGTCTTGACCTTCACTACTTGCAGCTGAGCCCTGACACCGGTGAAAGCCATCGCACTGCTTGTTTAAAGGCTTTAGCGCTCTATCCTCACAATAATCAATCGAGTGCTTTTGCTCAAGCGGCTGGGCAATGAACATCAAATTGTTATTTTTACGTCTGATAACACCGAGGTCACGGCCTACAACGTTAAAAGATCGTCAACAGCAAAGTAATAATCCGGCTTTTTTACTTCTGAGCAGCATTGTATTCCTTTTTTCATTAAGTTTGTTAGACACCATTATCGGCTGGATACTCTTGCTGGTGATTTGCAGTGCCATCATTCGCTGCGCCATATTTTTTGCTTATCAAAAACACATCCCCACTCTACGAACTTTAAATTTATTGGCCGTTTTAAGCATTGTCGGTTTGGCTTATTCTGCTTGGCCTTTAGGTCTATTAATTACCATGGTGAATTTATTAGTCTTGGCTTGTGCCCTCAAATTAATGCAGGTTCGTACCCAAAGAGACGTGTACCAACTCATCACCAGCCTTTTTTTTCTAATTGGTTGTGGTTTTATCTTTCACCAATCTATGGCGTACACCCTACTTTACGCACTACTTATATTCGGGGTAATTATCGCCTTAGGCTTTTTTCACGCGCCGCAAGTCGATTTTAAACAGCAACTAAAACGCACCTTAATATTGACTTTGCAAGCCTTACCAATTGGCTTGTTATTATTTTTCTTGATGCCGCAATTACCGCCACTTTGGCAAACGCCAAAAGCCAAAAGTATGGAAACTGGACTGGCAGACAAAATCACGCCAGGTGATATTGCGCAGTTGTCGCAATCAAGCGAGCTGGCATTCAGAGCAACCTTTAAAAACCAGGCACCAATGGCCTCTGAGCGTTACTGGCGAGCCATTGTAATGGAAGACTTTGACGGCAGATCATGGCAAGTTCATTCTGCACGCAAACAACAGCGGCAAATTAATCAATTTCGCCGTCAAGAGTTTAGCCCCGTGCTCACTGGTTCAACGATTGATTACGATGTTATTGCCGAGCCAACTCAGCAAAATTGGTTATTCGGTCTTGATATCGCCACCCCTCTGAGCTTAAAAAGCCAAGGCGAGATATGGCAAAGTGCTGACTTTTTGCTCATAAGCCAACAAAAACTACACAGTAAGTATCACTATTCGGTGCGATCCTACACGCAGGCGATAAATGCTCAAACTACCAGTGAGTTTGATCGTCAATTAAGCTTACAAACTCCGCAACAAGGCAACCCCCGTACACAAAAATGGATAAGCCAATTACGCGCACAGTACCCGAATGATCAAGACCTAATCCGCGTTTTACTGAACAATTTTACCCAAGAAAATTTCGTATACACCTTGCGACCTAAACCGATGTTTATTGATCCTATCGATGTTTTTCTATTTGAAGAGCGTGCAGGTTTTTGCAGCCATTACGCCAGTGCGATGGCTTACAGTTTGCGTCTTGCAGGCATACCCGCTCGCATAGTGGCGGGTTATCAGGGCGGAGAATTAGTCGCCAAGCCTGATCAAGAGCAGTATCTCAGTGTGTATCAATACGACGCGCACGCGTGGGTTGAAGCGTGGGATAAGCAAACCGGTTGGCAACGAATCGATCCTACAGCGGCAGTTGCACCTGAGCGAATTACCATGGGTTTGCGTCAAGCGATGTTAGATGAAGGTAGTTTTTTAGCTGATTCGCCCTTCGCTCTCGCGAAATTCACCAATATTGCCTTGTTTAACAATTTACGCTTGTTCTTGGCCGATATGGACTACAACTGGAGCCGCTGGGTTATAGGCTTTGATCAACAAAAACAACAAGCCTTATTTAAGCGTATCGTCGGCACACTTACACCGCAGCGTTTGGCTTTACTGGGTTTAGCCATTGTTAGCTTTATCGCCATACTCCTTGGCTTGTTTTTCGTACCTCATTGGTTACGGCAAAAGCCAGATCCAATGCAAGAGTGGTATATGCGAGCCGTCAAACTAATCGAATCCCATATAGGTGCAAGACCAAGTTGGCAAGGGCCGCAAGATTTCGACAATCATGTGAATAAAAATTTACCACCTACTGTAAGTCAAACATTTGCTGACATTACTGAGCTGTATGTACAGATAAAATATCGAGCAAGTAATGATATTGAGTCAATTGACAGCGGGCGTCGGCAATCTTTAAAGTCCATCAAAAACGCGGTTAAACGATTAAAAAAACAATTAAAGGGCTTGCCACACCATAAACTGTCCTAGTGATATCACGCCAATAATTTGGACAACTAGACACAATCACCCTCTTATTGTCGTGTTGTAAACTGATATTTCACAATCGTGTTTCACAACCGTGTTTCACAACCGTGGACGTACGCCGCCCAATATAATGGTTTGCACATTGTGGAGGGCTTCAGCGAAAAAATCGGGATCGTGTAAATTCTTACCGGTTACAGCCTCAACTTGAGTGCGAAAATCAGCATAGTGCTGGGTTGTCGCCCAGATCGAAAAAATCAAATGATAAGGATCCACTGGCGCCAGTTTGCCAGCCTCAATCCAATGCCGTATAACCTGCACTTTTGCCTCAATAAGATCACGTAAAGGTGATTTGAGCTCATCCAAAATGAGGGGAGCGCCTTGCAGCACTTCCATACAAAACAAGCGAGATTCAGCTGGATTATCCCGTGATAACTCGAGTTTTACCCGTATGTAATCGCCAATAGCGTGAATCGGATCTTGCTCTTGACTAAAATTTTGCAAAGGCTGTAACCACACGTCCAATAACTGTTGCAGCACGCCCAAATACAGTTGTTCTTTGCTGTTAAAGTAATACAGTAAATTAGTTTTAGACACCTCGGCATGGGCAGCCACCTGTTCAATACTGGTTCCGTGTACCCCACTTCGAGAGAACAAGTCCAATGCAGCCTGCATAATCACCTTACGTTTGCTCTCTTTGGCTTTTTTACGCTTTCTTATCACGCTGGCGCTGACTACTCGCGTGTTTTTTTTGTTCTGTTTATCTGAGGTATTTTCAGAGGCAATGCTTGCCTGACTCATTGTCATTATTATATCCCTGGTGTGTGTTTCATTATGCCGCGTGCGCAGATCATGTTATTTTTATTCCATCTTAGAGGCTTAGCTTAACGACCCACAGCTAAATTTTAAACCCTATTAATACCACGCAAGGTTAAAATTAAGCTGTAAGTTAATCACGAAGCATGAAAAAATCATGACACCGCGGTAAAAAAAGTTTAAATAAGCACTGACGTTAGACAAAACCTACCACTGTATCAGCAAAGATGGGTGGAGCATCGTAAAATAAACATCGTTTTTAGTAGTAAGGAACCAAGATACCAATGAGTGATAAAAGTAGTGTTGAGCACACATCAACACACCATAGCGTAACACCAGAAGCTTTTCGCAATGGCATGGCAGGCCTTCCTGGGACTGTGAATATTGTGACCACCGATGGTGACGAAGGTAAAGCGGGTTTCACTGCAACAGCAGTATGTAGCGTTAGTGATAATCCCCCAACACTCCTGGTGTGTTTAAACCGTGGAACCTCGGTTTACAATGTATTTAGTAAAAGCGAAACATTAGCCATTAATACCTTGGATCAAGGGTTTGATGCTCTGTCTAATCTGTTTGGCGGGAAAGCCGCCATGCAAGAGCGTTTTGCCAGTGCTCAATGGGAAACCCTAACAACAGGCTCTCCCGTGTTAGTCGGTGCAGCGGTAACCTTTGACTGCGTGATCACAGAACGTTTGAGTGTAGCAACCCACGACGTATTTTTCTGTCGTGTGGTTGATATCAAGCAGCAAGAAAAAGCCGGGGCGTTGCTGTATCACCAGCGCCAATATCGACAGCTAGACGCCATATAAAAAAGGGCTTTTAAGCCCTTTTTTATTTTTCTACTCTTTGTTTATACCTACTTCGACAACAAGCGCAGATGCACCGTGACCTCTTCTCTGTTGTGATAAAGATGTTTAATTTGCAGTTGATACTGACCCGCTTGTTGCGCCTTAATCTCATCAGCAATAATGGCCAAGGACTCTTGGACTGACTCATAGCGCTTTTTCATGGGTAATTTTAGGTTAAACATTGCTTCTTTACATCGCCCACTTGCCACCCATTGCGCCATCAATTTTGCCACTTTTTGCGGTTGCTCAATCATGTCGCACACTAGCCAATAGATATTGTTTTTCTTTGGTTTAAATTTAAAGCCATCTTCGGGACAATAGGTAACTAAACCACTGTCCATCAATGCCTTATCCATAGCGCCATTATCAACTGCCTCTACAAACATGCTGCGCCTGACCAATTGATAGGTCCAACCGCCAGGACAAGCGCCAAGGTCAACGGCATGCAAACTGCCTCTCAGGCGTACGTCATGTTCAGCCTTGGGAATAAACGTCTGAAAAGCTTCATCCAGTTTTAAGGTAGAACGACTGGGCGCATCATGAGGAAACTTAAGCCGTAAGATCCCCAAAGGTAAGGGTGAATTATTATTGCTATAAGAATAGCCAATATAAGCGGCATCAGTGGCGGTAAAAAATACATGCAACACCGGCTTATTCGGATTTTCTTTATTAGTTAATTTATTATTTTTTCGTAAATGTTGACGCAACGGAACGCTGATTTTTCGGCAAAATTTCGACAACTCACGTCCTTCGCTTGTATCCGCATATTCAACTCGTAAGTCGCCACACTGCGGAAAAGCAGCGCTTGCTGCAAGCAGAGGGCTAAGCCGATCGCTGACATCCATATTGTCGATCAATTGGCTACTAGCGAACATTTGACGGGCGAAGATTAACTGAGAAAAATTAAGCGTTCTAGCCAATGTATCCGCATCATCTGGCTGATAACATTGAAACACGACATAGCCCGAATCAGCAATTAGTTTGGCGTAGCCAAACACATTCATTTGACTCGCTTTGTCTTGCACTTCAGCAGCGACATCTTTTTCAAATCCACTGCGGCAATACAACAACAGTCCGAGCATATTTTCATTATCCATTTTTTATAACCGCGATGACCAACAACAGCCATGCAAAAACAAAGCACATGCCACCTAAGGGCGTAATGGGCCCAAGCCAACTTAGGCGAGTCAACGCTAAGCCATACAAACTACCACTAAATAATATCATGCCTGCCAACATTAAGGTGCCACTCCACATCATCAATCCACTGGGTTGCTGGCGATATAAAAGCACGATAAGAATCAGCCCTAAACTATGATAAAACTGATACTGCACACCCGTTTGAAATGTAGCCAACATCGTCTCAGTCAAACGAGCTTTAAGCCCATGAGCGGCAAATGCCCCTAACATGACGGATAGCATTGCACTTAGCCCTGCGGCTACCAAATAAAACTGCATAAAATCCCCTCAATTAAGCCACTAAACGGTGCTGAAATAACTGGTTTTAAATAAAATCTTCATCTTCTTGGTCTTGTTGTACTTGCTCAACCAGCCATTGCCTAAATGCGACAATCTTACCCAAGTCTGCTTGAGATTGCTGACACACAAAATAATAGGCATTGTTAGTGATTAACTTTTCTTCAAACGGACATACTAAGCGCCCTGACTGAATTTCAGGCCTTGCCAGTACACTGTGACCCAAGGCAATACCCTGCCCTAAAGCCGCGGCTTGCAAGACCAACATAGAATGGCTAAATATCGGCCCTTGATTGACATTGACTCCCAGCACATTGGTTTTTTTTAACCACCCTTTCCATGCATCTCGCGATGAATCATGCAGCAAGACATGGTGACGCAAATCATCTAAATGCGCTAAAGGTTTACTACCTTGAAATAACAGCGGCGAACACATTGGAGTCAAATATTCTGTGTGCAGTTTATCAGCAACCAGTCCGGACCAATTACCTTTACCGTAATAAATAGCCACATCCACATCATCACTTAAAAAACCTTCATCAAAATCTACCGCTTTTATGCGCACGTCAATATCGGGATTTAACTGACTAAAATGGCTGATCCTTGGTACTAACCACTGAATGGCAAAGCTGGGTGGTAAAGCGACCGTGATCGCTCCTTTCGCCCCTCTGGCTACCAGCCGCTCAGTGGCATCCTGAATATTGCGAAAAATTTCTTTCAAATCTAAATAGTAACTTTGCCCTTCTTCAGTTAACAACAACGCACGATTTCGCCGCAGAAATAACTTCATCGATAAAAATTCTTCTAACGCTTTGACTTGATGACTCACTGCCGCTTGCGTGACAAAAAGCTCATCAGCGGCACGAGTAAAACTCAAGTGTCGAGCCGCCGCTTCAAAGGTTTTAAGTGAATTTAATGGTGGGAGTCGACGATTCATGATGTGTTAACACTCCAATCTCTTTGCACATAGCTTACATCATTAGTTTTTCTAATGCACACCCATACTAAATGTCATTATAAAAAACGCTAAAAACTGTTTATTATTTATGCAAATAAAATTATTTATTGATATAAAACAATAAGTAACAAACACAAAAAATGTAACACCAACAACACTAAAAATTAACAAGCGTTAAATTTAGGCATTAAAATTAATAAGGATTAATTCATGAAAATTCGTTTTTTAACCATAAAAATAAGTACAATAGCTATTTTATCTGCATATTTATTCAGCAACGCCGCTTTTGCTTCTATCAGCAAAGACACGCAAAAAGCGGCGGAAGCAGAAAGCCAGCAAAGCCAACTTCTCAGTGAAATAGGTCAGAGTTTGGCTGATTTACTCGCAGATATTGGTGTAAGCGATGTCACACCCCAAGCACATAAATTGTTAAAGCATAGCATCGCTGAAGACCGCGCTAGCGCATCATTAAAGCAAAGCACTGACCAATTACCTGATTACAAATTTAAAGTGGTAATTACAGAGTAAGCCCTCGTGCAATAGACTTTATATGCCCGCGTAAACATCACACGAATTTGTCCTGCGCACCTTTACTTGGGTGCGCGAACAATGTGTTCAAGCGTAAACCAAGCTTACTGAGCGCTTGTATCTAAAGGGGCGAAGCCTTTTACTAATTCATCTAAGGCTAACATTTGCTCTAAATACGGCTGCAACTTATCTAATTTCAGAGCACATGGACCATCACATAAGGCTTGATTCGGTTCAGGATGGGCCTCAATAAACAAACCGGCTAATCCAAGAGCCATACCACTACGTGCTAACTGAGCAGCTTGCGCTCGACGCCCGTCAGCAGAGTTTTCTCTGCCACCAGGTTTTTGTAAAGCGTGCGTCGCATCAAAAATCACGGGGGCATAGCTTTTCATTTCATCCATGCCGAGCATATCAACCACTAAATTATTGTAACCAAAACACGAACCACGCTCGCACAAGATAATTTTATCGTTGCCTGCTTCTGCAAACTTCTTAATGATATGACGCATTTCATGGGCGGCCAAAAACTGGGGCTTTTTCACATTTATTACGGCTTGCGTTTCGGCCATCGCCACCACTAAATCTGTTTGGCGCGCTAAAAACGCCGGCAATTGTATCACATCAACCACTTCAGCTACTGGCGCAGCTTGATATGGCTCATGCACATCGGTGATCAACGGCACATTAAAGGTCTGCTTAATTTCAGCAAAAATTTTCAAACCCTCTTCCATACCAGGACCTCGGTATGAATGCACGGATGAGCGATTTGCTTTATCAAATGAGGCTTTAAAAACAAAAGGAATACCGAGTGTAGTCGTCACTTCCTTATAGTACTCGGCAATACGCATCGCCATATCTCTTGATTCCAATACATTCATGCCACCGAACAAAACGAAGGGCTTGTTGTTTGCGACTTGAATATCACCAATCGTGATTGTATGTAAATTTTGCATTAATCAACTTATATCCAAATAAATAGTCACATAGCATATCAAGCTGTCGCAACCTTGGGTATCACCTTTGTGTCGCTTGTACCGCAACTGAGACAAAGTTTTACATGATTAATTGAAATAAACTGCCACTAAAGCACGCTTAAAAGTGGCGTAGTGGGTAAATAACCCGTAAAATGCGCGGTTCATTTTCGGCCTATCGCAGGGCGCGCGCAACGCGCCCTTACGGTAAGTAACAGATTGACTCGGTGGTTTGTAGGGTTAAGTGCGCGGGTTAAACCGTGAAAAACTGGCACCATAACCATCACACTTTATTGAGTAAAGGTACCCAAATTTAGTATGACTAAGAAGCTTTTTATAAAAACCTGGGGCTGCCAGATGAACGAATACGATTCGGACAAAATGGCTGGCCTATTGGATTCGACCCATGGTTATCAATTGGCAGAAACAGCTGAAGATGCCGACGTCATTTTACTCAATACCTGCTCAATTCGCGAAAAAGCTCAAGAAAAAGTATTCCACCAATTAGGCCGCTGGAAAAACCTAAAAAAGGGTAAACCCGAACTCATTATCGGTGTGGGTGGTTGCGTTGCCTCGCAAGAAGGCGATGTCATTCGCCAACGTGCACCTTTTGTCGATATCGTCTTTGGCCCACAAACCTTGCACCGTTTGCCTGAAATGATTAACCAGATCAAAGGCGGCAGTAGCTCGGTGGTAGATATCAGCTTTCCTGAAATTGAAAAGTTTGATCGTCTTCCAGAGCCTCGTGCTGATGGGCCAACCGCCTTTGTGTCAATCATGGAAGGCTGCTCTAAATACTGTACATTTTGCGTAGTACCCTATACCCGCGGTGAAGAAGTGAGTCGTCCAGTTGACGATGTATTGCTTGAAATAGCGCAACTTGCTTCCCAAGGAGTAAGAGAAGTTAACCTCTTAGGCCAAAACGTAAATGCGTTCAGAGGCCCTAATTTCGATGGCAGCGTATGTACCTTTGCTGAGTTATTAGAACTTGTCGCCTCGATAAACGGCATTGATCGAATCCGTTACACCACCTCGCATCCAGTAGAGTTTACTGACGATATTATCGAAGCCTATGCGCAAATACCTGAGTTAGTTGACCATTTGCATTTACCGGTGCAATCAGGCTCAGATCGCATTTTGACCATGATGAAACGTGGCCATACCGCGATTGAATACAAATCTAAAATACGCAGACTGAGAAAAATTCGACCAAATTTGAGTATGTCGTCTGACTTTATTATCGGTTTTCCAGGTGAAAGCGATGCAGACTTTGAAGCAACCATGGATCTCATCCAAGCAATGGATTTTGATTTGAGCTTCAGTTTCATCTACAGCGCCCGCCCAGGTACGCCTGCCGCAGATTTACCGGACGATGTTAGCGAAGAAACCAAAAAACTACGTTTACAACTTTTACAGCAACGTATAAACCAACAAGCCTTACGTATAGCAAGAGGCATGTTAGATACTGAGCAACGCATTTTAGTGGAAGGTCCATCAAAGAAAAATCCAATGGAGCTAACCGGCCGTACTGAAAATAACCGCGTGGTTAACTTTGAAGGTCAGCCGAGCATGATTGGTAAATTTGTAGATGTTAAAATCACCAGTGTATTTGCCAATTCACTGCGCGGTGAAGTACTGCGCACCGAATCTGAGATGGGCCTGCGCGACAGCATTGCACCTCAGGTTATCTTAGCTAAAAAAAGCCCCGCGTCTAACGAATTAGGTGTGAGCCAATTTGTTCCAAATTGATGATAAAAGGGAAAGCAAAACACCTCGTTTTCTGCTTTCCCTTTGTTCCGCCTTCATCCTATTTGCAAACCGTCTACTGAGAGCCTTACATTGACAAAATTAGTAAGTGAGCAAGTGTATTTAGAACCCTCTGACCATAAACGTCTTGCCAGTTTATGTGGTCCATTTGATGACAACATTAAACAACTTGAACGCCGTTTAGGGGTAGAAATAAGCTATCGAAACAACGAGTTTAAAGTACTTGGACCAGCCATTCAGGTGCAAAGTACAATAAACTTATTGAAGAATCTGTATATCGAAACACAAACCGTAAAAGGCGAAGTACCAGATCTCGAATCGGGTAAGGTACATTTAGCCATTCAACAAGCCAGTGCCTTTGAGCAAGAAGACCCAGCACAAAGCATAAAATACGGTAAAGATATATCCATCAAAACCAAACGCGGTGTCATTAAACCTCGTAACCCCAATCAAAACCAATATGTGGCCAATATCGTTAATCATGACGTCACCTTTGGTGTAGGACCTGCTGGAACAGGCAAAACATATTTAGCAGTCGCCTGTGCTGTTGATGCGCTTGAACGCCAAGAAGTAAGACGTATTTTACTGACCCGCCCTGCGGTAGAAGCCGGTGAAAAACTCGGTTTTTTACCCGGTGATTTGTCACAAAAAGTCGACCCTTATTTGCGTCCTTTATACGATGCCCTATTTGAAATGTTAGGATTTGAACGAGTTGAAAAACTACTCGAACGTAACGTTATCGAAGTTGCCCCTCTAGCCTATATGCGCGGCCGGACCTTAAATGATGCCTTTATCATTTTAGATGAAAGTCAGAATACCACGGTTGAGCAAATGAAAATGTTCTTAACCCGTATCGGCTTTAATTCTCAAGCGGTTATCACCGGTGATATCACTCAGGTGGACTTACCCCGTGGTGTGCGCTCTGGTTTACGCCATGCTATCGAAGTACTCAAAGACGTACCCGAGATATCATTCAACTTCTTTAGTGCAGCAGACGTTGTGCGCCATCCCGTAGTCGCCAGCATTGTAATGGCCTATGAAGAGCACGAGCGTCAAAAAGAAATTGAAAAAGCCCAAAAACAATCCCTAGCGGCGCAAACTATGGATGACACAAAGTAATGACAGCACTTCTAGATTTGCAAATCGCTACTGAGTACAACAACATCCCAGATGAATCCACCCTAGCCAGTTGGTTAAATGCGGTTTTAGCTGAACTTAATATTCAAGACAAAGAAGTCACAATACGGGTTGTGGATGAAGCAGAAAGTCAGCAACTCAATTACCAGTATCGCAGTAAAAATTCACCAACAAATGTGCTTTCTTTTCCCTTTGAGATGCCAGATTTGCTTGCTTTTGACGAAGATGGCGAAAGCTCAGCAATTGATTTAGCAGAAACTGAGTTTAATTTATTAGGTGATTTAGTGATTTGTGCGCCCATTGTGGCCGATGAAGCTAAGCAACAAAATAAAATTTTAACGCACCATTGGGCGCATATGGTCGTGCATGGAACCTTGCATTTATTAGGCTACGACCATATAAACGATGACGAAGCTGAGCACATGGAAAGCTTAGAGCGTAAAATTTTACAGCAATTATCCATTGACGATCCTTATCAAAATCATTAAAGATAGCGATAGTTAAAACACAAGGGCAATTTGAACAAACGATTGCCCAAAGTAAAACTAACCAAATTACGAGAAAATGAGCGAAGATAATCCCCCATCTAGTAACGGTTCTGGCAATAAAGGCTGGCTGGACAAAATTGTACAGTCATTCACGACAGAACCGAAAAGTAAGCAAGACCTTGTCAGTGTTATTCAAGAATCTGAACAAAGTGGTGTCATCAACCCAGAAACCCGCGAGATGATGGAAGGTGTGATGGAAGTGAGTGATTTGCGAGTACGCGATATCATGATCCCCAGAGCACAAATGATGACCATTGACATAGATGAAACCGTGGAAGAGTTTATTCCCGCCATTCTCGAATCTGCTCACTCCCGTTTTCCTGTCATCAGTGAAGACAAAGATCATATAGAGGGCATTCTCCTCGCTAAAGATCTCTTAGCATTTGCCTTTGATCCAAGCAAAAAACTCGTACTCAAAAATATTTTACGCCCTGCGGTTATTGTGCCCGAAAGCAAACGAGTTGACGTACTGCTCAAAGAGTTTCGACAAAAACGCTACCATATGGCGATTGTGGTTGATGAATATGGCGGTGTATCAGGATTAGTTACGATTGAAGATATTCTTGAGCTTATCGTCGGTGAAATCGAAGATGAACATGATGATGACGAAAAAGAATCAGATGGCATCAAACCTTTAAACAAACACACCTATTCAGTCAAGGCGCTAACCCCATTAGAAGATTTTAATAAATTTTTTAATAGCAAATTTGATGAAGAAGACGCTGATACCATTGGTGGCATTGTGCTGCGCGCCTTCGGTCATATGCCCTCTAGAGACGAGGAAGTTGTTATCAACAACATTCTGTTTAAAGTCACCAACTCGGACAAAAGACGCTTAGTACAACTTAAAGTGACTATGCCTGATACGGAAGAATAAATTCTGCATTTAACACGTTTCTTTTATCAATCGGCCGCGGCTCTTATGCTTGGCGGCACGTTGACTTTGGGCTATGCCCCATTTTCTCAGTGGTACCTGGTGCTATTCAGCCTCGCTGGCTTTATTTATCTGCTAGCAAGCAGTGATAAAAAAAACGCCTTCAAACTTGGATTTACTTTTGGCTTAGCTTGGTTTGGTGTAGGCATTAGCTGGGTACACGTCAGTATCGCCGATTTTGGCGGCTTACCGCTCATTGGATCGGTCGCCATTATGGTGGTGTTGTGCAGCTACTTAGCGCTATTCCCCGCTACGGCATTTTGGCTACTGCGCCGCTATTTTGCAGTACGTCTTTGGCCCCTCGCCCTGCCCTTTATTTGGTTAACGACAGAATGGTTACGATCATGGCTCTTAACTGGCTTTCCTTGGTTGTCTTTAGGGTACAGCCAAATACCCGGTCCATTAAGCGGTTGGTTTGCCTTAATTGGTGAAATTGGCGTCAGTGCCTTTGTGGTACTTATTGCCAGTGTGATGGCATGTTGGCTCCCCTTAAAAAGTAAGGCCTACGTCAGTTGTTTTACCGTTGCCGTAGTATTAATCAGTGGTTTTGTCTTAGACCAACACGATTGGGTCAAACCAACCGGTAAATCAGTTAAGATAGCAATGGTCCAAGGTAATATACCGCAAGCCCTGCGCTGGACGCCTGAACAAGACTTGCCCACCATGAATAAATACAAAATGATGACCGAAGCACACTGGGATGCAGACATCATCATATGGCCTGAAGCTGCGGTGCCCAAGCTTGAACCCGTCGCAGGCGACTACCTTCAAGAAATGGACTCCCTCGCCATTCAGCATCAAACTGGCTTAATTACTGGCATCGTTAATTACAATTTTGAAACACGAGAAGCCTATAACAACCTCATTGCCCTAGGTTTAAAAAATACACCCGACAACACCGATTTAAGCCAAGTACCTCGACAATATTATTATGGCCATGATAATCGTTATGCTAAACATCATCTGCTGCCCATAGGCGAATTTATCCCGTTTGAAGATTGGATCCGCGGCTTAGCACCCATTTTTGATTTGCCCATGTCATCGTTTTCCCGTGGCGATTACCAACAACATAATATCCAAGCAAAAGGCTATTATTTGGCGCCCGCTTTATGTTTTGAAATTGCCTTTCCTAAGCAAATTGCCAGTAACTTATACACCAACACTGATTTTATTATTACGGTAAGTAACGACGCATGGTTTGGCCATTCTCACGGACCAGCGCAACATTTACAAATAGCCCAGGCACGAGCAAAAGAATTCGGTTTACCTGTTCTAAGAGCCACAAATAACGGCATAACCGGCTTTATTGATCACAAGGGTCACATTCAAAGTCGATTACCCCAATTTGAAGCCGCCGTCTTGGTGGATAACATTGCGCTACTATCAGGTAAAACGCCTTACCGTATTTTAGGTAACGTCCCTATTTGGCTTGTTGCGTTAATCAGCCTGTTATTTGCGCTATATTTCACTCAGCGTCAACCTGCAACAGACTAGTAGCAACACACCCAATGCCCAGCCAAGCAACGTCCAACCCTGACTTTCGTATTCGTCCAACCACTATTGAAGATAGTGAGTTAATTCTGCAGTTTATTCGCGAGTTAGCTGATTATGAAAAACTTTTGCATGAAGTGGTTACTGATGTAGCAACCCTACAAAAAAACCTGTTTGGAGAAATACAACACGCCAAGGCTGTTATAGGAGAATACAAGGGCCAGCCTGTTGCATTTGCTTTGTATTTTTATAATTTTTCAACCTTCATGGGTAAGCCCGGTATTTATTTAGAAGATCTTTACGTTAAACCAACAGCACGTGGCCATGGTTTTGGTAAAATGCTACTCGCCTATCTGGCCAAACTAGCAAAAGAAAAAGACTGCGCACGCCTAGAATGGTGGGTATTAGATTGGAACACACCCGCAATCGACTTTTACCGCTCACTAGGAGCACAGCCAATGGACGAATGGACCGTAAATCGAGTCTCAGGCCCTAATTTAGACAAACTCGCTCAGCTACTGTAAAAATCAAACGTTCATTACATTAAATCGTACCTGACTGTAATTGGTCGAGGTAGCTGATTATCACCATGGAGTTTTTTGATAATTGAGTGGGATAAAGCGTGGCGTCACCAAAGCCCTTATGCCTAAATGATAATACCTATTGGATCACAAACGACGATCTGGGGGGAAGATCACCATGGTGATTTTTTGAACTATTCTAGGGTTTCTCTTCCGCCTCAACTTCCCGCATAAAGGGCAAATATTCGTAGGCTAAAATACCGAGCAGAGCGAGGGGAGCCTAAGTCAATTTGTTCCCTTCGAGCGAAGCGAGTCTTTATTCGCTTGTTAGGCATACATGCTCTTAACGAAGTACGTTACCCCTAGCGAAATAAAAATAAAACATGCATTGATAGATGCCCGAACAGGCCAAGCAAAATGACCGTATGTTATTCCTGTGCTCTTTGAAGCTATAACCATAAATCCCATTAATCCAAACCACGGCGTAAAAAATACAACGGTTTTCCACTTTACAATTGATACCGCCACATCGTGAAGTGCGCCACTGACTAAGAACGTAATGAAAGTCGCTATAGAAATGGGTAAAAAAGTGGCTAGCGGTCGCATGACATTACGAGATAAATAATAACTCCATATAGGGTTCCAGTAGTGCCAAAACACGGGAAAAGATTTGGCACCGAAAGAACGAGAAAGCATGTTTCTCAAGGAGTGACGTGCACCCAAAGGAACACCATTTCGTTTCTTAACATATTGTGAAAGTGACAATGAGTTGTGCATGATAATCCCGTATGCCTAACGCCGCATTATGTAGGGAGCAACGCCACCGCTAAACTTAATCCACTGTGTCGTACACACTAAAGCTGATTGAAACCAAAATACCGAGCGTTGCGAATCTGTCTTAAACGCTTTGTTCTGCGTTTACTTGATAATGTGGGTGAAGACGTGACATTAGTAACATGTCAATATAACGACCATTCTTAAACGTGCTTAGACGCTTAGTACCTTCAGTTTCAAAGCCAACTTTTTCATAAAGTGAAACAGCTGACAGGTTGTCTGAGTGAACTTCAAGTTCGACACGAACCAAATTTAACCAGTTGTCAGCTTGGTTTAAGGCTTCGTTCAACAGAGACTTTCCAATACCTTTACCATGACTATTGGGGTGTACCGCTATGGCTATGCCTGCACAATGTCTATCACGAACTTTGCTAGTTAAAAATAGAGTAACATGCCCTACGACTTTTCCTTCAATCTCGGCTACTAACGTATACTGATCCGAACCTGAAAACAGCCCCGAAATATGAGTAGAACTCAAGAATGGTAGCTGAGATGTGTTCTCAGAAACTGAAGTAAAACTATAAATTTCATGAAGATCTTTAGAATCAGTATCTTCCAAATGTCTTATTTTCAAATGCTATCCTTACTAGAAATTTGCAAACACACATAATGCCCGCCTGAACTGCGAGCAACTTGTTGCGAGTCCAGCGGGCGCAGGCCGCGATGTTTAAGGCGCTTGTTAGGCATTCCGTGTACTCCACCAAGACCAAAAAATAATTAAGGGTATCCAAACTGGAGCACTTCCAATGTAAAAAATGCCCATATAACCCAAACCCGGTCCATCATCTGGATAGAAATACAACCAAGACGTCATAAATATCCAAGTACTTGGAATCGTCAAAACAATTAATGTAATAGCTAATGCTAATGCATTAACTTTTATTTTTAAAATTTTATCGAAGTAATAAAACAAGAAAGAAGCCAAAACCGTTGGAATGCCAATTGTTGAAAGGGCTATCCATAAAAAAATAGGATTAACAATGTCAAACGAAGATGGCATTAATAAACACAACCCTAAGATAGTTAGAAAAACTCCTCCTGGCATAGCAATTTTGTAATAACGGTTTTTCATCCTTGAATCCTCTTCGTTGCCTAATGCTTTAAACAGCGGAAAGACCGAGCGCTTTGGCCGTTGTTTGGCCTGCGAGGGATTTTCCGATGATTTAACTTGATAGGTTTATTTAGCAACAATATCAACTTGATATGTCCTGTTAAACTCATTTATAGCGCCACTGCCAACATTACTTTCACTGTCTGAGCAAAAGTTACTATTGGTGCATTCTATTTTTGTAACGGGGCCTATGTCTTGCCCCCGTCTAAATGAAAAGATACTTGTACAAGATGTTGGTTCTTTGCCAGCTGAATTTACACACAAAAAGGCCATTACTGGTTTCCAATTACAAGGTGTATTCGGTTCTAATTCTTGTAAAGGCAATCTAACCGAATATGTAGACCCTTTTATATCAGGGTAGTAGTCAAATTCGAACTGCTGAGCAATACGTTTTGCTAATGCCAGATGGTACGTTGTACACTGATTTAACTCAGTAGTTGTTCGATATTCCACCTTAAATTTGTATGAAAAGCTTCTGTCGATACCACCTGTGATATCAATAAAATTTTGGTCCGGAGCACTCGATTCAACAAAACCGCCTAGTGACGAGCAACCTACCAAAAGAAGTGTAATTATCGCTAATTTTTGAATGTGGCGCATAGTAAACCTAACGCTGCCCGCAACGGCGAGCGTAGCGAGTCCAGCAGCCGAAGGCTGCGTGTTGGCGGGCCTTGTTAGGAGTTTTTGTACTTTCTAATTGCAATCGAACCACCTATGAAAACCAAACCTAAAATTACTGATAATGGCCAATAGCCCATCCATTGAATTGGCAGGCCCGATGGATCTTGTGGGAAGAGCCACATACTTGAAATCAAAATCAGAGCCAAGGTTATACCAATAAAACCAGCGTGTATTGCTTGATTAGAAGCTTTAAACAAAACCATGAACATTGAATGTAAAAAATAGGGTGCACCGTAGAAAAGAACACCATAAAAAAACAATCCAATAAAACTAGCTTGGTTTTCCTTGCCTGTAATTAAGGCATAGCCAGCAACTAACAAACCAAAAATTATCGGTATAGTTAGATATTTGGGAATAAGCTTCATGCCCCAATACTCCTAACGAGCCTGTAGAAAAAGGTGATTTTGACTTTGCATTTTCTACTGCCCTTCCTAATTTTTAACTTTGGCTACTTTGCCCTGAACATCGGGATTTTTCAATTTTATTGATGGGATTTTGGGATAATTTTCTTTTCGACGAATTTGTACTGGTTAGCACCTGATTGTAGGGACTTTAAAGCACAGTATTCACCTCAATATGGCGCGAGCCTCATGCCGCTAACTGGCCGTAATTCTTGAGCTTTTCAATATTGTGTATCAAACAGAACAAGTACCACTGACCTTGAACTTTATTTTTGCCGCGCAGGCTGAAGCGTTTGAGATTTTTGTTGGTACCTATGTTGCCAAACACCGGTTCAACCACGGACATACGGTGACTGTAAATTTGTTTGCCCTTTGGACTATCCACGCGCTGTTTCATCCAGTCGGTGTAATTAGGTGGTCTACTGCCATTAAGTGCAAAACTGACTTGCCTACCCTTCCCCTTACGATGGTCGGCAGCAATGGGATTATGCATGCATTGATGTTTTTTATCGCAGTTGCGGCATTGTGATAACTTGCCTTCGAAGTACGCTGTTTTTGTGCCTTCGTCACTTTCTCGTATGCCTCTAAAGCTGATTGTTTCTCCCGCTGGACAGATACAGCTATTGTTCATTGGATCAAAACTAAATTCACTGGCAGGGATAACTGTTTTCTTGCGGATTTTATTATCTTGATGGCGTTTACCGTGTTTTTGTTTTTGCTCATTGAACTTGGGGTCGCGGCTTCTAAATTGGTTATCAGGAATATAGGCATTAATGTCATTGTCATGCAGATATGCATTGTTCAATTCGTTCGCAAAGCCCGTGTCGGCAGTGATGATAGTTTGCGCTTTTAAGATATCCTCACTGATAGCTAAACGCTGGAACCGCGCTTTAATGCTTTCAAGTACCGGTTGTAACGTGTGCTGCTCTTGACCGCTACCAAACACTTGAGCATCAACGATAACTTGGTGCTTTTTATCCACCGCAGCCACTCCGTTATAGCCTTGAATGGTGCCCTTACTGGTGGTCATTTTGGCCGATTCATTATCAGTAATATTTGACTTCACTTCCTGTGGCCGTTTACCTGTCCCCATCCGTGGGGCGGCGTCAGACTTCTTTAGAAAGGCATTTATTTTGTCATGCGCTTTATTCAAGGTATCGATGGTTTGCGCGGTGCGCTGTTTGCGTACTTCATCCGCAGACTCACACTTATCCAGCTTCTCATGCTCGTCCATCTGATAGCGGATTTGGCGTTTCAGTTTAGCGCGTTTATCTTCCATCTCTTTAAATGTACCAGACCATTCCTTAGCGGCATTCGATGACATTTTACACCCCGGGGCTGGCCTTCCAGTCTATGGCAAACAATTCGTTACCCAATAAACCTTGGGTATGGCAAATCAATAACACTTGCTCAAAGACGCTCTCTATCTCCTTTCTGCGACCACTCACAAAGCCTGCAATGGTTGTAAAATGCGGCACAGAATCACACGATAAGGCTTTAAAAATGATATTGGTCTCACAGCACCACTGAATTTCACGGCTTGAAGTAATGCCTTTAGAATAGGCAAACAAAATGATTTTCAATAATGCGGCGGGATCATACGCAGGACGGCCAGTGGCATCATTTTGGTACTTTGGATAAAACACCGATAAGTCCAATTTTTCATCAATCAAATGATGAATAGCATATTCAAACGTACCTGGTTGAAGTTGGTCGAGGTAGTTGATCACCACCATGGAATTTTGTTGATAATTGAGCGGGATAAAACGTGGCATCACCAAGGCTCCTGTGCCTAATTGATAATGCTTATTGGATCACAAACGACGATCGGTGGGAAGTGAATAATGATGGTTTTTTGAACTATTTTAGGGTTTTTCTACAGCCTCAACGCTCAAAGCAACGGCGCGGCTTTTTGCGTCCGATGCCTTTGCTTGTTATTGCGTCAACCAGATAAACTATCGCGGCTTGCCGCCTGCCCTGTTTGCACAACAACATGATTAAAATTATTACCCGCACTGTAAAACAACCTTGAGCAAAACTGCAACGAAAAAATGCATGTTAGGTTGAACTGATGCTGATAAAACTGTTGGAAGTTTAACGGGTTGTTTGACTAAAAAAACTGAAAGATCGATTGCCAAAAAGAGTACGAGCCAACTACAACCTTTCTAACCTAAAACTTACTACCGATACTGACCGATAAGTTGTAAGACTGAAGCGCTATAACGCTTACAATAACGGGAAAAAGCGAGTGCTTTGCAACGAAGTTGCAGCGAGGCTTTTTCCCAATGAGCAGAGCGAATGTTGTTGATTGTTTTGTTATACCTAATCATTGAAGCGTGAAACAACCAATTTTAAGTACGGTTTAGATATGTTATTACCGTACGAGTAACTTACCGTTATTTCAATATCGTTTGCCATGTTTGGTACTTCAGAAACGGAATAATTTGCCACTATGTCATCATATTGAAAAGAAGAAATTGGGTCGGCTGTTCCTTTCAGGCAGTTTTCGAGACTGGCTACATTTAACTTCATATTCTCTTTTGAGCTGTTTTCGACCAGCCACGAACAAAATTGCTTTTCTGACGCCAGTTGATTGTGTGAACAGGAAATGCTCATTGAAGACCAATCACTAGTAAGCAATATAGATACTGACTGAGAACCATTTGAAGCTTCTGCAAATTGAGTAAAATTTTCGCAGAAAAGGCTAGAAGCTTTCACTTGAATGCAAAACAGTATCAATAAAAAAAAGAGCGCTTTATGTTTCATAAGGTATAACGCTTTAAACAGCGGAAAACGCGAGCGTTTTGGCGCAGCCAGCGAGTGATTTTCCGCTGATTTAACTTGTTATGTGTGAACATATATTACCCAGCTTTATGGCTTATCCAATCTTACTTTGCCATGAGCAAACAGTAAGTAACTTGGTGCATACCCAGTAAATAATATGCAACCAGACACGTGTAACATAATTGAACATACTGCAAAACCGATGATAGCAATGTAGTGAAATGGTTCAAAAATTAATGCTGCAATGACAGCAAAGATAGCAAAAACCCCGCATAAGAAAATAAAAAGGCATAGGAATCTAATGAATCCCCCTAATTTTTCGATTTCAGAATAATCGTCATCCTCAAATTTCATGATTTACCCACTAGCACATAACGCCCAATTAACGGGCAAATAATTGTTGGCTATAATGTGAGGAACGAACAAAGCCAACGGTTATTTGTCCCTGTTTAATTGCTTGTTAGCAATATTTTTAATCCTATGAAAACGTTTTTATATGTTTAATGTTTTTTACTGAGTCATTAAACTCCTGTAGTGACAAGTCAATTTTATACATACCAAGTGTTTTAAGGTTATATCCTGCTTTGAGTTTTTTAGGGCTAGGAAGCTCAAACTCCATCTTAAAAGCATCACCTTTTTCTGAGATATAAAAAAACTTTAAATCATCAAAGGAGTAATCAACATTATCAATAATTAAACTGTTTGAAGTTAAATCAAATATAAATAATTTAGGATGTTTAATTACCTTATAAATACGATCAGCTAGCCAAATAAATAGGAACGGTATACCTCCTATAAGAAAAATGGCTTTTCCCCATTGATTATTAGGAATGCTATCTCTAAAAAACCAAAACGGAATACAGATTAGAAGACATATCACAGGTTCAATTAAAGGACGAAATATATAGTGTTTTTTGAACTGATAACGATTCAACTATGCCTCCTGCAATATAGCTAACGCTTAACATATGGGGATTTTAGGAGCGCTGTTTCAGCGAGTAAAATTCCCACCATGATGTTTTTGTTAGCTGACTTATTTAAACTGCCTAAGTAGCTCATTTATAAAACTTTGATAATGGATATACTGCAAGCACACTTAATAAAAAGAATACTTCAAAAGCTAAATAGCCACATAGAGAGAGCATAAGAATATATACCGATATTTCTTTAGCACTTAAGTCGAATGTTGATTTAAGCCACTCTAAATTACTTAATATATAAAACACTACTATTAGGCTAAATGTAATCACACCAATTAAATTACCTTTTACGATAGAAGGTAGAACAAAAAAGCTGCTACATAAAAACAGTATCAACAATTGGAGTTCTGGTAATGAAATACGTTCCTTTTCCGCCACTCATTGACTCCTTTCTCTAGTCAGCTAACGCTTTGCATATGGGGATTTTAGGAGCGCTTTTCCAGCGAGTAAAATTCCCACCATGATGCATTTGTTAGGTGCCGATGTTGGTATATGGTGAATTGAAGTTTTCAATATAAAGTCCTTTTTGAGTAATTTTATTGATGGTGTCTTGTGAAACGGAAGATACTCCAATATACGAATAATAGTCATATCCAAAATGAACGAAAGCATTCTGTATTTCAAGTTTGCACCAAACCTCTGACCGAAGTACCGACCGGAATAATTTACCAAAATCACTGGCTGAAACGTACTCGTTATCTTTGAATGGACACAAGTTTTGATTATCCTCTAAACCAATAATCCTCAGTGTGCTTATTTGGTTTTCTTCTAGAAGTAATTTGAGGCATTCGATGTATTTGCTCTCTACTGCTTCGTATTCTTCGATGCTAGTCAAGCTGCCAACGTCTGAAAACTCTGTCCATTCATCCAGTAAGTATGCACCGGAATTATCTCTATTCTTAGGGTTATACTTTGTAATCCTAAATTGCCTCATAGGCACCTAACGCCCCAAGCAGGGGATTTTATGAGCGTTTTTCAGCGAGTAAAATTCCCGCTGACTTGGCTTGTTAGAGGTAATATTACTTAGCATTACTTCTACTTAATTTACGATAATTTAAATACGTTAAAACAGTAAATAATACTGATAACAAAATATAAATAGAAACTGCTAGCCCGAAGCTTCCTTTGTCAGTATCGACGTTGATAAATTCATTATCAAATGGGATATAAAGCGACCCACTAAATATACCTGATACAGTTAAAACCCAAGCAAAAATAACTCCACATGCTTGCCAAAGAACAATCAATTTATTTGGTGCTTCAATTTGCGTACTGATGCGGCTTTACCTCTAACGCCCGCATAACGGGCAATAACACGTAGGCTAAAATTGGAGCGAAGCGACTGAGCCTACGTGTTATTGTCCCAGCGAGCCTGCGAGCGAGTTAATGCGATTGTTATGCATCTACTTGCGTTTATACAACAACCCCAACGAGCCCTTTTTCCATGGCTCGGAGTAAAAATCTCCAACTTTTAACGCTGTATAATTTTTCTTAGATACATCGAGTTTAAGAGTTTTTCCGTTATCCGCTGTTTTTATGAAGACATAGTAACTAGTTCCAGCTTTGGTGCTTTCATAAGTGTCTAGTTTTACAACAGAGCCGCTTAACTGAAAATCAGATTGGGGACCAATGAAATTGTTGAACCCTAGAACAAAACCTCCACTCATAATGAGGAGCATTGCAGCAACAACAGTTGTTAGTGTAATTCCCTTCAATTCTCCAGATTCGCGGCGTAGGTTTGGGATTCTTTTAAAGTAAACGTAGAAGCAAATAATAACGATAGGAACTGACAAATACTTAAACGCCCATACAAATGACGAATTTAATACTGTTTCGTACATCAGCAAGGGAACTATCGAGATGACCATAAATAGCCCGAATGACTTATCTCCGTGCTTTTTTAAAAAATACTCCAATCTCAAACTCCTTTTGATGCATAACGCCGCCAGCACGCGCGGTTTTGTAGTGAAGGCGAAGCCGCAACGGAGAAGCCGTCGCCGTGCCTGGCTTTGTTATATTTATTCACAACTTTTGGTATCAATCGGAAACTCTGCTATCTCTTTGTGGCTCGAGTCTGAATAGCTATATTTAACCACTATTTTCATTTTACGAAATTCAGACATCGACTCAGAAGTACATACTGAATTTTGTAGTTTAGGTATCATTGTTTTCTTAAACTGATCGATGTCCATTTCTGAAACATCGTAATTTATAAGTTTATATTTGTACGTAAACGAGTTCTTGAAACCCACCGTAGATAAAAGCTCGGTTTCACTATCTACAGTCATTGGTAAATTTGAATTAATCTTATTTGCAGCTTGCATCAGGACGGTTGTGTAATCGGTTGGTTTTGAGAACATACCGTCCACAGCCCAACTTCCAAACATTGCACCACCAATAGCACCAACTACAACTAATACATTCGTAGCGAATTTATTCAACGGAACTTCCCTTAAAAATATAACGCTCCGCATAAATGGCGGATAACAGTTGGCTAACCTTAGCGAAGAATGAGCGCCAGCCAACTGTTAGGCGTCCATTTTAATGCGTTTGTTATGTATTAAACGCACCTATCTAAAATACCGTTTGAATAACACTGGGCAAAGAAATTTAGAATGTTCAATATCAGGTAAACTGTTACCAGGATGAGAGCAATAACTAAATACTGAATCAACAAAGTAAGCAAGATCTATAAGGTATTTATTAGCTTTTTTAGAGTGAAGAGCTTTACTTACTCGAATCTTTTTTAAGTCAGCTAAATCATTTTTATCAACTCGAAATTGGCCAAAATAAGGATCGTTAGAGTAAAATTCGATACGAAAAGCCTCACCTTCCAAAATATACTCGATATCATGGAATTTCTTCCATGATATATAACCAGCATTATATTTTTTAGCTAGAGCAATACCTTTTTCTAAATTACCACTGCTTCTATATTTGACCAGTTTTTTGCAGCAAGCTAATAGGTATTTCTTTATTTGCTTTTGTTTAAACGGGTCAGCGTTTAATTGCTCAAGCCTATTCAATATATCCATATTCAAAGTAATACATAACGCCCGCATAAATTGCGGATAACAGTTGGCTAAAATAAGCGAAGAATGAGCGCCAGCCAACTGTTAGACGTCCATTTTGATGCGTTTGTTATGTGTAAACGCACTCCGTTATTTTAAACTCTGTAAACATCACTTTGAATTTTGAACCAGAGCGTAACTCGATTATATGTTGATAATGCTCGTTTTCCGACGATATTTCGTGAGTTAACACATCACCGTGAAAAGTGTCATTGTAATTAAACTCATTGATATGACCGATTAATTCATAGGATTTAACATTGTTGTAAGTTAATACAATGTCTCGATCATGGTGCTGCCCCAGCAAGTTTAAAGTAATGGATAATGAAGCATCAAAAGGGCGTTGTTTGTTTCGATTTTCAGCAATAGTTAAAGAAGTAACCCAAGTATCGTGAAGTGACCTTGGATGGTTTAACTCATAACGTTCTGGGTTAGCAGCGAATTCAAAAAGCTGATCAGGCATTTTTTCTTTGTTTGCTACAAGATTAGAAATATATTTATCGAAATCTGAATTCACTTATGAACTTCCATTTACACATAACGCCCCGCTAAGGGGCAAATTGAGTGGGCTATACTTGCGCGAAGCGCCAGCCCGCGAAAATTTGTCCCGCCAGCGAAGCTGGTTAACTTGAGCGGCTTGTTAGGTGTTTTTCCGTGCATAAACTTACCACTTTCCCACAGTAAAATAAGATTCATTTGAAACAACGAAAGCTTCTTCAATGTCCCTTTGAGCTACTCCCAACTTGAATAGCTCTTGTTTTAGTTCAGTCTCGGAAAGTGGGCCAATTTTATTGGGTTCGATATTGGCTCCCGAAATGGATATCTGGGCAACGTAACCATTATCTTGTTTTGTCACCTTAATCATAAATGTTCAACCCAGTACACCTAACGCTCAAAGCAACGGCGCGGCTTTTTGCGTCCGATGCCTTTGCTTGTTATTGCGTCAACCAGATAAACTATCGCGGCTTGCCGCCTGCCCTGTTTGCACAACAACATGATTAAAATTATTACCCGCACTGTAAAACAACCTTGAGCAAAACTGCAACGAAAAAATGCATGTTAGGTTGAACTGATGCTGATAAAACTGTTGGAAGTTTAACGGGTTGTTTGACTAAAAAAACTGAAAGATCGATTGCCAAAAAGAGTACGAGCCAACTACAACCTTTCTAACCTAAAACTTACTACCGATACTGACCGATAAGTTGTAAGACTGAAGCGCTATAACGCTTAACATATGGGGATTTTAGGAGCGCTGTTTCAGCGAGTAAAATTCCCACAATGATGTTTTTGTTAGGTTTGTTTTTAGACATCCTAGTCATCAGGATACTCCGACAAATAAAACTCCATGTTTAAATTTACCATTATTTGCATGGACTGAATTGTTAGTTTACCCCCGCCACCAAACGCATCTTCTCTTGGACTGAAACCAACGTCAGCTGAATAATCACTTGGTGGTAAATCCTTGTTTTCTATTAGCCATTCTTGAAATGCTTTCATTTGATCAGGTAAGCGCCAATTTTCAGGGAGTAAGAAAGCAACATCCGCACTTTTACCTTTTTCGTTCTTTTTCAAATGATCTGAGATTTTAATAGGCACAATAAAAACCTAACGCTTCGAATAGGCGGCGCGCGCTGTTTGCGCGTCGGCCCTAATTTGTTTGTTATGTTTTGACAACTTAAAGCGCATCAATTTTTTGAAAAGTTTTATGCACTACGTAACCAATAAAAACCAAAGGAACCGCAACTGTCCAAAGTAATGTTAGAAATAATGACATTGTAAATTGCCCACCTGATGCTCCAATAATTGCACCGAGCCCCATGCCAAACAAAAGCATTAAAATTGGCCCTAACACCAAGTAAAGTTTAATTTCATTTTTTGAATCATTGTGAAGATATTTTGTAATCATACTTTGCACTTCCATACTCCTTTAAAAACATAACGCTCAAAGCAACGGCGCGGCTTTTTGCGTCCGATGCCTTTGCTTGTTATTGCGCCAACCTAATGAACTATCGCGGCTTGCCGCCTGCCCTGTGAACACAACAACATGATTAAAATATTACCCGTAGACTAAACCAACCTTGAATAAAACTGCAACGAAAAATTGCATGTTAGGTTGAACCGTTTTGGATAAAAGTGCTGGAAATATATAAAGTTTATTGGGCTAAGAAATGAAAGGACGATTGCCAAAATGAGCACTAGCCAACTACAACCTAAGGAAACTAAAACTTACTACCGATACTGACCAATAAGTTGTAAGGACAAAGCGCTATAACGCCCAATTAAGCGGCGAATAATAGTTGGCTAAAATGTTGAACGAAGTGAAAACAGCCAACTGTTATGAGTCCACTTGAATTGCTTGTTATGTGCAGAGCAAGTTTAGAACTTAACCTGAACAATAACGAAGCAACCCTTAATAAATTTATCCTTGAGCCATTAAAACCAAAAATAGAATGAAATAATAGCTTTACCGCAAAACTTGTTTTGTAATTGTGTAAAGCTTATTAGTGGCAGCTTCTAAACTAACAATGGCGAAACACACCAAAACCGTATTTTATTTTTAAAGCTTTTAGTTAAAGCACATAACGCTCAAAGCAACGGCGCGGCTTTTTGCGTCCGATGCCTTTGCTTGTTATTGCGCCAACCTAATGAACTATCGCGGCTTGCCGCCTGCCCTGTTAACACAACAACATGATTAAAATTATTACCCACACTGTAAAACAACCTTGATTAAAACTGCAACGAAAAATTGCATGTTAGGTTGAACTGATGCTGATAAAACTGTCGGAAGTTTAACGGGTTGTTTGGCTGAAAACGGAAAGAACGATTGCCAAAAAGAGTACGTGCCAACTACAACCTTTTGAACCTAAAACTTACTAACGATACTGACCGATAAGTTGTAAGGCTGAAGCGCCATAACGCTCAAAGCAACGGCGCGGCTTTTTGCGTCCGATGCCTTTGCTTGTTATTGCGTCAACCAGATAAACTATCGCGGCTTGCCGCCTGCCCTGTTTGCACAACAACATGATTAAAATTATTACCCGCACTGTAAAACAACCTTGAGCAAAACTGCAACGAAAAAATGCATGTTAGGTTGAACTGATGCTGATAAAACTGTTGGAAGTTTAACGGGTTGTTTGACTAAAAAAACTGAAAGATCGATTGCCAAAAAGAGTACGAGCCAACTACAACCTTTCTAACCTAAAACTTACTACCGATACTGACCGATAAGTTGTAAGACTGAAGCGCTATAACGCTTTGCATATGGGGATTTTAGGAGCGTTTTTTCAGCGAGTAAAATTCCCACCATAATGCATTTGTTAGCCATCAAAATTAACAATCCTATGCTGATATTGTGTTTTTGGAAAACCACAGTCTTTTCTCATTTCAGTAATGCAATTGATAAAATCTTCTTTTGATGGAGATTTATTTATGACCGAATCCAAAAACTTAGCCATTTGATTTATAACACCTTCGCTTGCCCAAAGAGCGGCAAGATCGTAGGCTTTAAGAAATTCAATCTCCTGCTCTGAACTTGGTTTGCGTCCAGAGTCTATAAAAATTCGCATAGCAACAGCGAGGCTTGAATAAACATCTCTTCGCCGAATTAAGAGTTCATGTTCTCTAGCTAACGAGGCTTTTTCATTTTCAATTATTCTTCCTGCCCAAATATTACCCAACCATTTAGACAAAACAAAAACTATAGCCGCACCTCCGCCAAGACTTAATGTAATTGCCCCAATAATTTCCATTAACTGTGTGAATTCCACACTTACTCTCCTTGATGGCTAACGCCCAATTAACGGGCTAAAAATTGTGGGCTAAACTTGAGCGAAGCGAACAGCCCGCTGTTTTTAGTCCTTGTTGAATTGCTTGTTAGCACTCAGTTATGGACGGCTTACGTTGTAGCGTGCAAAGTGTTTCCATGTGCCGTCAGGTTGACTTGCTTCAAGGACGAATAGCCAAGTATTTGTGTCCGGGTTGTAGGTGAAGGTATCACGGAAAGGGCTGCTTCCGTATGGAATCGTGAATTGAATAGAGTTGTCCGTTACGCTACCTGTACCATGTGGAATAGAGTACTTAGCGCCAAAGCTGTCCATCCAATGAGCAAAGATAGTTTCACTTTTTGTGTCGTATCCGATTATCACACGAGCCTCGTACTCAGAAGGAACTTGAACATCATTCATATGGATCTCGGTAAAAGCACCTTGCAGCGTGGGCCCTGCAGTCATCCGATAGGTGACTGGTTTGCCCATTACATCACCAGACATGACCCAATCGCCATCCAATGCTATCAAGGCTGCTGGTCTCTCCAAGATTTTAGGGTGCTCTTGAGCATGTAAAGTACCTGCTACAAGAATCACCAACAAACCAGCTATTTTTAAAAGTCGCATATAATCTTCCTTTGAGTGCTAACAATATTAATATCCGGAAAAGTTCCGTTTTTAAACACGGATTTATTCCGCTTTTCTACATTTGTCTTTTTTAACATAGTATTTATCTTACTGTATAGGTTAAATTTATTTCCAATTCAAAAAACTCATGTTGTGGAAAGACGGAATAATTCCTAAATCTTGCTGTTATGCGGAAGTTTTACTATAACTGTACAAATAAACAGTTATAGTAAGGACGCTTAAATGCCTAAATCAATATTTTTAAATATGGTAAAAGATGAGATGTTCAAGCTGCGTTATGCTAAACGAACTATTGAAGCTTATTTAAAATGGATCAGTAGTTACATTCACTTTCATCAGAAAAAACACCCTAATTTAATGCACGACTCGGAAGTTGAGGCATTTCTATCTCATTTAGTATTAGAGCTTGATGTTTCAGCTGCCACACAAACCTCCGCGTTAAATGCCTTGGTGTTTTTGTATCGCGATATCATACGCCGCCCTTTAAACGTAAAACTTAACTTTGTTAAAAGCTCGAGGCAACAGAAACTGCCAGTTGTGTTAACCACCGATGAAATGCGGCGCTTACTGGCGGTCATAAACGCTCAACATAAATTACCCGTTTCTATACTATATGCCAGCGGATTACGCTTGATGGAGTGTATGAGGCTGAGAGTGAAAGACATTGATTTTGACTATAAATCCATTCGAATTTGGTATGGTAAAGGGGGCAAACATCGTGTCGTTACTCTTGCTGATGAACTAGTCCCTGCCCTAAGGCAGCAGATTACGCTTGTGCAACAATATTTGGACGCAGATTTAATTAATCCCGATTACTCAGGTGTATATTTACCCCACCGCCTTCGACTAAAATACAAAAAGGCCAACCGTTCATTGGAATGGCAATATTTGTTTGCATCGCGGCAATTATCAAAAGATCCTGAAGATAAGTCATTACGTCGCCATCATATTGATGAGTCAGCTATTCAAAAGGCTATTCGTTTCGCGGCTAAAAAAGCGAATATTGGCAAAACAGTCACACCTCATACCTTGCGCCATTCCTTTGCTACCCATTTGTTGCAATCTGGTGCAGATATTCGCACAGTGCAAGACCAACTCGGGCATGCTGATTTGCGTACCACGCAGATTTACACGCATATACTGCAGCGCGGTGGCAACAGTGTGGTGAGCCCCTTGTCGCGTTTGTAGGTAGGCATATTGAGGCCAAGTAGAAGATCCCTCATCGTTTCACTCCACTGGGGTGACAAATTGAAAAAATAAACGGGATTCAGAGATTAAATACTCAGCTAAAAGAGTAATTTGCAGCACATAAATGCGTGTTTTGTTTTTAGTTGTTTATTTCAATTTTTGCTGAACAAACAACGCCGTTTCGCGGCAACGGTTGTCGAGAAACAGTCATTACAAAAGGCTGCACCGCAAAAAATTCACCTTCCTATTACACAAGATCCCGTTTTTACTCGCCACTCGCAGCGAATACTATTTCAACCTTTGAGCTAATCCGCTGCCCCTGACACATTGTTGTTTGAGGCAAATCTGCAAAGCTTGTTGCTGAGCGTATAGGGTGAAGTTTTGTTTAGCGCGGGTCAATCCTGTGTATAGCAGTTCACGGCTTAATCCTCTGCCCTTTGACTGTTGATTTATCAGTGGTAAACACAAATGCACTTGTTCAAATTCAGATCCTTGGCTTTTGTGAATTGTCATGGCGTAAAGGGTGTCGTGAGGCGGAATACGGTTGGGTAAAAAGCCGGATAAGTGGCCCTCTGCCATGTTAAACCATACTTTAGTGAGACTAGGGTTAGCGGGATCTGGCATGACAATACCAATATCACCATTAAACAGTTTTAAATTATGGTCGTTGCGGGTCAAAATCACGGGCCGTCCGGCATAAAAATCTTGGCTGGTGGTAATTAAGCCCTGGGCGCTCAATTCTTGTTGGATGACACGATTAAGTTCCACTACCCCCCAAGGGCCATTGCGCTGAGCACAAAGCACTTGTTGGCGCGCCAAACACGCAAAGGCCATTTGCAAATTCCCTTGTTTAATTGCACTAAAATAGCTGCGGTAAATCGGCATTAAATTTAATACTAAGGTTTGTAATTGCTCATCATAGATGGCCTTAGAAAAAGTCGCCTTAGGTTCAATCCAACTCACATCGGCCATGGTAGACGCTTTAAGCAGTGTAATACTGGGTTGTATTTCACCTTGATTAATGTGTGTGGCCAATTGGCCTATGCCACTGCTTGCACTAAATCGATGGCTTTTTTGTAACATCACCAAATTATCTTGAATGTGACTCGTTGGCTGCGCACTGACTTGCTGTTTGCTTATTGGCAGTTGCAGGTCCTGCTGTAACTGCTGTTGCATGGCTGGGCTATATGCAGCTAATCCTGAGTGTTGGGCTTGACTGGTGACCGCAGCACAAATATCTGACAACACACTGCCTGCTTCAACTGAGGCTAGCTGGTCTTTATCACCCAACAATATAACTTGTGCCTTACTGGGCAAAGCGGAAAATAGCTTACTCATTAGTGGTAAATCAACCATTGAGGCCTCGTCCACTACCAGCACATCAAGGTGTAATGGTTGTGTGACGTTGGCTTTAAAGTAAGGACTAAGCGGTCTAGCGCCCAGTAAACGATGTATGGTTTGGCATTGCTCAGGCAGGTTTTGCTGCAACTCGGCGGGTAATTTTAGTTTAGCTACGGCGATAGATTCGGTTAAACGCGCTGCAGCCTTGCCGGTTGGTGCCACTAACTTAATCGACAAGACCTTGTCTTTGGCTCGCGCTAAACCTTGTAATAATGCCAATAATTTGGTCACCGTAGTGGTTTTGCCTGTTCCCGGGCCACCCGTGATAAAACTGATCATCTGACGGGCGGCAAGGCAAACTGCTACCTGTTGCCAATCCAACTCTTGTTGGCTTGCTGTACTAAACAATTGTTTTAATAGTTGGAGCGAGCCTAGCTCATCTACCCCTTTTTGCTGACTGGCTCGGGCCAATATTTGCTCAGCCAATTCACCTTCATACAGCCAATAGCGCTGCAGATACAGGCTGTTACCATCTAGCACAATAGGTTTATTACAACTGAGTTTAGCAATACTAAAAGGCAAGGTGATCACTTCAACCATCGAGCACTGCTGCAAATAGCGTGTTAACTCTGCTTGCTCGGCAAAATAAAAATCAGGCGCAAACACGCCTTGTATTTGGCTTAGTTCAATGCAGCTGTGCTGCTCACCTAAACTCGCACTTAAATAAGCGCTTAATAAACTCACATTGAGGTATTGCTCGGGGTGTTGCGCGTCGAGTCCTTCGGCAATAAAAAGTGCAAAGGCCTTATCGAGCGGCCGCAAAATACCTTGAGTTTGTAGCTTGTCTAGTACGCTTAAAAGTTGGCTACTAGGCGAATCGCACTGTTCAATAGATTGCTCTACCATAAGTCAAGCTGTCCTTGGTCTATTTGATCACCTGGCGGCTTAGGTGGCTCAGATTTTGTTGAATGTGTGGGCACAAAATCGGGTAAGGGCTCACCATTAAACAACGTATCTAAGGCGCAAATAAAGGCTTCATCTGCACGGTAGTAATACACCCCTCTTTGCGGCAATTCGCTGTGCATGCCACGCAAAAACAAATAGTACGCCCCACCCATATGGTCTTGATAACGGTAATGTGGCAGCTGTTGTTTTAACCAGCGATGCAAGGCCAAGGTGTATAAAATAGCTTGTAGGTGATAATCGTGTTCTTGCATTGCCCGCTCTAATGAGGCGAGTTGGTAATGGTCGTAGTCGAGGCCCAAATGATTAGATTTATAATCAGCAACGTAGTATTTACCCTCAAAAGCAAAGGTTAAATCGATAAAACCTTTTAACATGCCATTGAGCTGAGCAAACTCGTACTGCCTAATTGAATGGGGCATAAAATGATTAATCAGTTGATTAAACGCCGCCACTTGCACCTGTTTAAGCGGCATGTAAAATTCCATTTCTACTTTAATCTGTGTGGGTGCAAGTTGCGATAAACTCAATACTGCACCACTTTGACTGGTGGCAATATTGGCCATTAGCAGGTCGCTAAGCCAATTATATAAGGGCTCTTGCCAATCTTTCCCAATGGCAAATTTCAGGCTTTGCTCTTTAATCACCTCAGCTAAGGAGTTGGCTTGAGTAAAGTCAATATTCTCTAAAACGCCATGTAAAAACGATCCCGCATTCGCCCCCTTTTCAAAGGTGAAGGCGTTTAGTTCTCGCTCAGTGGCTGTCATAATTTGCTCTTCTTGCACGGCATCACGCCCTTCATCCATGCCCGGTATGAGTACCTCAAGATGAGACTGTTGTTGGCTGATAGCCGAGTAACTGGTTAAACGCCATTGCCGTTCAATGGGCTTAGTTAATTGCAGCGCAACAAGATCAGCAACAACAGGCTCTGCATCAAAAGTGGGAGGCGAATTGTCTGTTTGCGTGATTAACCTTAGGTCTGGTAAATCAGCGGCATAAAAACTCGAATAAGTGATACTGCCTTGTTGGCTTGCGTGATGGCTTAGCTGCTGAATATACCTTGCAATGAGCTGGTCGGTTACCTCTACTCCTTGTGGCAATAAAATCGCACCTAGAGCAGTTTCTAAAAAGGCCGAACGACGGCGTCTATCATCACTGATGTTATGCCATACACCCAGAGCACAATAATATTCTGCGCGGGTAAGCGCGACATACAACAAACGAACATCTTCTTCTAAGCGCTCTTGTTCTGCCACCTTCATGGCTTTTTCTTGCCCCAAAAAATCCACCAGCAGTTGCCCCTCGTCAGCGTGAAAAACGGCCGATTGCGCGGATTTGTAACTGTTACCGAAAGGGATAAACACCAAGGGATATTGCAAACCTTTGGAGGCGTGTAAGGTAGAGATTTGCACCAAATTGGCATCCGTTTCTAAACGTAACTGCTGTTTGTCGTTTGAGTGATCGGGGTCTTGCAAACATTGGCTGAACCAATGCATTAACTGTCCATGCCCTTGCACTTCTAAACTACGTTGTTGCAAAAGCTCTAGCACATGCCGTAAATCGGTCACGCGGCGCAAACCATCGCTAAAATGTCTTAGTGCTTTTTGCTCAATTCTAAAATGACTAATGACTTTATTCATGGCCATCATCAAGCCGTATTTTTGCCAGTCCTGATGCCAGTGATGAAACAACGCAATGATATTCTGCCACTCGTTGTCATCATTAAATAAGCTATCTAATTCAAAAGCGCTAATAGCAAAAAGTTCCGTCAAAAGTGCTGTTTTTACTGCTCTGTCATCACCAGGTTGGCTAAGCGCGCTCAACAGCCTATAACAATCAAGTGCCGTTTGACTGGCAAAGACACTTTTACGGGCTAAAAACACGCTGGCAATATCGAGTTCTTGTAGAGCAAGTTTAACCAATTGCGCTTCATTGCGATTACGCACCAATACGCAACAGTCACCGGCTCGCACCGCCTTGCCTGCAACCGTGCTGTTTTCCTGCAAAATGGTGGCAATCTGCCTAGCACAATAGTGCGCCAAGCTTTGCTGCGCTTGCCCTTTTGCAATGGGTTTGTCGTTGTCAGAACACAAGTGCCACAGGTCTAAACTGGCCTGAGCTTGACCATTAATGAGTAAACCCGTTTCATCTTTTCCGGCTTTTACTGGATAAAATGACAATGCACTTTTTTGGCTTTCTGGCTGCTGATTGTGCATAAACAGTGTATTAACCGCAGCGATTAGCTGAGGGGTTGAGCGCCAATTGGTATCAAGAGTAAATTGTTGTTGCACGCTAACCTGTTTTTTAGCGTGCAGGTAAGTAACAATATCCGCACCTCGAAAACCATAAATAGCCTGCTTAGGATCGCCAATCATGATCCAGCACGGGGACTTGGGGCTGTTACTGTCATTTTGCGCCAATTCAGTCGCGAGTGGCGCCGCAGCTTGCGCGTATATTTGCTGAAAAATACGGTATTGCACCGGGTCGGTATCTTGAAATTCGTCAATCAACACCGCTGGGTATCGCGCACGTAAGGCAGTGGCTAATTCATTGTTTTTGTCCTCTTCGCCATTTTGTGGAACCAAAGCATGGCCAAGATGGGTTAATAAATCATCGGGTGAAATTAACTGCAATCGGTTTTTCTGAGTCGCAAGATTGTGCGCTACTTTTACCAAGGCGTCTTGGCAAAATGCGAGTTTGATGCCATCGAGAACTTGTTGCGCTAATGCAGCTAGGTGTTCAAAACGGCTAAAATCAATATCAGGCAAAGATGCGCCCTTTTTAAGGGCTTTTGCTAAATTAGCTGGGCCATACAACAACCAGCCTTCTTTACAAAATGTCGGGTACAATTGGCTACTTTCACAAAAGCGTTGCATGGCTTCAAAGGTTGCAGGTTTACCCACCACAACATTGGCTTTTAACTGGCCTTGCTGCAACAGACTGGCAATATTATTGTCAAGCCACCAGCGTTTTATATCTGCCACTTGTTGACTGTAGTCTTGCTTCAGAGCCACTACCTCACCGATAGCGATATTCGATTGAGGGGCAGCCTTTCGATTTAATAATGGCTGCAAGGTCATAAGTAATTTATCGGGCTGCGACCAAATTTCTAACAACAAAGATTGAATGTCTGCTGGTTGAGTAACTATATGAGTGCGCCAATAATCGGCCACCGCCAGTTTTAACCATTCACTTTCGTCCAGTATGAATTGCTGCTCATACATGGCACCACTTTCAAAAGCATGTTCGGTTAACGCCCGTTGGCAAAAACCATGGATGGTAAAAATCGCTGCTTCATCCATTTGCTTACTGGCTAGAGCTAAACGTTGCGTAGCCAGCGCGGAATTATCGATTTGTTCATACAGGGCTTGAATAAAACTGTCGTTACTTTCGCCGCGATAAAAATCTAAATAGGCACGTTGCAAACGTTGCCGAATCCGCTCTTTTAGCTCTGCTGTGGCTGCATTGGTAAAGGTAACCACTAAAATTTGATCGACATTTAAGGCCTGACAATGATGGCCTAATAACTGACGCAAATATAAGTTAACTATCGTGTAGGTTTTGCCCGTACCAGCACTGGCCTCAATAAGTGATGCACCATATAAGGGAAATGTTAGGGTGTTAAGTGGCTGCATTAGATATCACTCAATTTTTGCAGGGGTAATAATATTTGCTCGCTGAGTTGGCAAAAGTCTTCAAACACATGCTTAAGGTCGGGATAAACACGGGCAATGTGTGGCTCGGCCCCCTCGCCTGCAATAAAGCCACCGTCTTGACCGTTAAAGGTATCAAATACTTTTTGTTTATCTTCACTGGCTACCCACTGCCACGCCGATTCAGGAAAAAACGGTATCAAGGTTTGCTGGCCTTTAATAAATAAGCCTACAAGCTCGCTTAAACATGTGTGCGCCTCCGCCTGACTCAGTTTTTGCAGCTCCCAGCTTTTTACTTTTTGCCCCTCTAGTTCAATAAATACTGCACGTTCAATCCCATCATTACCCGCTTGGGCGCAGATACATAACCAGCTGAGATAGGTGCGTAAACGGTCTTTAGCGCGCAGTTTACCGCTGCGCCATAAAATTAACTGAGGCCCAAATATTTGAGTCACCTGCCCTTGCAGATTGATGTGTACCGCTTGATGTTGATACTCACAATTAAGCACTAAATCGATGGGCAATAACCGGGCTTTTTGCCCGCCACTTTGCTTTGCCATTTCGGTGGCTAAGGCTTGGCTACTGTTAACTATGGTTTCTAAGGCGATAAGACCAGAATATCCGACCGGTAGACGCCCTTCTGCGCGCAACTGCTGAGCAAAATGCTCAGAGATATCCCGCCTGTCTAGGTGTTGATTTTGCTGCTGTTGAATTAATTCAGCCATTAAACGCTCGTTGAGCTGGTATTTGTCTAAACCATCAAAACTAAAGGGCTCGTCATCCAGTAGTTCATCACCTAATCCACTAAAACGACACTGCCAGCGCTGTAAAAAAAAGGCCTTAGTAGGGTTCATAAAAAACTGTATGAGTTCTTCTAGGTTAATATCCACAGGTATGCCATCAAAACACAAACGCTGCGCTTGCACGCTATAAAAAGCAGGTAAAGGATGGGCATTAAATTGGTGTAGCAGTGGTTTTTGCTGGCGAGTGATGGCGACTTGAGCGGCTTGTTCGTTGTAACTTGGCAATCGAGTATTGCCAATAAAATAGTCATCTGCAAAGGGCTGTAAGCTGTGCTTGGTGATTAAGTGCTGACGCAAATTTTTGGCAGTCTGGGCAGGTACTAAGTGTAGCTCGCCATCAAGCGCATAGCCTTGTTCACAATATTCAAGTAATTCACTGACTAAAATAGAGGGACTCAACTCGGTGTTATCTTTTTGGCTAGTGCCCAGATAACTGATATAAAGTTGCTCTCGGGCCGACAATAAGGCCTCTAAAAATAAATAACGATCGTCTAAGCGGCGAGAACGATCACCTCGTTTTGCTTGTGATACCCGCATAAGATCAAAGCCAACTGGCACGGTTTGGCGCGGATAATCGGCATCATTCATGCCCAGTAAACACACTTTTTTAAAGGGAATACTGCGCATGGGCATCAAGGTACAAAAATTCACGTAACCCGCTAAAAAACGCTGACCCACGCCTTTTTCGCTGAGTTGCTGCTCAACTTCTGCCACAAAAACCGCTTGGTCAATTTCGCCTTCGCATTGACTTTGATGTTTTGAAATGTGCTCAAGCACCTTACGAAGCTGACTAAGCTCGACTAGCTCTCGCTCGTCACACTCGTACAAGGCATCGATAATGGCTAAAGATTCAGTGACTTTATCAGCAAGGCTGGCGTGGCGCTGGCAAAAGTCCAGCACCTTGAGCAATTGCTGGGCGAACACATAAAACTTGCCCAGTGCCACGGCTTGCTGACCTTCAATATCAGCATAGGGTGACAACAGTTGCTGTTGATAATGCAATAATTGGCTGGCGTCCATGGCATAACCGGCTAACAGACGTTGCAGACCAAACAACCAGGTATTTTGCCCTTGCTCGGGCAACTCCCATCGCTTTTTATCGGCGTCATCCCAGCCCCAGCGCACTCCGGCATCGGCTAACCAATGCTGTAATAAAGTATATTCTTGTTCGTTGAGATCAAATTGACGCATCACGGCCGGTACAGCTAACCACGTCATAACTTCGCTTAAGGTCAAACGGCTTTGTTGCAGTTTCATTAACTGCACAAAACTCGTTAACAAGGGGGATTCTTCACTGATATTGCGATCAGAAATACCAAAGGGGATGTAGCGTTGACTTGGCGCTGAGCCAAATATGCCTTCAATAAATGGCGCATAAGCGCCCACATCAGGCATCATTACAATTACTTCGCCAGGCTGATTGCGCTCATCTTGGGCAAACCAATCTAAAAGTTGGTCATGTAATACCTCAAGCTCTCTCACCCGAGAATGACACGCATGAAACTGCACTGAGCGATCACAAGTTGTAATCTGGGTTTTGGGAAAGGCTTCGCCATTTCCTAAGAGTTCAATGGGGCTTAAACTGTCGAAACTGTGTCTAAATTGCAGCTCAAAAATCTCTGCTTGAATATGTTCTAACATGCAGCGCGGCTGTGTTTCGACAAAATAATCATGTTGCACAAAATCAAAGCTCAGCAACATATCTTGGTAATCGCGGCCCAATTTTCCCCAAGAAGCCAAAAGCGGATTGCCCGATTGCAAATAATCCGCTTCGCTTTGCTGCCCTTGGCTTTTAATTAACTGTTGTAAGTGTGCCCGTGCCATGGTTTTACCATCCACGATATCGCCCCAATAGTGCTGGCTGGGATTAAACCAAAAGACAAACACATCTCGGTTGACCGCTAAGGCATCTAATACTTCAAGCTGTTGCTGCGGCATGGCCGACAAACCAAAGACAAACAAGGGCTTTTGCTGATCACCATCAGGTGCTTGTGCAGACAATGTGCTGAGTAGTTGTTGGTGCAAGTTGGCTCGATGATAACGAGACTCACCTAGCGCCACACTGTATCGACACATCGCGCGCCATAATATGCCTTGCCAGGGGTGCAAAGTTTCATCAGGCCCCGCATATTCTTGCTTGGGATGCTCAGTTTGCCCTAAGCCGTCAACTGTATCCGCCGCCTCCCACGCCAATATCCATTCCGGGCGATAGACTAAGTACTGATCGTAAATATCGGCAATTTTATGGGCTAATTGATATTGCTTTAGCAGCGGCGCATTCGCTAAATAATTGGCAATCGAACTAAATTCAGTATGGTGCAACATCGAGGGCAACAAGCTCATCAGCTTCCAAGTCATGTTGGGCTTGGTAAAAGCACTTTGCTCGGGTAAGTGTTTAATGTTTTGGCGATACAATTCCCAAATAAAACTCGAGGGCAAAGGAAACTCAACATTGGCGGCAATACCGCGCTTTTGTGCAATTTGTATTTTTAACCACTGCGACATACCCGGGCTTTGTACCAAGATTGTGTCAGGTACAAATAGCGATTCAGGGGAACGGTGTTGTTGACTCAAACAGTCAATCAAACTGTCAGCCAGCATTTCCATTTTATTTGACTGAACAAGGTGCAACATAAGCGTATTAGGTCTTTTATTGTTTTGCTTAGTGTAACAAAGTTACTGATTTTGAAATCAATTTTCTTTCATTTTATGCATAAACAGGCGTGTATAAAATGCCGCTAAGCACTTAAATTATTTCAGCTCACCTTGAGATTTTGCTATCATGCTGGCCATTCACGCCTCGTGCGTTGGTCAGTTAACGTTAATTAGGTAAGGCAATGAAAGTCGTTTCTTTTAATATCAACGGGATCCGCGCCCGCTTACACCAACTTCAAGCCCTTATCGATAAACATCAGCCAGATATCATCGGCTTGCAAGAAATAAAAGTTGATAATCTGCAGTTTCCCAGCGCAGAAATTGAAGCCATGGGCTACCACGTTTATTTTCATGGTCAAAAGGGGCATTACGGCGTAGCGATGCTGTGTAAACAGCCTGCTAGTAATGTGCAATATGGGTTTCCCACAGACAAAGAGGATGCGCAGCGGCGCATGATTATGCTGGACTACCCTTTGCCCCATGGTGAGACCGTGAGAGTATTAAACGGTTACTTCCCGCAAGGCGAAAATCAAGCCCATGAAACTAAATATCCGGCCAAACGTAAATACTATCAAGATTTGATGGCGTATTTGACAAGCAGCCATTCGCCTGATGATGCAGTGATAGTGATGGGCGATGTCAATGTTTCGCACACCGACGGCGATATTGGTATTGGTGAAGCGAGTCATAAGCGCTGGCTACAACAGGGTAAATGCAGCTTTTTACCTGAAGAGCGAGACTGGCTTAATTCACTGCTAAGCTGGGGGTTAAGAGATGGTTTTAGGCACCTAAACCCTGAGCAAACAGAAAAATTTAGCTGGTTTGATTATCGCTCCAACGGTTTTGCTGATAATCGAGGGTTACGCATTGATCTGATTTTAGCCACACAGCGTTTGCATAATACGTTGGTAAAAGCCGATATTGATTACGAACTCAGGGCAATTGAAAAGCCTTCTGATCACGCGCCCATTTGGGCTGTTTTTGAGACCGAAAAATAACGATGCCGTATTTCAGTGATATCCAGAGTATTGCCTTATTCTTAACGGTCATTGCGGCTTACTTTATTGTCAGGCGTTTGCCTTTTGAACGTTTGGTAAACGACAAACAATGCCAACACTTAGTGTTTGGTAGCGCTGTCTGCTTAACCCTTTTATGGAGTATTCAAACAGGTATACCTGGCCACCCACAAGTGCATTTTTTATGGCTGGCGGCCTTGCCCTTAGTATTAGGGTTTAGGTGGGCAATAGTGAGTAGTGCATTAGCCTTATTGAGTTTAACGCTCTTTGGTATCGAACCTATCAGCATGTTAGGGGTAAACTTTCTGACTGGCTGCCTGGCTCCGATTGCTCTCACCTATGGCATATACAGTTTGAGTTTTCACAAACTGCCAAAAAATATATTTGTGTATATCTTTCTGTGCGCATTTATACCAGGTGCCTTAACCATAGGTGTAAAAATGCTGTTGTTAAGCGGCTATTATTATCTTGACGGCGTCTACACGTGGCCAGTCATCGTAGACAATTATTTAATGATCACCACCTTGTTGCTGTTCCCTGAAGGCATGTTTAATGGCATGACCATTACCTTGTTAATTATTTATAAACCCCATTGGGTCTTTACCTTCTACGATAAACATTATTTAGACTCAAAAAACTAATTTTTTACCCCGCTACTTGTTTTACCTTCCGAGTAGGACTACTTTAAATAACTGACCAGTCAGTTATTTAAAGTAGTAGCTATGCAACGAGCCAGAACAGAGCAAGCCAAAGATAAACGTCGTAATACCTTATTGCATGCCGCCCTAAATGAATTTTTTGATAAGGGTTTTACTGCAGCGCGGATGGAGGATATTGCCAAACAAGCCCATGTCAGCAAAGGCACCCTTTATCTTTATTTTGCCAATAAACAAGATGTATTCAGAGCCTTGATCGAAGAAATTGCCGTACCGACCATCAACCTCACCAGTCAGGAGGTCTTAGCGACGAAAACCGGCGAACAAGCTCTGCAATTTTTACTGCAAAGTATCGCCCATATTGTTCGAAACACGCCCCTTCCTAAACTAGTAAAAGTCATTATTGCCGATGGCAAAGCCTTTCCTGAATTGGTGATTTACTACCGCGAACAAGTGCTAAACCGTATGTTTAGCTTACTTGAAACCATTATCACCAAAGCGGTTGAAGCGAAAGAATGGCAATGTAGTGATATTCCAATGACTGCGCGTTTGATCATTGCACCGGTCATTTTTTCAGTGGTGTGGCGCATGGTATTTGAAAGCAGCGATGAACAACAAAACATGCTCGACCTGGATGCCTTATTTGCCTTACACACCAAGCATCTACTCGTGATATTAAAGGTTAATTGGGAGACAAAAAATGATAAGTCATAATACCCGTATTTGGCGACATATCAGTTGTTCTGTCCTTGGTGTATTTATACTCATGTCTTGTGATACTGAGTCAGAGCAACCCTCGTTTACAGGTTACGTAGAAGCCGAATTAGTTTATCTGGCCGCACCGCAAGCCGGATGGTTGAGTAATATGCCATGGCAAGCGGGTGATACGCTTTCCAGCAATACTCTGGTATTTAGCTTGGATAATGAACAACAGTTAGCCGCGATAAAAGAAGCACAGGCTCGTTTAGCCCAAGCGAAAGCACAAGAGCGTAATGGCCTCACTGGCGCCAGAGAGCAAGAAATAGCTGAGCTAAACGCACAGCGCCAACAAGCGCAAGTGGCGGTGGATTTTGCCGCTTCTGAAAAAACACGCTGGAATAAGCTGGTTGAAGAAGGTTTAGCGCCTGCTTCCAAATCAAGCCAAGTGAATGCCGACTATGCAAGCAGTATTGCCAAACTCAAGATCATAACAGCCGGTATTGAAGTCGCGAGACTTGGCGTCAGGCAAGAACTAACTAATAGCGCAATTGCCGCAGAGCAAGCAGCGCAAGCCAACCTAGAACAAGCCCAGTGGCAGTTATCACAACGTCAAGTGATCTCGCAGATAAGCGGTAAAATTGAGGAGATTTTTTATCGCCAAGGCGAATTTATTACTGCAGGTAAACCCGTACTTGCTATATTGCCAAAGGATGCCCTCATTATTCGTTTTTTTGTACCTCAAGCTGCACTGAGTCAGTTTGATGTAGGTCAATCTGTCAACATCCATGCCGACGGCATTACTGCACCAATAGACGCACATATATTCCATATTGCCCGTTCAGCCGAGTTTACCCCGCCGGTTATTTACGATGAACAATCACGGCAAAAACTGATGTTTTTGCTCGAAGCCCGCCTCTCCGCTCAAGATGCTGGTGACCACTTATTGAGACCCGGTTTACCTGTTGAAGTGACCCCCTAATGGCATCAAGAGAATTAGCGGTAGATGTACAGGGTCTCGTCAAACGCTTTGGTGATAAAGTCGCGGTAAATGACGTCAGTATCCAATTACCTAAAGGTGAGGTGTGGGGCTTTTTAGGCCCTAATGGCTCAGGTAAAACCACCACCATACGCATGATTTGTGGTTTGCTCAGCTGTGATGAAGGCAGTGGTCAATGTTTAGGCTTTGATATCCTCAAACAAGCCACCCAAATACGGCGCTTAACGGGTTATATGACGCAAAAGTTTTCCTTTTGGAACGATCTCACTATTCGAGAAAATCTCGATTTTGTCGCTCGTTTATATCAGTTGCCCCAACGCAAAAGCCTAGTCAATGACACCTTAGAAAAATTGCAACTACAGCATCGACAAAAACAGTTAGCTGGCGAGCTGTCTGGCGGTTGGAAACAGCGCTTAGCCTTAGCTGCGGTCACAATGCATCACCCCCAATTATTACTACTAGACGAACCTACCGCAGGGGTAGATCCGCAAGCTAGAAGAGATTTTTGGGACGAAATCCACCATCTAACGGCCAGCGGCTTAACTGTTTTGGTGTCTACCCACTACATGGATGAAGCCGAGCGCTGCGACAAAATAGTCTATTTAGCCCATGGGCAACTTATTACGCAAGGCACCGTGCACGAAATTATCAAGGACGCTAAATTATTTACTTACAAGGCAATAGGAGAAGGAGTGAGATTAGCGGCTGAGAAATTACGGGCGCAACCAGGAGTGGCTCATGCTGCGTATTTTGGCGCCGCACTGCACGTCAGTGGTTACCATCAAGCAGCGTTATTACATACCATTCAAACCATTACCCCAACGATTCATTGGCAACAAGTTGATCCGAGCTTGGAAGACGTATTTATTGCCTTGATGGATAGCGCAGGCGAAGATAAACGGAGTTATCAATGAGCTCGTTTATTGCCTCTTGTTCTGCAAGCCTAAGTCGATTACTCGCAATTTCAAATAAAGAACTGATCCAAATGCGCCGTGACCGCATGACATTTGCCATGATGATTGGTGTACCACTGATGCAACTGATGCTCTTTGGTTATGCTATTAATACCGATCCTAAACAGCTTCCCACCGCCGTTGTCGCACACGAGCAAAGCCCGCTAGTTCGTACTATTTTACAAGGGCTACAAAATTCAGGCTATTACAAACTTGAGCATAATGTGGCTGATTATGCGCAAGCAGATGCCCTGCTTGCCAAAGGAGAGGTGTCGTTTGTTATTACCATTCCCAGTGGCTTTACTCGCAAATTGATAAAGGGCGAGAGGCCACAATTGCTAATTGAAGCGGATGCCTCTGATCCAGCCGCATCTTCAAATGCTATTAGTCGTGCGCAAACTATCATTGATTCAGCACTACGCCACGAGCTAAAAGGCAGTTTAAGTGAGCTCAATGCCGGGCTTTCACCTGTGGATTTGGTTATTCAACGGCGTTATAACCCACAAGGTCTCACGCAATACAACATTGTGCCAGGGCTACTTGGGGTGATTATTACGATGACTATGGTGATGATAACAGGCATGGCCATGACCCGCGAAGTAGAGCAAGGCACGATAGAAAATTTACTGGCTATGCCCGCTAAACCACTCGAGGTAATGATTGGCAAAATCATGCCTTATGTCGGTGTGGGGGCGGTGCAAACCCTTATAATTTTATTGGCCGCTCGTTATCTGTTTGATGTGCCTTTTACGGGATCATTATGGTTATTATTGGCCGCAGTGGCTTTATTCATTATTGCTAATTTGGCCCTAGGGTTTACCTTTTCAACCCTGGCTAAATCACAAATGCAAGCGATGCAATTAACCTTCTTTTTCTTTCTACCCTCTTTGTTACTGTCTGGCTTTATGTTTCCGTTTCGAGGCATGCCACAGTGGGCACAGTGGATTGGCGAAGTCCTCCCACTTACTCATTTTTTGCGGATTGTGCGCGGGGTAATGCTTAAAACGGCAGATTTCAACAGCATCAAATACGAGCTAGCCGCTATATTGGCCTTTACCTTAGTGGTGGGCGTAATTGCAATGGCCCGCTACAAACGAACTTTAGATTAAGGGGTAGAATGAGCCTTGAATTATTGGTTTTAGCTCTTTACTCAAGCAAGAGATCTCGTGGCTCAAATCTGAGGGCCTTCCCCTAGCCTCTTGAGATTGCCACAGTAGTAATAAACCTAATTAACCAAGGGGCTATTTACGTGAAGATATCAAGCCATAGATATATTTACGTTGGCTAAGCGATCTCATCGTCGCTTTACTACGTTTAAATTTTAATACTGTTACTATGGCTAGAAGCCCAAGCAACCCGAACTTATTTATGCATATAACTCAGCAAGACATTAAAAATTTCGAAAGCCAATTCCGAGCAAGGCTAATCAATAGTCTTTCAGGTTATAAGAGCGCAAATTTAATCGGAACCATAAGTGACCAAGGGCAAACTAATTTGTCGATTGTGAGTTCGGTATTTCATATCGGCGCAGATCCCGCATTAGTCGGTATGCTGATGCGTCCGCACTCTGTGCCAAGGCACACCCTTGAGAATATTCTGCAAACAAAGCACTACACTATCAATCAGGTATCTGCTGAGTTTTGGCAACAAGCCCATCAAACCTCTGCCCGTTATGAACAAACAGTATCTGAATTTAGTGCGGTAGGTTTACAAGAAGAATATCTCGCACCATGTATTGCCCCCTTTGTGCAACAAAGCAAACTAAAATATGCCCTTGAACTTCGTGAAGTTGTGACACTCGCTATCAACAATACCGAATTGGTGATTGGTGAAGTCAGCGATATTATTGTAGATGAACAGGCCTTACGCAAAGACGGCTTTATCGATTTATCATGCCTAAACACCCTTAGTATAACGAGCTTAGATAGCTACCACACCAACCAAAGGCTCGGTCGTTTAAGCTATGCTAAACCGGGCACTCAGCCTAAAAAATTAGATCTTGATGGAGAGGAAATTGAGGTTTGAAACGTGTCCTACTCGGCTTATTACTGATGTTAATCACTGAATCGGCGATGGCTAAAAGTCTGCTCCCCCAACTACGCTGGTATGTCATAAACGACTCGGTAATGGGCGGCCAATCCAATAGTAAACTTAGCCTAATCGAAGATGATATCTACTTTACTGGTCAATTGTCACTGGCCAATAATGGGGGATTTGCATCGATTCGCGCACAGTTATTGCTCGGCATGGGAGAGGCACAACGTATTGCAATTAAAGTTAAAGGAGAGCCTCGTACCTACCAGTTTCGTTTACGCACTAACGACAATATGGATGGTATTGCCTATAAAGTAGAGTTTGAAACCAAAGGCAGTAAAAAGTGGCAAACATTTAGTTTTAGCCCCTTAGATTTTACCGCAAGTTACCGAGGCAGAGCCGTTGCTAATGCCCCAAAACTGCAATTTGCTAATGTGAGTCAACTAGGCTTTTTAATCGCTGATAAAAACCTAGCGCCCTTTAGCTTACTTATTGATGATATAGCGATTAACTAACCCAAATAGTAGCCTGCCATATGGTAAGTTCTTGAATTAATCTGTCTCTTTTAGTTGTTCAAAAACCCAATCCAAAGCTTTCAGAGTGACCTCGAGATCTTCTGTTGGTAGTTGTAAAAAATGCGATTTAGAAGACGAACGAATAAAATGACTATTGGTTGATAATGAAGTAAATACCTGCTCTGAATCTCGATAAACATTATCCCACCTATTCTCGAACTCTTTGGGAATAAAAGGTGGAGCATATTCGGTTCCATATTGCATCGTTCTTTGTATGATAGCTAAAGGTTTATTTCCAAAGTCTTGAGAGTTATCTGCTTGATTAACCGACGCCAAAACGTTCAACATTTCAGCGTTTGTAGTGGGTTCTTCCAGTCGGTGAACAAATTGCTTTTTAAAAGAAAGGTAGTCTTCCGTATCCTCCGGTTGTAGTTTTGACATTTCTGCGTATGCCCACGCATCTGACCCATAGGGAGTTGCATCAACCAATAAAATACCTAACACGCGTTCTGGAAACATGTCATTAAACACTCTAGCGTGAATCCCACCCATTGAGTGCGCAACTAAAATGAAAGGCGCATTTAATTTTGCTGCTGATACGAGTTGATTTAATTGTACAGCAATCTCCTTACTCGTTTGTGGCATTGAAGTTTTACTACTTTTTCCGATGCCCGCCCTATCATAAAAACACACTTCGTTTTTTTTACTTACCGATTCTATAAAAGCATTCCACGATGTCTCCGACTCATCTGAAATTGCTACACCCAATCCAGTTTCTATCACTATCGTAGGACCACCTACTCCAACGCATTGATAATACGTAGATACATCGTTGAGATGAACCATTCCTTGTTTGAGATTTTCAGTTCCTTCAGTAAATAATGAAAATGTCGACGTTAATAAGAGACCTAACTGAATGATGTTTTTCACGCCCCAATCCTTGTATATTAAATGATACCAACGCTTTCATTAAATGCTTTAAATAGAGATTTATTGTTTACTAATAATCTGTGGACGTCGAGTAATTTTTAACGCTTACCATGCGCCATTTCCCAGTCGGATTATTCAATATTTAACGAAATAAATTAAACGTCAATAAGACAGCAACTATGTTTGGGTAACATACAGCTGATGATTGAAAGGGAACTTTATGCGCCGCTATATTTTTATTATAAGTTTTGTTGTTTTTGGCTGTACGAGAGAACCGTATCAATTTACTAACATTGATTCTTACTCTTTGGAGTACCAAATTTTAGGAAACAGTAAAACATGTTTTGCTTTATTCGAAGCGGGTATGAGTTTTGACCTTGATACATTCGATCCCATTTTTGAGCAACTATCTCATGGTTGCACAACCATTCGTTACTCAAGAGTAGGTCAAGGAAAATCCTCTTATCTTAGTACCGAACTTAGTGCAAAAAACTACGCTAAAATAGCCAAACAATTATTGGATCATTTACACATAGACCAACCTGTGATTTTTGTAGGTCATTCATATGGAGGCATGATAGCTAGATATTTCGCTGAATTGTATCCCGTTCAAACAAAGGCACTATTACTGATTGACCCTGGTACAAATTGGGAAAGTAAAATAATAGCAAAGATCGATCCTAGTGTAGTTGAGAAGGAAATCACACTACTAAAGAATTTTGGGTATAGCTTTGCAAAAAAACGTCCTAGGCCAGATGGTACTTTAAATGAATTGCGTGATTTCTGGCTTAAGTATCCCTTACCTGATTTTACCGATATTGGTGATGTTAAAGTTACAGTGTTGGCTAGTATTCAGGATATGGGAGATGATTTAGTAATAGGCAGCCTTCAGGCGATGCAAATTAGAGCCAACATGCTTGAGGCATGGGTTAATGAGTTCCCACGCGGAAGGTTTGTCTCTACCACAAAAAGCGGCCATTTTATCCACGTCGAAGAGCCTGAATTAGTCATTACTGAATTTCGAAAACTACTCACGCCTTAGTAACGCAGTAAAAACAAAAATTCAGATAATAATTTAATAATGAATTTAGATAGATTTTTAAGGCTATTTGCATTCTAAGGTTGGAAGTCACAATTTCTGCTAATTTGGAAAAACAGCTGTTTTGTGCATTTTGTGGTAGGTCGGCTATGAGCGAAAAGCGGACGTATTACACCGTCAATGTATCCCCTATAACCGCCTTAAATTTCTTGGCGTAATTTCTACTTAAGCGAACTTGCACGTCTCCAGAAAGGTTAACATCATAGTCACCGTTTAATCTGGATTTATAAGAAATTACTTTTTTCATATTTACAATGCATGAGCGGTGAATCTTTACAAAACGAGTATCCAGTTCTTCGGCCACTTTCTTCAAAGATGACGTGTGCAAATACCTGTCTCCTTCTGTCTGAACGACTACATACGGCGAATCTGCCTTAATGTAATAGATAGATTCAAAACTAACAAGAAAATGGAGCTTTCCATTATTAATCTGGAGACTTTTAGGCTGAGGTTTACTTGTCATTCTAATCTCTTTTGCATCCTCTCTATTCATTGTCGGTGTGTATAACTTCTTTACGTAAATAATTGAGAGGAAATAAATCAATAAGATCTTGGTGCTGTCGTTTGAGAATGTGAAAGTTAAAATTTTTGCAAGCCCATACCCTTGCTCTTTGAAAATCCAAGATAACACCCATACCATAAACGTCGTCATGCAAATGTGACTGATAATCAGCATCCCATATAGAAGTATTAGCTTCTGATAAGACATTTTTCTAATCTTATAAAAAGATTTATACGAACAAATGTAAGCTAGGGCAAACACCACCCAAACGCATTTAAAAAGCAGTGACTCATAAAATACAAAAGGTGTGTTATGCCTTACTGTGAATAAATAGTCCTGAATTATGGCCAGTATTATTCCAGATAAAATGACTGCATAGACAAGATAAACTGGCTCGCTTCGGAAAGTTGGTTGTAATTTTCTTTGTGCTGATCCAGTTATCACTATAAGCACCTAGTTAGATTTTCAGACCGGACTGTTAAGTTAGCGAAGTCATTGATACTATAACAATAAAAAGACCATTAGAAGTCAGGCTCAGGCTTTAACTTAATTGCAACATTTATAAGCTCTCCCCCCTCAGTTGGCACAACTTCACGTACAGCCCCAAACCTGCCTGCTTTTTGCGATATTGCCTTCTGTCGCTCTGTAAGCGATTCATCGTCAGAGAAATAAGCTTTCAATGCCCATTGACGGCCATATTCTTCGGATATTGTCGTGAAATGAACATGCCCTCCTTCGCGCCCCAAGTGATCAGGAGCAGCCTTGATTGTGTCAAATGTAAAACGTCCTTGCCGATCAGTAATTGCCCAACCTTGTATGCGCCACGTTGTTAGCTCTTTATCATTATGACCAAAATCAAATCCTTGATTGTCTCGATGGTAAGCATGAACGATGACACCTTCAGCTGGGTTTTCGTATGGATCAACCACAAGACCTTTAATCGCCAGCCTTGTACCAGCTTCATCGCTACTAACCATTTCTGCGAATGACTTTAACTCCGAAGGCCGATTCGCAACCGCCGCATTCCAAGAGGCTAACCACGATGAGTCTACGTTGGAGATGTTGGCGCTTACAGATGATGAAAATAGATAAAGTAAAGATGTTAGTAGTAAAGCTTGAGTAGCTAAAGTTGAAATCATAGTTAATTGCCTTTGCTGTTTGCCGTCAACTAAAAATTGCCCCTTAAGATCGTAATGCACAACGTTTATTTTCTGAAGCGATGGATTCTTATAGTAAGTGGAGGCGGCATATTCTTATAGATCTGAAAACAGATCATTAAATTAGAATTATTTTTTGGCTAATTTCAGATTAATAATGTGGTTTGGCCGTATGGGTCAGTCACTCCATAATGAATCCGATGTCCGCTTTTGGCACATGGCCGATATTCGGCACCGAGCGGTCAGCGGACATACGACTACAAATCGATAGCTACTCGCCATTTATATCTAGGCTCTTCATACTTATTAATTCACTACTATTTTCATTTAATTCAAATGCAGATTCACTAAAGTCAAACTCAGTTACCTGAGCATTAGCTCTTATTCCGTCTATATAATCTATGTTTACATAAGCCGAAAACACTTCTCTATGTTTCTTTACAATAAGATTATGGAGCACAAACATATAAACTTTGTCTTCTGGATCCCACGGTGAACGGTCATAATCAGCAATTGAATAATGGGCTATTAGAGTAACTTCGAAATCAATTTCATATTCAACATGTTCGTCTGATACTGAGATCATTTTCTTGTTGCTTATACAAACAGACTCGATATCTATTTGATATATTTCGTCATCTAATTCGTTAGCTTCATCTGAATAAAATTCAGATTCACTGATTATCTTTTTAGCACTATTAATCAAGCTAATTTCGAGTTGCTCAAAAATACTGTCCGCAAATTTTACAGGTTTTGTTAATTCTTCTTCTTTTCTTACAACCAAATCTAATAGGTCATCAACCTTATTTAAATGAATCATGTTGTCTAAAGTGCTGGCATATTTTTCCATATCTCCATCATTACTAATCACATATAAAGTATGCCCTCTGTCTTTACTCACCTTACATAAAGCTTCAAGAACAAATGCATCAGGGAACTCTGATTTTTTGTTGGCTCCACCAAATGGAGGCTCTGATTTAAAATATTTATCAAAAACAATGGAAACATCTACATTATTAATATCAACAATTTCTGCTGAACTTTTATCAAGAAACTCTTCAAAACTTTGCAAAACTATTTTATAAATTTCTTCGACGTTAACTTTATCGAAAATACCATGACAAGCTAGATTTGGAGTATTTCTTAGGAACATCGCCTCCTTTTGTACTTTTTTAATTGCTTTAGCTGATTCTTCTGATTTTGATAATAAGTGAGCCTTAATTTCGTTAATGGTGATTTGGGTGATGAGTAAATGAAGTCTCTCTGATTCTAAAAAGTCACAAAGCGTTCCTAACGCATGGTCACTAAATTGAAAATTTTTACTTTCATATGCTGACGTATCAAGAAATATCAATCTACTTTTTAGCTCAGTGCTCATAATTTTCCTAGTGATTAACAGTCATTTTGTAGAAGTCTCTGTTACACCCAAACATCATCAAATTTAATTATAGTAATCTGTCATACAAGCTAGGATTTAGAAAGGTTTTTGTATGCATTTTCTACCATGAAGTACGCGTATTATTGGGCTTTACTTCCTTACTAAGGACACGTTCATTTGCCTGTCGAGTGGCGGTTTTGTGGTTTGAATAATTGAATAAGGATGCAACAGCAAATGACCGCAATTGGCACATTCTCCCCGTACAAATTTGAATTGCGTACGTCCGCAATTGCCGTGCACTTGCCCTTCATAAACATGGGGCTTCGACGGCTATCTAGTCCTAATACACATAAAACTTCAAACAATACTTGGCTAATGGCATACTTAGATTCATAGTCAGAAAGCGCAGATTGATTAAATCCACGGTAACTACCCTCAAAAACTACCTCTTAGTTTGCTTATTTAGTAGCTTTCAAACTCAATGTTTTCTGTGCATTAACAAAAAAATCATAGTATTCATGACTTTCATCGACTACTGCTAACGCTTTATTAGCTTGAGTTAAAGCAGCTTGTAAATCGCCACTTACCTCATAACCATAAGCAAGACCGTACTGTGCGTCAGGAGAGTCAGGATGGAGTTTAATATTGTATTTGAACACACTTATAGCTGCGGCAGTTTTTTGCTGATTAACAAGGTTGTAGCCTATTTGACGCACACTTCCTTCGGGCGGTTTAGTCTCAATTCCGCGCTGCAAAGAAAGACGTTGGTAGTAGTGTTCAATTGACTCAGGGTTACCTGTGTACGCTGTCATTGGCATATTCATAGGTAAAAATAAATGATGAAATGCGTTAAACATACCAGCCGGCGCAGTCAACCCATGAGGTACGCTATTAAATGCATCTGTAACTAGGGTAAAGTTTTCGGGTGAGTTGTTTTGTAGAAAAGCATGCAAGTCGTCATACACCAAACGCATATCGCCACCTTCTTCACCAATATTCATGTACAAGTAGTTATCAAGTTTTTGGGTTTTGGTGATAAAAGCTTTGGTTTCTTTAACTGTGGTTCTGTCAGCCCACCATACCGCTGGGCTAAATGCCATATGGGCTTGGAACAAATGGGGTCTACTTTGCAGAGAGTGGATAACCAGTAATCCGCCAATTGACGAACCCATGACTATTTTAAAATCATGCGTGCGAAAGGTTTTATTCATGTGTGGAATAAGCTCAAATTCGATGAAGTCGAGATACTTATCGCCGCCGCCACCTTGGCCAACGGGTCCTCTAGGATCTTGGTTGACCGTTGGGGTTAAATCTCTGGTTCTGTCAGTATTTTCAATCATCGCAACTATTGCGTGTGGTGCAGCATCTTGTTCTTGTAGTCTTTCTAACATGCCAGTAAGCATAGGTAAGTCGCCATATGCACCGAGTAAATAGATAACCGGATACTTTTTGTTTGTATTAGTTAAATAGTCGTCCGGCAATATCACTAATATTCGGCGTTCTTCGTCAAGCTGTTTGGACTGTAAAACTTCATACTGTTCGACTGGCTCATTCGCCAATGCAAAATATGGAGCGAGCAAAGTAAAAAGTATTAAACTAGTTATTTGTAGATGACGCATATTCATTCCATTTTATATTATGAACAGTTGATTGATATCGGCTGGTAGTTTAAGGCAATAGCCAAGTGACGGTAAAGTATGCCAATTAGAAAGTCAAAATCATTAGACTTAGCCTCTATTAAGGATTTTCTTACTCACTTTGACAGTCCGGTTATTATTAGAAGGGATCGTCCATCGGGTAGCGCTTGAAAAGCCGCTTTTGGCACGAAGAAGTAATTGAATTGCCTAAATCCAACCACCTCCATTCGTTTTTGAATGTAGATAAAATAAGCTTTTTCCAACCTTAGAATGCAAATAGCCATTTTTAATTCAAATTACAATCATTTTCAAAGTCGCAAACAAAGATTGAATATCAAAATTCTACTCATTGTAAATAAGGATCCCTCACATCAATTCTGAACAATTGCTTAAGTGGCTGAATAATCAAGGTATAGCTATTAAATACGGAAATCTTTTTTCAACTACCTCCTTGTATCACGATTGCATCAGAATCAACATAGGATTAATGCCTCAAGATAGCGTTTATGCACAACTGAGCTTGCTGTGCCAAACTGCACACACTGCCACCTTAGCCTTATAGATGCAGCAATATAGCTTGTTGATCTTTTTTGCTCATGTTGTTTACCACCAACATAAATGAATTATCGATCATGCGTTCAATCTCGCCTTGCGGAATTGAACCATCGAGGATGAGGGTATTCCAGTGTAACTTATTCATGTGATAGCCAGGGCGCACTGCCGGAAAAATATCCCGTAACATCAACGCTTCTTGTGGCTCACATTTTAAGTTTAACCACCAACTCGGTGGTTTTTCAGGATGCTGTTTATCGATATTACCCAAGGATAACAAGGCAAACATTTTATGATTCACTTTAAATACACTAACACCTGCGCCAAAGGGAAAGTTTTCACTCGTCTTAGGTTTGTTGAGTAAATAGCTTTTTATCGATTCCATCATGTCCATCCATAAAAAAGGGCAGTCACCTGCCCTATTTTTTAACGATTATTTTGCAATAATAAACGATTACTGCTTTAACAAATGCATCACGTTAACTAAGTCTTTTTTACCGTTAAGTATTTCATCTGGTGTTAGACCGTCGATTTCATGAGGGAACACTAACCACTCATCAGACGTATGCACGTAGTAGTCAGGCACGATATCGGTTTTGTTATTTTGTGGTTTGTAATAGGGTGTCGCCACGCGCACATCGTGAGGCATGTTAGCGCGAGATAATTTTTTTATCTGCTTAATTAACGCATCAACACTGCGGCCAGAATCAAACACGTCATCAACAATTAATAAGGTATCGTCGGCATTGGCGTTTTCAATCAAATAATGCAGGCCATGCACTTTAATGGTTTTAGATTGCTGGTCGATGCCGTAATACGAAGAAGTACGAACTGCGATGTGATCAGTGACTACTTTTTTAAAATCAAAATATTCTTGTACCGCAATACCAATAGGTGCACCACCACGCCAAATGCCTATAATAAAGGTGGGTCTGAAGCCATCTTCATATACTTGGGCTGCAACACGAAAAGAGTCTTCAAGTAATTGTTGTGCGGTGATAAACGTTTTTTCCATGAAATCTAACCTTTAAATGTGCCTGCTGAGACGGATTGCTTCGCTCATTACCAAGCATAAAACAATAATTAATCGCGCATTATAACCCTAAGTAAGCGTACTTTGTGACGCAATTATGAAAAAAACACGCTAGGCTGCTGAATCAGCGTTTATTCGTATTTAAGGGCTAAGGCTGGCTCGACTCTTACTGCACGAAATGCCGGATAAAGACTGGCCACAAAGCACAAGCCCAAAGACGTAGCAACCAGCACTAACACTTGCTGCCATTCAAGTTGAATGGGTAGCCCTTGACCATCAGGGCCAAGATAAATCGGCAGGTTAAATAGCTCGATAATATTATTTAATTGAAATACCAGTAACAATCCCCCCGCCAAGCCCCATACGGTGCCTTTAATACCGTTGTAAACGCCATTAAACAGGAAGATTTGCATGACCTTACTGCGCGTCATTCCTTGCGTGAGCAATATGGCAATATCCCCCTGTTTTTCAGTGACGACCATGACCAGCGCCGATACAATATTAAAAGCCGCTACCGCGATAATAAGCAGTAACATCAGGGACATCATATTCTTTTCCATCTTGACCGCATCAAACAAAGCCCCTTGCTGCGTGCGCCAATCTGTGGTGCGCAGCCCCTTTGCATTTAATTGCTGCACGATGGGTAAATAAGTAAACGCGTCATGCAAAAATAAACGGGTTGCACTGACATCTTGCACATTACTACGAATTAATTTAGCGGCATCTTCGATATTGAGTAACACCACTTTGTCATCTAAAGCAGAAGCCATATCAAACACCCCTACCACCGTAAATAAACGCTGGTTATATGAGCGGCCGAAAGGACCAAAAAAACTATTTTTAGCGGCAAACAGACGAGTTTTTTCACCGATGGTTAAATTTAATTTACGGGCTAAAGCATGCCCAATAACTACACCATATTGACCTGCAACAAGGTTATTTAAACTGCCCACTAATAGGTTATTGGCGATGACTGAGTTTTGATTCATGACGGCCGGGTCAATGCCCTGCACCATAACACCTTGTAAGGCTGAGGGTGATTGCACTAAACCCTCATAATCTATTTGTTCGGCTTGAGCCCTTACTTCTGCAATTGCCGTATAATCTTGAGGGGTGTCTCGTTGAGTATCCTCATGTTGCACCAAGATATGCGGAGTGATCCCTAAGTTTCGTAGTTTCAATTCAGCTTCAAAACCGTTCATTACCGCTAATACGGTCAGTAAGGCCATCAACCCTAAAGCAATGCCTATCACTGAAAATAAATTAATAAAGGCAATAAAGTGACTACCTTTGGCGGCTTTTGCGTATCGTAAACCAATGAAGGCTGATAAAGGGTAATACATTTAGTGTGAAACTCGATTTAACAAAAAATAAAACATAATTAGTGGTTTACTGTTGGTATAGAGTAAATGTTAATGAATAATACGTGCTTGTTTTGACTCCCACAAGCAACTAAACCAATTGCTTGTCTATGACGAGCAGTGACTAGGAGCATTAATGCGAAATTTGACCTTGGCGCAGAAACATCAGCAGTTTGAAGAGTTTTTCATGATTAAACATGATCTTCACGTGAACATGCGAGTATTAGACAGTCATTTTACCCTACCTGAGCCCATTGATTTGCCGCAACACATGCCCTATGCGTTTAAAATTGCCAGCGAATTGGCAGCCATTGATAACAAAAGTTTACGCCACCTGCGGGGCTTATCTGATCATGCGAGCGAATTGGTAGAGTACTTAAATCATCAAAGCCGTAAAATTGATTTGATGATGTCTTTGATCCTGAAGCACGAAGATGACCCTGCGCTAAATTACAGCAGCGATAAGTTTGGGGGCGGTGGGATCATTATCAAAAGTAAACAAGCCTTAGATGTGGGTCTGCAGGTTGAACTGAAAATCTTTATTCCTGAAGAATCAGCGGCCATTTTTTGTTTTGCTGAAGTTATCGCGAATGAACTGATTGATGAAGAGCATCATGTTTCGATGATTTACAGCTGTATTCGAGAAGAAGACCAAGATTTACTGGTTCGCGCCAGTTTGCATTTACAAGCCGCTAATTTGCGTAAACTCAAGCAACAAAAGAACGAACAACATTAATGACTTTAAGTATATTTACTCCACCACTACCGGCCAATAAACTAAAACAAAAAAACGACATTATTCACTGGCGTAATTTGCACGGCAGCAGTTTGGCTTTGTCTATTGCCAGTGCCGCCGAACAAATTAGTGGCCCCTTGTTATTGGTGACCGCGGATACGCCCAGCGCCATTAAGCTCGAAAAAGAGTTAGATTACTTTTTACTCCAATCTGAGATTGAGGTGCAGCTTTTTCCTGATTGGGAAACCCTGCCTTATGACAGTTTTTCGCCCCATCAAGATATTGTTTCACAGCGTCTTGAAACCCTATATCGACTCACCCAAAACGAACGTTGTATTTTTATTGTGCCCATCAATACTTTGATGATGCGCATGGCGCCAGTCGACTACATTGGTAAATATCTATTACTGCTTAAAAACGGTCAGACCCTAGATATTAATCAATTTCGCTCTGGCTTAGAGCGCGCCGGATATTTGCATGTTAATCAAGTAATGAGTCACAGTGAGTTTTCAATTCGAGGCAGTATTATCGATCTTTATCCGATGGGTAGTCGCCAGCCCTATCGGATAGACTTATTTGACAACGAAGTAGATAGCATTCGCTACTTTGATCCGGAAACTCAGCGTTCGGGTGACAAAGTGGCAGAGATTCGTTTATTGCCCGCACGTGAATTCCCTACAGACAAAGACTCGAGCCTGTTATTCAGGCAACAATACCTTGAAAAATTTGACGCCAATAACAGCAAAGAGTCGATTTATTATCAGGTAGGCAAAAACTTAATGCCCGGCGGAATCGAATACTACCTGCCCTTATTTTTCAAACAAACCGCGACCTTATTTGATTATCTGCATAACGATACGCTGGTGATGATGTTGGGCGATTTAAGCGCTGCGTGCGATGTATATTGGGCCGATGTAAATAAACGTTATGAGCAGTTACGCTTTAATTTAGCTCGGCCATTATTGCCGCCTGCTGACTTGTTTATGCGTAATGAAGAGCTATTTGCCGCCTTTAAAACATGGCCCCGTGTCACCATCGAGCAAAGCAGCAGTAAATCACCAGTGGATGCGGATAGCAAAAGTGGCCATTTTCATTTTAGTACCAGTGCGATTGGCGACATTGGACTGAAACCACAGTTAAAAGAGCCTTGGTCATCGTTAAAAGAAAAAATGGTGCAATGGAAGAATCAAAAACTGCGGGTGTTATTCAGTGCCGAATCAGCAGGTCGGCGAGAGGGTTTACTCGAAATTCTGGCCAAGGCCAATATTAAACCTAAGAACTTTAGCCACTTTAACGACTTTATTACTGACAACGCCCCTCTTGGGATTACTGTTGGTTCAATAGAGCACAGCTTCATCTTACAAGACGGCAAACAGTCCGTGGTATTTATTACCGAAACTGAACTGCTCGGCCATAAAATCAGCCAACGCCGCTTACGTGATAAACGCCAAGCCACTGATGAAAATGCCATTATTCGTAATTTGGCAGAATTAGCCATCGGCCAACCTGTGGTGCACCTTGATCATGGTGTGGGCCGCTATTTAGGTTTGCAGACACTTGATGCCGGTGGTGTTACCACGGAATATCTAACCATTGAATATGCCAAAGAAGCCAAGCTATATGTGCCGGTTGCTTCTTTACACCTCATCAGTCGATATAGTGGCGGCGACCTCGAGCACGCACCGCTGCACCACTTAGGTAATGATACTTGGAGTAAAGCCAAGAAAAAAGCCGCTGAAAAAGTCCGTGATGTCGCAGCGCAATTACTCGACGTGTATGCCCAGCGCGCCGCTAAACCTGGTTTCGCTTACAAAATAGCATGGGATGAATATCAGGCTTTCAGTGACAGTTTTCCCTTTGAAGAAACCCTCGACCAACAAAAAGCCATTAATGCCGTTATCCAAGATATGGGCTCTACTAATGCCATGGACCGATTGGTGTGTGGCGATGTGGGCTTTGGTAAAACGGAAGTGGCCATGCGCGCCGCTTTTTTAGCGGCAAATCAAGGCAAACAAGTCGCTATTTTAGTGCCGACTACCCTACTTGCTCAGCAACACTATGAAAACTTTAAAGACCGCTTTGTTAATTGGCCGTTTAGAATTGAAGTACTGTCACGCTTTGTCAGTAGTAAAGACAGTAAACAAACTGTAGAAGCGATAAAAGCCGGTCAAGTGGATATTGTGGTGGGAACCCACAAATTACTGCAAGACGACATTAAATTTAAAGATTTAGGTTTGGTGATCATCGACGAAGAACACCGCTTTGGTGTACGTCAAAAAGAAAAGTTTAAGGCACTGCGAGCCGATGTCGATATTCTTACCCTCACAGCCACACCGATACCACGAACCTTAAATATGGCGTTAAGTGGCATGCGCGATTTATCCATTATTGCCACGCCACCAGCCAAACGTTTAGCCATTAAAACCTTTGTGCAACAGCGCAGCGATGACATAATTCGTGAAGCCATCATGCGTGAAATTTTACGTGGTGGTCAGGTGTACTTCTTACACAATGAGGTAGACACCATTGAAAAAGTAGCTGAAGAAATCGCCCAAATTGTGCCCGAAGCGCGTATCGCCATTGGCCATGGGCAAATGCGAGAACGGGAATTAGAAAAAGTCATGACTGACTTTTACCACCAGCGGTCTAACGTATTGCTATGTACCACTATCATTGAGACGGGTATTGATGTGCCATCAGCTAATACCATTGTCATGGACAGGGCTGATCATCTGGGCTTGGCGCAATTGCATCAATTACGCGGTCGTGTTGGACGGTCACACCATCAAGCTTACGCTTATTTACTTACTCCTCATCCCAAACGGATTACCAAAGACGCAGGAAAACGCCTCGATGCCATTTCGTCTTTAGAGACCTTAGGAGCAGGTTTTGCCTTAGCAACCCACGACTTAGAAATCCGTGGTGCCGGTGAATTATTGGGGGATGACCAGTCAGGCCAAATATCCAGTATTGGTTTTACCTTGTATATGGAAATGCTAGAGCAAGCGGTAGAAGCCTTAAAAGAAGGGCGCGAACCTTCTCTTGATTACGCCTTATCTACCCAAACCGATATTGATTTACGTATACCGGCGCTTTTTCCTGATGATTATATTGGTGATGTGAATACGCGCCTCTCCTTGTATAAAAAACTAGCTGGCTGCAAAGACGAGCGCTCTATTAACGAGTTGCAAATAGAGCTAATCGACCGGTTTGGACTATTACCAGAGGCGGCTAAAAACCTGTTAACTATTGCCCATTTAAAACTGCAAGCCAAAGTCATTGGTATCAATAAAGTAGAGGCATACCCTACTGGTGGTGTGGTTGAATTTTCACAGCAAACCAAGATTGATCCGGGTTTTATTATACGGCTTATTCAGTCACAACCTCGTATTTATAAATTAGACGGCCCGCAAAAATTGAAATTTAACGTGCCTACTCAATCAGGGGCAGATAGACTTAAGTTAGTTTCAGATATGCTTACGCAATTTAGCCAACAAACAAGAGTCGCTTAATGTCTTCAGTCAAACAATCTCCCTTATATGTGCCGGTTTCGCCCTTAAAACAGGCGGCAAAGATGCTGTTGCTAGGGCTCTCTTTCGGCTTATGCCATCATCATGTCTTAGCTGCTGAGCAAGATTGGTGGTTTGATGTTGAAGTGATCATCTTCAAACATGATTCAAATTTAAGCGCCTTATCAGAAAAGTTTGCTCATCAAGCGATAAGTGCAGAGCCGACTAACGCTTTGGATTTACTGACGCCGTATTTACGTCCAGACTTAAGCTATCTGCGAGCAGGTTTGCCGTTTTGCTTAGCATCAAGTCGTGCTGAAAAACAAAAGCAAATCGACACAGGATTTATATTTCCTGCACCTAAAGATACAGAGATAAAAGCGGGGCAAGCGAGCGCCAATGACAGCACGAGCTTAGCTGCCACACAAGCAACAAATGTAGTAAATACTCCGCAGCAAGTTGCTCTTAACAAAACGCTGCCTGTTGCAGATAATCGTGCAAGCAACGAGGGGGAATATGTTGCACAAGATTTATCGATAAATTGGCTGGAGTGGCAAATACCCAAGCAGCTTCCATGTGTGTTTAAAGAGCAACTGACCTTACTGGCAAACCCCTTTAAAGCGCCACCAGACAATCCCAATTCCCTGCAAAATATTGCCAAGGTACCAGTTAAAATCAATGGTCGTAGCGTGCAGCACAAAGGTCAGGCTTTTTTACTTCCACAAAGCGAGCTCAATTTAAGCAATTTATATAACAGCATCAATCGTCAACGGGACCTTCAGCCTTTACTTTATGCTGGTTGGCGACAAGAGGTGAAATTTGGCCGCAATAAGGCCAAAGCGCTACGTTTATTTGCGGGGCAAAACTACGGCAAAACCTTTACCATCGAGGGCCGTTTAAAAGCCGATAACGCCCTTAGAGAACAAGACAGTCCTTATCAACCTACTGATGAGCTGTCGTCGCTGAGTGAACAAGAGTTGGCTGAGCACAATACGGGGGCGGCATTGATGGCCAATCAAGCCTTATTTGCCGATATTTATGCCCAATTAGAGCAGTCAGACGAGCCCTTAGATCTCGAAACCTTTTTTGTCACGTCTAAAACAGAATCTTCTAACGACAAGCCCCTTAACTATGTGTACCAGCGAGATAATGAGATTTGGCAGCTTGATGGTGAGCTAAAGGTCTACTTGCAAAACGTAGGGCGCACTCCGTATTTGCACATCGACAGTCGTTTTGATTATCGACAGCCCGTATTTGACGCCGCATTACAACACAAAGCCAATACACAGAATACGATATTGCTAGGAGAACAAAACACCCAAGCCAATAAGCTCGAAAGCATCAACGTCAAACATTTCAAGCGAGTGATCAGCAAACAACTGCATTATTTCGATCATCCTCTTTTTGGCATGGTGGTCTATATCACTCGCTATCAATGGCCGGACGATCCACATCAGCCTGAAAACAGTAATTAATCCTAATTAGCAGTTATAAGTCTGTTTCGCAGCAAGGAATAATATGAAAATTTACACTAAGGGCGGCGACAAAGGCCAAACCCAAATCTACGCGGATAAAGTTGTTAGACTGAGCAAAGATGATCAAGTACTCGAATGTTATGGCACCCTTGATGAGTTGAACGCTCACGTGGGTTTATTAACAAGTTACATTACGCAATCACATCCTCACTCCATTGTGGCAAGTCAGTTACCCGCCATTCAACAGAGTTTATTTCAAATTGGCTTTGCGGTTTCTGCTACAAGTAAATTAAATCAACAGGATGTAGCAAGCCTTGAGCACCACATTGACCAACTGCAATTGGTTTTACCTGCTCAAGTATCGTTTATTTTACCGGGTGGTTGTATGGCTGCATCTCAAGCCCATGTCTGTCGTACCGTCGCGCGTAGAGCGGAACGTACCTTGGTTGCCTTACTGGTAGAGCACCCTGTACCTGAAGTGTGTTTGCAGTTTATTAATCGTTTATCTGACTACTTTTTTGTGGTTGCGCGCAGTCTGAATCATGAACTTGGCTTATCTGATGTTAAAGTGTGAGCCCTCTTTTTAGCGTTTACGTAATATTCAGCATCTGAAATTAAATAAGCCAGCCCCTAAAACGGAAAAAGCCTGCCAAGTTTAACGTGGCAGGCTTTTTATATTTATTTAGACAGCGTCTGAATAAAAATTAGAACGTGTAGTTTAAACGTGCATAGTAATAACCACCTTGCCAGTCAACAATGTTGCTTGACCAGTAAACGTTACCACAGCAGTCATCACCGCCGGTATCTTTGTCTGGGTATTCATCAAAGATGTTGCGCGCACCCGCCGCGATACTCAAGTCTTCAGTAAGTTGATACTTAGCCTCGACATCAAAGAATACCGTTGAACCATATTCTTGAATGGTGGTGGCCGCTGAGTTAATCGCATTCTCGTAAGAACCATAAATATTGGCTCGCACTAAAATACTCAACATATCGAAATTGTGTTTTGCAGAGATAACCGCGCGCCAGTCGGGCGTGGCATTTTCTACATCAAATTGATCTTCTGCATTTAAGTAGTCAGAAGCATCAGAGTCAATTTCTGTTTTGTTATAGTTTAATGACGTGGTGAAAACCGTATCATCAAAGGTGTAAGTTGCCACTAAGTCCATACCCTGAGTAACCGTATCGAAGGCATTTTGAAAGTAGTTAACGCCACCAATTGAGTTTGCGCCAGCAACGCCTGCTGCATCAAGTTTTAAGTAGTTTTGGTAAGCATCGACTTTCGTTGGATCTGTCGATACTTCCAAAGTTGATACGGCGTAAAAACGATCCTCTAACTCAATTCGATAAAAGTCTAAGGTGATATTCAAGGCATCGACATTACCTGTAACACCTATGGCGTAGTTTAAAGACTTTTCAGGTGACAGCGGCTCTGCACCTAAGGCTTGACCAACGGGGCTGATTGCAGGAAACAAACCTGTTGCAACAGGTAAACCATTAGGTAAACGTGTAGACACGTTAGTAGTACCTTGCTGACCTGGTGTTGGTGCTCTAAAACCCGTACCCACAGAGCCACGCAGATTAAAGTCGTCATTTAGTGTGTATCTAAAAGCCACTTTACCCACTAACTCTGAACCAAAATCCGAGTAGTCTTCATAACGCATCGCGCCTTGTAAAAACAGTGATTCTGACACGTCAGAACTTACATCAACGTATACGCCAGCCATATCGCGCTCGTATTTGCCTGAATACTCAGGCGAATAACCCGGGAAGCCGTTTGAACCCACACCAACCACTTGGTATACAGGATCCATTCCAGCAAATCCATCTACTGGAGTACCGTCTTCATTTGTATTCGCCGTATAATTTGCACAATTTAATCCGGAAATTGCGGCTCCTGCGGCTGTTGCAGTATAATCAGCATTACAAAAATCCCAAGGATCGGGCAAAGCATAAGGACCAGCAGAATACGAAGCTTCATCACCGCCAACCAACTCATAGCTTTCTTCCATGTAAGTTAAACCGAAGGCAACCAAGACATCAGAGTACAAATCAGCATCAAAGTACTTGGTAAAGTCAGCCGAAAATTGTAATTCTTCGTTGATTAAATCCCCTGGTGTAAAAGAAGTGGGCGAGTCAGGGCCCATAGAAGGGTTGATCGTATTTTTAAGGGTATAAGAGATTTCATTTGAGCCATAACGACCACTGAAATCATAAGTCATACCGTTAGCAAATTCACCTTCAAGGCCAGTTACTAAAGAATAGTCAGTAATGTCACCAAAGAAACGTGGTGTGAAACCGCCCGGGAATTTTTCCAGTGGGCTGTATAACGAGCCATCTTGTTCACGTATATTTTCAATTGTGCCGTTACCAGGATAGCGATAGTAGAAGGAGCCATCACCTTCACTTTCAGAGTAGTTACCAAAAGCATAAAACTTCATGCTGTCACTGATTTCGTAACCACTGTTAAAAAATAAACGCGTACCCGAGGTATTCGGTTGTCCCCAAGGCTGTACCACTCCTTCTCCGCCTAAGTTGGCAGCGTCCAAACCAGCGATAAAACCCTCTTCAGTGTAACCTGCGAGGCTCGAATCGAACGAGCCACCACCCAAGAAATCAGGACTTGTGGCATCAACACATGCCCATGACTCACAGTACTGCTCGGAACGAGAGGTGGAATTTGAATCAGCATATTCAGCTGATATGCTAACAAATCCTTTGTCGCCAAGGGCAAAACCAACGTTACCAGTCATGGTGATTTGCTCACCATCCCCTTCGTAGTATTGGCCTGTTTCAAGTGAAAATGAACCGCCTTCATCGTTGTCTTTTAAAACAAAGTTAATTACCCCAGCGATAGCGTCAGAACCATATTGTGCGGCAGCGCCGTCACGCAGCACTTCAACACCTTTTAAAGCTGATGAAGGAATAGTCGCGATATCTGGCCCTTGGGTACCTGAACCACCAATTTGTACTAATGCAGAACGGTGGCGACGTTTAGAGTTCACTAATACGAGGGTTTTGTCAGTCGGCATGCCACGGAGTGTTGCCGGACGAATAAACGATGCACCATCTGAAATAGGTTGACGTTGCAATGAATACGACGGTACTAAGGTTTTTAATACATCGTTAGTATCAGTAAATGGTACACCCGCTAAATCATCTTCACTGAGTACATCAACGGGTACAGGTGAATCTGCTAAAGAGCGCGGAGCACCACGTGAACCGGTGATAACCACCTTTTCATACGATTCAGCATCGGCGGCTGCATCTGGTGTTTCTTGTGCCATGGCCGACGACAGGGCGACTGTGCTAAGTGCCCACGTCATTAAGCTGGTTTTTATTGCTTTATTTAGCTTAGATTGCTGAAGCATAGTGTTCCCCTTATTTTTATAGTAGCGCTTGGTAGTGTGTGACTAGAATTACTGGTTAAATGGATGCTCTAGCGCCTAGTCAACGTTAGAGCTCATCTCTCATTTAGGTTTGGCAATGACCATTTCAATTTCGATAAGCATGTTTGGCCCACCGGCTAATCCAGCGATCTGAAAGGCAGAACGGGCCGGTTTGTTGGGTTGTTCCTTAGTGCCGAAGTACAAGGTGTAGGCTTTCATAAACCCGCCAAAATCCATTTTGCCGTCCATGGTGGGGTCGCCTACCATGAAGACTTGCATCTTAATGACGTCACCAAAACCGACACCAAGCTCTTTAAACGACTCTTCAAATCGTTTAAATACGTTTAAAGCTTGTGTTTCAGTGTCGCCGTAATATTCGCGGCTGCCGCGCTCTGCTTCTGGATTAACCGGCCCTGGTACCATGCCACTATGAAAGATCAATGTGGTTGCCGGACTAACTTCGACCGCTCGAGAAATGGGAAAAGGATTATTGTTAGGTAAGGCATGACGAGTCACATCAGCAAGAGTCGACACACTAAACAAGGTGCTAGCGGCGACTAAGGCAGATGTAACAAGGGATAAAGATTTTTTCATGAATATACAGCTCCTAGTAAACTAATTAAGTTGGGTAATATAGGCGGCTAAATTGGCCGCATCTTGCTCGGAAGTCACCATGACACTGGCGGCCTTCATCTGCTGACCATAAGTGTCAGCGCTTTGCGCGCCTCTGACATTGAGACGAAAATGATTGAGTTGAGTGACCAAATACCAATCATTGAGTCCGGTTAAACTCGGCGCTCCAATGGCTTTGTTACCTTCCCCCTGTGCGCCATGACAGGCGGCGCAGCTTTGATAAAGCGCTTTGCCCGCTGAACTGTCTGCCGTCAGGGTTGCTTCAGGTTTATCTGATTCGGTTTTGGCCACCCAAGCGGCAATGGCTTTTAGCTCATCCACACTTAAGCCACTGACCATGGGACGCATTTCCATACCACGATCATCGTCGCTATGGGCACCACGGATCCCTTGTTTAAAATTGAGTAGTTGGCGTTCGATATACCACTGCGGCAAACCGCTGAGGCGCGGGGCTCCAATATTGGCATTGCCTTTTAACTGACTACCATGACACACGGTACAATACTCAAGGCCCTCGGGGGTTGGCGTCTCTTCAGCGACGGCTAACTGAGACATAGCTGCTAGGGTGAGTAACACTAAAAATGATTTAACTAACATGGCTGTTAACTCCATGGTCGATATTTACACTGAGAAGTTTATTAAGCTGATTAAGGGCTTGTTCACTTGATGCGAGAGCACCCTCTTGCCAGCCACTGTGATGACTGATTTGATCACCAATCATAAAATGACGGCCTTCAGGTTTTTGCAATACGTGAAAGTACTTGTCCCAATCTTCTGGGCTCATGCGCATGCCACAGCCCATTTGGTGATTCATTCGTGCCCAAGGAATACTGATGCCGTTTTCGATGTATTTGCTGTAACCAGGGTGGATTTTTTCACCCGATTTAGCACCGGCAAGTAAACGTTCAGCGGGTGTCATGGCTTCAAATACAGCACTGACTTTAGGATCCCACGTGTAGGCACCTAACAAGATGCCCTTTGGTGCATGAATATCGTGGGAGGGGTACCACAACTGGGCAACCGGATCAGAGGTATAAGAAATACCACCGTAGATTCCTTCTTTTTCCCAAAAGCGTTCTTTCATTTGATAAGCAATCTTAAACAGATGGCCCCGTTTGATGCTGTCTAGCCCAGCTTGATAAACTGAAGAGAAGTTGTTTTCAATGCCAGCCATAAAGTAGGCAGGAATATTGTTAAAGCAGTAATCGGCTTGAATCGTATGAAATTGGCCGTTTTGTTCGTACGTAACCTCTACGCCATTTTCTTGATTGTAGATTTTTTTAACTTGCGCATGTAATACAGGCTTAGCTTTTAAATGACGCACAAAGCCCTTTACTACGCCATCCATACCACCGGTTGGTTCCATTAATGGCTCACACCAGTCATACAGCTCAGCCCCTAATAAACCGCCATACCAAAAGCTGCTATCTAACATCGCTTTTAATTCAATGGGGGCATGGGGTTTTGGAAACTCCAACATACGATCAGTGGTCGAGCCTGCACGCTCAGTACCGACATATTTGCCCGCTTCGGTTAAATCCCCATGAAGACGCGCAAACTTCATTAGCTTTGCGACATCATCTTCACTAAGCAACTGATCGTATTGATGAGCATCGGCCGACTTCCACAACAACTCAGCCATCAGGCCTCTCACATCGGCGTGATAGTCAATTTGTCTAACGGGCTTACCACCAAATGCCTTATCGTCGTGAAAATAGGCTAATTTACAACTATTGGCTTTGATCTGTAATGGCACACCCAAAGCTCTACAATAGTGCAATAAGCGGCGATGATGCCCCGGAATTCGTGCAGGACCGCAGTTAAAATACAGGTTTTCGGCTTTATCAAACTGACAAATTTGCGGCTGACCCATCTCATCAATTTTATCACCGTGACGCACCGTTAAATTTCGTCCACCGGCCCGATGCGACGCTTCAAGGATTGTGACCTGATAGCCAGCTCGTTCTAATTCAATTGCGGTAGCAAGCCCTGCTATACCCGCACCCAGTATCAACGCGCTAGGCTTATTAGTACTAGAGGCAGGCTTAACAGTAACCGGTCCGGCGTAGGGGTCGTCATGCATCAAACCCAGTGCTAGGTTGGCTTTGAGTAAGGCAGAAGAGCCACCTGCCGCACCAACATAAGTGAGAAATTGTCTACGAGTTATATTTAGCATAGGTCTTAAAACTACATCCTAATATTTGGTGGTTATAAAAAACACGCTGCAAAACAGAGCTTTATGCTAACCAGACTCGCCCTAGGACAGAACGCAGTTTAATGTGGTAGGGCTCTATATTTTTTTTATACCCTTTAAAATCTCGTAAAATAGTCGTCAATAATCTGTTGAATTAAGGGGAGTTAAAATGGATCTAACAGGCGCACCATCGTCCTGCAGCCACAGCATTTATTTTTTTGGCACTATTTTTGTATTGTTTGTTAGCTAACGCACCAACAGTTTAGGATTAACGATTACTTACAGGGCAGTTAATCGTGCTATCAAACATTGACGAGCGATTCACTTTAACTAGGTAAGTAATGAATACTAAACAGTTGCAGTATTTTTTAGCGACAGCCGAACAAGGCAGTATTACCGCAGCAGCCAGAGAGTTGGATGTTGCGCAACCGGCGATAAGTTTACAGTTGGCAAATTTAGAGCATGAGTTAAAAATTAAGTTGTTTGAAAGGGATTTTCGCGGCGTAGAGCTTACTGAAGCAGGTCGCTGCTTTGAAGAGCATGCACGCATTATTTTAACTCAAATCAATGCAGCCAAAGCTGATCTGATGGGCAGTAAAAAGGATTGCAAAGGTAAGGTGGTGGTGGGGCTAAGCCAATCCTGTTGCAACGTATTGTCGATTGAATTGCTAACCGAATTAGAGCATCGTTTTGCCAATGTTGAATTGAGCTTTAGGATAGGGCCCTCTATGGCAGTAGAGCAATGGTTTAATGATGAAGAAGTTGATATCGCCCTGAGTTTTAATCCTGCCGGAATAAACGCAACACAGCGTTCAATACCGCTAATAAGAGAAAATCTCTACCTGTATATCTCACATCATCCTAAAAATCCTGCTTACAGTGAACTAGCCCTGTACGGCTCTATTCATTTTAGAGATTTACAACATTACGATATTTTTATGCCCGTTGAGCAAGATGCCATGTATCGCCTACTCACAGAACAAGCGCAAAAAAGTGGTATCAAACTGAAACCTAAAAACGCCTTTGGCCAACTTATGACCACTTTGCACTACGTTACTCAAGGTTTTGGTTTAGCGGTCCTGCCCTCTTCTGGTGCTTTTCACCTGGAAACGAGCAATCAAATCCGCGCCATCAATATTGTACAACCCGCCTTGCAGCGAGATGTTTATTTACAAATGATTGAAAAAAAATCCCAGGATGTTGCGGTCATTTCGGTATTTGAACTAATTCGAGAAGTGACTGCAAGCATGCATAATCAACAGTTTTGGCGCGGTAGTTTACTTGATAAAAAATACGCTCGGCCATCGAGAATGCAGCTTGAAACCTTAGCCGCAGGTTGAATTAACGCAGTAAATCTAAAGCCTGTGCGCCTGACATTCCTAATTCTACACCTAAGGCTTTAGCCGCAGACGATAGAGCCACAACCGGTTTGTTTAACATTTCAGTATGGTCGTTTACCCCTGACACGATAGCGCAAGCTTCACCAGTTTTGTCACAGGTAGCGGCATTAATGTAACCACAGGCTAAAAGACCTTTCTCTCCTTGGATCGTTAACAAGGGCAGTTTTAAATCTATTCTTTCTCGCTTTAATTCTCCCCAACTAAAACTATCTGCGAGTACGCTTGAAGCAAATAATAAACCTGCACTTGCCCACATAAATATTTTCATCTGCCTTTGTCCTCAATATTGTTACGTATTGTTATTGTTGTCTTGTCATTTACTGACGAAGCGTTGAAGCAACAAGAGTGCCAAGCATTGTAGGCTAGCGATTATTTCAATAGCCTAAATGAGAAGCCGCAGCATAGAGAAAATGCTTTTGCAACGTAGACATTTTATCGAGTCATTAACGCATTAAACTGCTCAAGACTGCGCTGTGCATTTTGAAAGGCATCAGTTTGTTTTAATTGTTTAAAACTCATGCTAAGGCTTTTTTTCAAGGAGGCTGGACGCTCACTGACCACTAAATTACTGGGTAAGCCATCAATCGCAGCCATGGCACTAGCGGGATCATTGCATACCAGCGCCATGTCACACCCCGCTGCTAATGCAGACTCAACACGAGTGATTATATCACCCACTTGTTTAGCCCCCTGCATGGATAAATCATCGGAAAATACCACGCCGTTAAACGCCAACTCTTGACGTAAAATTTGGCCAATCCAAGTCTTCGAAAAACCTGCCGGTAACGCATCTACCTCTGGGTAAATAACATGAGCAGGCATGACTGCAGACAACAAACCTTGTTGATGAATATCTTTGAATATTTGCATATCAATGCGCATTATTTCTTCACGGCTGCGCCTGTCAACAGGCATCGCAATGTGAGAGTCCTCCAACACATTCCCGTGACCAGGAAAATGTTTACCTGTGGCTTTCATTCCTGCTCGGTGCATCCCCCGAATAAATTCACTGGCCAACCTGACAATATGTTGAGGCTGCTGATGAAAACTTCGGTCGCCAATGACTTGTGAGTTACCATTGATGTCTAGCACGGGTGCAAAACTAATATCGATGTCAAACGCCAATAATTCAGCGGCCATTAACCAGCCAAATTGTTCAGCCCAGCGATTACTTTGTTCGATACTAACGGGCTCGCGGTCGCTATTTAAGGGGAAGAGTTTACCCATAGCGGGAATTAAGCTAAAACCTTGCCTAAAGCGCTGTACCCTGCCCCCTTCGTGATCGACAGCAATAATGATGTCGTTGCGGCACGATTGTCTAATGTGTTTAATGAGATCACTGAGCTGAGCCTGATCATAAAAATTACGACTAAATAAAATCAAACCGCCAATCAGAGGATGATCCAACATCTCAATTTCTTCATGCGTCAGTTCATAACCCGACACATCAATCATTAATGGACCCATGTTTACTTCTTATATTAAATTTCGTTTGAGACACTATAAAAACATCACTATCAGCGAGTCAATCGAATCCTACGCCAATGCAACTAAACCGTTTTTTTAAGTTTAGTTAACATAAAGTTATGACATTCCTTAACAGCCATGATTATACTACCGAATGGTTATTTTTGATGTTTATATATGGAATTCTCAACAGTAGGCTTAATTGGCAAACAAGCGCACCAAGGCGCTAATCTTAGCTTTAAGGCCATCATTGTTTATTTAAAAAAGCGCGGATGCCGCATTCTCGTTGAAGAAAACACAGCTAATAAACTTGATTCAAATGGCTTTGAATCAGCCAGCATTAAAGAAATTGGCAAACAAGCTGATCTTGCTATTGTAGTCGGTGGTGACGGCAATATGCTGGGTGCTGCAAGGGTACTTGCCGAATTCAACGTTGCAGTTGTGGGTATTAACCGGGGTAACTTAGGTTTTTTAACCGACATTAACCCCGAAGACTTTGAACAACAACTTGACAGTATTTTCAATGGTGAATGCATCACCGAGCAGCGGTTTTTACTTGAAGTCGAGGTGTTTAGACACGGCAAAATGCAAAGTAAAGATTCGGCCGTCAACGAAGTGGTACTTCACCACGGCAAAGTAGCGCACATGCTTGAGTTTGAAGTGTATTTAGATGATATCTTTGTTTATAGTCAACGTTCAGATGGTTTGATCGTTGCCACACCAACAGGCTCAACTGCTTATTCGTTATCTGGCGGTGGCCCCATACTCACGCCCAACCTCGACGCCTTAACCCTAGTCCCAATGTTTCCGCACACCCTAAGCAGCCGTCCCATTGTGATTGACGCCAACAGTACGGTAAAAATGAAGATATCACCTGAAAATCGCGATAATCTGCAGGTTAGTTGCGACAGCCATATTGTGTTGACAGTGCTACCCGGCGACGAAGTTATTATTCGAAAAAATCCAAACCGCTTATCTCTTATCCACCCCAAAGACTATAACTATTTTAACGTCTTACGCACTAAGCTCAATTGGGGCACCAAACTGTATTAAATGACGGGCCAACAAAAAAGCAAGGATATTTTTTGTTAGTACTGGACAGTATGCATACTCATGGTTATATTTACAGTTACTGTATATATAACCACTACTAAGAATTATGCTCACTCACTTATCGATCCGAAATTTTGCAGTCGTAAAAACCTTAGACGTTGATTTTTCAAACGGTATGACCGCCATCACTGGTGAAACTGGTGCAGGTAAGTCTATTTCTGTTGATGCACTCGGCCTATGCCTCGGTGAAAGGGCTGATAGCGGCATGGTGCGAACGGGTGCAGATAAAGCTGAAGTCAGTGCCTTTTTTGATATTACTAAATTGCAAGCGGCACAGGCCTGGCTGCAAAAAAATGAATTGGCTGACGAAGATGAATGTTTAATCAGGCGAGTGATATCTGCTGAAGGTCGTTCAAAAGCCTTTGTAAACGGTATACCCGTTTCCTTGCAGCAATTAAAAGAGTTAGGCAGTAATCTGCTGAGCATTCATGGTCAACATGCCCATCAGCTTATTCTGAAAAGTGAGCAACAACGCAATTTGCTTGATGGAGTAGCGGATCACCAAAACTTACTCCAAGTGGTAGCTCAAACATATCAAAAATTGCGAGAGCAGCAAAAACGCTATCAGCAACTTGAAGAAGGCCAGCAACAGCGAGCTGACCGCTGTCAATTATTGGCTTATCAAATTCAAGAGCTTGATGAGTTTGCCCTAGCCGATGGTGAATTTAACGAACTTGAGATTGATCATAAAAAATTAAGCCACAGTCAAACCCTGCTTGAGCAAACGCAAATTAGTTTTCATCAGTTATATGAGGCAGACGAATTCAACGCCTTGTCCGCGGTGCAAAACAGTTTAGAACGCTTGGCAGAGTTGCAAGAGCATGATCAAAGTTTAGGGCCCATTGTAAATATGCTAAACGAAGCGGCAATTCAAATTGAAGAAGCGGCTCAAGAACTGCGTGCTTATACCGACCAACTTGAAATTGATCCGATGCGAATGCAAACCGTCGAGGCGCGTTTTTCACAGGCGCTTGATTTAGCAAGGAAACACCATGTCCCTGCAGAAGAGCTTTATGACTTTCATCAACAACTAAGCAATGAATACCAAGGGCTAATGAAAGAGGATGATTTATTAGAAGAATTAGAGCTGCAATTAAGACAGGGCGAACAAGCCTATTATTTAGCCGCTAAAAAACTCAGTGATTCTCGACAAAAAGCTGCGCTTAATTTTGCCAAGCAAGTACAACAACATATTCAAAAAATGAACATGAAAGACGCTGAATTTGCTATTGATGTTCAGCATATTACTGACAATGTTCCCCATAAACTTGGTTTAGACGCAGTACGCTTTAAAGTGTCGACTAACAAAGGTCAAGCGATGGATGATCTTGAAAAAGTTGTGTCAGGCGGCGAGTTATCCCGTATTGGATTGGCGATCCAAGTTATTGGCTCCGGTAATAGTCAAGTAGCCACCATGATTTTTGACGAAGTTGACAGTGGAATAAGTGGTGCAACCGCTTCTATCGTGGGGCAGTTATTGCGTAAATTAGGCGAACAGACTCAAGTTATTTGTGTGACTCACTTACCTCAAGTGGCTGCCAGAGCACACAATCAAATGTTTGTCGCGAAATTCAGTGATGAACAAACAACAGAAACTCACATGATTTGTTTAGAAGAAAATGAACGAATTGACGAATTAGCACGTCTATTAGCTGGGGATACTTTGACTGAGTCAGCAATTGCTAATGCAAAAGAATTACTGCAAATCAGTAATTCATAGTAATTAAGCATTGATTGCTTGAACTCGGCTGGGTTAGGATGCGACGCTTATTTTAAATAGGTGTCGCCGATAGGTCATTTTTTAAACGCCGAGATACTAAATAATAATGAAGTTCAGAAATTTATTGGTCGTGTTAAGCGCCACGTTTATGTTGTCAGCTTGTGCTGATTGGATTTTCCGTATTGATGTACCACAAGGTAATTTTTTAGACGACAAAGACGTTAAAAAATTACGCATTGATATGACTAAAGAACAGGTTATCTATGTATTAGGTAAACCTGTAGTTGAAGACTCGTTCAACCACGACACTTGGTACTATTTGTATCAAATGAAAAGAGGGATGAAAAAGCGTGGAGAGGACTTCCGTAAAGAACTTACCATTACCTTTGTTGATGATAAAGTCAATTCAGTAGTTGGGGACTTCGAGTTATCCGAAGATTTTAATACTCCACTAGATCAATAAGGTGTCGGCCTAGCCAGTTTGAGGCCCTTGGTTATCAAGCTGGCATTTTAGTTCATCACTGCCCTACCCCCTATTAAAAAGTACCTTAAATGTGTAGACGGAGTTCGGCGGCTTAACCATCTTAAACAGCAAGTACGTGGCTGGTGCAACATCGCAGCACTGGTTAACGAATTGCTTGTATGACAAGGCAATTATCGAATCAATTCATGGGCTTATTGTCATACAACTGCAAGCTTTTAATGGTTACAATGCTCTTTCTATAGCACACTACAAACACGCCTTAAATCATTAAACTAGAAGAAGATATTGAGCTACGAATGAAACAATCCCTTTTACTTATTTTACTCCTCTTAAGTGTTAGTGCCTGTGCTAACTCTCCTCAGCCAGAACAATCTGGCGTAGTTGTACAAGAAACCCATGCATTTAAGGATGTGGTAAAAACCATAAAGCAAAAAACCACTCGGTATAACAGTGATAATGTCTTAGTGGTCGTTGATATTGACAATACCCTATTGACCAGTGAAAGTGATTTGGGTGGCGATATTTGGTATCAATGGCAACGCGGTAGCTTAGCGGTAAAACCCCGTGAAGAGCAAAAAGTACAATGTTTGTTTGAAGACAGCATTAGTTTATTATACGAACTTAGTCCGATGGTGCTGACTGAATCTGCCTTACCTGCGATGATTAACGACTGGCAACAGCAAGGTATTACCGTATTTGCCTTAACCTCTCGCTCGCCTAAAACGCGCTCCGCAACTGAACGTGAATTGTCTCGTGCAGGCATTGATCTCAGTGTTACGGCATTGAGCCCAGTAGGCCAAGACGCGCCACTTCTACGAGAGTTTATCCCAAGAGAAATGACGTATATGCAAGGTATCATGATGACCTCTGGTATGAATAAAGGCGCAATGCTTGATTACCTACTAAGTAAAATGCAGCGACAGTTCAAAGCGATCGTGTTTGTCGACGATTCGCAAAAAAATATCGATAACTTATACGAAGCGTATAAGGGCAATGGCAGTATAGACATGACGATTTTTCACTACAACAAGGTAGAAGAAGACCGCATGAAAACAAATGGTGCAATACTGAGTCAAAATCAAGCTGATGAGATGGCCCACCAATGGGATACTTTAACAGCATTGATAAATTCAATTTATCCAAGCAGAAGCTCAGGTAGCTGTTTAAGCAGCAACTAACTCCCTTTCCTCTTCCCAATAAACCGGCCTAATTTTTAGCAGGCCGGTTAATTTTGTGGCATAATATGCGCCAAATTTTCTGCTGCTTTGTAAACATCGCGCAGTTAACGCACTTTCTCACTATCTAACCTTGGAATTATTACCTTGCTAAGCACCGCAAACATCACCATGCAATTTGGCGAAAAGCCACTATTTGAAAATGTATCCGTTAAATTTGGCAACAATAATCGTTATGGTTTAATTGGTGCCAATGGCAGTGGTAAATCCACCTTTATGAAAATTTTAGGCGGTGACTTAGAGCCTTCAGCAGGCAATGTGTCTACCGATCCGGGTGAACGTATTGGTAAGTTAAAACAAGATCAGTTCGCTTATGAGGAATATAGCGTTATTGATGCCGTTGTTATGGGTCACACTGAACTTTGGACGGTAAAAGCCGAAAGAGACGCGATATACGCTAATCCAGAGATGACCGAGGAAGATGGTATTCGTGTTGCTGAACTTGAGTCTGAGTTTGCCGAAATGGATGGTTATACGGCAGAAGCGAGAGCAGGTGAATTACTTATCGCAGTAGGTATTCCGGTAGAACAACATTATGGCTTAATGAGTGAAATAGCCCCAGGTTGGAAATTAAGGGTATTACTTGCTCAAGTGTTGTTTTCAGATCCTGACATCATGTTGTTAGATGAACCCACTAACAACTTGGACATTAATACGATCCGTTGGTTAGAGACCATATTGAACGAACGTAACTGCACCATGATCATCATTTCGCACGATCGACATTTCTTAAACTCAGTCTGCACGCATATGGCCGATTTAGATTACGGCGAGATCCGTTTGTTTGCTGGTAATTACGATGAATATATGACCGCGTCTACTCAAGCGCGCGAACGTTTATTGGCCGATAATGCGAAGAAAAAAGCTCAAATAGCCGAGTTACGCACCTTTGTTAGTCGCTTTTCTGCCAATGCGTCTAAGTCGAAACAAGCAACCAGTCGCGCTAAACAGATAGATAAAATAAAATTGGATGACGTTAAACCCTCTAGTCGTCAAAACCCTTTTATTCGGTTTGAAGAAAGTAAAAAGCTGCATCGTCAAGCGCTAGAAGTGACTGAATTATCAAAATCATTTGATGAGCAATTGTTTAAAAATCTAAATCTAATGGTAGAAGTTGGTGAGCGTGTCGCCGTGATCGGTGCTAACGGTGTAGGTAAAACCACTTTATTGAATTGTTTAATGTCAAAGGTTGTGCCATCCACTGGGGAAGTCAAATGGTCGGAAAATTCAAACATAGGCTATTATGCGCAGGATCATGCATCAGACTTTGAAAAAGACTTGTCTCTGGTTGAATGGATGTATCAATGGGCACAAGAAGGAGATGATGAACAGGTTATCAGAGGCACACTGGGGCGTTTATTATTTTCGCAAAGCGAAATCAATAAGTCTGTGAAGGTTATCTCTGGTGGTGAGCAAGGACGGATGCTTTTTGGCAAGCTTATGTTGCAAAAACCCAATATTTTAGTCATGGATGAACCTACTAACCACTTAGATATGGAATCTATTGAGTCACTTAACTTGGCCTTGGAAAACTACCCAGGCACCTTGATTTTTGTTAGTCACGATCGAGAGTTTGTATCGTCTCTCGCCACGCGTATTATCGAAATAACACCAAGTAAGGTCATTGATTTTAAAGGTGATTACGAGAGCTATTTAGCCAGCCAAGCCTAAATATTTTACTAGGATTAAATAGGCAATAAAAAACCGGAATTAATCCGGTTTCTTATTGCTTGGTATTCACAACGATTAATGAATCGTCAGTAACCAAGATACAAACGCTTTCGCCTCTTGGGTTGAAGTAAAAACATTCAACTTTTGACCAAATTGGTCAGCAAACGCCACTTTGTGTTTGTTAACAGATATTGCATGCACTGGGCACGCTACACGGATATCAGTACCGTGATAGGTAGTAAATGACATAATAAAACTCTATTTTACAGATAAGCCACTGTCTCGTATTAATCAATACAAACAAGGTTTATCAAAAACTAAAAAGAAGCTTCACTATAGTGTTGACGATAACGCTATTAAGGTTTTATCTGTATGAGCTACAAGGAAAAAGTATCCTGTTTTACGCTCACGAGCTCGCCGTACAATAATTCAGCTTTGTTATTTTTTTAATGTTGGTCGACTGGATCAGAGAAAGACAATACATTGAAGACTTGTTTGGTGAGAGGATAAACAAGTCGTAAGGAGTCTATGATGAATGGTGGTTATTAGCAAGCCTTATTAATGATAAAACTAAGTTATCTTGTTTAGCGTGTTATCATCGCCTTCCGTAGTTTACTGATCCACTAATCCTTATGCTCAAAATTGCAGTACTTGTCGATGTGCAAAATATTTACTACACCACTCGCGACGCTTTCGCCAAACAATTTAATTACCGAGAGTTTTGGCAGCAACTTAGTCAACGAGGAGAGATAGTTATCGCCAATGCTTACGCAATAGACAAAGGAGATATGCAACAAGGTAAGTTTCAAAATGCCTTGAAGCACATCGGTTTCAACGTAAAATTAAAACCCTTTATCCAACGTAGTGATGGCTCGGCGAAAGGAGATTGGGACGTAGGCATTACTATCGACGCCCTTGAGGCAGCAAAAGATATTGATTGTTTGGTTTTGCTCTCTGGTGATGGAGACTTTGATTTACTGCTCGCTACTTTAAAGCATAAACATCAATGCAGAACGGTGGTCTATGGCGTTCCCCAACTCACAGCAAACTCTTTAGTGAATGCTGCCGACGAGTTTATTAAAATCGACGACAGCCTGCTACTGTAGGTTTAAATAAACGTTGCGGCCAAGAATGCCAAGAAATAGGCAAGAAGGCCGTAACCAACAAATAAGCCCCAAGCGATCTTTTTACTGCCTGTTTCGCCTTTAATTGTCGCTACTGTAGCAACACACTGCAACGCTACGACGTAAAACAGCATCAGACCAATTCCAGCCCCTAAAGCCAAACCATCGCTTTGAATGTTTGCAGCCAGTCCAGCAATATTTTCATCCGCTCCTTCGATACCAAACAAAGTACCCAGTGCACCCACGAAAACTTCTCTGGCTAAAAACGAGACTAAAATAGCCACGCCATAACGCCAATCCAAACCCAAAGGCGTAAATATCGGATCAATCCAATGGCCTAGCATTGCCAAATACGAAGACTGTAAGTCACCGTTTTGCGGAAAATAGCCCAAAAACCAAATAACCACAGAAACCACAAAAATGACTGGCGCAGCTCGTTTAATGAACTGCTTAGCACTGGTTAATACGCGGTGAATAAGGGGTTTCCAGTGCGGTAATCGGTAAGTGGGCAATTCTAGAATAAAGGGCATTTCAGCCTGATCTGTATTCATGTCAGTGAGTTTATTAAGCAAAGTACTCACTAATAAGGCGGTTAAAATCCCGATGAAATACAAAATGAAAAACGTAATCCCCTGTAAGTTAAGTAAACCACCTAAGTATTGCGTTTCAGGGACCAGCACCGCTATTAATAGCGCATAAACTGGCAAACGAGCAGAACATGACATCAAAGGGATAGTCATCATGGTAATTAGGCGTTTGCGCGGTGATTCGATGGTTCTCGCGGCAAATATCGCAGGGATAGCGCATGCGTGGCCTGATAAGTAAGGAATAAAGCTTCTGCCAGATAAACCAAAAAAGCTTAGCGGTTTATGGCAAATTAACGCTGCACGAGCTAAGTAACCAGTATCCTCTAATAGGCCAATGACCAAGGTCAGTACCATAATTTGTGGCACAAAGACTAAAAATGATCCTACTCCGCCAAAGAGCGCATCAGTAACAAAATCATTAACAACCCCAGGCGGTAACACACTACTAGACAGTGCAGCTAACTGGCCAACGATGGCTTCAACACCATCCATTAAAGGACTTGCCCAAGTAAAAATACTCTGAAATAACAGGAACATAATGACTAAAAAGATTAAACCACCAAATACATTATTCAGCAAAAAGTCATCTATTTTGTTTTGTCTTTTCAGTACTACATCCGCTTTTATGCCATATTGCTGAGATAATTTTCGACTGATTTCCAATACGGGTTGGCTTGCCTCTTCTGTTTTTAGCGGGATGAAATCTTGCGGATGTTGAGCCGCATCGAGCAAGGCAAGTCTAAACTCATGTAAGCCAATTAAGGTTTTGGCCGAAAGAGCATGCACCTTACAACCTAAGTCTTGTGCGAGTTGTTCGGTATCAATATGATGGCCAAAACGAGAGACTTCATCGATCATATTTAAGGCAAATATAAGGCCTTTGTTATGTTGAAAGGCAAGATCTCTGACCTGCAAGCCAAACACCAAACTACGTTCTAAACGAGTAGCATCCAAGTTACATACAATCAACGAGGTGTCATCGCTATGCATCGCTTCATGCAACTTAGCAATAGCTAGCTCTTCATCGCGAGAAAGGCTTTGTAAAGAATAGGTACCAGGAAAATCAACTAGTTGATACTGATCAAACTTTCCACTTTTGAGCTCTACCGTTACGCCTGGGAAATTAGCTACTTTTTGACGCATTCCGGTTAATTGATTGAATAATAAGCTCTTGCCTGAGTTGGGTTTACCAACCAAGATGATATTTTTCATTAACTGCCTTAAAACCTGTGTTTAATTGCAATACTTAACGTATCAACACTGAGAAATTTGCTGTGGTATTACTGCGTCTTTCGTTTGAAAAAATAAAACGATGATATGTATTACGCAGCGGTGATATTGATGCGTGTGGCGATGCTTTGCTCCAAAGAATACACACAATCACCTAGTTGCAAAACCAAAGGGCCTTTTAGCGGGCTACGGCGTAAACATTGAATTAACTGCCCACTGGCAAACCCCATTTCGTTTAGGCGCTGCCCAATTGCAGGTACTAAAGTGGCATCAAGACTATCAATCATTGCTGATTGTTTATTTTTAATTTCCCAAAGCGTCATACAAGCACCTTAATAAAAGCTACAAATGCAAACAATTCGCATTTATACCATTAAAGGGGGTAAGAGTGCAATCAATGTGCTGCACTCCTGCACGTAAAGCGGACTTATTATTTTACGCGTAAATGATCGGCTACCAAAAATGCCATTTCTAACACTTGGTCGGCGTTCAATCGTGGGTCGCACTGGGTTTTATATGCTTGGGCTAAGTCATCATCACTGATTTGATATGCCCCACCTGTGCACTCAGTCACATGCTGTCCAGTCATTTCAAGATGAATACCTCCAGCATGAGTTCCTTCTGCTTTGTGTGCGGCAAAAAATTGCTGAATTTCACGCAAGATAGCATCAAAATTTCGCGTTTTAAAACCACTAGAAGCTTTAATAGTGTTACCGTGCATCGGATCAGAACTCCACACCACTTTGCGGCCTTCTTGTTTAACACGGCGTAACAATCGTGGGAGATTCTTCTCGAGATTATCTGCACCCATGCGGGTGATTAGCGTTAAACGCCCCGCAGTATTCTGTGGGTTAAGCGCGTCAATTAATTGAATTAATTCGTCATCGCCCATGCTTGGACCCACTTTGACCCCTATTGGGTTATGGATACCACGGAAGAATTCCAAATGCGCATGATCAAGTTGACGCGTACGTTCACCAATCCACAGCATGTGCGCCGAACAGTTGTACCAGTTGCCGCTTAGGGTGTCGATACGGGTTAAGGCTTGCTCGTAATTAAGCAATAGAGCTTCATGAGAAGTAAACAAAGACGTTTCATGCAAGGTTGGCGTATTGGTGGGATTGATCCCCATCACACTCATAAACTCTAGTGACTCTTGAATACGCTGGGCAATATCCTGATAGCGTTCTTTTAATGGATTGTTATCCACAAACGCCATATTCCAACGGTTCACCTCGTTTAAATCAGCTAAACCGCCTTGAGCAAAAGCGCGCAACAAGTTCAAGGTCGCAGCAGACTGATTATAGGCTTCTAACATTCTTTGTGGATCGGGTCGACGAGCCGCTTCTGTAAACTCAAAACTGTTAATAATATCGCCACGATAACTGGGTAAGGCTATGCCATCGATCGTTTCAAAGTCACCAGAGCGAGGCTTGGCATATTGGCCTGCCATACGCGCGACTTTAGTAACCGGACAACGGCCTGCAAAGGTCAAAACAATGGCCATTTGCAAGATAACCTTAAAGGTATCGCGAATTTTAGGCGCATTAAATTCATTAAACGACTCAGCGCAATCGCCACCTTGCAATAAAAATCCATTGCCCTCGGCTACTGCGCCTAGCTGCTTAAATAATTGGCGAGTTTCGGCGGCAAAGACTAAAGGTGGATAACTCTTTAACTTTTGTTCAACTGCGCTTAATTGTTGTTTATCTTCATACGTTGGTTGTTGCAAAATTGGCTTTGCACGCCAACTATCGGGTTGCCACTGGCTCACAATGTTTCCTTATTCGGTTTTCAATAATAATTAGCCTAAACATTTACAGTAAAAGGGCTGCATCAGACGTTAGAGGGTATGATAAACGAAAGCAATCAGAACATGCACTATTCTAGATAAGTTTGAAATATCTTATTGCCAGCTTCATCAATTGCAAATCGAATACAGCAGCTAAAGATGTGAGATAAATCATCATTACTAATACTCTGTAGAGACCCCATTGTTTTCACAATTTGTCCTTGTTGGAGCAACCATATTTTATTGGCATATTGCTGGCACAAATTTAAATCGTGGTGATTCACCACCACCGCACTACCTGAGTCACTTAGGCGAGCCAATAAGCTAAACAGTAAATGTTGATGCTTAAAATCCAAGCCCTGAGTCGGCTCGTCTAATAAAATAATTGCCTGCCCCTGTTTAATAGCGGGCCATACTTGAAGCAGTGTCCGAGCAATATGTACCCGCCTTGCTTCACCACCCGAGAGTTGATTAAGGGGTTTATGCATCAGGTTTGTTAATTCAAGGGCATTTTCCAAGTCGGCAGGTAAGTCATAGCACTCGCTAAAGAAGTACAACACTTCTGAGACTGTTAAAGCAAACGCACTACTTTGCTGCTGTTCTTGAAAACAGCGAAAGCTAGCCAGTTGCGGCAAGCTGTAATCGACAATGCTGAGACCATTTAACAGGACAAGGCCGCTATCCAGTTCCAGCAAACCTGCGATAGCACTTAGTAAAGACGATTTCCCCGCGCCATTAGTCCCAAGTACGTGTACAAAGTCGCCCTTATCAACATGGCCAGAAACCGCATTTAACCGCCCTGTTACGCTCAATTTGTCAAACTTTACCATGTTAGTGACGCTTCTTACCTAAACGTGCAACAGAATAGAGAAAAATGGGGCCGCCTAAACTAGCGGTAATCATCGATACCGGTAAACTAATCCCCATGAACCAACGCGTAGCGAGCTCTACCCATAACAATAAACATGCGCCCAAGATAGCGGAAGCTGGCAGGATGAAACGATTGTCATAACCAAAAAAATTCCGCAGTAAATGAGGCACTAATAACCCCACAAAGGCAATTGAACCTGCGAGCGACACTGCAGCTCCAACACTCAGCGCGCATACCAACAACATCTTGTTTTGAAATTTATGCACATCTAAGCCCGCCAACTGCGCGCTATTTTGACCAAAATAGTACCAATTTAACGCTCGCCCTTGCTTCATCAAGTACGCAATCAATCCCCCCAGTAAGGGGGCGGCGAAAAATAAAATAGGCCAATCAGCCTGATGCAGACTTCCCATCAACCAAAACGTTAAGTTTCGCATTGACTGGGCATCTGAAAAAAAGTGTAACCATGCAACTACTGCCCCGCTGATAGTCGATATCGCAATACCAGCCAAAATGACAGAGGCATGATTAGCGGCTAATCTGCGCGCAACGGAAAAAATTAAAATGGTAGAGATGATTGCGCCAATAAAACAACTAAGAGGAAGGAGATATTGAAGAATATTAGGCGCAAGCCCCCCACCCAATAATAAAAATAAAGCGGCACACAAACTGGCACCACTGGTAATACCGATAATACCGGGGTCAGCCAAAGGATTGTGCAGTAAAACTTGTAAACTGGCCGAACTAATCGATAACGCAGCGCCAACCAAACAAGCCGTGATAACCAAAGGCAAACGCAGTTTAATGATAATTTGTTGGTCTAATTCGTTTTGCCAAGGCGCACTCAAGCCATCAAATAGCACTAAAAGCACACTACACATTAGCACCAGCAAAAAACCACTTAAGTAGGTTTTATGCTTGTCTGTGTTTGTTTTAACGGACTGCAAATCGTGATGCTATCGAAATAAGTAAACCATCAGATGCCAACTCGATAAGGTCAAGTACATACTCAAATCCCCGCTTACCGCCATAATAGGGGTCTGGCACTTCTTCAACATCGGAGTCTGCGTATTGCATAAATAACACCACTTTATGCTGATATTCAGCCGGGCACATTTCTAATAAATGGCGAAGATTTTCTTTATCCATCGCAAGGATATATTCAAATTTTTCAAAGTCTTCAAGCACCACTTTGCGACTTTTTATGCCTTTAAAATTATAGCCACGCTCTTGTGCAACCGCCTTTGCTCGTTCGTCTGGGGTCACACCAATGTGATAGCCCATTGTTCCGGCAGAATCGATATCAATCCTGAGTTGGCTGTTTTTTATTTTTTCCTTAAACACCGCTTCTGCGGTTGGAGAGCGGCAAATGTTACCTAAACACACAAATAACACCGAGGTATCACTATTTGCCATATCAGCAACTCCCATACGTTATTAAATTGATTTCATTGTGTTTTACCATTGTATGGCTCGATTTGGCAAGCGCTAGACCGTACTTAAACCAAGCAAGACAAATTAAGCCGAGTGGCAGCTTCGCTTGGGTCACTTAATCGAGGCAGAGTAGCGATTAGGGGCGCACGCAACAAAAGCTTTAAGGATTCAATGTTTTCGTTTAAAAATGGCATATCAGGATCCAAAGTATTAGCAACCCAACCCACTATTTTTAAACCGTGTTGACGCACGCTATCCGCAGTTAGCATGGCATGATTTAAACACCCTAATCGCATACCTACCACCAAAATAACAGCGAGGTTTTGATTAGCCACAAAATCAGACAAAAATGTCGGATGACCTTGTTCGTTATTGCCAAGCGGTAAACGCCAGCCCCCCGCCCCTTCTACTATCAACACATCTGGCTCTTTGTGCAATAGACTTACAAATCCTTGTTTAATCCGGTCTAACGATAAGTCGATTGACTGCCCCTTACCCAATGCAATTTGCGCGGCTAAATGAGGTGCGATAGGTTCGGCTAGCGCAATTGGGTTAACCTCTGCGTAATCAAGTTCTAAGCTACTCGATTGCTGTAAAGCCAATGCGTCTTCATTTCTTAAGCCATCGGTAGTGGTTTCACAACCCGCAGCAATTGGTTTATAAGCGGCAGTTTTTAAATCGAGTTGATTGAAGGCCTGAAGCAAAGCCACTGAAAAAAAGGTTTTTCCTACTTCGGTATCGGTTCCGGTAATAAAATAAGCTCGGCTAGTGGCCGCTAATTGTCCCATTATTGTTCCTTACTATTTTTCACACTTTAGAAAGAGTATTTGATACGACAACGGTAATTGTTGTTCTGCGCCAAAATGCGAAAAATAAAAATGTTCAAGTGTATTAAATTTATGTCGATTGATTGCTGGGTTCTGGCTTTGCTTATCGCTGGTATTCAATAAAATGTTGGCGCCTACCCCTTTAATGGAGGCAAGTAGATGACGAATATCAGGGTGCCATGATTGATAGCACTGCTTTTTAATATCTACTTTTAAGCCACTTTTAAGCGCCGCTTGTACCCATGTGTCAGTGGGATAAAATTCATTTATATGGCGTTGCGAATCTACATATTGCCAGCTTTGACTCAATTCGCTAAACGAACCGGCTGTCATTAGCGCTATCACAGCATGTCCCGTTGGCACTAATACGCGATGTATTTCACTCAAGACTTGCTCTGGGTGTGCACACCATTGCAGGGCCATGGACGAAAATATCGTATCAACCGAACAAGTCTGCAAGGGCAGTTGCTCAGCGTCACCTTGTAACCACAAGATCGGCGCCTCAGACGGTTCCATTGTCTGAAAAGACGCGTGGCGTAACATGCCAAACGCTAAATCCATTGCCAGTAGCTGCTGACTTTGCTGGCGTAACGCTTGGGTAATTCGCCCCGTGCCACAGCCTATGTCTAATAAACAATGGCTATGTTCAGGCAGCATGGCCTTTGCATCAAGGGCAATATCAAGTTGCACCTTGGCTAGTTTATCGTATGTTACTGCTGCGCGACTAAACTGCTTAGCGATACGTGCTTTATTGTGATTTACGAGAATTGATTGCGACATGATTCTTTATTTGGGTGTTTGACTAATAGCAATCTGCAAAGCATCAACTAAAGCAGAAATATCTTGCTCTTCGTGCATAGCGCTCAAGGTAACGCGCAGTCTGTCGGTTCCTTTCGGTACGGTAGGATAACGAATTGCCGTAGCCCAGATACCAAGCTGCTTTAATTTTTCGCTAATACTTAATGCTCGCTCAGCATTGCCCACTATGACGGGTTGAATAGCCGTATCAGATGCCATAAGAGGAATATTAGCTTTATCTGCTAAGTGTTTAAATTGGGCAATACGGGTTTGCAATAATCGGCGTTTTTGTGGATTTTCATTGGCTTTAATACTGCTTAGCGTTGCATGAGCCTGAGCGGCGGGCATTGACGTACTGTAGATATAATGCCTGCCAAAATTAATTAGATAATCAATCAGTTGCTCGCTACCGGCAACAAAAGCACCGGCGGTACCAATCGCCTTTCCAAAGGTGGCCATCAATACCGGTACTTGATTTTGACTTAGGTTGTGCTGTTCAACCACTCCAAGGCCGCTATTACCTAAAACCCCAAAACCATGGGCATCATCGACCATTAACCATGCGTTATGATCTTGTGCAATGTGCGCCAATTCAGCGACGGGCGCTTGATCACCGTCCATGCTAAACACCCCTTCAGTTGCAATTAGGATGTTAGATGAAGCAGAAGCTCGCGCCATAATATCGTTTAAATGGTGAGTGTCGTTGTGCTTAAAACGTTTAAAAGTGGCTTGGCAGCTTTGCGCACCGTCGACAAAAGAGGCATGAATAAGTTTGTCCGCAATAATTAAATCTGCACCACAGTTATTATTGCGGGCAAACAATGCTTGGCAAATGGCTTGATTGGCGGCAAAGCCTGAATTAAACAACAAGACCCTATCGCGTTTTAACGCTTTTGCTAAATGCGCTTCAAGCTCGAGATGCGCTTGAGTAAAGCCCGTCACTAAAGGTGATGCGCCGCTACCGCTACCGTATTCACTTAAACCATCAACCCACGCTTGGGCCACGGTTTGTGACGAAGCAAAGCCTAAATAATCATTACTCGAAAAATTTAAAAAATGTTGCCCATCGACCTCAATTAAAGGGCCAACACCGGGGGATAAGCTGTGACGTTTGCGCCACAGCTTATCCTGTTTTCGCGCGAGCAATGCCTCGACTATAAACTCAAAAGCCATTAAGAATTTTGAACGGCAGTCGAAACTTGCGTAGCATCATAAAACAGTTCTACTTGGTCCTTTTGCTTAATTTCATCGAGTAAAGCCGCTTGGTAAGCTTCATCCGAGTACTCTCGGGATTGCGCAGAATTGATACCTAGCTTTTTAAATAACATCACGTCTTCATGGGTTTCAGGATTAGAAGTGGTTAACAATTTACAGCCATAAAAAATAGAATTCGCACCTGCCATAAAGCACAATGCCTGCATTTGCTCATTCATAGCCTCACGACCTGCCGACAAACGGACATAAGACTTAGGCATCATAATCCGCGCAATGGCAATAGTACGAATAAACTCAAAGCTGTCTAAATCGTCGACTTTTTCCAGCGGTGTCCCCTTCACTTTAACTAACATATTAATTGGCACGCTCTCAGGGTGATGTTCTAAATTAGCGAGTTGTACTAATAAACTCGAACGATCAGAAGCACTTTCGCCCATGCCGACTATCCCACCTGAACAGACATTCATACCCGCAGCTCGAACATTAGTCAGAGTATCTAAGCGGTCTTGATAGGTACGAGTAGTGATAATGTCACCATAAAATTCGGGAGAAGTATCAAGGTTATGATTGTAATAATCTAAGCCAGATTGTTGCAAGGCAATGGCTTGCTCACGAGTTAACATACCCAAGGTCATGCAGGTTTCCATGCCTAACTTTTTCACTTCCTTGACCATGGCCGTTACATAGGGCATATCTTTTTCTTTGGGATTACGCCACGCTGCGCCCATGCAAAAACGCGTTGAACCAGCTTGTTTTGCCTCTTTCGCCCGTTGGATAACTTTTTCAATCTCCATTAAACGCTCTTTTTCCAAACCAGTGTCATACCGCGCACTTTGAGGGCAATATTTACAATCTTCTGGGCAAGCGCCTGTTTTAATAGACAGCAAAGTGCTGACTTGCACTTTATTAGGGTCGAAATATTGACGATGAATGGTTTGCGCTTGAAATAATAAATCGTTAAACGCCATGGTAAATAATGCATTAACTTCATCTACCGTCCAATCATGACGTATCGAGGTTGAAAGATCAGATGTGGTATTAGGTTGAACAGCAGATGGGGTCATGAGGGAGCCTTTAGTGAGAGCAATCTTTACTTAATTATCTTGCGCGCTTAGTCTATGTAGCAACGACATATTGTCAACTAATAATCAAATTCAAACTTTACATGTGAGCATAATTTGAACAAGTTTTCTGAAAATCTGCACTTTGACCAAAATCATATCTGGCATCCGTATACTTCAGCACTCAATCCCCTTCCCTGTTACCAAGTGGTCGGCGCACAAGGGGTAGAAATTGAGTTAGCGTCTGGTGAAAAACTAGTGGATGGTGTCGCGTCTTGGTGGACTGCAATACACGGCTACAATCACCCTGTGCTGAATGAAGCTATTAATAAGCAAGTCAGTCAATTTTCACATGTTATGTTTGGTGGCTTGACCCATCAGCCTGCGATTGATTTATGTAAAACCTTACTGGAAATCGTGCCAAAAGGTCTCAACCGAGTATTTTTGGCTGACTCCGGCTCTGTATCGGTGGAAGTGGCGATGAAAATGGCGCTGCAATATTGGGTGTGCCAAGGTAATGGCGCTAAACACCGCTTCATAACGCCGCGTTATGGCTACCATGGCGATACTTTTGCCGCCATGTCAGTGTGCGATCCTGTTAACGGCATGCATAATTTGTTTAGCCATTCACTTAATCAACAAATCTTTGCCCCTGCCCCGCAAACCCGTTTCGACAAACCTTGGAACGAAGATGATATCCAGCCTCTGCAGGAACTATTTGAGCGTCACCACCATGAATTGGCGGCGTTAGTGATCGAGCCCATTGTGCAAAATGCAGGGGGCATGCGCATTTACCATCCCGAATATTTAAAGCGCTGTCGACAGCTGTGTGATGACTACAACGTTTTGCTTATATGTGATGAGATTGCGACTGGTTTTGGCCGTACAGGTAAACTGTTTGCTTGCGAACATGCAGACATCAGTCCAGATATCTTGTGTTTAGGCAAAGCCCTAACGGGTGGTTATTTGACGCTTGCCGCAACCCTGTGTACAGAAGATGTCGCACAGGGTGTCTGTCAAGGTGAGCCCGGAGTGTTTATGCATGGACCAACCTTTATGGGTAATGCCCTGGCATGCTCGGTGGCTAATGCCAGTTTAGATTTGTTACTCAAAGGTGATTGGCAAAGGCAAGTGGCCCAGATAGAACATCAGTTACATGAAGAACTCGGAGTTTGTAAACCATTAAACAGTGTGCTGGATGTGAGGGTACTCGGTGCAATTGGTGTTGTGGAATGCAAAAATCCAGTGAATGTTGCTGAAATACAGAAGAAGTTTGTAGCCCAAGGTGTATGGATCCGCCCTTTTGGTAAACTGATTTATATCATGCCACCTTACATCATCAGCCCAGCTCAATTGAGTAAACTCACCAAGGCGATATATTCGGTACTCGTTTAATTATTTGCTTTCCATTTCTACCCATTAATAAAGTTGAACCAGATGCAACTTTATTAATGGAAGGTTGTTGGCGGTACATTGCCCAGTTGCTTAACTTGAGCGGCCAATAAAACACTGGCAGGGTCTTTGGGACATTGTTGGATAAAATATTGATAGTCGGCAATAGCGACTTGTGGACAATCGAGTTGATGCAGTAAAAATCCTCTGTCTCTTCGCTCATAAGGATCATTCGGACAAAGATGAACCAGTAAATTAACCGCAGTCAACGCATACGAGTATTGCTGATTGTTAATAAAGCTGGCTTTTAGATTGTGCAATAAGCGCACTACAATCTCTTCGCAACTGGCAGCAAAGAGCGCCTCAGGTGGCATTTTTTCTTGTTCAATTTCACCGATAATATTGAAATAGAGTTGCTCGATATCGGTTTTAGTTAAGGTGTTGCCATTAGCAGGATCGAGATAAATAAGCTCCTGGTCTGCCACTTCGATACTGAGTAAAAAATGCCCAGGAAAATTGACGCCGTGCACGTCAAACTCTAGCTGCTGCGCCAATTCACGAAAGATAATCGCTAAACTAATAGGAATACCCGTGCGAAATTCCATCACCTTATCGAGCATACTGTATTGCTTAGCAAAATATTGTTTTTCATCCACACTGAATGCCAGTTCTAGATAAAAAAACTGAATCAACTTTTCAAGTTTTAACGCCTTAGAGCTCACCATTGCTAAGTGAGACTTAGCTTGATTGACCCACTGAGCAAGTTGCTCTTCGTACAGGGCTAAACTGTCATTAGAAGACTGAAAATACTGCGCTAATAACAAGCTCGCTTTGAAACACTCTTGATTAGCGATACGTTGTTTTAATTCCTGCAAAACATTTCCCTGATAAATGGATAACTTCAATCTTGTATCGGGTCTTAACCAGTATTCTTGATATCTACTTCACAGTATTTATCGACTAACCGAATAAATACGCTTGTTTGGTAACCGCTACCATTCCAGCAAAAGCCAACCAACTTATAGCGCCAACCAGCCCAATAAAACGCATTAGATTGGTTTTAGCCAGCTTCAAAGCAAATAACACCATGAATATATACATCACAAAAGCCAACAATTTTTCAGTGACCCAGCCATTAACGAAGGGATATTGTTGAAGCATCACACACAAGGCAACAGCAGTAATAATCCAAATTGTATCAATAATATGTGGCGCTATTTTGAGGGCTTTTTTATTCAGCAAGTTTGAGCCTCTAATGGTTAATACAAAGCGGCTTAAAAAAAGCAGAACGCTAACAAGCATTATCGTTAAATGCAGGTGTTTTGTTATTTCATACATGGTTATTGACTCTTTAATTGAAAATAGTAAAAACGACGTTACTGATTGCAAGGCCGTAGTAATGTTGTCTGCTTACGTTCTTTAAACGTGTTATTCAACCAATGGATCGGGGTTGTCCGCAATGATTTGTTCTATAGCATCGATGTTCTCGAGTAAAACATCAACCAAGCTAGGATCAAACTGCAAACCTTTTTGTTGTTTAATGTTTTCAACCACTTTTTCTAGAGGCCAAGCTTCTTTGTAATTTCGACTGTGTCGCAAGGCATCATAGGCATCAACTAGCGCGGTGATCCTGCAGAAAATATGGATTTCTTCTCCATACTTCCCCCGTGGATATCCCTTCCCATTCCAATATTCATGATGATCACGGGCAATTAATGCGGCCGTTCGAATAAGTGGGCGTTTTGAATTTTTTAACACCAAATAACCAAATTCAGCGTGATTTTGCACCACCTTTCGCTCTGAATCGCTTAATTTATCTGCTTTGTTAAGAATCACCTCTGGTATTTTAAATTTACCAATATCATGCAGCGGTACTGCTAAACCCAACATCTTAATTTCATCTTCCGATAGACCAATCTTGCTGCCCAGCAACTCACACATTTTAACCACTCGTAAAATATGTTTGCCTTCCCCAAAATGGTACTCTAAGGCTTGACCAATACGTTCGATAATTTCACGTTGCGTGTCTTCAATGTCTTTATTAAGTAAAACGTTATCAAACGCGATTTGAACATTTTGTGCAAAAATCTCCACTAAGCGTTTGTCAATTTTTGTCAGTTTTCGGGGTAGACCAGACATATACAATAACGAGCCCCGCATGGATTTGCTTTTACAATATGCAACTAGGTACTCATCTTCGTATACTAAGGATTTATTTTGCAGGGCTTTTTGGCATGATTCTAACTGCTTGCCCGAGATAACTTCTTCTAAACGTTCGCCTTCACGATGCTGATATTCCCCCTTGCCAGTAAAAACAAACAGTTGGGAAGAATCGATATTTTCGATGGGCCTTGGGCATGCAACGGCAGAGGTAAGATAGGCGCAGTCTTTGCTTCCACCTAAAAGAGAAGCAAGTTGTTGCACAATACCATCAATAAAATGCTCTAAAGAATGAATGCTAAACAAGTCTGCGGATGCGGATATTATTTTTTCTAGACCAATACGGTTTTCTTCAATAACGGTGATATCACGATAAGAACGTAGCGCCGCAATAACCACGGTAAAAAGCTTTTGTGCGGTTAATTCTGTTTTAGATTTGTAGTCGTTGATATCGTAATTGATAATGACATCACGCTCTGGCGCTTGGCCGGGTTGACCGGTTCGTAAAATGATCCGTGTAAAATTATTCATCGCTTCGTTGCGAACAAAATCTGCAACTTTCAAGCCTGCATCGTCAGTTTCCATCACAACATCGAGCAACACAACTGCAATATCATTGTGCTCTAAAAAAAGTTGTTTGGCCTGTTTACCGTTATAGGCACTAATGAATTCGAGCCTTTTTTCTTGAAAAACAAAATCACTTAAGGCCAATTTTGTTACCGCATGCACCTCAGGCTCATCATCAACTATCAGTACTTTCCATGTTCCATGATCTTCGCCAATTTCTTCTTCAATATCTTCAGCAAACAATATTTCATCAGACATCTATCTGTTCCCGTTTTTATGCAAAGGCTGCTTTTTAACGTTTAAGCATTTAGCAAATTGTTACTTCATGGGTAAAATAAAACGAATTTAAACGAGCTACAAGTCATTTTCATAAAACTTTCCCATGGTCACTCTGGGCAAACCATTAAAATCACTCACCGACCGTATTTCGACGTAAGCATTTGATTCAAAAATATTTCTTATTTTTTCATCTTGCTCAAAACCATGCTCAATGACTAACCATCCAGCTCCAGCCAGAAAGCCTTTCGCTTGTCCAACAATAAATCGAATATCATCCAATCCATCAGCGCCAGATATCAGGGCACTTAGAGGTTCAAAGCGAACATCGCCTTGTTGTAAATAGGGACTGTTATCTTCTACATAAGGAGGGTTGGTTACGATCAAATCGAAACGTTGTTTGTCTAGCTTACTAAACCAGTCGCTTTGCATAAAACGAACTGAATCAAGTTGGTTTTCTGTGGCATTCTGTTTTGCTAGTTTAACAGCGTCATGACTTTTATCGATACCGATGACTTGCCAGTGTGATTTTTCACTCGCTAAGGCTAAAGCGATTGCGCCCGTTCCTGTACCTAAATCAAGTACCTTAGCCTTATCTGGCAAGCCAAGCTCAAGGGCAGATTCAACCAGTAATTCGGTTTCCGGGCGCGGGATCAATGTGGCTTCAGATACCCTCAAACGCAAGGTCCAAAAATCACGATAACCAATTAAATAGGCAATGGGGTGACCTTGGCAGCGCTGCTGAATGAGCTCAGTAAATTGAATAACTTGTTCAGGTTCCAGTGTTTTTTCTGGCCAAGTATGCAAATAACTCGTGTCGCGCTGTAAGCAATGGCAGAGTAGAATTTTAGCGTCAAGCAGTGCCGTATCATTTGCTGCTTCCGCGGATAAAATCAAGCTTGCCGCCCACTTGAGTTGAGCGGCAATCGACGTGTCTTCAGATGTTGAAGATAGGGCTTTATTCATCCGACAAAGAGGCAAGTAAATCAGCTTGGTACTCTTGGCGAATAGGCTCAATAAGTAAGTCTAATTCACCCGCTATGACTTCATCTAAGCGGTACAAGGTTAAGTTAATTCGGTGGTCTGATACTCTGCCCTGAGGAAAATTATAGGTTCGTATCCGTTCAGACCGGTCGCCACTGGCAACCAGACTACGACGGGTCGAGGTTTCTTCCGCTTTACGTTTCTCTTCTTCCAGCTGATTCAAGCGGGACTGCAGTACCGCCATGGCCTTTGCTCGGTTTTTATGCTGTGAACGCTCATCCTGACACTCAACGATTAAGCCACTAGGAATGTGAGTAATACGAATCGCCGAATCGGTCTTGTTAACGTGCTGTCCACCGGCGCCCGAGGCACGAAAAGTATCGACTTTCAAATCAGCTTTGTTGATTTCAATCGCTTCAGACTCTGGCACTTCTGGCATCACGACCACTGTACAGGCTGATGTATGTATACGGCCTTGCGACTCTGTTTCTGGCACTCGTTGTACGCGATGACCGCCCGATTCAAATTTCAAGATCCCGTAAACACCCTCACCCATTACGTTCACAATGATCTCTTTGTATCCGCCATGTTCACCTTCATTGCAGGTTACCAGCTCAACCTTCCAACGCTGAGATTCAGCATAACGAGAATACATTCTGAACAAATCACCGGCAAATATTGCCGCTTCATCACCACCTGCTCCGGCACGGATTTCTAAAAAACAGTTATTGTCATCATTAGGATCTTTTGGCAAAAGCAGTATTTGTAAGGTTTGAGTGAATTCCTCGATACGTTTCTTAGAGTCTTTGTACTCTTCTTGCGCCATTTCACGCATTTCCGCGTCGTTTTCTTCCATCATTTCTTGGGCCGAAACCAGATCTTGTTGAGCAACTTGAAATTCACGGAAACATTTCACCACGTCTTCTAACTGAGCATATTCTTTCGTTAGGGCGCGATATTTTTCTTGATCCGAGGTAACCGAAGCTTCGCTCAATAACGCTTGAACTTCTTCAAATCGCTCAGTTAAGGTTTCTAATTTGCGTTGTACCGATACTTTCATGTTGTTCCTATATACGCGCCATATGGGCTCGTGATGCTGCTATTTATATGTCTAATTAACCCGTTACACAAATAGAGGTTAAGATTGATTGTTGGTTTCGAGCCCGAGGGCGTCTTTCAGAATTTCTATCATGCCGTCATCTTGCTCGTTTGCAGCTTTTTTTAAGGCTTTGGTCGGGGCATGAATAAGACTATTAGTGAGTTTGTTCGCTAGCTCAACCAATACCATTGAGGCGTCTTTACCATCAGCCAGTTGATTTAGCGCTCGCCCTACTAGCTGATCTTTTTGAGCGATGCTTTGATCTCTGAAATTTTTAAGTACATCAATTGAGCGCTGACTTTGTTTCCACTGCAAATATTGCTGGGCTTGTAACAGGATCATTCCATCAGCTTGCAGCGCCGCGTCATGACGATTTGCCAAGTTTTTTTCGACTATTTGCTGCAAATCATCCACTGTATACAAATAGGCATCATCCAACTGCCCAACTTCAGCTTCTATATCTCGCGGGACGGCCAAATCCACCAAAAACATCGGTTTATGTCTGCGCTCTTTTAAAGCACTTTCGACCAAACCCTTGCCCAAAATGGGCAGCTGGCTGGCTGTTGAACTAATAACAATATCGGCTTCTTTAAGATGCTGAGGTATTTGCGCCAAGGTAAGTACTCTTGCCCCTAAAGGTTTGGCAATACTCTCTGCACGGGCCAAAGTACGGTTGGCAACAGTCAAAGACTTTACGTTTTGCTCTGCTAAATGTTTGGCCACCAATTCAATGGTTTCTCCGGCACCGATGAGTAATACACGACTGTTTTCTAATGAAGAAAAAATATGTTTTGCCAGTTGCACTGAAGCATAAGCCACCGAGACAGCGTTAGCACCAATATCGGTTTCAGTGCGAACTTTTTTTGCAACCGCAAATGTATGCTGAAACAAACGTTCAAAATTACTGCTGATGACACCGGAGTTTTTGGCATCAATATAGGCTTGTTTAATTTGCCCTAAAATTTGTGGTTCACCTAACATCAACGAATCTAAGCCGCTTGCCACCCGCATAATATGTATCACGGCGTCTTGGTGTTCATGAAAATAACTATTTTTAGTTAAAAATGCTGCGTCCACCTTGTGGAAATCCGCTAACCAGTTAATTAAGCCTTGTTTCTCGCCATTTTCTATCTTTGCGTATATTTCAGTCCGATTGCAGGTTGAGACAATCACCGCTTCTTGGGCACCAGTAGTGGTACTCAAAGAGGCCAGTGCACTGACGATAGCATCGGGAGAAAACGCAATTTTTTCTCGCAACTCTACTGGCGCTGTTTTGTGATTTATTCCGAAGGCAATTAAGGTCATGCAGAGTATAGTGCGCTTACAACATTGGGTTAAACTGATTGAGGGCGGCATTGTACGCAAAAGGTAAAACTATTGAAAGTAAACTGCGTTTTATGTTCCCATAGACTTACTTAATTTCCAGCAGAATATTCCTGTGGCTCGTAATTCTCGTCTATTTATTGTTCGTTTTCGTAACATCGTGTTATTGATCCTCAGTTTCACTGTGGTGAGTTGTGCCTCGCCTCCCCCTTCAAATGTGGAGCTGAACAGTAATCAACATCAGATGCAACTCGCACAACTGCAACATTGGCAAATAAAAGGCAAATTTGGCTTTAAGAGTCCAGATGAAAAACAAAGTGCCAGTTTATCCTGGTTACAAAAACAACAAGACTACCAATTGTCGCTCAACACCATCTTGGGCACGTCTATTTTGTCGCTGCAAGGTAACTCATCTTGGGTTACCTTAGTAGCTGATGACACAACCTATCAAGGCAGCAGTGCCAGTGAACTGATCCAGCAAATTACCGGTTGGACTCTACCAATTGAACAGCTCCCCACATGGATAAAAGGACAAAGTGTCAAGACTGATAAGGTAATATTGAGCGAACAAGGCTGGATAGCAGAATTGCAGCCCCGATGCACAACATGCCGAGGCTGGCAACTGAGCTATTCAGATTATGAACAAGTAAAGGGGATTTGGTTGCCCCATAAAATCCGCTTAGAACATAAAGTAAACAAGGTTCAAGTCACCATTAAGGTTAATTCATGGACAATACACTGAGTTTTGACCGCAATGTTTGGTGGCCAAGTCCAGCCAAACTTAATTTGTTTTTACACATAAATGGCCGCTATCCCAATGGTTATCACCAATTGCAAAGCGTCTTTCAATTACTGGATTTTGGCGATGAACTGGCCTTCGAGCTAAACCCTGAAGGTAGCATTCATCTTGGTACGCCCATTGACGGTGTTGCCCATGATGATAATTTAATTGTAAAGGCAGCCATGCTGTTACGTAAAGAAATCATAACAAGGCAAAGACCACAAACCTCTTCACCATTAGGCTGCAATATCTCTTTAAAAAAACGCCTACCAATGGGCGGCGGTATTGGCGGAGGCTCATCTAATGCAGCGACAGCCTTAGTGGTATTAAATCAATTGTGGCAAGGGAATTTGAGTCTTACTGAACTAGCAGGTCTTGGTTTAAGCCTTGGGGCAGATGTCCCCATTTTTGTGCATGGTTTTACCGCATTTGCCGAAGGTGTAGGCGAAGTGCTCGAGCCCTTTTATATCGAACCGACCACGTATTTGGTGGTTTTCCCTGATTGCCATGTCTCTACTCAACAGATATTCACCCATCCCAATTTGCCTCGGAATACCCCAAAAATTGCAGCAGCTGATTATCATTTCAACAATACTCACAATGATTGCCAACAATTGGTCAGTGAACTCTACCCGAATGTTGCAAATACATTACGCTGGTTGTTAGAATACGCGCCGTCGAGAATGACGGGAACAGGCTCTTGTGTTTTTTCAACGTTTCATAACCCATCTGAAGCCGAAAGAGTACAAAAGTTGTTGCCTACAGGTTCGATTAGTTTTATTGCTAAAGGCGTTAACCGGTCTCCTTTGCACCAACAGTTAACTACTTTTTCAAATTAATAAGCGGTAGAACAAAATTTAAAAGTTACAATTCAGTAAATTGGGGTATAGCCAAGTGGTAAGGCAGCGGGTTTTGATCCCGCCATTCGGTGGTTCAAGTCCATCTACCCCAGCCACCTTCAAACGTAATGCACTGAGGATTTTATCGTGCCCGATATGAAGCTTTTCGCCGGAAACGCCGTTCCAGATCTTGCTCAAAAAGTTGCAAATAGACTCTATACCAAGTTAGGCCACGCTAGCGTGGGACGTTTCAGCGATGGTGAAATAAGCGTAGAAATCCATGAGAATGTTCGTGGTGCTGACGTATTTATTATCCAGTCAACTTGCGCACCAACTAATGATAACCTAATGGAATTGATCGTCATGATTGATGCATTTAGGCGTGCATCGGCTGGTCGTATTACTGCGGTAATCCCGTATTTTGGTTATGCCCGTCAGGATCGTCGTGTACGTTCTGCTCGTGTTCCCATTACCGCTAAAGTTGTCGCCGACTTTTTATCTAACGTAGGCGTTGACCGCGTTTTAACTATCGACCTGCATGCGGAACAAATCCAAGGCTTCTTCGATGTACCTGTTGATAACGCCTTTGGAACTCCCATTTTATTAGAGCATATGCGTCAGCGTAAAATGGAAAACCCCGTTGTTGTATCACCGGATATTGGAGGTGTAGTGCGAGCTCGTGCGGTAGCTAAATTGCTGAACGATTCTGACTTAGCGATTATCGACAAACGTCGTCCAAAAGCAAACGTTGCTCAAGTTATGCACATTATCGGGGACGTACAAGATCGTGACTGCATCATTGTTGACGATATGATCGACACAGGCGGTACCTTAGCTAAAGCGGCTGAAGCGTTAAAAGCTCATGGTGCAAAAAATGTTTATGCCTACGCCACCCACGCTATATTTTCAGGTAATGCTGCGCAAAACTTGCGCGACTCAGTGATTGACGAAATTATCGTTACTGACAGTATTCCTTTAAGTGAGGAAATGAAAACCGTTGGTAAAGTAAAACTACTTACCTTGTCAAATATGTTGGCTGAAGCGATTCGTCGTGTAAGTAACGAAGAATCAATTTCTGCAATGTTCGAATACTAAGCAAAGTATGTTTTAAATTTTAACCTGCGTGAGCCCATCGACGCAGGTTATTTCTTGCTTTTCAGTATTTGAATGCCAGCGCTACTCCCTTTAGTCGCGTTTGTTCATCACGCACCGCAAAAATCCCAGACAAAATCAGTATTCTAGCCCTAGCTAGCTTGTACCTCTGCCCACGTGGTGGTAACATTCGCCGCCCTTTTTAGGGGTCGCCGCTTATTTAAAGGCTTTTGCTTGATAAAAAGTGGTTTAATAGTAGATTTTGGTCGCAAAAATCTACACTCATTTACTTAATTGGAGTTACCTCAATGTCTGATGGAATTTTTACACTAGACGCAGAAGTCCGCAACGATCTAGGGAAAGGTGCGAGCCGCCGCCTACGTCACGCTGGAAAAGTACCTGCTGTTTTATACGGAGCTGGCCAAAAAGCCGTTTCTTTAACCCTTTCTCACAACAAAGTATTTCAGGCTCAAGAGTTTGAAGCGTTTTATTCACATGTGTTGACCTTAAACATCGCTGGTGAAAGTGTTGAAGTATTAGTTAAAGACATGCAGCGTCACGCGTTTAGACAAATCGTTACTCACATCGACTTTTTACGTGTTGATGCTAAGAAAGCGGTTCACACTAACATTCCTTTGCATTTCATTAATGAAAAAGAATGTAACGCTATCAAGGTATTAGGCGGTCACGCTGAAACCCACATGGCTGATGTTGAAATTAGCTGTTTACCAGCTGATTTACCTGAGTTCATTGAAGTTGATTTAACTAATGTTGAATTAGGTCAAACTTTGCATTTAACTGACTTAGTATTACCAAAAGGTGTTACTTTGCTTGAGTTAAACAAAGGTGAATCACATGATTTAGCCGTTGTTACGGTTAAAGCATCTAAAGGTCCTAAGGCTGATGATGCTGAAGAAGAAGCTACAGAGGCTTAATCTTCTTGACTGATATTCAGTTAATTGTGGGCCTGGGTAATCCAGGCCCCGAATATCAACATACTCGCCACAATGCAGGCGCTTGGTTTGTCGAACAACTAGCCAAAAGTTACAACTGCCCTCTCAAATTAGAAAATAAATTTTACGGTTACACGGGTCGTATTACGATTGGTGACCAAGATATCAAGTTGCTTATTCCCACAACCTTTATGAACAAAAGTGGACAAGCCGTTGCGGCCATGGCTAATTTCTATCGCGTTCCACTGGCAAATATGCTGGTTGCTTTTGATGAGCTCGATCTCCCGCCTGGCGTAGCAAAATTTAAAGTAGGTGGAAGTTCAAGCCAAAACGGTATTCGTGATATTGTCAGTAAATTCGCTAATCAAAAAGATTTTTTGCGCTTACGTATCGGCATTGGCCACCCTGGCGATAAAAATCGTGTTACCGGACACGTTTTAGGTAAGGCTCCAGCCTTAGAACAAACACTTATAGATGCAGCCTTAGATGAAGCCTTACGCTGCACAGAAATACTTATTAAAGACGATTTAAAAAAAGCCATGAATCGCTTACACGCGTTCAAGGCTGAATAACACTATTCCAACATAACAAGATTGTTGCACTACTTAGCAACCGTTTAATTGAACAAAGAGGATTTTCACATGGGTTTTAAGTGCGGCATTGTTGGCCTTCCTAACGTAGGTAAATCAACCTTATTTAATGCGTTAACCAAAGCAGGAATCGAAGCAGCCAATTTTCCTTTTTGTACAATTGAACCTAATACCGGCGTGGTACCTGTTCCTGACTTACGCTTAGATAAGTTATCTGAAATAGTCAAACCACAGCGTGTTATTCCTACCACAATGGAATTTGTCGATATCGCCGGTTTAGTCGAAGGTGCCTCTAAAGGTGAAGGTTTAGGCAACAAATTTTTAGCTAATATTCGCGAAACCGATGCCATTGGTCATGTTGTGCGTTGTTTCGAAAACGACAACATCGTGCACGTTTCTGGAAAAGTTAGCCCTAAAGATGATATCGATGTCATTAATACCGAACTTGCTTTAGCCGATTTAGAAACTGCTGAAAAAGCCATCTTTCGTGTTGCTAAACGCGCTAAAAGCGGTGACCAAGATGCAAAATATGAATTAACCGTGTTAGAAAAAATCAAACCTCATTTAGATGAAGGTCATTTGTTGCGGTCACTTACTCTTGAGAAAGAAGAACTAAAAGCAATCGCTTACATGAACTTTCTAACGCTTAAACCCACCATGTATATTGCTAACGTGAATGATGATGGCTTTGAAAATAATCCATTTTTAGACCAAGTACGAGAAATTGCTGCCAAAGAAAATGCCGTAGTCGTCGCAGTATGCGCCGAAATGGAGTCTGAAATTGGCAGTTTAGACGACGAGGAGCGCGCGGAATTTATGGCGGACATGGGTTTAGAAGAGCCTGGCCTAAATCGTGTTATCCGTTGTGGCTATGAATTATTAGCTTTAAACACCTATTTTACTGCTGGGGTAAAAGAAGTCCGTGCTTGGACTTACCCGGCGGGCTCAACCGCACCGCAAACCGCTGGTGTGATTCACTCTGACTTTGAAAAAGGTTTTATTCGAGCTGAAGTCATTGGTTACGATAACTTTGTCGAATTTAAAGGTGAGCAAGGAGCAAAAGACGCAGGTAAATGGCGTTTAGAAGGTAAAGAGTATATTGTCAAAGACGGTGATGTGATCCACTTTAGATTTAATGTCTAATTATTGTATTTAAACAGCCCGCCCAGTTAGCGGGCTTTTTTATGGCTCTTAGTCATTAAATAAGCGCATCGGAAAGTGCGTCAACTGTTTTATATCCATATGTAAACCGTATTTTGCATAAATGGGTTCAATCAAACTATGTTCATGCATGTATAACCATGCTTGGTTAAGTGCCTGTCTTATGTCATTTGAAACATAACGATAACTCACTCCCCAATAGACAGGACTACCTTGTAAGCTAAATCTGATGCCATAGTCGCTGTTTAACGCTGTATTAGACATCAATAAATGCTGAGCTGACATTTCGTCGAAAAACATTCCCGCTAAACGGCCACGTTGTAGCATCGCAATTCTGTCTCGATTATTTCTGATATCCACTAATTTTATATTAACTAATTCGTTGTTTAGCACATACTCATCGAACTTTTCACCGTATTTGTCGCCCCTGGTTAACCCTATTTCACCATTAAATTTTGCCAAGGAACCAGGCTCCTTGACTTCTTTGCTCACTTGATTGTTGGCAATGAAAGCGATTTTTTCAATATGATGAGGGCCCATAAATTGAGCATATTTGGCCCGTTCAGGGGTGTATGTAAAATGTGAGATCAATTGTATTTCGCCCGACTCCAGTAATTTGACGGATCTGGCCCAAGGAAGCTCTATAATAATTAGCTCACACCCAGCTCTTTTTACCCATTCTTTTGCTAGATCAACCGTAACACCCTGCCAGTTTTGCCCTTCCCTTTTGCTGTGATAAGGCGGAAAGTCGCTTGAGAGGCCAAGACTTAATTCACAGGCACTGGATACCTTAGTGATAAACAAAAAGCAAAATACAACAAATACGCCTTTATCTAGCGTTAAATAATGACGAATCAAAATAGTCTTTTTCCTAATTAATTGTAGTAAAAGTAGAAGAAGGAATATAAATACCATAAAAACTGAAAAATACGAGCAACAGTTTACTGCTTCATAGACAGTCGTTCGGAAATAGTTATCAAATAATTTCTCCTCATTGGGACAAAAATTCTTGAATATCGGAGAAAAAATAACAACTTTGTTTAGTAACTAATCAATCAATAACAATCTTCCAAAAAAACGGTTGACGACCCTAATTCAGATGGCATAATACGCGCCACTTCGGGAACGGAGTGAGATAGTTGGCTACATAGCTCAGTTGGTTAGAGCACATCACTCATAATGATGGGGTCGCAGGTTCGAATCCCGCTGTAGCCACCAACTTTTAAAGTTGGGTTGTAACAACTACCAAGTTACAACAAATTTGCGGGAGTGGTGGAATTGGTAGACACGCTGGATTTAGGTTCCAGTGCTTCACGGCGTGAGAGTTCGAGTCTCTCCTTCCGCACCAATATGTAGGGGTATAGCCAAGTGGTAAGGCAGCGGGTTTTGATCCCGCCATTCGGTGGTTCAAGTCCATCTACCCCTGCCAATTTTTATAAGTGATTGACTGCTAGTCATTCAACTCTTTAGGGGTATAGCCAAGTGGTAAGGCAGCGGGTTTTGATCCCGCCATTCGGTGGTTCAAGTCCATCTACCCCTGCCATTTTACTGAGTAAAGTGCAAAAAAAGCCAGACAATGTCTGGCTTTTTTTGTTTCTGCCCTGCGATTCATTATTTATGCAATTTCATTCAATAAAATCTAAATCAATCAAACATTGTACCTAGACATAAAAGGCATACTTCGGCAGACTTCTATCAGTAATTCAACTACTTGTGGGTTCAATTTTGATTAACGATATCGTCTCAGCCATCAACAACGTGTTATGGGGAAATGGTCAGGTACTCATTTATATGCTACTGGCAGCGGGCGTTTGGTTTACAGCACGTTTAGGATTTGTGCAAATACGCCACTTTGGTCATATGTTTTCTATTATGAAAGGCAGCACCAAAAGCGACAAGTCAGGGATAAGCTCATTCGGTGCCCTGTGCACCAGCTTGTCAGCTCGAGTTGGTACCGGCAATTTAGCGGGTGTTGCCGTGGCCATCTCTCTAGGTGGCCCAGGCGCCATTTTTTGGATGTGGGTTATCGCTATCCTCGGAATGGCAACCGGTTTTGCTGAAAGTGTGTTAGGTCAGTTATATAAAGTCAAAGACACTAACGGTGAGTATCGTGGTGGGCCTGCTTACTATATTCAACAAGGTCTGAATAAACGCTGGTTGGCGGTAATTTTTTCTTTGTGCTTATTTTTGGGATATGGCTTCATTTTCAGTGCCGTACAGGCCAACACCATTACTGACGCATTAAATAACGCTTACGATATTCCCACCCACTATTCTGGTTTGGCTATCATCCTCGTAGCCGGACTGATCGTTATTGGTGGTTTACGAGCTATCGCACGATTTGCTGAATGGGTAGTGCCTTTTATGGCCCTGAGCTATGTTCTTGTCACTGTGGCGATCACCATAATAAATATCGATGTCGTCCCTGATATGTTGCTCAATATTGTTTATTCGGCCTTTGGTTTACAAGAAGCAGGCGCAGGCGCCATGGGGGCGGCTTTCAAAAACGGAGTACAGCGTGGGCTTTATTCTAATGAAGCGGGCTCAGGAAGTGTGCCGCACGCTGCAGCAAGCGCAACGCCTAATCCCAACCACCCTGTTTCTCAAGGCTATGTGCAAATGCTGGGGGTATTTATCGATACTATGGTGCTGTGCACCTGTAGTGCCATTGTCATCTTGTTAGCTGGCGGTTCTTCGGGTGAACAAATGGAAGGCATACGCCTTACTCAAACAGCCATGAGCTCTCACTTAGGCGCGGGGGGAGCAGATTTTGTGGCAGCAGCCATCACCCTATTTGCGTTTACATCTGTAGTCGCTAATTACGCTTACGGTGAGAGTAATTTACATATCTTTAAGCTAGACAATAAAGTTGGAAAATCCGCTTACACACTCGGTTATTTAGCCATGATTTATTGGGGCTCAAGTGCAAATTTACCCGAAGTGTGGGCAGCAGCGGATATGGCGCTGGGATTAATGACCGTCATCAATATTATTGCCCTTGTTTGGATGACGCCAACTATTGTCTCTATTAGTCAAGATTACTTTAACAAACGTAAGTTAGGCAAAAACATGGAATATAAAACAGGCGACTGTGAAATTCAGGGTAAAAGCGAAAAAGGAATTTGGGACTAGCTACGCGACTCTAGGGTAAAATACCAAAAAGGATGCCATTGCATCCTTTTTGGTTTTAAGAAACGGATAAACTGGTCGTAGTGCTTACTCTTAGACCGCATCCAGCCACGTTTGAACAAGATGTTGCGATGAAGCAATGTCGTCTACCTTTCAAAAAGCGAGAGCACGAGACAACGTTCACTTAGGCATTCCGTTCTAGTTCGTAACGGTTGCTGTGTTTTAGCCCCCCTAACCCAGCATCGCTCAGGCTCAAGAGCCCACCATTTTTTCGTTAAAATGCTTCAATGAAGGATGGTAAAATTTCGCTGAATGAAAACATATCACAGCTAATTGGCGTTATTACACCTTGCCCAATATTCCACGGGCAATGACTTCTTTCATGATTTCTGAGCTACCCGCGTAGATAGTTTGCACTCTGGCATCGCGATAAAATCTCGAAATAGGGTATTCTTCGGTATAGCCATAACCTCCAAAGAGCTGCAAACATTCATTGACCATCGTTAACTGCATCTCGGTGGCGGCCAGTTTTAACATGGCGGCATCGCTTACAGTCATTGTTTGTTCGTTGTATTTAGCCATGTATTTTTCAAGTAAGGCACGGCATAGTTCTAATTCAGTTTGGCACTGAGCAAGTTTGAAACGCGTATTTTGAAATTGTCCCACAGATTGTCCAAATGCTTTACGCTGGCTCACGTAGTCAATTGTTAAATCTAGTGCTCCTTGCGCGTGTCCGATGGCTTGTACAGCGCAACCTAGTCGCTCTCTTGGCAGTTCCTGCATGAGGTAAACAAAACCTTTGCCTTCTTCACCTAACAAGGCATCGCCGGGTATTCGCAAATTTTCAAAAAATAACTCGGCGGTATCACTACTGTGCTGGCCTAATTTTTCGATGGGCTTGCCTTTTGAAAACCCCGTTAAGCTGGTATCAACTAAAAATAACGATATTCCCTTTGCCCCCGCCTTAGCGTCGGTTTTGGCACACACAATGATCATGTCAGCCATATTACCATTCGTGATAAAGGTTTTAGAGCCGTTTAGGATGTAGTCATCACCTTCTTTAACCGCGCTAGTACGCATGTTTGCAACATCACTGCCAGCACCTGGTTCGGTCATGGCGAGAGCGGTTACCACTTCTCCGCTAACCATAGGCGGCAACCAACGATCCTTTTGTGCCTCAGTCGCAATATTCAGAATATAAGGAGCAACAATATTAGCGTGAATGTTATAACCTGTAGCCAGACCATGCAGTCCCAAACGACACATTTCCTCTTGAATCATTTGGCACACGGCAAAACTAGCACCCGCAGCACCATACTTTTCGGGCATATCAACCAGCAACATGCCTGCATCCCCCATGGTATTCCATACTTCTCTTGGCGTGTGATGGTTCTTTTCCCAACTGTCATAGTGAGGCAAAATTTCTTGTTGCAAAAATCGTAACACCATGTCGCGAAACATTTGGATCTCTTCACTACCACTATTTTTATTTGTCATCGTATTACCTTTGTGAAAATAGGAGCTAATTACCCTTACGTATATTGTAGAGTCACAAAAGAGCACCCAACTCTAAAGGTGCCAAGTCGTATGATTGGAACAAGCCCTATGGATAGGGTCAAATCATTGATTTTTGGGTTAGCAGATTCAATAAAATGATAAGAAACGGATCAAAAGTAATGATCCGTTAGTTTGGTGGAGGCTGTAGGTTTGACGCAATGGGATGTTAGGAACTTATCTATCGTTTCTTTTTTGCGTTATCCGCTTTCATCTTGGCGGATATCTCACGCCGGTCTTGCTCGCGCTTTTCTTTGCGATCTCTTTTATCTGGGGTTAAAGAGCCGGTTTTGAACTTTTCTTTGCGTTGTAATTTTTCCGCTTCTTTTTTGGCAATGGCTTCGGCCATTAGTATCTCTTCTTGCGCTATCATATCTGGCGTTTCAAGGCTGATACGACCAATTTTAGCTGAACGGAATTCGTTAATTAATACTTCGCAAATTTTATGCAGATTAACTCTGCCTCCGGCCATTAATGCTCCTCGGCGCGCGGCAGCCAGTTCTAAAAATTTAACTTCGGTATTTGGGATTTCCTCTAATTGATAACGTTCTTTAAGGTATTTCGGGTAGGCTTTAATTAAATAATCAGCTGTAAAAAAACCCACATCATCATATTCCATGGCCGTATCTTTTATTGAGCCACAGGCAGCTAATCGATACCCACTGTTAGGGTTTTCCAGCTTTGGCCACAATATGCCTGGGGTATCAAACAAGGTAATACCATTACCTAAACTAATGCGTTGTTGATTTTTAGTGACCGCGGCTTCATTACCAGTTTTAGCAATCACACGGTCAGCCAAAATATTGATTAGCGTCGATTTTCCTACATTGGGTATACCAACAATCATGGTATGGATGGATTTAATACTGGCGTCTTTGGCCGGTAACATTTGTCTGACAAGTGTCAGTAGCTGTTTAATATTTGCAGGTTCTTGTGTGGTGGTGGCAAAGGTTTTTACACCTCTTTCCTGCTCAAAGTGCGCTTGCCAGCGCGCCGTCACCTCAGGATCGGCAAGATCGGTTTTAGTCATGACTTTTATGCAGGGTTTGTCTGCGCGCATTTGTGCGATTGCAGGGTTCTCACTGGAATACGGAATACGTGCATCAAGCACTTCAATTAAAAGATCAACTTGGGGTAATGCTTCTTTTATTTCTTTTTGGGCTTTGTGCATATGCCCAGGATACCAATGAACCGCCATAATAACGCCTAACTTTATATAATTAAGCGCATTGTACTGCATTAAGGGACTCAAGGTTAAGGCAAGAACAGAATTAGTTCTAAGCACTTTATCAGTGACAGCTTATCCGACTAAGTGTCTTATTAACTGCGCTAGAATTAACACAATAGCCAGTGGCAAAATCCACCGGCTTAGTTTGCTCATTTGCTCTGCAGACATTCTAAAACGTGAACGTTCAAGTAAGGGCACTACAATGAGTAGTGCCGCAAATAAAATAACCATTATGATGACTATCGTCATTACGCTTTCCTATTTCACTAGGCTTGGGTAGCTATCCACGCCAATACATCTTCACGCACCACAGACATTGGTCGAGCCCCAGGTAACAAAATCAGATCATGAAAGGCTTTAATATCAAACTTGTCACCTAAGGCTTTACTGGCGATATTACGCAATTCTACGAACTGCAACATACCCAGTTTGTAGCCCAATGCTTGACCTGGCCACGCCATGTAACGCTCAACTTCGGCAACCACATCTGTCATTGAGGTACCAGTGGTCGTATGAAAATAGTCAATCGCGTGTTCACGGGTCCATTTTTTACGATGTAAGCCAGTATCAACCACCAAACGCACGGCACGATAAAGTTCTGCTTGCAAGCGCCCTAAATCACCAAAGGGGTCATTTTCATACATACCCATCTCTTTGGCGACTAATTCAGAATACAGTGCCCAGCCCTCGACATAGGCATTAAAAGGGGCATTTTGTCTGAGTAAGCCAATATCTTGTTGCGCCATGTTTAGCGCAATTTGGAAGTGATGGCCTGGCACTGCTTCATGATAAGTCAGCGTTTTAAGAGAAAACGTGGGCACAGCGCTCATGTCACGCAAATTGATCCAATATATTCCACCGCGCGTTCCATCCATTGAAGGTGGCGTGTAAAAGCCACCTGCCTCGCCCGCTTCCGATACAGCAGGGATACGTTTAACCGATACTCTTTGTGTCGGAATGGTATTGAAGTATTGACCCGCTTTGTTCATCACTGCCTGTACTTGGACATTTAAATCATCTAATAGACGTTGACGACCTTCATCTGAATCTTCATACAAAAATTGCGGCTGCTTTGCCAAGGCAACCATACGTTCGCCTACCGAGCCATCACTGTACCCATTTGCCTGCAAAATAGTGTCCATCTCGTTGCTAATGCGGTCGACCTCACTCAAACCAAGTTCGTGGATTTGATCAGCGCTCATCGCTGAATCACCTAGGTATTTTATCGCGTGTAAATACAGTTCTTCACCGCCTGGTTGTGACCAAATGCCATCATTAGACTTGGCCTTTTTTTCACTGGCAAGCACCGCGCCTCGAGCACGTTGGTAGGCGGGATAAACCACCGTTTCAACTAATTCAGCCGCTTTGCTGATCATGTTTTCTTGTGTGGGTTTATCAATCTCAGTACTGAGTAATTTTTTTGCAAAACTTGTTACCAAGCCGTGGTTTATGGCCTCTGGGGCGAGAAATCCGTCGAAAAATGCTAGGGTTTTTGGATGCAGTTTTGAGGGCAAGATGATGCCAATTCGTTGGTCATCCTCATACTTGTTCAAAACATTGACGACAAAACTATCGAAGTTAGATAAACGAGCTAAATATTCTCTTGCTTCTTTAAGGGACTTTATTGCTTGTTGCTCTTGCATGACCTTGGGCACATCAATGAGGGGACCCGAGATTTGATTGATAATATAAGGTAAATGGCCGCCCCAAGTATCGATATATCCACCGCTGAAATCAGTATCACCGGCATAGTAATTCAAAATTTCGCCAACCACCTTTTGTTGCTGTGCGTTAGCGGGCGTCAACAGTGTGCGGTTTATGACCTTTAATTCATTGGCGCTATATTTCATCTCATTTTGCAGGTTTTGCATACTGGCAATAGCATAGTCAGGTAAACGATCATTATAATTGCCCCCCACTTTTTCTGGCTCAATGGCTAACATGGTAGATAAGGTTGGCTGCTGGCTGATGAAAGTTACGGTTGCATTATCGACTACTGCACTAAGGTGCTTATTAGCAATTTGTTCATCTGTTTGATTTGAGCATGCCACACTTAACAGCGAAAGCATAAAAGGGACGAGCAGTTTTTTTATTTTCATTTTGTTCTCTGGTAAGTCACTTTGTCATTAAAGTCCCATCGCGTATTTCATTACCTTTGCTTTGATTGGGCCTGCTCTATTGGCTAAAAACAAACCAGTATTGCGCAGTACCTGCAGTGGTCCAAGTTCATTGCCAAAGGTAAGATAAAGTGCATCCATTGCACTCATCATCAGTAGGTTATCTCGACGCCTACTTTGTTGATATTCTGCCAGCCAAGTGAGGTGCTTGCTGTGTAATTGTGTAACACTCTGTAATTGCTTAAGGTTTTTAGCAAACACCCCAAGCAACGCTTGCACGTCCTTGAAGCCCAGGTTAACACCCTGCCCCGCTAAGGGATTAATACTATGTGCAGCATCCCCCACTAATACAACATTATCTTTAACATAATGATTGGCGTGCATTCGTGTAATAGGAAAGCTAGCAAAATCGAGGATCTCAAAATCCATTAACTCAGCGGGAAAGTGCTGCACAATTTGCTGTTTTAGCTGGGCCCTTGATAGGTTTTTAAGTTGTTGAATTTTGGCTGGGTGGTTGTACCACACCAGCGCCCCATGTTGGCCATATAGAGGTAAAAAAGCCACGGGGCCTTGAGGAGTAAATTGCTGCCACGTTATGTCTTGCTGCGGCGCGTTAATTTTAATATTAATGCCCAAGGCTTGTTGGCTGTAGTTCCAACCTTGTACACCGATATTGGCGCAGGTACGCACCAAAGAATTCACCCCATCTGCGCCGATTAATACTTTAGCCTCAATAAGCTGATCATTGTCTAAAGTGACTTTTACTGAGGGCTCTAGCTCAATTGTTTTGATAGCCTGCTGCCAAAAACAACTGACATTAGCCAGGGAGTCTAGTCGTTGATGAGAGGCAAGTTGTATAACTCGGTTTTCAACAATATGACCTAAATGACTCACACCGATGTCAGCACAATTAAAATCAGTTCGTGCATCAGGTTTTTCCCACACAGATAATCGTTTGTAGGGGCACAATCGCATGTTTTCTACATGAGGCCAAATACCCAGCTCCTGAAAAAAACGCTCTGAGCTATAACTGATGGCTGAAACACGTAAGTCGGCTGCTTGCTCTGCGGCGAAGGGCTTTGGCATATAACGCTCAACTAACGCAACCGACAAACCCAATTGGGCTAAGCCAACGGCACACGCAGATCCCACCATACCACCACCAACAATACATACATCAAACAAAATTAATTGCCCCTTAAACACGATTAAACCTAGTCTAACCAGTCAGATAGATACACACAATTAGCATTTTAAGCCCTTTGCTATTATCTTGTTATTTACGCCTCAATTGAGCTTTAGTTTATCTGCTTACAAATAAATACTTCCCTCGTTGTTTACGCCTGTTGCTTTACTCACTGGGATCATGAATCATCGGTAAAATGAATGGGCCAAAAGGATTAAAAAGTCGCTGATGTGAAAAAACTTAATTTTGAACAATACCGCATGTTAATTGTGGACGACCAAAGACCTTTTTTAACACTTCTCAAGGGTGTGTTAGTCAGTGCAGGCGCTAAGTCAATTGTCGCTAATCGCACCTGTGAGGCGGCCTTGGTCAGTTGTCGCAAAGAAAAGTTTGATTTTATTATCTGTGACCTGCACCTAGGCAATAATAAAAAAAACGGTTTTGAATTACTTGAAGAACTGCGAGAAAAAAATTACTTAAAACCTGAGGCAGTGTTTGTCATCATAAGTGCTGATGCCCAACGCCCAATGGTACTTGGCAGTATTGAAAAACAACCTGATGAATATGTGGTTAAGCCTTTTTCTCAGGCTCAACTGGTAAAACGTCTTGAAAAAGCCCACTTGCGCCGACTGGCTATGGCGCCGATTTATAAGCAGCTATACAACAAAGAGCCTCTTGCTGCCATTGAACTGTGTAAGCAAGTGGTAAAGACAGATAGCCGCTATAAAGAAATGGCTGGGCGCTTATTAGCGGAACTCTATTGGCAAGTAGGCCAATTTAAAGAAGCCCAAACATGGTTAAATAGCTATCCAGACGATCATCATCAAACATGGCTAAACGTATCAAAAGCCCATACCGAACTGCTGCTTAAAAATTATAAATTAGCCATTGAAATAGCAAAAAAAGCGATCCGCCAAAACAGCTTATTGGTTGAGGCTCATGATATCGTGGCGCAAAGTTGGCTTAAATTAGACAATGTAAATGAAGCTGAAGCGGTCATCAACCACGCTTTGAAGCTCTCCCCTTTTTCTATTTCTCGGCATATGAAAGCCTGTGCCATCGCACGAAAAGCAGGTAATTTCGAAAAGATCATTGCTCATAGTCAATCAATATGGGACTGCTCTAAAAAATCTGTACACCGAGATCTCGCTTTTTTATGTGACCATGTCAGAAGTTACTTAGAAGTTGCTGAGCAACTAGAAGACTTTAGGGCCAGAGGTCGTTTTCAACAAGAGGCTTTGTACACGCTAAAACGCTATCGACATAACGAAGCTATCTCAAGTGCCGATGATAATTTTGATTTTGATATCTTTGAGGATATCGTAAAAGCCAGAATAGAAGGCCAAAATGGTAAGCTGTTCAACTCAAAACAGTTATTGGCACAAGCCCAACATAATATTGGGCAAAAATTCGCAGACTACCCGGCGCCGCTTATGCCTGACGCAATCGTTACCTTGCTTGATTTAGGTGAATTTGAGGAGGCACAAGCACTCACAAGCCAATTTAACCAATGTTCAAAGTCACTTGATGATAATACTAAGGCATCGTTAAAAAGTGCCGCCTTGCGGAATGACAGTAAAAAAGCCCACTACAACAAATATAATCAGCTGGGGATCTCGCTTTATTCAGAAGGTAAATTTGAGGAGGCCTACAGCGCTTTTAGCGAAGCACAAACTGCGGTTCCATTTAATATTGGTATTACCCTTAACCTCCTGCAATGCAGCCTGCGTTTGTTGCAAAAAACGACGAAGCCGGATTTAAGCTTGTTGAGCTCAACTAAACGCATTTTCAAACAATTGCAAAACAGCAACATGGCCGAGAAACACCAAGAAAAATTTGATCTATTAGTTCAAGAGCTTGATCCCTATTTAACGAAAAAATAACCGTCTCAGACCTTCGGCTTGTTGGCTCTGCCCATAGAGGTTAATGCCGAGCCACAAATAACCACGCCAGCACCAATGTAGGCCCACATATCAAGATCACTGGCTTTAATTTGCTCAGGAAAAAAAGACACCGCGATAAACATGCTGATAAAGGTAAATAAAGGTGCCAAAGAAATAACTGCGCTGACCTTTGAAGCTTGCCAAACAAACATCGCTTCAGTAAACGCCCCATAGGCAACAATGGTGTTTAGACAACAAAATAATAAGGCAAACAGCTGCAAATTATTCATGTCAAACAGCTGCTCCAGATTGGCAAAAGGCAATAACATCAAGGCACCTAGGGCGTAGATAAGCAAGGTAAGCTGTTTAGCCGTTAACACCCGTAACAAGGGCTTTTGCATGAGTGCATACGCCGCCCAACAGGTTGCAGCGAATATCACAATAATCACGCCCAAAGTAAAATGATCTAAGGATAAGAATAGGTCGCCTAAGCGATCATTAAAAAACAACATCAAGCCGGTAAAAATTAGCACGGCACCGCCAATCTCTATTTTTTTAAGGCGCTCACCAAAAAATAGTACTCCCCCTAACATCAATAAAAATGGGGCAACTTGCATCACCACTTGTGACGTTTCAGGTGAGAGGTACTCTAATCCTTTTACGTTAGCCACGTAGTTAAGCACTAAACATAAGGTAGCAACCACCAGCAACAGCCCTTTTTTCAAACCAAAGGATTTTAAACGCGGTACTGATTTTTTACGCATTAAAACAAATAGCACAAATAGCCCCGCGACCACAAACCGATAAAGGGTAATGGTTACAGCATCCATTGCTTCTAAACAAATTTTTAAAAATAGGGGTAAAATACCCCACAATATAGCGGTTGTTAGAGACAAACCAAACCCATACCAATGCCTAATCGGATCCATTTAATGCCTGTTGCTTAAAATTAAAAAGTTAAAGTGGCTCAGTGCTGTTACTTACTGAATTTACGATGTAAAAGAATAATTTAAGCACAAATGTCCTTGTTTACTCGCGAACCGCATTCTACTCTTCTATCAATAAAAACGAAGTGGGTAATTGCTATATATGCGAAAAATAGCCGTGTTAACCTCTGGTGGTGATGCTCCTGGAATCAATGCTTGTATTCGCGCAATTATACTGACTGCGGAACACTTTGGTATCCAAGTGTTTGGTTATAAACACGGATTTAACGGTTTGCTCGATCAAGAATATCAGGCGCTCAGCGCTAGAAATGTCGCTAATATTATTCAGCGTGGTGGCACCATTTTGCGCAGCGCACGCTGCCTTACCTTCAAAACAGACGAATCAGCAACACTAGCAGCTAAAAATCTGAATGCCTTAGGTATTGAAGCCCTACTTGTTATTGGTGGTGAAGGATCTTTTCATGGAGGGTGTCACTTAGCTGATCATTGGCAAGGTCAAGTTATTGGTTTACCTGGCACCATAGACAACGATATATATGGTACGGATGCCACTATTGGTTATTTTACGGCAATTGAAACCGCATTAGAGTCTATCGATAAAGTCAGGGATACCGCTGACGCTTTCGAACGAATATTTTTGGTGGAGGTAATGGGCCGGCATGCGGGATTTATTGGATTAAGTGCCTGTTTGGCTTCCGCTTCCGATCACGTTCTGGTACCTGAACTGTGTGGTGATCTCAACGACGAATTAGACAACATCGTCACGCGGCTCAAAGCCACCATGAGCAAAAGAGGACACAGTAGTTACATTATTATTGTGGCCGAAAATTTATGGCCAGGAGGCGTCACAGCACTTGCTCAAGAGCTACATGAAAAAACCCATGTAGAGTGCCGACCCGTTATTTTGGGGCATGTGCAACGAGGTGGCTCGCCAGTGAGTCAAGACCGCATTTTAGCCAGCAAATTAGGGGCATATGCAGTTGAACAAGCAATTGCCGGTAAAAGTAAAATTATGGTGGGTGAGCAAAACAACCGTGTTGTTGCCTACCCAATAGAACAAAGCTGGCAACAACAAAAAATGTTGGATCCTTATTTAGTCAAGATTCAACAAACGTTTTTTAATATCAACAAGGCTCATCAACTTTAGAGTTTAATCATTTCTTTCACTTTGTCGCGATGGCTGCGGCTGACTTTTAATTCACTGCCGTTGGCTAAAATTAAATGGTACTCGCCACTAATATGACTAATGAGTTTCTGCACATAGTGGATATTAACAATAGCTGAGCGATGAACCCGAACAAATTTACGCGGATCAAGTTGTTGATCAAGCTCCTTCATGGTTTTACGCATGATGTGTGTTTGCCCAGTAGAGTGCACGCACATATAATCACCCGCGGCATCAATCCATTGAATATCACTAATATTTACGCGGGTAATCTCTGAGCCATCTTTTATCGCTAACACATCTGGGTAGCTATGCTGCTCAATCGATTCACCATTAGCTAATTTTCGCAAAATATCTTCACAATCATCCCCGGTAAAATCTGCTACTAAACGCACTAATTTTTGCGTGTGATCACCTTCACTTTTCAGTCCAATATATGTCGCAACTTTCTCTATAGCAGAGGCTAAACGCTGACTGTCTACCGGTTTTAGTATGTAATCAAGCGCGTGCACATCAAAAGCTTTGATCGCATATGAATCAAACGCAGTCACAAATATAATTAGCGGCATCCCTTGACCTAAGGCTTGTAACTGGTTAATCACTTGGAAGCCATTTAAACCTGGCATTTGAATGTCTAAAAATACTAAATCAGGACGCAACTGCGGAATAACGCTGAGCGCTTCTACGCCATTTTTACATTCACCCACTACTTCAACATTATCAAACTCTGCTAGGCGCAGACTCAAACCTTTACGGGCCAATGGCTCGTCATCCACAATTAACGCACTAATTTTCAAAAGAAGGCTCACTTAATTCATGGGGAATACGGATAGTGACTTTTACACCACTTGGATTATTTTGTGCAATCACAAAGGAAAAGTTATCTGCATACAAAGACTGCAGCCTTTCTCGTATATTGGTTAAACCAACGCCATTAGTTCTGAATAGCTCCCCCTCTTGCATATTGCAAATAGGACCATTATCGATGACCTCCAAGATTAAATCACTGCCAAAGGTGCTGGCTGAAATACTGATTTGCCCCCCTTCTTGAAGTTTTGAAATCGCATATTTTATGGAGTTTTCTATCAGCGGTTGCAATATCAAACTGGGTACCAAGGCCGCACTGGCTTTGTTTTGTATATCCCAATTGACTTGTAAACGATCTTCAAAACGGACTTTTTCAATTTCTAAGTACAATTCAAGTGCTTGGATCTCCTGTTTCAGAGGCACCCGTTTGATGGGGTCTTTATCTAAAGAATAACGCAAAAAATCACTTAAGCGCGACACCATAGCACCGGCCGTTTGATTGTCTTTCATTAAAATTAAGGTCGAGATTGCGTTCAGGGTATTGAACAAAAAATGAGGGTTGAGCTGATACCGTAACATTTTAATATGAGCTTGATGGGCCATAGATGACGCTTTAAGTACATTTTGTTTTTCTTTGAGTAACATTTGGTAGCTCTTAATGCCAAAGTAGGCACCAGTCCAGCATCCCATCACAATCAGAGCATCAACGGTATTATAAAAATACATATACCACTCGTCAGGTTGAAACCCTTTTTTGTAGATAGTCCAATTGTTAAAGTTTTTAACCACCGCCCAAGCTAAAGCAACAACATACATACTAACAGTGACGATAGTGACCATTTTTATTGGCTTTAAGGTCATGGCCCAACGATATAGGTAACGCAAAGGTATGGTGAGTAACCAGCCCGCATAGGCATTGAGTATAATAATAAACAGCCATATGCTGCGCATCTCAGCTAAAAACGACCCGATGTAATAAACAATGGCAAAACCGCACCATCCTGCGGTTTGCAAGGTCCAGAATAAGCGCTCTCGACTATCCACCCATTTTTCCCACTGATACACAGCTTACCTTCAGAAATGAACTATTTGATTGAATTATACAAAAAGAAGACCAAGCATACTGACTCTTGGTCTGAGATTAGATGGGTTTGGTCGCAGATTTGAGAAGCTTAGCTAATAATTGATATTCAATCGTTTTAACCAGTGTCCCCACCACCACGCAGGGCCAACAAGTAAAAATTGCAGATCTTTTAAAAAACTGGGTTTTTTACCTTCGATGTGATGACCCACAAACTGTAAAATCCACATAACGACAAAAATACCTAAACAAATCTGCCACACTGGTGTAGACAGGGTTTCAAGCAATTTTATGCCATAAAACGAGAGAATGGATAGCAAGGTCATTGCTGCACCAATTGGCCCGGATAACTTGAAATAATAATATAGCGCGGGGATAACAAAGACGTGGGCCCAAGTCACGTCAAAATGCGCTAAAAATACCGGTACTGGGAGCGACCACAATAAACCTAAGGTCACAAAGTAAATGGCGGGTACAGCAATGGCATGAATGAGAATATTCGTTTTGTTTTTATGGCTTTCACCATACTCATTTAAGAGAAATTCAATTTGACGCATAGTCACCTCTTTTTTTATTATTAACTTTAATTTAACAAGGCAAACTCAAAGCAGCAATAGCTACATCATCTTAATTAAATCAAGCAGTCCTTTAATCTGTACTTAACATCAATTTTTGTAGTAGTTGAGTCACTTCTTCTGGGGTGTCAAATTTCAAACCGTAGTAAAACCATACCTCGTCTGACTTTGCGTTCATCACTGAACCTTTAAGTAAAAACGCATTCCCGTTTGCATCTTTAAATTGCATCTCAACATTTTGTTTTATGCTTGGCCGGGATTTAACTGAACGCTCAATACTAATCCGACACCCCTTCAAGGAAATATCGCGGACGATACAAACACAAAGCTCAGCGTTGTGCTGGGTATCAATTAGCGTTACTGCCATTCTGGTTTGTGCCCGCGGCTCAGAGCGTAAATCGTGGCTTTGAATTGACAAGGGAAACGTTGTAAAGATAAGGTGGCTTGGCTTACTTAATATAAGTGTTACTCTTACTTTAAAAGCAATAATTTCGCCTGTCTCATCCTCTAAGATGTATCGCACCACAAGGCTATTATCGGTATAAATAAAGTCTCGTAAACTCCCCCATTTGCTTTCATCTGGAAAACGAATAATGACACAGCGGGTGCCATCCATTCCGACAAATTCGCTTCTTACTCGCTTAGTGGTGCTTGCAGAGGTAATTTGTAAATCAATTGGCGTACCAGGACGCATAGAGCGTATTTTGCGTAAATCTTCATTACTCAAACCCACCTGTTCGTGCAAATTAGACATGCTTCATGCGATCCTTATTTTTATTATGTGCAGAGATAACTTGATGGTAATTAAAGTTTTGCACAACAACAACATAAGAATCAGAACGAGACTTGAATCCCGTCACAATAACCTTGATCATGTATGAATAAATTGACCTGTAAAGGAAACATTCTTTTGACTACTCCCCCATTTTCTATTCATTACGACCTCAGAGTGTCGTCCGTCGCAGGGCATTTAATAGATGTCGACCTGACCCTCCAACCCTCTAGCAAAAAAGGCCACAAATTAACTCTACCCGCGTGGATCCCGGGAAGTTACATGATCAGGGATTTTGCCAAGCACATAATCACACTTGTTGCCCACACTGCAAATGGCGAAAAAGTAGCGGTAAATAAAATTGATAAGCAAACTTGGCAACTCCCTCCAAGTGATGGGGCGATTATTGTAAGTTATCAAATTTACGCTTACGATTTATCTGTTAGAGGCGCCTACATCAATGACCAATACGCTTTTTTTAATGGTTCTAATGTATTTTTGCAAATCGAGGGGCACACTTCCCAAGCATGCTCAGTCACTCTTGAACATTGCGATTATCCTGAACTGGATAGCACCAACATCGCCACCACCTTGCGCCTGCTGACCTCGAATGAAATCGCTAAACGCAATAGTAACGGCCTTGAAAAATCAAGTTATTACGCTGACGACTATGCAGAGCTTATCGACCATCCAGTATTAATTGGTAAGTTTGACAGTCAGTTATATTCTGTTGATGGGGTTGATTTTTCATTGGTTTTTGCTGGCGGTCATCAAAGCGATATGGCACGAATTACCGCTGATTTGAGCCATATATGCCAACAACACCTCACCTTGTTTGGGAAACCTGCCCCGATTCAACAATATTTATTTATTACCCTGCTAACCGATGCGGCTTTTGGCGGTTTAGAGCACCGAGCATCAACAGCCTTGATGTTTGCACGTAACGATCTTGCTGACGAGACTGAACCTTCTGTACCCACTGAAGCGTATCGAAGTTTTTTAAGCCTATGTAGCCATGAGTTTTTTCATACATGGCATGTCAAACGGATCCGCCCTAGTGAACTAGTCGAAGGCGGACTTGCAACTGAGGTTTATTCCAAACAACTATGGATTTATGAGGGAATAACAAGTTACTACGATGATTTATTGTTGCAGCGTAGCAAGGTCATACCCGTAGAAGACTATCTACTTGTTGTGGGGCAAAACCTCACTCGATTACAACGTAACAAAGGACGACTTAAACAATCAGTGGCCGCGTCAAGCTTTGATGCATGGACTAAGTTTTATAAACAAGATGAAAGTGCCATTAACCATATTGTCAGCTATTACAATAAAGGGGCCGTGCTTGCCATGTGCCTTGACTTACTGATACGGCTAAAGTCAAAACATCAGTACTCTTTAGACAACGTCATGCACGTATTATGGGAACAATTTGGTCGCTGTGGAACTCCCACACCAGAACACGTCATCCATGATATTTTAGCCAAGCAACTCGGCTTAAATCTCAGTGAATTCTTAGCTAAGGCGGTTTATGGTACTGATGAACTTCCGGTTGAATCACTATTGGCTGAATTTGGCGTCGGATTGCATTACCGTACCCGAGTCGATAACAACGATAAAGGTGGAATGCCCAGTACAAAGGGCATCAAACATGACTTTGGTGCGGCGTATAAAATCAAAGAGCTTGGCGTTGAAATTACTCAAGTTGTAGAGCACTCGAGTGCATATGAGGCTGGCGTAATAGTGGGTGACACGATTATTGCTGTTGATTCGTGGCAGGTCAGCGGCAGCAACTTAAGCACCTTAATTGACCGCTTAGTGCCCCAAAAGCCCAGTACTTTGTCTTTGTTGCGTGATAAACGTTTTCTTCAATTTAACTTAATCACTCGCCCTGCGCCGCTAGATACCGTGTACTTAAGTATCGATGACTCAGAAAAATTAAAAACGTGGCTTAGCTGATGGCCTTTAGCTTTGCGGCAAGGCACTAAGCTCGTTTAAACAAATTGGTAAGTCACACACGCTTTATTAATTGTGTGACTTACTGACAGTAGCGCTAACGCCTACTGGTTACGTTTGATTGTTCATACTGTGTTCGTGCTCATGCAAAACCGCCAGTGCCGCATTGTAATTAAGTTGCTCAATGGCGCTGAACAAAGTGTTAAATTGGGCCGTAGTTAACTGTTTACGCAGCACAAATTTAAAACCCTGCAGCGTATCCTGCGACAAAATTTTTCCTATACTGAGCAACGCTTTTAAAGAACCTAAAGTAAATTCAGCTTGCTCGCTCTGAGTCAAGACTCGCCCTTTTTCACTAAATTCTTCATCAACAATGGTATGTTTCAAATTGTCTAACACTTGGTTAAGAAGCTGAATCAATGTCGTCAATTCGATGCTTTGTTGTACTTGCAGACTTTGCTCTAACTCTTTCGCCTCGTGCATTAATTCCAGCGCACCTGCACTGGCCGCTAAGCCCTTAATGGTATGCAACAGCAAACCAATTTGACGAAGATCTTGTTGCGCCTCTAAGTGCTCGAGCTTCAGCGGAGTTTGATGATGATCAAAATAGAAACTTTTTAAAAATTTAAGATACAAACGCTTGTTGCCCGCTAGTAAATGCAGGCTTTGTTGCGTGTCAAAACCTGCCGCCTGAAGCGCAGAAACGAGCCGCAACTCTTTTGCATCGTTCTCTGCCTCTCTCTTATCTTGCCTTGCATCAGCGACATTTTTGTCATTAATTTCAATGCGGTCTGCTGATTTTTTTAACCACTTATTTATCGTCATCTTAAGACTATTTACATCTATCGGTTTGGCGATGTGATCGTTCATACCAGACTCGGCAACTCGGGTAATATCTGCTTTCATCACGGCAGCCGACATCGCCAATATGGGCGTTAATTTATCCTGTAGTCGAATAGCTTGTGTGGCAGCAAAGCCGTCCATTACAGGCATCTGTAAATCCATCAAAATTAAATCAAATTGTTGTTGCTGAGTCATTTCAAGCGCTTGTTTACCATTGTTAGCAACAAAAACCTGCGCGCCAAAACCAGTGAGTATATCAACCGCCACCAACTGATTGGTGACATTGTCCTCAACTAATAAAATATCCCTGTCTTTTAAGTTAAGTTCACTGGTTGTTTTATTAAAATCAGCGTCCATGGGCTTATGACTAGAATCAACTGCTAATGTGCTATCGGCTATAGGTAGGGTAATTGAGAAGGTGAATACTGTGCCTCGGCCCAATTCACTGTGCACGACTATTTCTCCTCCCATCGCCTTCGCAAGCCCTTTGCTGATAGCCAACCCGAGCCCTGTTCCCCCATAGTTTCGACTTATCGAAGAATCAGCTTGGGTGAAAGACGCAAACAGATTTGTCAGCTGTTCAGACGACATACCAATCCCTGTATCTGACACTTCAAATATAAGATTGTAAGTTTCTTGTTGCTGGTCAACACTCGCAGTAGCCTCTTGCCAGATAGCAATGTGAACTTTCCCTTTTTCGGTAAATTTAACGGCATTACCAACTATGTTGTTTAAAATTTGGGTAATACGCAGTTGATCACCGATAAAATAACGAGATTGTGTAGGAGACATATCAACAGAGAGTTCAATATGCTTTTCTTCTGCTAATAACGAAAATAAGCCAGCGACGTTATCCACCACCTCCGTTAAATCAAACACGTCATCCACTATGATCAACTTGCCTGCTTCCATTTTTGAATAGTCAAGAATGTCATTCAGAATGTTGAGAAGGGATTTAGAGGAGGTCACTACTTTTGAGAGATATTGATGCTGTTTTTCTCCTAGTGGCATCTCCATAACCAAATATGTCAAACCCAAAATAGCATTCATTGGGGTTCTAATTTCATGACTCATATTTGCCAAAAACTCACTTTTAATGGTGTTGGCTTTTTCAGCGGTCTCTTTAAGTGCAATAAGATTTTGTTGCATCAACTTCATCGGGCTAATATCTAAAAAACTGCCCATTACAAGACTAACCTCGCCTGAAGTAGTTCGCTCAAATACCGTGTTCTGCGCTAAACACCAGACCCAATGCCCTTGTTTGTGTTTAAAACGATACTCTAAGGTCAAACTATCATTACCGTCGATATTATTGGGAATACGCCACATAAATTCGATAAATTGTTCATGATCAGAAGGATGAATAAGTGTCATAAATTCTTCAGCTGACATCTCATTGATTTCATCTAAGGTAAAGCCAGTCAATCGGGTATAACTTTCATTGATAAAGGTCGTGCTGTGACTATGATGGTCAAAAACGTAAACCCCGGTTAATGATGAATCAAAAGCTCGGCGTATAAAATTCTCCTTTTCAATCACATCCCTTTCGGCTTTTTTCTGTTGGGTGACATCTTGAAACAACACAATGAGGGTATTGGGACCGCTTTTGAAAGTGTGATTTAGAAAGGTACCTGTTACTTGATCATCAGCATAGTTAATTACATCATTGACTTGGGCTTCTCCCGTTTCGAGTATGGTTCGGTAACGTGCTTCGATGTCTGAATTGGCTACATCAGGAAACGCTTCAGTTAAAGTTTTTCCAATAAAAATACTGTTATCCATCCCCAAGATTTTGTCAGCAGCAGGATTATAGCCTTTAAGGATAAATTCATCGTTTTCCAGCTCAAACATGTGTAAACCAATGGGTAAGCTATCGATAATATCCCGCGTAATCTTTTCACTTTTTTCCAGCGCTGCCTGCGCTGCTAAACGCTCAGAAATATCGGTAATACTGGCATACACTACTGGTCCTCGATCCTGTACTCGATGGCGCAATACGATTTCGATCGGAATTTTTTTCCCTAGTTTAGTTACCCCATAAACCCGCCGGCCAGAAGCCATGTTTTTATTAATTTCAGGGTTTTGAAAAAAGCTCTTAATCAGGTTTGGGTGAATTGGCGCCATTTCTGACGCAACCAACACACTCACGTTTTGCCCTTCTAACTCCTGTTTTTCATACTCAAAGATTTGGCAAACCGCACTGTTTGCCACCAAAATAAGACCGTTATTATCTACTACCAAAATACCAATGTGGGCATTTTCAGTCGATTCGCGCAGTAACACATCTTGTTGTTTTTGATTTTCGAGTTGCAAACGAGCGAGCTTTTCGTTCCCAACTTGTTCAAGGGCTTCAACCAATTCATTCGGTGAGGGGATCTTCAGGAATTTTGGTATCGACTTATAGACAGCATACGCAGTAAAACAGGAAATAATTGCAGTGAGGGCTTTTGCCAATCCGTGAATGCCGTAAGTGCCGTGCCATATCACCACGATACTAATTAAATGGGTAATTCCACAACACAAAATAAATAAGGAAAAAAGTATGAAAATTCCTTTAAATTCAAGACCTGGACGCTTTTTAACAAAATAATAAATAGCGATAGGAATTGAAAAATACGCTAGGGCAATAAATACATCAGAAATGACGTTCAGCCAGAGAATTTCAGGAGACCACCAATAGCAGTGGCCATGAGGCATATAGTCAGTTCTAAATAGGGCTTCAAACGAATCTTCCACTCATTCACCTCGTATCATTGTAAAATCAAATTCAACCATAGTTGTATTCACGGCTAAAGCCTAATAAATACCTTTACCCTTCGCCCTACTATGTATTACAAACCAATACCTTACCAGCAACTTATATCTGAACATTAGGTAAATTAAATAAACTCCTGCCCTATATTCAATTTTTACGAGTGGCAATAAACCTAGTTCATTAAACAAGGTAAAAAGCACTTATTTTTCCTGTGTGCTAAACCATGAAAACGTTTTTAGTTATGTTTTTTAATTTTAGTTAACAGATTTTTTCTAATGCTCTGTTATTCCAACAAATTTCAGCTAACGTCAGCACATCAATTTACTTAATTTCACTGTTTTACTAGTGACACAGCAGAATAATATGATGAGTCAGAAAACAGCCTCTCAAACAAAAAACGTTAACACTTTGTTAATTTTAAGCACAAACTTCTATTGACACTTCCGTAACATAACCTTATTTTATGAAAACGTTTACAGAAACATATTCATTGGACTGACGAACTATTTTGTAAGCGATTCTATTTTGATTCAATAAACAGGAACACAAAAGGCCACTACACTATGAACTCAAATAATAAATTTAATAAAACGCTACTTGCCAAAAGCATCAGTTTAATGCTCGGTGCGTCAGTGATGACGCCTCTTTTGGCACAAGAAGCGCCCATCTCTGATGATACAGAGGTAATTCAAGTACGTGGATTACGCTCAAGTATGCAAGAATCAATGAGCGTTAAGCGTGAATCAGCTGGGGTAGTTGATGCTATTTCAGCAGAAGATATCGGTAAATTCCCTGATACTAACCTTGCAGAATCTTTACAACGTATAACGGGTGTTTCAATCAGCCGTGAAAATGGCGAAGGCTCACAAGTTACGGTGCGCGGTTTTGGTGCTGACAAAAACATGATTACCCTCAATGGTCGTACAATGCCAGCGGCCAGTGCTTTTGCTGGCAACCAAGGGACGTCAAGGGCCTTTGATTTTGCCAACTTAGCCTCTGAAAGTATTCGCGCAGTTGAAGTATACAAAACCAGTAAGGCTAACATTGCCACAGGTGGTATAGGTGCAACGATCAACGTCATTACCGCCAAACCCCTCTCTCAAGGTGAAGGCTTTAAAGCAAGTATTGGGGCAAAAGCAGTCAGTGACACTACTAACCGCACTGGCTCAGACATTACCCCTGAAATATCTGGTATCATCAGTTATGCCAATGACGATGCGACGTGGGGCGTTGGCCTGACGGTTAGCCATCAAGAACGTGATAGTGGCTCTACCGCGTTTTTAGAAAACGACTGGCGTGTGAGTGAATGGATTCCTATTGGACAGCCTGGCGCTATTGCATTGACGGATACCGCTACGGTAACCAACGCGCCTGCTGCAGGTCAGTTATTTGCGATGCCAAATAATGCTTCATACAACATTATTGATACTCAACGAGTGCGTGACAACGCTCAACTGACGCTGCAATTTGCGCCTAGCGAAGACTTTACTGCTACTGTTGACTACACCTACGCCAAAAACAATATTGCAAACACTGTCAATTCTAAAAACATGTGGTTCAACAGGACCTCTGACAAGGTTGTTTTTGACACTGACCAGTCGGTTGCTACGGCTATTCTAATTTCTGAAGATGTCAGTGGTATCAAAACTGATGCCAACGGTGAACCAGTACTCGACGCCAATGGCAACCCAGTGCGCATCGGTACGAAAGATAACAACAGCGATGCTCAAATCAACGAGCAAACCAACACCCTAAAATCTTTGGGTATTAATCTTGAGTATCATGTTAACGATAGCTTCAAATTAGTATTGGATGCCCACGACTCGTCTATGGAGAGTAATCCTGACGCGGCTTTCGGTGGTAGTAGCTTACAAATGGCGACCGCAACCCCAATTGGTTTCTATCAAACACTCGATTTCAGCACCAAATTGCCTGGCATTGATTTGATTATCAATGACTCTGAAAAAGGAAACAATAACGGTGTTGCTGATGTTGGCGATGTGGGTAGCCAAGTTATGCGCAGCTATTACTCCTCGCAAGCAAATGATATTACCCAGATCAAACTAGACGGCAGTATTGAGTTTGATGAAGGTCGTTTTGACTTTGGTGTCGAAACTCGCTCCTCTGAGATGAACCAGCACTGGTCAGAAAACTACATGGCCTTAGGTGATTGGGGCGTCAGTAATCCGCGTGATGTACCAGACGGATTGCTCGAAGAATTTAATATCATGGCCGAGTTCGAAGATTATGACACTTCTGGCTCTGATCAATTCGGCTGGCGTGCAAAAACAGCGGGCGATATCTATGCTTTAGCTGATTGGGCTGCACAAGAATACGGTCACGATTACAGCTACAACCCTAATTTCAGTGAGAACCACAAAGTTGAAGAAGACACCAGTGCCATTTATGTACAGATCGCGCTGCAATCTGAACTCGGTGGCATGCCTGTGAACTTTTTAGCCGGTGTTCGCTATGAAACCACTGATTCTAAATCCACTTCGTTTGTTTTGGTTCCAACCGCAATTAACTGGTTGGATAACAACGACTTTAACACCACTCGTTCTAACGAAGCGACAGCTTTAGCGGCGAAAAACAGTTATGATCATCTTCTTCCTAGTTTAGATTTTGATATTACGCTAACTGACGAATTAAAAGCCCGTGCGTCATTTAGCCAAACTATTGCTCGCGCTAACTACGACCAACTTAGAACAGCGGTAACAGGCCTTGGTACGAATGGACCCACGTTAACCGGTGGTTCTCCCACAGGTAATGCCTCTAACCCGCTGTTGGTACCTTTGCACTCTAGTAACTTCGACCTCTCGGCTGAGTATTACTTTGATGATACTAGCTACGTATCTATAGGTTTTTACGATAAGCGAGTTAAAAACTTTATTGGCACAGAGCAAGTAGACGAAAATCACTTTGATTTACGCGATGTCACTAATGGTCCTCGTGCCTTAGCAGCCAGAGACGCTTTAGTTGAAGGCGGTTACGCTGTTGACGAAACATCTCTTTTTGTTATGACGGTTATTATTGATAACCCAGATGCTTTCCCGGGTGGCGCAGCTGACTATGTACCTGGCATTTCTTTTGGTGAGCAAATCGCAGCTGATTACGATGTCATTCCTAACTCTACTGATCCACAGACCTTGTTCTTAACCAGCAAACCGGTGAACAATAAAGACGCAAATATTTATGGTTTTGAAATTGCAGGCCAACATTTCTTTGGTGATACAGGGTTTGGTTTAGCGGCTAACTACACCACCGTAAATGGGGATATTGGTTTTGACGTGACTGGTAGCCCAAGTGTGTCACAGTTTGCGTTAACCGGTTTAAGTGATACCGCCAACGTCGTATTGATGTATGAAAAAGATGGTATCCAAGCACGTTTAGCTTATAACTGGCGTGATGAGTACCTCGCTGAAACATCACGTGGTAGTTCAAGAAACCCACGTTTTGTTGAGGCCTATTCACAAATTGACTTCAACGTAAGCTACGAAGTAAGCGAGCAGTTAACGGTATCATTCGAAGGTTTGAACTTAACGGGTGAAGACAGCCGCAGCCATGCACGTTCAGAGCGTCAAATCTGGGATTTGTATGATTTAGGCGCGCGTTATCAAGTTGGTGCCCGTTACACCTTTTAAAAATTAGTGTTTAACTCTAATTTAACAATGTGTTAAAAATAGTAGAAGCCGCTGACGTCAGCGGCTTTTTTATCCGTTTTAATTTAAGCTTCTCTGTGCTTGAAGTGCTAAAAATGCATAACAGCGAGCAAAAAATAGTTAAGGAATGATAACAACCATGGCGCAACATGTACTACTTGATAACGTGAGCCATCACGACTTAAAAGTCAGCCCATTATTTAAAGCAGAATTTGGCGATAATGTGAACACTGCGCTGACGTTCTCGACAGAATTAGAAGCCATGCAACGAGTTTATCCCTTATTTTTTAGAAAAGATCCGGCCACTCATCGCTTTCAATTGGTTGCCATGCTCGGGTTTAATAAAGATGAAAATTTATTTTTGAACTCAGCAAATCATACTTGGCAGGCTGAAGTTATCCCGGCGGTAATGGCCAAGGGGCCCTTTTTGATTGGCTTTCAAGATCAATCTAATCGAGGTGGTTCAGATCAAGCACCAGTGGTACACGTTGATATGCAAAGCCCCAAAATTGACAAAGAAGCGGGGATCCCGGTATTTCTTGAGCACGGTGGTAACAGCCCTTACCTAGAGCACATTAATTCCTTACTGCTGACGATTTACCATGGCATGACAGAGACTGAGAATATGCTTACGGCCTTTACTGAAATGGATTTGATTGAGCCTGTTGAGCTAGACATAACCCTCAATAACGGTGAACAGCATAAACTGCATGGTAATTATACGATTAGCACAGAAAAATTGGCTGCATTGAGTGGCGAGCAATTGCAGGCTTTAAACCAAAGTTCCTATCTCAAGGCCGCTTTTTTTATTGCGAGCTCACTTAACAATGTTAAAAAATTGATAGCCATCAAAAATAATAAATGAATTTAACCTTAAGATTTGCACGCTATTATTTGTAATCGAGACCAATGAACACTATCACACGAATGACCCCAGTTATTGATGCCCACGATCTCAACCAGATAAAGGCTGAACTTACCTGTCGAACTGAACCTGTTATTTTAAAAGGGTTAGTCACACACTGGCCTTTAGTGAAAAAAGGCCTTGAGTCTGATGAGACCGTAATAGCGTATTTGAAATCCCATTACAATGGCAAACCTACGGGGGTTTATGTGGGCGAGCCAGAGATTAACGGCCGCTTTGCCTATGATGAATCGGTAACTCAGTTAAATTTTTCTAATAAGAAATCTCAACTCGATGAGATGTTAGACGCCATTTTAATGAATAAAACACAAGATAAGCCCACTTCATTATACGTGGCTTCTAAGCGCATTGATTGGCATTTTCCTAGCTTAAAAGCAGAAAACACCCTCGACTTTCATGAAGACGCCTTTTTATCTTTAAGTGCAAAAGACGCTGATTTAATCGCTAGTATCTGGATTGGTAATAAAACCTTAGTTTCCTGCCATTTTGATGCACAAAGTAACATTGCGTGTTGCGTGGCCGGAAAACGCCGCTTCACCTTATTTCCACCAGAGCAAATTAATAACTTGTACCCTGGCCCACTTGAGCCCACACCCGGTGGCCAAGTGATCAGCATGGTGGATTTTAACCGGCCCGATTTTGACAAATACCCGCGGTTTGCCGAGGCCATCGAAATGGGCCAAATTGCCGAGCTTGAACCTGGCGACGCCCTATTTCTACCAAGTATGTGGTGGCATCAAGTCGAAGCACTCAGCACCTTTAACGTGCTCGTTAATTATTGGTGGAATACCAGCCCCATTTACCGCGGACAAGCCAACGATGCACTTACCCATGCACTACTGAGTATTAGAGATTGCCCTGCCCATGAAAAAAAGGCTTGGAAAGCAATTTTTGATTATTACATTTTTGCCGATGCCAATCATGCAGCCAGTCATTTGCCCGAAGCTGCCCAAGGCGTGTTGGGTAAGATTGAGCCATTAACAGCCCGGCGTTTAAGAGCACAACTGCTTAACCAGTTAAATCGATAAGCAAAATATTTCAGGAGTTAAGCTTGAATCAAGCACAAAAAAAACGAGTGATTATTGCAGGAGGCGGCACCGCAGGTTGGATTGCCGCTGCTGCTATGGCAAAACAGCTTGCCGGCACTGTAGACATTACCTTGATTGAGTCTGATCAAATTAGCACGATAGGCGTGGGCGAAGCCACGATCCCGCCAATGCGCACATTCCATAAGTTATTAGGTATTAACGAACAAGACTTTATGCGCGCAACCTCCTCGACATTCAAATTAGGGATCTCATTTGAAAACTGGGGGAATATCGACCAGAAATATATCCATTCATTTGGGGTAACCGGCAAAAGCAGTTATTTAGCTGAATTCGTGCATTTTTGGCTGCATGGTAAACAACAGGGTCACGATGCAGAGTACGGTGATTATTGTATTGAATTGCAAGCAGCTAAAATGGGCCGTTTTGCGACCTCCGACAAATCAAAAATTAATTTTGCCTACCATCTTGAGGCCAGTCGTTATGCCTCGTTTTTAAGAGAATTTAGCGAAGCACGCCAAGTTAAACGAGTTGAAGGTAAAATTGTCCAAGTCAATCAAGCGACTAACGGCAGTGGATTTATCACCGGCTTGCAATTAGATAGTGGCGCCTTGATCGAAGGAGATCTATTTATTGACTGCAGCGGTTTTAGAGGCCTGTTAATTGAACAAACCCTCAACACGGGTTATGAAGATTGGTCACACTGGTTACCGTGCGACAGTGCGTTGGCCGTCCAAACAGCTTCTGTTAGTCCCGCGCCGCCCTATACCAGAGCCATCGCCCATGACAGTGGATGGCAATGGCGTATACCACTGCAACATCGTGTGGGTAATGGCATTGTTTATTGTAGCAAGTATCTATCTGATGATGCTGCACGCCTGCGCCTACTTGACAATATTGAAGGACAAACCTTAACAGAGCCTTTGCAAATAAAATTTAGAACCGGAAAGCGCCGCAAACATTGGAACAAAAACTGTATTGCTTTAGGGCTTGCCAGTGGATTTGTCGAGCCTCTTGAGTCTACTTCAATTCATTTAGTTATGATGGGCATCATACGCTTGATGAAATTATTTCCATATGAAGGCATCAACCCTGTCCTAGTGGAAGAATACAATCGAGAAACCAGTGAAGAGTTAGAGAAAATTCGCGACTTTATTATTTTGCATTACAAAGTCACTCAGCGAGAAGACAGTGCATTTTGGCGTTATTGCAAAAACATGGAAGTACCTGACTCACTTAAACATCGTATCGAGCTGTTTAAGCGTAATGCTTACACCTACCAAGAACCCAACGAATTATTCAGAGTCGACTCTTGGACTCAAGTGATGTTAGGCCAAGGACTTATTCCTGACTCTTATCACCATATTGTAAAAACCATGTCTGATAATGAGCTCAATCAATTTTTGAACTCTATGCGTACCGGCATGAAAAGCGTTGCTGAATCATTGCCTATGCATCAGGACTTTATTGAACGCTATTGCAAAGCGAGCAACTAAGTGATGCAACAACTTACACCGAGCGACAATATGATCATCACCAAACATACTATTGGTGATGAGGCCTTACCATTATTGGTAGTAGACAATTTTATAGCTGAGCCTGAGGTCTTGATTCAGGAGGCGGGTTTTCGGGACTTTAGCCAAAACTCGCCCTATTATCCAGGCCACAGAGCCGAAGCTCCCCTCGCCTATCAACAGTGCTTACTTGCTTGTTTGACACCCACATTGGTGGATTTTTTTCAACTACCCAGTGAGATACTTAGTTTGTCGGTTTGTCATTATTCGGTTGTTACCACTGCACCCACTCAACTTAAGTTGTTACAACGTATTCCTCACTTTGATTCTCTGAATAAACACGGTCTTGCCGCCGTACATTATTTATTTCATGGCGAGCAAGGCGGTACATCTTTTTATCGTCATCGTAAAACAGGCTTTGAAAGCATCGATGAGAGCAGAAAAACAGCCTATTTTAGCTCCTTAGAAAATGAGAACGATGGCCCCAACATGCCAAAAATGAAAGACGGTTATATTAATGGTGACACCCCTCTTTTTACGTGCATTGAGCAACAACGTGGAATCTATAATCGAATAGTTGTATATCGTCGAAACACCTTACACTCTGGTGCTATTCCTAGCGATTTTAAGCCGCCGCTTAATTTACTCGATGGCAGATTAACGATCAGTAGCTTTATCGATTGTATTTGATTCATCTTCCGTGGAAGCTTTTCTGCAAGCTGAGCCCGAGTTAGCATTCTTTTTAAATTCCCTCTCCCCCACTTGCTTTTCAATAGCATCCCGTAAAACGTCTTTCTGACTCACTTAAAAAATAAACTTAGAAAATGTGAAATTAATGTTGTGGAAATGTAACTGTCATTCGTCTTGAGGTAGACGCAAATAAATCGTGAGCTTTTATATGGGCCGTTTTTTTCGCTGACGAAGTGGGAAAGGTAAAAATAGCTTCATCCCCCATCAGCTCTAAGATGCCATTTGCTTCGTTTTATCAACTGTAAAACAAAATAACAGGGACACATTTATATGAAAAAACCAAACCGTTTTAGCAAATCATTGCTTACGCAAAGCATCGCATTATTACTTGGCACAGGGACTGTTATGCCTGCCTTGGCACAAGAAGTAAGCACAGAAGATACCGAAGTAATCCAAGTCCGTGGTATGCGTTCAAGTATGCAAGAATCAATGTTTACCAAACGCGAGTCTTCGGGTGTGGTCGATGCCATTTCCGCCGAGGACATTGGTAAATTTCCTGACACAAACCTTGCAGAATCTCTACAACGTATTACTGGTGTGTCTATCAGCCGCAGCAATGGTGAAGGATCACAAGTTACTGTCAGAGGTTTCGGCGCAGACAAAAACATGATCACCCTAAATGGCCGAATGATGCCAGCGGCGAGTGCTTTCGGTGATGGCGATGGTGGTTTTCAAGGAACAGGCCGTGCATTCGATTTTGCCAATTTAGCCTCAGAAAGTGTTCGCGCTGTTGAAGTGTATAAAACCAGTAAAGCCAATATTGCCACTGGCGGCATTGGCGCCACCATCAATATTTTAACGGCAAAACCCCTAGACAAAGAAGGCTTTCAAGCCAGTGTAGGTGGCAAAGGGATTGTTGATACTACTAACCGCACGGGCAACGATGTCACGCCCGAGGTATCCGGTATATTCAGCTTCACCAATGATGAATCCACTTGGGGTGTGGGCTTGACAGTAAGTCACCAACAACGTGATAGCGGTTCAACGGGTTTACTCATGAACGACTGGCGCGTGAGCCCTTGGATCCCATTAGGAGAGGAAGGTGCTATCGCCATGAGTGATACGGGTACAGTGACAAATGCACCAGCTGAAGGTCAATTGTTTGGCATGCCCAATAACGTCTCTTATAACACTTGGGACACCCAGCGTACTCGCGACAATGCTCAGTTGACCCTGCAATGGGCACCTAGCGACAACATGACAGCCACGGTAGATTACACCTATGCTAAAAACGATATAACCCAAGAAAAACACTCTAAAAATTCATGGTTTACCCGCACCACTGACAATGTCACCTTCGACACAAACCAAGCGGTAGCGACCGCGGTGGTAATATCAGAGGCAGTAGGGGGCACGAAAGATCACAACAGCGATGCGACCCTTTACAAACAGTCAAATGAGCTAAAGTCGTTGGGTATTAATCTCGAATATCAAGCAACAGATAACCTGTCTTTTAGCTTAGATGCACATGACTCTTCAATGGAAAGTTTACCTGATGGCGGCAAATGGGGGGGGACCTTAACCGTTGCGACAGCAACGCCGATTGGTTTGTACAACACCTACAATTTTGAGGGCGACTTACCCATTTTAACCCAAGTAAACAATGACAGTATCAAGGGTAATGGCAATGGTGTAGATGATGTGGGTGACATTGGGAGTCAAATAATGCGCTCTTTTTGGAACTCACAAACCACTGATATCAAACAATTTAAATTAGACGGTAGTCTAGAGTTTGATGATGGGCGCTTTGATTTTGGTGTCGAAACCAGAACCATGGAAACCAATCAAAAGTATTCAGAAAACTATATGCCCTTAGGCGATTGGGGCGTGTCTAACCCGATGGATGTACCTGAAGGTTTATTGCAGCCCTACAACATCATGGCAGAATTTGATGACTATGATACATCGGGTTCAAACCAATTTGGCTGGACCTCGAATGTGGTTGAGCTTGCTGATTGGGCCGCGCAGGAATACGGTCATGATTATAGCTATAACCCTAACTTTAGTGAAAACCATCGGGTAAAAGAAGATACTACCGCCCTTTATTTGCAAGTGTCTTTAAAAGGTGAACTTGGTGATATGCCAACTCACTTTTTAGCAGGTGTTCGCTATGAAACAACCGATGTTGACTCTACCTCGTTCTCATTACAAGTCAGTCAAATAGAGTGGTTAGACAACAACGATTATTTCTATCGCTTGTCTGATAATATTACAGCCATCAAAGGCGGTACTTCTTACGATCATTTGTTACCGAGTTTAGATTTTGATATTTCAATCACTGATGAATTAAAAGCCAGAGCTTCTTTTAGTCAAACCATTGCAAGAGCTAACTATGATCAGCTCAGAACAGCCGTAACCGGTATCAGCACTAATGGGCCTGCCTCGACCGGTGGCTCTGCAGTCGCTACGGCTTCTAATCCTGCTCTCGTGCCTTTGCAATCAAGTAACTTTGATTTATCAGTTGAATACTATTTTGCTGATACCAGCTATGTATCACTGGGCTTTTACGAAAAACGGGTTAAAAACTTTATTGGTACCGAGCAAGTTGAAGAGCCTCATTTTGGTTTAAGAGATGTAACCGCAGGCCCTCGAGCCCAAGCAGCAGCGGCTGCACTTGAAGCAGCAGGTTATGCAGTAGATGAAACCTCCTTGTTTGTCATGACCGTGATCATCGATAACCCGCAAGATTTTCCAGGTGGAATTGCTGACTATGAGCCAGGCATTACCTTCGGTGAGCAAATAGCTGCTGATTACGACGTCGTTCCCAATGCAGATGATCCAGAAATGGTATTTTTAACCAGTAAGCCAGTAAACAACAAAGAAGCACAAATTTACGGTTTTGAGTTAGCCGCTCAACACTTCTTTGCCGACACAGGTTTTGGCATCGCAGCCAACTACACTACCGTCAACGGTGATATCGGTTTTGACGATACAGGCAGCCCAGCAGTATCACAATTTGCTTTAACGGGCTTAAGTGACACTGCTAACATCGTACTGATGTATGAAAATGACAATATTCAAACTCGCCTTGCTTACAACTGGCGTGATGAATATTTGGCAGAAACCTCTCGTGGAGGCTCAAGAAACCCCCGTTACGTTGAGGCTTACGCTCAGCTAGATTTTACAATTAGTTATCAAGTTAATGAGCAGCTTTCGGTGTCATTTGAAGGTCTGAACTTAAGCGAAGAAAACAGTCGAAGTCATGGCCGTTCAGAACGTCAAGTATGGGATTTATATGATTTAGGCGCCCGTTATCAATTAGGTGCACGTTACACCTTCTAACTATCCTCGTTACTTTTAGCTTAAAGGTCGCAGTGTTACTGCGACCTTTTTTCTTTAGGTTGTGCTTCACCTTTCTACGACAAAAACCGATGTTCCACTATCGCTTCACAGCCCACTTATTCAGGCCTCACTAAAATGAAAACGTTTCCTATTTATTGGTTTGTATTCTTATTAGGGAGTAAATCCTCTCTCTTTGATAATAAAGAACATCAACAACTCGCCCTATTATTGTAAAAAGATTAAGAAAAGATTTAAACCAAATAAATCAGAAACTTAAAGAGACAAAAGAGAGTTAATTGGATGCTCAACGAAAATAGCGCTCGATTAACAACATTGATACTTTACTAAAACTTCTCATTCACTACTGATAATTTACAAAATAATTACAATTAAAATTGAAAACGTTTTCAAAATACTTTATTTTACTGCAGAAAATTTGTCAGTGTTGTTATGAAGTCATTACCGACTATGATAGTGCGCGCGAGCAACTGGAGTAAGCATTGCTTGCGCAATTGGCCAGCATTCACACCTTGAGTAATGACGACGTATCTAACAATCTTGGAAAGAGCAAATGAAGATAGCCTTAGTTGACCTTATTATTATTGTGGCTTATTTAGCGGCAATTATAGGCATTGGTTTTTATTTAAAAAAACGTGCAGCCCAAAGTATGGACGACTATTTTGTCGGCGGTAAAAAGCTGCCGTGGTACTTGTTGGGTTTGTCTAATGCCTCAGGCATGTTCGATATCTCAGGCACAATGTGGTTGGTGACCTTGTGTTTTGTGTACGGCATGAAGAGTATATGGATCCCTTGGTTATGGCCGGTTTTTAACCAAGTATTTCTGGCCGTCTATCTTTCGATGTGGTTACGTCGGTCTAACGTGCTGACTGGCGCGGAATGGATGCGAACGCGCTTTGGTGATGGCCGCAGTGGCAAATTATCTCACATGGTGGTGATCGCCTTTGCGGTAATTGGTGCACTTGGCTTTCTAGCCTATGGTTTCGTCGGTATTGGTAAATTCATTGAAATTTTTATTCCGTGGGAAAACGTCTCACCCTACCTCCCCTTTACGATTTCAGCGGCCTATGTACCCCATTTCTATGGCATCGTTTTTACGTCTATCGCCACGCTATACGTCATTTTAGGTGGCATGATGAGCATAGTATGGGCCGACGTTTTGCAGTTTTCCATCATGACCTTCTCTGCCTTATTTATTGGTGTGGTTGCCATGATACAAGTGTCACCAGAAACCCTTCAAGCAGCCGTACCCGCAGGCTGGATGGATCCCTTCTTCGCTTGGAACTTAAATTTAGATTGGCAAGGCATCTTCGCTGAAGTTAATGACAAAATTCTGTCTGACGGTTTCTCGCTCTTTAGTATTTTTGTGATGATGACCTTATTTAACGGTATTTTTAAAAGTGCCGCAGGTCCAATGCCTAACTACGATATGCAAAAGATTCTCGCCACTAAGTCTCCACGAGAAGGCGCACTCATGAGCGGTTTTGTCTCCATCATTTTAATGCCTATTCGATATTTTATGATTGCTGGTTTTACCGTACTGGCAGTTGTTTATTACGACAAACTAGATTTAATGTCAGGTGGGCAATTAGACTTCGAAAACATTTTACCGAGTGCGATTTTAGAATTTGCCCCTGTAGGTATTATGGGCTTAGTTTTAGCCGGCCTAATCGCCGCTTTTATGTCTACTTTTGCATCAACTGTTAACGCGGTACCTGCTTATTTAGTCAACGATGTTTACAAGCGTTACATTAACCCTAAAGCCAATACCAAAACGTTGATCCATACCAGTTACCTTGTGTCGATTCTAGTAGTGGTACTCAGCACCGTGATTGGTCTGTATATCGAAAGCATCAATAGTATATTGCAACTTTTAGTGTCTGGTCTTTGGGCTGGTTATGCTATTGCGAATGTTCTGAAGTGGCATTGGTGGCGGTTAAATGGTTATGGCTATTTTACTAGCATGCTGGCCGGTTTAGTGTGCTTTATTGTGATTGCTTTTATTCCCGACTCTGCCTTTAGTGTCCCACGAGAAATGGTTGCGCTATATGCCTTCCCACTGATCCTGCTGATAACTGGCGCCGTCTGTATTGGGGTCAGTTTACTGACCCCGCCAGAGGATGAAGCCTTATTAAAACGCTTTTATAAAAACGTAAACCCTTGGGGATTTTGGGGGCCCATTCGTCTAGCAGTTAAGTTAGACGATCCTAACTTTGCCGCAAACGGGGATTTTAAGCGAGACATGTTCAATATCGTCATAGGGGTAGTCGCACAAACGTGTTTGGTTGCCTTACCTATTTTTGCGGTGATTAAAGAAGGCTGGTCAAGCCTATGGACACTCAGCATATTCATCATTTGTGCTTGGATATTAAAACGCAATTGGTACGACAAGCTTCCACAAGAGACTACAAATAATGCTTAATCAAGATAAAAGTAACGAACAACACTTTGGCTACTTCGATGATCAACATCTCGAATATGTGATAACCAGTCCATTTACCCCCACACCTTGGATCAACTACCTTGGCAATGATGGTTTTTATGGCTTGATATCAAATACTGCCGGTGGTTACTGCTTTTATCGAGACCCTAAGTTTCGTCGCCTAACCCGTTATCGTTATAACAGTGTGCCGATAGACAACGGTGGACGTTATTTTTATATTAATTGTGATGGACAGCAATGGTCGGTCTCTGGCCGCCCTATGCATACAGAGCTTGATGAATATCGCTGTCATCACGGCATGGGATACAGCCGTTTTTACGCACGTAAAAATGACATTGCTACTGAGTTGACCACTTTTATCCCCCTTAATACCAAAGCTGAAGTCCACAGTTTGACCCTTACGAATCAAAGTGATAGCGGCAAAAATATCGACTTGTTTTCTTTTATCGAATGGTGTTTATGGAATGCCGAAGACGACGGAACTAATTTTCAACGTAATCTGTCAACCGGTGAAGTGGAAGTGGAAGGCAGTACGATTTATCACAAAACTGAATACCGTGAACGCAGAGATCATTATGCCTTTTATTCGGTCAATCAGCCGATTGCAGGCTATGAGACTGATCGAGAAACGTTTTTAGGGCCCTATCGCGGCTTTGAACGCCCAATAGCGGTCGAAAAGGCCAAGATGCAAAACTCCCTCGCAAGAGGTTGGTCACCCATTGCCTCACACCATATAAAGTGTGAACTTGCGGCAGGGGAAAGTAAAACGCTGATTTTTGTTTTAGGCTATTGTGAGGTCGAGTCGGCGCATAAATGGCAAGCGCCAAATGTCATTAATAAAGCACCCGCTTTGTTACTACAAAGTCAATTTGATAGTGCTGAAAAAGTCGCCAGTGAATTAAAAAAACTGGCCGATTATTGGCACACACTACTCAATAAAATGACGGTCAATTCACCAGATGAACGCTTTAATCGCTCGTTAAATATTTGGAACCAGTACCAAAACATGGTGACTTTTAACTTGTCACGCAGCGCGTCTTTTTATGAGTCTGGCATTGGTCGAGGCATGGGCTTTAGGGATTCAAATCAAGACACTATAGGCTTTGCACACATGGTGCCTGAAAAGGTCAAAGAACGTATTTTAGATTTATCTGCCACGCAAAAAACAGATGGCTCTGCCTACCACCAGTACCAACCCTTAACCAAAAAAGGTAATGCCAATATCGGCGGTAACTTTAACGATGATCCTATGTGGATGGTGCTATCTACGGCTAATTATATTAAGGAAACTGGCGACTTTAGTATTCTGGATGAATTAGTAATTTATGACGGCCAAGCCCTTGCCACCCATAACCATTTTGACCATCTAGAACGCGCTTTTAATCATGTGATCAACAATCTGGGCCCGCATGGATTACCACTTATCGGTCGTGCAGATTGGAATGACTGCCTTAATCTCAATTGTTTTTCCGAGGATCCTAATGAGTCTTTCCAAACCACTCAGCGCGGCGCGTCAGATGTGGCAGAATCTGTGATGATTGCTGGCCAATTTGTGCTGTATGGCCAAGAGTTTGTTAATTTGTGTCAGCGCATCGGTAAAGACGAACTGGCAGCCAAGTGCTTAGGCCATGTTGAGAAAATGCGTCTTAGCGTTGAGCAATATGGTTGGGATGGTCAATGGTATCTGCGTGCCTATGATGCGCTGGGCAATAAAATTGGCAGTCACGAATGCACTGAGGGCAAAATATTTATTGAGTCACAAGGCTTTTGTGCCATGGCAGGTATCGGCCTAGCGCAAGGTAAACCGCTTCAGGCTATGCAAGCAGTCGAACAACATCTGGTTACCGATTATGGCATCATGCTAAACCAACCCGCGTTTAGTCGTTACAGCAAATATTTGGGTGAAATCAGCTCTTATCCGCCCGGTTATAAAGAAAACGCCGGTATTTTTTGCCATAACAATCCTTGGATCACGATTGCTGAGGCCATGTTAGGTCGAGGTGAAAAGGCTTATGAATATTTCAGCAAAATAACTCCCGCTTATTTGCAAGACGTGCAAAACCTGCACAAGACTGAGCCTTATGTATACAGCCAAATGATTGCAGGTAAAGATTCAGCACACCCTGGTGAGGCAAAAAACTCGTGGTTAACCGGAACTGCAGCGTGGAACTACTACGCCGCCACACAATATATTCTGGGCATCAGGCCCGATTACGATGGATTATTGATTGACCCGTGCATATTACCTACATGGAAAACCGTATCGATAAGCCGTGAGTTTCGCGGTGCACACTATCAAATTGAGCTGCGTAATCCGCTAGGGCTGAGTAAAGGCCATATAAAGCTGACGATTGATGATCATGCTATCGAGGGCAATGTAGTTGATTTTAATCGGTATCCCAACCGTCATCACATTATCGCTGAACTCACATCACTTGCTTGATAACGCCGGCACAATCACGCCTGACTCTATTAAGGACGAGGTGCGGGCCCTGTACTGGCTCTCACCTTAAGTTCAAAAGGCAAAAACTGTTTACCCGGCTTGACTTTATTACCGCGCAATTGCTCTAACAATAAATTGATACACGTCGTGCCTATTTCCTTTAATGGTTGGTGCACCGTGGTCAGCGCCGGCGTGACAAACTCAGCATAATGAATGTCGTCAAAGCCCATCACTGAGATATCTTCTGGGATCATAAAGCCTTGTTTTTTTAATAACTTCATTACCCCAATTGCCATCTCATCATTGAAGCAAAAGATCGCGGTAGGACGTTGACGTAGTAACAATAATTGCTCCGCACTACTCACCCCAGATACAACCGTATAATCACCCCGAATTTGCAAGTTACTATCCACCTCAATTCCAGCGTTTTGTAATGCAAGGATATAACCTTCTAAACGTTCATTTGAACTTGGTACATCCATAGGGCCAGTTATTGCCGCAATCCGTTGATGACCTTGCGAGATTAGGTAATTAACCGCTGCACTAGCCGCCGCAACGTTATCGACTGCAACTTGCACAATTTCATCGTTATTCATGCTTTCGTTAGCGTTGACCATAGGCGGAATCTGCTCAAGCAAAGGCAAATTTGGATCAATCTTAAATGGCATGCGAGAACCAAAAAGCAAAATTCCGTCGGCTTGTCCAGAGCTCACGAGGTCAGCGTAGTGGCGTTCACGCTCGATCAAACCTTGGGTATCACCGAGCAAAATAGAATAACCAGCACTTTGTGCGCCCTGCTCGATAGCCCGTATAATCCCAGCATTCACAGGATTAGTAATATCAGGAATAATTGCCACAATATTGCCGCTTTTACGGGTTCGCAAGCTGGCACCAATGCGATTAGGTCGATAGCCCATTTCATCTACTATCTTTTTAACCTTATTCAAGGTTTTTTTTGATACGAGCTCTGGCGAGCTAAGTACCCTAGAAACGGTTGCGGGAGAGACTTTTGCAAGGGCTGCAATATCTTTAATACCTACAGTTGCCACAAATAATTCGCTTAATTTTACTAACGTAGCTAAAGCTTAACATGTAAATCGTTTTCAGCTAGCTAAACACCTAAATATTATCAATTTTTTTCAATACACTACGCTTCTTTTTGTGTATTTATTTACTTGCAGTACTTCACGCTAAAACAGCGTCAATTGAGCCACATTGCTTAAAAACATAATTCATAAGTAAAATTTACAAAAAAACGATTTCTTAAATTTTGATAACAGAAAATGGGGTGTAGATGTCCCGTCCTAAAATAAGTTGACGGTTTTAAGCCAGCATTTTTTGCTGGCTTTTCATTATATGCACTTTGTTAGGT
>NZ_JBGQOM010000009.1:0-217541 GCF_052119645.1 Flavobacterium sp. W21_SRS_FM6
AATCCGGGTGCAGATCATCATGGACGTGTTAACTCTGGGATTAAATCGAAGAGTAGAGTAAAAATTTGGAGAGGTGGCTGAGTGGCTGAAGGCGCACGCCTGGAAAGTGTGTTTAGGGTTAAACCTAACGAGGGTTCGAATCCCTCTCTCTCCGCCAATTAAGCAAAAAAGGCCCTGCGCAGTTCGCAGGGCCTTTTTTGTTTAAGCGGATTAGATTCGAGATGAGCAACCTCGCGGTTCGACAAATGTGTCTGGAACAAATTTGGACAGCCGAAGGCTGGTCGCGAAGCGACGAAATACACGGACGTATCTTCGCACAAATCGCCGGGAGCGATTAGCACAGCCGCAGGCTGCCCGAAGGGTGAGTATCATGGATGATACGAATGAATCCCTCTCTCCGCTTGTCCCGTGTCAGACCGTCCATCGAATTAAAATCAACAATGTTGTTCACAGGGTCTTTGGATTTTCAACGACTCTGACCCCTTGATCCTCTGACCCCTTGATCTCTGGGGATTTTAGGAGCGCTGTTTCAGCGAGAAAATTCCCACCATGATGTTTTTGTATGGTTTACGTTGATGCAACTATTTTGCGTAAACGCTTTTTAATTAATAGCTGATCACAATAGAGAGAAACAAAGCTACCAACTAAGAAAGATGCTAGCAGGAACACCCAGTATAATGGCGACTGAACCCCTGAAGCCAAAAGAAACAAATTAAATGGTATAACGAAAAGTAAAAAGCCTAATACTTTTATGAACTCCCTCAACAGTTGACTACTAGATTTTGCTTCACTGATATATGAGTGAACTGTTTCCTCTGAAGTATCACCAAATTTAGGAAATGTCTTTTTTAACCAGTTTGAATAATTCAATTTTCTGTCCTTAGTTGATTAGTAAACCTAACGAGGGTGTAGAAAAACCCTCAACTTAAAATTAAACAACAAAATCAGCCAAAATAACCTTTTAAAACGCGTTGCTACGTGAAATCTGGATAGGTCAAACCATCAAACAGAAAATAAATTTAACGTAGAACACGATGTTTTTTTGGCTCCGACCTTTTTCTACAGCCTCAACTCGAAGCACACGGGCGACAAAAACGCGATAGCGGGTTTGGCGTCCCAGTGACCAACGGGAGCGAGTGATGCGTATTGTTAGGCACGATTTATGAGCCCTCGAGTCAAATTTATTAAATATTTTTCCAAACCACACTCATCATTAGGCCCTGAATCAAAGTCATGAGACATTATTTTCATCACAGATTCAAATCCATCACAACAGTTTACTAATTGCTGAATCAACTTAGTTTCACCTGCGATAAGTGTAACATCTTGATCTAACCTACAAATCCAGTTTTGCTCTTGAGAAAAGACATAGTGATCTGCTGTAAAACGAAAATCATGACCTAAATATGCTAAGAGCGATTCACGGTCAGGCTGAACAAATACAGGTAATATATCCATCTCCAGATCTCTGAATGAAATGACTGCAACTTCGCTATTATCCTCAAACGACAATAACGCATCCCATACGTTAGCTGGAGCCAGATCAGAATGAACATTACGATCGAAAGCGAGCCCCGACCAATTCGCTTTAAGCAAAGGTACTTTTGGCGGGTAATCAGGTAGCAAAGTTTCAGAAATAAATTTCTTTGGTTGATCAACCATGTCTGCTCAACTCAGTTCAGTGCCTAACGCTTATTATGTAGAAGTCTCAGTAACACACCAGCGTCTACACATACTAATTTACGATAATCTGCCACACAAACAGTAAGTTAAAAAGCATTTTGTGAATATTAATTACCTTTAAGCACGGATATTACTGAGACTTCTCAGTAATATCCTGTGTTTGTCTTATGTCTTTAGCAACCATTACTGCTTGGTGAATAATAGCTTCGTGGCCTGTTTGATTATTAAAGCACTATGCTCCCGCAAGGTTCGCTCGCCGCGAAAGGCAGTAAGACCCCAATGACACAACCCATAATCGCGTAAATTACATAAATCGGAACCCCAAAGGGGACGCCTCGCAAGCGACCCTACGGGCGATTTATTTCATTGATACGATTCAGTGTCTTAGTCCTCTTCGTTATCACTCAGTAAGCGCGGCCTAATGGCTGCAGGCAGCCGCCACACTATATGAATGATTTACTTTGGGGATTAAAAGACATGAAAATTGAGCAAAACTACAACGAAGAAGTGAATATTAGGTTGAACGGATACTGATAAAATTGTTGAAAGTTTATGCAGTTTATTGGGCCAAGAAATGAAAGAACGATTGACAAAAAGAGCACTAGCCAACCACAAATTATTATGCTTGAAACGTAGTGCCGATAGTGAGCGAAAGTGCTAAGGCTGAAGCGGTCTAACACGTGTTAGACCAACTCGTTTAATTACAGCCAAGGGCGCTGGTTAAGCCTCCCAATTGGCCTTCTACTGCACTTTCTTTATAGGAAGGTAAGGAGGGCATGATATTCAATCCCGAACGGGATTCGACAGAATTGATAGTCACTTCAGCGTCGCAAAAATCATCAGAGCGCGCTGCATTTTGTTCCATGATAAACGCGGATGCTTCTACCCAGCCGTTCACATCTGTAATCACGACTTTAAAATAACCGCTAGGTATTGTATGGCTTTCATCCGCTTGGGGCAGGGTGCCAAAGTTCCATTCGTACAACGGCCCGCTAACGACATACACATCTTGTCCTGTCGCCACTAAGTCTCGCACTGCGGTCTCTAAATCAACCCAAGGACCTTGATTCAAATTTGATGCTTGAGGGGTAATGTTGGAAAGGTAATTTAAGGTTGCCCAATCTGCTGTGTTGCTGAATGAGGCAAGGGGGACTTGATGGCCTCTGTCAGTTTTTAATATTGCATTTGCATCAGTGTAATCAGCTGGCTCTAAGGTATTTGATGACGCAATATTGGGGTCAGCTTTCCAATTACGAGAACGTGTCGGTCCATTAATGGTGGAGGGTGTTACATGATATGCAACCCAGTCGGCGAATTTTGTGTTGGCATTATTGCTTAGCGTGTAGATAGAACGTGTTACCACCTGGCCCGATACTCCGGTGGGACAATTATAAACACAATTAGCTCCAAAACTGATTGCACTCCAAAGGGTTAATGTTACAGCAGTAAAAAGTCGTAATTTCATAAGTTTCCTATTTTAAGTTTGAGTTCGTTGCTCAAAATTCACTTAACAGGAAGCATGCCAAATTGAGTAGCTTGAGTTGCGGCCTTTAAATATGGACTAATTGGTCTGTCTTTAAGGCTTATGAAACAAAATATGACTATTATTTGCACTGATTTGGCCGAAATTGCACCAATTTAACAGGAGTGAGACGGCAAAATTTGATGGGTTTTGATGCGAAAATGGGTGAGTCAAAAACAGCGTTGTTACTTGTTGGTGTTCTTTGGGATTCAAAACAAACTAAGCATGGTATCTGTATAAATCAAAAGGGCAGCGACACGGATATTTGCTCTTGCTAGCAAGCCTTAAAATGCGACCGAATGACATTATTTAATCAGCTTTTCTCGCTTCTCTATTTTCATTGCCTCTGACTTCGCAATTCATATCCATACCGTTTACATGATTAAACGACCGCTTATATAAAAAGCGGTCTGTAAGTTTGTGCGTGTTTTAGATTAGGGCAACTCAATCACGGAGAAACAAAATGAAACCCTTTTTAAAATATTTTAGCGCTACATTGTTATCTAGTTGCATGGCTTTGGCTTACACGGGCGAATCGTTTGCTTCTGGCACTCAAACTATTATGCCAGCCAAACACACGGGTGCAGTTGTTCAAACGCCTGTTTTTGAGGGGCATTGGCGGGGCATACTGCAAGTAAGTGAGCAGCAAAGTGTCGAATTTGTCTTTAACTTTAAGCAATCATCGGATGGTTTGGAGGCATCATTAGATGTGCCTGCGCAAAATCAATTTGGCTTGGATTTTGATGATGTAAGCCAAGAAGGTAACGCCCTTACGCTAGTGCTGACTGCCGCGGGTATTCAATATCGAGGAGAACTAGTGAATGGAGAAATTAAAGGCGAATATCAGCAGGGAGGTTTTCACGCGCCTGTTACTTTGGTCAAAACACAAACTGCTGCTGTGCGCAAAGCTAAACCCCAGGATCCAAGCCTTTCACCACATTATAGCGTTGAGCAAGTGAGCTTTAAAAATCATCGAGTCGGACATCATTTAGCGGGTACCTTATCGATTCCTAACGGCCCCATAAAACATGGTGTAATAATCGTATCAGGTTCTGGTCCGACTGAACGAGATGGAGACGTTTTTGGTCACAAGCTATACGCTGTTTTGGCTGATTTATTGACAAAAAGTGGCATTGCCGTGCTCAGATTTGATGATAGAGGTGTCGGGGAGTCTGGTGGTGTCTTTGCTACCGCTACGAGTATGGATTTTGCCAGCGATGCCGAAGCGGCCCTGAGGTTTATGCACTCTGACCCCCGTTTTGCGCAAAGTAAATTAGGTTATGTAGGGCATAGTGAGGGAAGCCTAATTGCCGCAATTGCCATGGCAAATAAGGATTACGAGAAAGCAGATTTTTTTGTTTCACTTGCAGGGCCAAGTACCACTGGTGGGCAAATACTGATTGATCAGTCATACCTCATTCAAAAAGTGCAGGGGCAAGATAGCTCGCAACTTGAAAAAGATGATGTGCAGCAACGCAAAATTATCGCTGCAGTGGTTAACGATACGCCAGCGCAAGAGCTAAAACAATTGCTTGCTCAAAGTGGTATGTCGACAACACAAATAGAGGGGCAATTGGCACAGTTAAGCTCACCATGGATGCAATATTTTATCAAAACAGACCCGAAAACATTTTTAACTCAAATCAGCGTTCCTTCCTTCGTCATTGGTGGTGGCAAAGATCTGCAAGTGCCAGCGCAAAAAAATATTGATGGATTCATCCAATCTATTGATAAACAGTGGTTAAGCTATAAGATTTATCCGAATTTGAACCACTTATTGCAGCCGGCGGATACAGGTTTGCCTGCTGAGTATGCATCTATTGATACCACTGTATCGCCTGAAGTGGTTAAGGATATAAGCCTTTGGTTAGCACAACTATGAGAATACCCTTCACGTTTTGGGGCATACAGTTAAGCATTTGGGGCAGCTTAACGCTGCTCAACTTGTTTGCACGAGGTTATTTTAGTCATTTTAAATTTGGCGAGTTAATCAATTCTCTTAGCTTGTTTGTCTCAATGATGGTTGCCTCTGGTGTGTTACGTCGTTTTTATCGAGACCGCGAAACAGACTCCTTACCCAAAGGCATCGGCCAAGCTGTTCTTGGAAGTGTGATAGCGTCGCTGGCTGCAATCGTGATTATCGGTTTGGTTTTATTGCCTAACCAAGCGTTTTTATTCGGTCAACAAAGCAATGTGGCGCTGTTGCAATTATTAATCTCGTACCCAAATATATTGCTGTTTTTGCTTTGTTGGTCAGCCGTTTACCTACTCATTAAGCGTCAAAAATCTTTGAGGCTGGCCTATGTTCGAGAAACACAATTAAGAGAACAACTGGCGACAAGTCAGATGGATTTGCTGCTCAATCAGCTCAATCCTCACTTTATGTTTAACGCGATTAACAATATTCGCGCGTTAATTTTAGAAGATGCCGATAAAGCCAGAGATAGCCTTGCGCTACTTTCGGATGTTTTGCGGGTAAGCTTACAGACCAAGCAAGATAAACTGTGGCCGTTAGAACAAGAAATTGAATTAACTAAGAGTTTTATCAAGTTAAACATGCTGCAATTTGAACAAAGATTAGAAGTCGTTTGGCATATAAGTGGGGATAGACTAGCGCATTGGAATGTGCCTTGTTTGTCACTGCAGTTATTAGTAGAAAATGCCATTAAACATGGTATTGGCAACAGCGCTACAGGTGGCGTAATTAGCATCCATGTTACGGCCAATCACAGTTTGATCCTTGAAGTGACTAACCCTGGTAGCATTATCTCAAGCGATAGTTCTACGCGTCTTGGCCTAACCAACATTCAGCAACGATTGCATTTGTTATTTAACGATAAAGCGCGTTTTACCATATCTGAAAATAAACACTTAGTTTCAGCGAAAATTGTACTAGAGGAAGCCAAATGTTGCGCGCAATGATAGTTGAAGATTCTAGGTTAGGACGCCTAGAATTAAAGTCTCAATTAGCGAATATTCACAATATTGAGCTGGTCGCTGAATCTGAAAACCTTGCAAGTGCCCGGGCGTATTTGCAGCAACACAAAGTCGATGTGATTTTTTTAGACATTAATTTGCCTGACGGTAATGGCTTTGAGTTGCTGACAGAATTAATGCCTGCGCCAAAAGTTATTTTTACCACTGCCTTCGAACAATATGCGCTAGACGCTTTTGATAATAACGCGGTTGATTATTTAATGAAGCCTATTACCCAAGCTCGTTTGACCAAAGCGTGTGAACGTTTATCTGTTGATGACGCGACTGATATGCAGGATTCAGCAGATGAGTTAATGACCATGGAGCAGCGTTTTTTTGTTAAAGACGGAAGGCAATGTTGGTTAATTCCATTGGCTCAAGTAGAGCGTTTCGAGTCATTGGGAAATTACACCCAAGTGCATTTTGACAATAAGCATCCGATGTTACATAAAACCTTGGCACAAATTGAAAAACGTTTGCCCGAAAAGCATTTTTTTCGGGTAAGCAGAAGTCACGTTGTGCAATTAGACAAGGTCAATTACGTACAAGCTTGCAGTTCTGGCGGATTAGAACTCACCATGCAAAGTGGTGCCAAAGTGGAGGTGTCCCGTCGTCAGACGAGTTTGTTTAAGGAGCGTTTCGCCTTGTAGTCTCGGAAGCGGCCCTGAGTTAAGCGCATTTATCTTGTTGAATAAGGAAGGTGCTAGATAGTTGAGCATTGCAAAAGCGCTATTTACATTCAGTGCTTTATGGTTTGTAACGGTGCCAAAGCCTTAACCCTCTTGTGAAGACATGAACTTTTGATTCACTCTGATCATCATGCGTATCTCTTCAATGTATGCTTCTCGTCGTTCTGAATAATTGATTAATCCCGCTGCCAGAGCGTTAGCAGTCACTTTTTTGTCGCTCTTTTTTAAGGCTGAACGAATAGCGCGAAGTTCTGTGTAGGCAGGATGGCTGTTTAGGTTTCGCATGTAGGCATACATGGCTTCATTTAAGTCATCAAATTTTGCGACTTCATGGGCAGCGCCTTCATTGCGTTTGGTGGGCACAAAGCCACAGCCTTTGTCAAAACACCAAATGCCAAAAAAGTTATAGCCTTCTTGCGCGAAGCGAGAGGTGCCCCAAGCTGATTCGTTGGCGGTTTGCACCAAAACTAATTCTGCGGGAATCACGTCAACCCGGCGTAATAACTTAGTGAATATCTCCTCGGGCGCTTCGATGTCTTTCACCCGGTACTCTGTGATGAGCCAGTCTAATTCTTTTTGTTGACGTGTCGTGAGTGATTGATCCGCTAAATGTAAAGTTTGAAGTGCTCTAATTAGTGTTCTAACCGAAGAAATGTATTCATTTTGGGCAACAATAACGGGGGTTAAATAATTAAAAAAGGCGCGCTTTTTGTCTTGTACTCGCTCATATTGATTGAAGTCTGGAACAGGCTCGCCGCCGTATTCAAGATAGGGAAAGTTATTGACGGTATTTTTACTCGATTGAATTAGAAAGACACCGACTATTAGCGCGAGCACAAATGCCAATGATATCGCTTGGGGTTTGAATTTTTTCATTGAAGCCCTCTGAGCCTTGAATCGCTATCGTGTTATTACAAAAAAACACTCTCACCCCTACACAAAAATGCTTTCAACAGCGTCTTGTTGATTTAAGTAGTGTTTTGTTTGCACCGCCATAAGATGAGTGTAGCTGACCTTTGCTGACATCAAGGGTGCGTGGTCGATATTGATAAAAGTTGTACGCTTCAGCCTACCAACCCGATCAACCGACTGTAAGACGTCAGGTTTGGTTACGCGGCAAAAACACTGCAGGTGATTAACATGTAAAGAGGGCAGTGGATATCGCTAGTTTACTAAGCCCCTTATGTTGTTGGCTGAGCTAAGTGTTTATTTTAACGCTGTTTTTAAAAATTTAATCAGTGAATAATGCACATATTCAGTTGTGGAATATTTGCTCATATTCGTTTTATACTGGCGCGCTCAAAAAACAACTGGGTGAGTATAGTCGTTATTATTTGAGCGAGGGGAGATGTTTTAACACCCTGTAGCAGAGCATGGTATTTGGGCTTGTTACAGATGTTACACCATAAAAAATATAATAATTTAAGTAGCAAAGGATGAAGTAATGACTTTATTTGGACAAAAATTCAAACACGTATTGGTAATTGGCTTGTCACTTTTTTTAGCCGCCTGTGCAAGTGCACCGCAACAAACTGTTGCGCTAAACAGCAATATATTAGCTAAGAGCGACATAAAAATTGGCTTTGTTTATATAGCCCCTGAAGAAAACGCGACTACGCATATTTATGGTGCGGGTTGCTTGTTGTGTTATGGCGTCGCGTCTTCTTTAACAAGTAAATTAGATACCCATTTAGAAGCTAATATTTCAACGGATGAGCTAGCCAATATTAAAAATTTAGTGATTGCTCAATACGCAGAAAAAGCCCCAATCACCGAAGTAACATTACCTATGCCAATTGATAAACTCAAAAAGTTTAAAGGTGAGTTAGGTTACGCTAGCAAAGATTTCAGCGTGTTAAAGCAAACTATGGGCTTAGATGTGTTAGTTGTGTTGCAGTTATATCGTCACGGCGCATATCGCAGTTTTAGCAGCTACGTACCTAATGGCGACCCACAGGGATATGTGGCTGGAACGCTTTTCGCTATAGATTTAGATACGAATGCCTATGTGCAATATCTTGAAATAGATGAGAAGGTTCAACCTGCCGGTGAGTGGGATGAGCCAGTTGCATTTCCAAGTGTGACGACGGCTTATTATCAAGCGATTGAAAACGTAAAAGCTAAGTTAAAAGAAGCCATTTAATTGGCTATGCCAAGGCAGGACAGATGCAGCGATTTACTTTTTTAGTATTTATTATGGTCTTGGCGGGGTGCGGAAGCACTCCATACAGAGACGATTACACAAAGCATGTTAATTTAGTCAAGAATCAATTTAATGAAGCAAGTTCCCTTACCTTTACTTTTGACGGTGGAGACAGTGTTGATTTAAGAGGGCACTATGACGGTGATGACGAAGTAGGCCAGACGGCAATCTTGTATCAAGGAGGTGCAGGTTTAGTGGGTTTAATCGCTCAAATCGGCCTTCATGCTAGTTTGGTAGATTCAACTCGCGATGACAAATTGGCTTCAGCGCAACAAGAAGCGAATGCCCAAATACAGACTCTTATCGATCAGGTTCAGCGTTTATCCTTACCTTTATTGCTTGATGATATGGGTGAAAAACTGGTGACAAGGGATACCGTTAACACGCAAACATTGAGACTAAGACCGATTTTTTTTAGTGAGCCAGACATGAGCCAACTGATGCTTAAATTAGTTGCCTGGATACCCCATCCGAAAGGCGGCAAGAATACATCTCTCTACCAAAATATGATTGAAGTGCATGGGGGCAAATTTGCTGCTGTGACAGCTCTCGATGACAATACCAAGCAAGGTGATGTATTAGCGCAGTCGCTGGCGGTGATGCTTAAAAAAGCCGTACAAATCGCGCTGAATGATGTGACTGGAGTGTATCAAAAATCCAATGGGGCTCAGGCCTCTTTTTTTATTGAACAAAACAATAAGACTAGAGTCATCCGTGGTTCTGTGGTCGAGGAAAACTGTGATTATCAAGTTGTTCAAGATTTACACTCATGGTTTATTGCCATTCCTATTGAGCCAAAAGAGTCGTTGGTGGCCTGCAACATTTAACAATCCTGTGCCCTATAATTCGTATTGTTAGGCCATCATGCCATGACCTAGGCTGTATTTGGCGTTCAATCTGACGCCAATTCTTTTGCTCTTTTAGCGTTCTTTTTCAAACACCGATTTTGGCAAGGTTAAGCACAGCGCGGTAATGATTAATATCACTTGAAAGTATAAAGACTGCAGCAGCAATTTATAATTGATGAGTTCAGTGCCTTGGAGCCACATACTTAAGGATAGGTGAAATACCGCGATAGCCAATATCAGCATGTTAATGTGAATGGCGCGCTTTTTGAGAGCATCGCGGTGCACTGGTTGCGCTAAGCCCTGCATTTTATTGTCGCGATACACTACGGCAATAATACCGATAAATAGACTATCGAGTATTACCAAGCCGACTAAATTACCGTAGCCCGCAAAGCCATCGAAAGGGTGCGCTACAAAATACAAAACGGTGGCAATAAATACGATATTTGCAAAAACGATTGTCACCGCCAAGGGCGCCGAAATATATTCACGCCATGTGCGCACTCTCAGCGAGGCTGTGCGTATGCTGCCTGAGTATTTTTTAAAAAGCGAAAAAAGGGCTTTGTGCATCAATACCATTACAACAACAGGGATCATAGAAAGTAGATATATCACCAATAATCCACTTTGGTCGTCCCAGTTTAATAACTCTGTATCGTTGATGATGGCATGTAAAACGATACCAGTAGCCAGTACAAAGGTGGTCAAAACAACCAGCCAGTAGCTACGGCCTGCCTTTTTTAACCATTGTTTTACCTCTGTTGCCGCTTGAGGATAGCGATGGATGCCGTAGTTATTTGCGATGCCCTTTAACATGTTAAAACTCACAATAGGCACCAACACAAGGGTGACAACCACCTGTATTATCATCATCAAATAATTTGCTTGAGTAAGCCAGTTGGACATACTGAATTCCTTAGTTTGTTGGTGTGCTGCTCGATGTATTAGATAGCGCGGCATTAAAAGCGATTCTAATTTCAGAATCAGTCAGCCCAGCGCTGCGATACTTTTCAATATCTTCAGCAAGTGTTTGGTTTAGCCACGCTTTGATATCCACTTGAATGTTTTTTTCTGCGTCTGCGCGGACAAAAGTGCCTCGGTAGCCTTGTGATTCGATCACGTTATCGCGTTCTAACAGTCGATAGGCTTTGGCGACCGTCTTAGCATTGATGTCTAAGTCTGCTGCCAATTGACGGATCGATGGCAAGGCATCGCTTGGCCTAAGCTGTTTGTTTTCGATTGCCTGTTTAATTTGTTTCACCAATTGGTTAAACAAAGGGTCTGCAGAATCGAGATCGATTGTTATCATATTAGTCTTGTACCTCTCGTCAAGATGGTACAATTAAAGTTTATTTGTACCATCTAGTCAAGTGGTACATTGATTGAATAAATGAATTTTCTTGAATAAGTTTTCAAGTATTTGTTTTTGATTGATTTAAATTAAATGAGGTAGTGGGTGTTTCAGTGGTTCAGGATACCTTACTGATTGTCGAGAGGGGTTTAAAAGCCAGCAAGATGAAGTAGTAAGTAACATGCAAAAACAGCTAAGGTGAACAGCGTAACTAACACGTTCATGTTAACGACCGCTCACTAGCTAAAACACGGTCTGTAAAACGCGCTGCAATATTGGTGGTTACTAGTACTACGCTACACGTATTGTCGTAGCTGGTATTTGCTAACACAGATTGTAATACAGGGGATAGCTTAAATTTATACCCTCATTTTTTGTCATTATTATTGTTCTTAACGGCCTTTAAACTTTGCTACTTCCTGTCGGGAATTAGCTTTGCCAATGCACTTAGGCCGCTAAGTAAGCCTTCTATGAGGGTATAACCTTTGGTGTTTTCAAGGGTGGCGTAGTCCATGTTTACCTGTGTGGCGATATCAAAATAGTTAAAAATCTGCTGGGCAGCTTGTTTACCAGACATCGAGGCTTGCTCCATGGTAGGGATTTTCCAGCGCCCTGGCACACTGACTACTTCACCAGCGAGAAAAATATTACTGATGGGGGAGCAAACACCGATTTCTTTATCCTCTGCAGAGCGCACGTAAATTTGAGATAAATCTACCCAGCGTTTTTGGTTCGCTTGAATAATGCCCAGTTCAGCGGTTTCAAGTTCAGCGTAATGTTGCCATTGGTCGGTATAATCTAAATATATCGGGTCGATAATGGCGTTTTTAACCAAGTCGTTTCTAAGGGTTTCGTCGGTCACACCTAACTGGAATAAAATCTCGTGTTTAGCCTCAAGAGGTGTGCATTGCATAAAGCGTTTTTTGTACAAAGCCCCTTCATTAAACGGGGAGCTACAGGTGGCAGATAAATTGTAAGCATACTCAGTCGGAAATCTCACATTGCGCCAAAAGCTACCTTGGTGCTGAATTTGAAACACGATGTTCCAAGGGGCGTCAAAACATAAATTATATGACTTGCCAGTAAAGTGGCTTAAAGCGTGTGGCACTGATGTCATAGGAAATTGGGTGCCAAATGACCATTCATCGTTGAAGGGCTTTTTCACCCCTTCGAGCATGCCAAGTTTCCATATCACCTCATGAGGAACGGCAAAGATGCAGGCGTCAAATTCAATATCATCTAGTGCTTGATTGGAGGTGCTTAAACGTATGGCACCAGTTGTCGTATTTTGTTGGTAGTTTTGTAGTCTACTTTGGTAGGTAAAGGTCACGCCGCGTTTTTGCAGTCTGTTGACTAACGCCTCGACAATTTCAGAGGTAGGGCGGTCAAAACAATAAGATTTTGACGTTTTACCTTGCGGTAAATTAGGGCTATTTATCATGGGTAAAAACATCAGTACAAAACTGTCCATGATGTCTACGGCTTTACTTTCCATGCGAGCGCCCGTCAATATACCAAACCAATTGATAATAAATTCGCGGGTACGAGGGCTAAAATCATCGATACCCATGACGCTGCCGGCTTTTTGGTATTTTTGTTGCTCGCGCTCTTCATCGCTGGCATTAACGTGGTGGGCTATCTTTTTCGCTAGCGACAACATATCGCTTACCGACAAATCAAAGGTGTCGATAAGCGCTTTTACTGCCTCTAATTTAATTGATTCGGTGCGGTCAATGGCGACTTTCTTACCGCTTTTGCTTTCGTAAAAATGATAGTTTTCGACAGGTAAGAGCATATCTAAAATGCCTGCCCGCTTAAAAATATCAAACAAGGCAAAGTACGTAGAGCTTAGTGCCCGGATGGAATGTTCTTCAAAGTGATTAGTGTGGGGGTTAAAATAGCCTTTCATCTTACCGCCACAGCTGTCGCTGCCTTCGATTACTGTGATCTCTAAGCTCTCATCTTCACTCAGTTCAAAAGCGGCTGCTAAGCCAGACATTCCGCCACCTACAATGGCGATTTTTTTGCGAGAAAGCATAAAGTTAACCTCATGTAGGCCTGTTGTGAGTCTACGGTAAACCCTTCAAAACATCATTTCAAGTCTATCACTGTGGGTTTAGGACGCAGAAAAAAACCAATATCAACAGGACATCAGATAACACGTATTGGCTACGAACTTGGCTTTAGCCTTCGCCAATACGTGATGAATTATTTATGTGCAGCCAATAATTTACTTACGCTATTTTTCGGGGTACTACAGAGCGTCTGAATGAGGGTAAAGGGCACACTTACAAGAGTCGTCTGCAGACGGATGTCGTGCAGCATTGTCATCCACAATTTTGCGGTCATTTCTGAATCAAACAATGCTCGGTGAAAGCCGCCCTCTGAGGGGATATTTTTATAACTAATGAGGGAACCTAATTTATGACTTGGGGCCTGTTGATAGAGGCGTCTGGCAACTAATAACGAACAGGCAAATGTGCCGCTATATGGTCGAGCAATACGGCCTAGTTCGGTATCTAAAAAGCGTTTATCGAACGATGCATTGTGAGCCACTACGTTACTGTTACCCAAAAAGCTGGCAAACTCAGTCATCACTTCATCACAAGGTGCCGCTTTGCTTAACATTTTATTGGTAATACCGGTGTAGCTTTCAATAAAACCACTGATGCGCCTGCCTGGGTTCATTAGCGCTTGAAAACGCTCAACCACCACGCCTTTTTCCAAACGCACCGCGCCTATTTCAATCGCCCTGTCGCCCCTATCTGGCGATAAACCTGTGGTTTCAAAATCAAGCACGACAAGAGAGTCGGCGCAGTGCTGCATCATGTCAGAAATACCCATTTTCTATAAGGCGCTTATGTTATCAAACATAAGCGCAATAATTGAGTTCAGAACACCATTTAATGATTTTGTTGAACGACTGGCTGGGAGTTGACGAGCGAAGTAAGGGAGGAGGCAGCCTACTTAATGTTGTTATGCCCTCCAATTATTCATATCAATAATAGAACGGTATTTATATAACTGATGAAAAAGTAAGCGCGGTGTGCGTTATTCTCGAGTGATGAGCTACCTGCTAGGAAACAATGAATGTCGGGTGATTTTTATTTGAGTGGAACACCAATTAAACGCGAGTTGATGTTGGAACACGCAAAAAAGTTAGCGTATGTTTTGCAGCAAAAAGGGGTGAAAAAGGGCGATGTAATCGCTGTTTTGCTAAGAAACGATCCCACGATGTTCGAAGTTGTGCTGGCATGTCGTTACGTTGGCGCATATTACGTTGCCTTAAACTGGCATAATACCCAAGCTGAACTCACGCCGATTTTGCTCGACAGCGGGGCTAAAGTGCTGGTGGCTCACAACGATTTATTGGCCGACTTTCTAGCTCCGCTACCTGTAGGTATTGCGGTACTCGTGGTTGACACACCGAGCGTGATCGCAGAGCGTTATGCTGTAAAAAACACGTCAGACAATAGTGCAGATCACGCGATAGAGCGTTTATATCCACTACTGGCACACAGTCCTATGGTTGAATCTGAGCCACTGCGCTTCAGAGGGATGTTTTCTTACACTTCAGGTAGCACCGGTCAACCGAAGGGGATAAAGCGTGATTATAATGAGCAAAGCCCCGACCCTTTTGCCGTATTTGCTGGTCTCGCAAAAAGCTTGCTGCAACTTGATAGTGGCGATCGTTTTTACATTGCCGCACCGCTGTATCATAGTGCTCCCCATGCCTTGACCTTAAGTTGCCTTGCCGCAGGTAATATTGAGGTGTTTGTTGAAGCAAAATTCGACCCGGAGCGATTTTTAGCCGATGTGCAACAACATAAAATCACTCATACCTATATTGTACCAACCATGATGATCCGCTTATTAAAGCTCACAAGAGCAGTCCGTCAGCAATACGATATAACAAGCCTGCGCTATGCCCTGTCAACCGGTTCTGCTTGTCCCGCCGAGGTTAAACAAGCCATGATTGACTGGTTTGGTCCCATTTTTTTTGAATCATATGGTGCCAGTGAGTTAGGTTTTATGACGCTTATTTCGTCTGCTGAGTCAACTGCAAAGCCGGGTTCGGTAGGTCGAATTATCCCAGGTGGTTCGATAAAAATTCTAGACGAGAATAAGCAGCTACTGCCCAGTGGTGAATCTGGCTTGATTTACGTTTATCTACCAATGTTTGGACCGTTTAATTATACCAATATTCAGGGCAATATTGATGACTTGCATGTTGCAGGCCATACCACCTTAGGGGATGTGGGCTACGTAGATGATGACGGTTTTTTGTATATTAATGATCGCAAAAAAGACATGATCATTTCAGGTGGCGCTAATATCTTTCCAGCCGAGATAGAAGCGCTGCTGATTGAGATGCCACAGATTGTTGATTGTGCCGTTTTTGGTGCACCTCATGCGGAATTTGGGGAAATGGTGATTGCTGCCGTGCAATGCGTTGCAGGCGAAGCGTTATCGATGCAACAAGTTCACGAGTTTTTAGAGGGGAAATTGGCTAAATTCAAATGGCCCAAAAAACTCGAGATACATGACTCATTGCCGCGAGAAGACAGTGGCAAGATATTTAAACATCGGTTAAAAGTCGCTTATGTTTGATGGCGGTACATGTCGTGTGCATGGCTTATTGATGTCAACTCAACAGCGCTACAAGGGTAAGTCGCAACGCCATAAGAATTGCGCGGATGAAAAACCGTAGCCTGCACTAAATATTCGGGACTTTCGCTGTAATGTAAATTTAACGGCTGCGTCTTGCACTTTTACCCAACAATCGAGCTCCTGTCTTACTCTCGAGGTAAAATACACCTCTGAGATCCCATATTCGTTAATCGAAAAAGTGGCACAGGCTAATCTTCGGCATATTGGTTCGCCTTGGGCGCCCGCTCTAAATGAAGCGAGTAAGATTGTTATTAGCAGCGCTTTAATTAGCGGTTTTATCATGATGATAGTCTCATTTTGCCACCAATTGATTAACTAAATTTACGTTGTATCGACCCAACTTGACCCTAAGTTTAGTTTTTTATCGATACTTTGCCGCTTGAGATCTTTGTCTAAATAGCATTTACACACCCTTGTTTTCATAAAAATAGCCCCAAACTCTCCTAATCGAACATTTAGCATGCGTCTGTTTTTGTGTGGCTTAAAACAAGGTGGGCATCCACATTCGCTATGAAACTAATCGACCAACATAAAAGGACGAGCAAATGATTGCAGATCAAAAAGTAGTATCGTTAAACTTCACCGTAAAAGACACCGATGGACAAGTTGTTGATAGTTCTGAAGGTGGTGCGCCTTTGGTTTATTTACATGGCCAAAAAAATATTATCCCCGGTTTAGAAGCCGCACTGACAGGCAAGGCCCCAGGCGATGAATTTGATGTTACCGTTGAGCCAGCCGAAGGCTACGGGGATTACAATGAAGAAATTTTACAAGTGGTGCCCCGTGAGGCATTCCAAGGTGTTGAAACAGTCGAAGCTGGTATGGTGTTTACTGCACAAACTCAAAATGGCCCAGTGCAACTTGTGGTTGCCAAAGTTGAAGGTGAAGAGGTTACTGTTGATCCCAACCATCCTTTAGCGGGCAAAACCTTAAACTTTAGCGGATCGGTGATTGAGGTACGAGACGCCACAGAAGAAGAGCTTGCTCATGGCCACGTGCATGGTGAAGGCGGCCATCACCACTAAGCGGGTAATAAGGCTGCATCTGTTCAGTTGTAGTCCTAAGTAACATACATGATTAAGCCAGCTTATTTGCTGGCTTAATGTTTACTGGCTTACAGGGGGCTATTAATTTTGACCACGGTCTTACCAAAATTTTTGCCACTTAACATATCATTAAAGGCGTCGATGGTATTTTCAATCCCTTCAACCATGTGCTCACGATAGCTAATTTTGTCTTCTTTTAACCAGCGTTGCATTTCTTTACTGAATTCGGGGTAGTGATCGCCGTAATCTTCAAAGATGATAAATCCCTGCATTTTGATGCGTTTTCGCAGTAGTTGCCCCATTAACATAAACATGCGGTCAGGCCCTTCGGGTAGGCTGCTAGCATTGTATTGCGAGACTAAACCGCATAACGGAATGCGTGCACGGGCATTGAGTAAGGGCATCACCGCATCAAATACCTTGCCGCCCACGTTTTCAAAGTAGACATCAATGCCATCCTTACAAGCGTTTTTAAGTTGCAGTTCAAAATCTTCCGCTTTGTGATCAATGCAGGCATCAAAGCCAAGTTTTTCAACGGCGTATTGGCATTTTTCCAAGCCGCCCGCCACACCGACCACTTTACAACCTTTGATTTTAGCGATTTGCCCAACAGTGGCGCCTACCGGTCCAGTTGCCGCGGCAACCACGACGGTTTCGCCTGATTTAGGCGCGCCGATGTCCAGTAAGCCCATATAAGCTGTAAAGCCAGGCATGCCTAGTATCCCTAAAGCATAAGAAGGGTTGGCTGGGTTTTTACCTAATTGCGTTAAGCCCTCACCCTTAGATATGGCGTAATCCTGCCAACCTGTTTGGGCAAGGACCCAATCGCCTTCTTTGTACTTATCGTTTTTAGACTTTTCGACTTGGCAGACCGTTGCTCCAACCATCACATCACCAATTTCAACGGGCTTGGCATAGGATTCAGCGTCACTCATGCGTCCTCGCATGTAGGGGTCTAGGGACAAGTAAATAGTTCGAAGTAAAACCTCACCCTTTTCCACGTCAGGTAAATCGACTTTTTTGAGTTCAAAATTTTCTTTGCTAGGTGCGCCTTTTGGTCGAGAAGCCAATACCAATTGGCGAGAAGTTACCGTCATTTTATTCTCCAAAATTCGTGTTAATTAATGTTCAGGCAAGCCTTAAGAGGATATGCGAGCACATGGATGTTTTGTTAGTCTAAGGTCGCCATATCAATCACAAAGCGATAACGCACATCGTTATCTTGCATGCGCTCAAACGCATCGTTAATGTCACTCATTTTGATGGATTCAATAGTGGCCACAACATCGTGTTCACCACAAAAATCCAGCATCTCTTGGGTTTCTTTGATACCTCCGATAAACGAGCCCGCTACCGCTTTTCGTCCTGTCACTAGGAGCGCACCGTTTACACTGTCTAGTGGCTCAATTGCGCCGACTAAACACATGGTGCTATTGTATTTTAATAGCGTTAAGTAGGGGTTAATGTCATGGCCGACAGGAATAGTGTTGAGTAAAAAATCAAATTTACCAGCCCATTTTTTCATGTCGTCTTTGTTGCTAGAAATCAATACTTCATCAGCTCCTAAGTCTTTGGCATCTTTGGCCTTACCTTCAGAAGTGGTGATCATAACGGTGTGCGCTCCCATAGCGGCAGACAATTTTATGCCCATATGACCTAATCCGCCTAGGCCAATAATACCCACGGTCATGCCTTTTTTGACCCCGTACTGATGCAAAGGTGAGTAGGTGGTAATGCCCGCGCACAGTAAGGGGGCTGCACCGGCTTTGTCTAGGTTTTCGGGGATTTTTAATACAAACTCTTCTCTGACAACAATGCGTTTAGCGTAACCACCGTAAGTCATGCCGCCGGGATCGTCGGTTTCGCTGTTGTAGGTCATAGTCGGCTGCTGTAAACAGTGTTGCTCGAGGTGATCATCACAGGCTTCGCAGCTTAGGCACGCATCAACCATACAGCCTACTCCCACCGTGTCACCTTGTTTATACTTCGACACATCTTTACCCACTTCCTTGACTACGCCAATAATTTCATGGCCAGGCACTAAGGGATACTGCGAATTGCCCCAGTCATTCTTTACGGCATGTAAGTCACTGTGGCACACACCACAGTGTAAAATTTCGATTGAAACATCGTTGGCTTTTAGGGCCCGACGTTCAATTGAATGAGGCTGCATTTTACCATCGCTGGATTTGGCGGCATAAGCCGAAATAGTCGTCACTAGAACTCCTTAGCGTGTTAGTTAATCTGAGTGTTTGGTATCTAAACTCGATTCGATAAAATCTGTCTCAGCTATTGCCTTCATCTTATCGTTGAAGTGTTAATCCGAATTTCATGCCACTTACCTAAGGTATTGATAGACATATAAAAGATAAAAGTTTGCTAGATATGGGCCACCCTGTTGATGAAATATTTTCAATGGCTTTTGTAAGGCTTACTTATGACAGCCAAAAAGCCTTTGCTGCTAAGTGTTAACTTGCTTTACCTCATTGTGCTGCAACATAGACACAACCTCAGTTTCAGTACCTAAGGCGTGGTAAAAAAGGGGCTGACAAAAACTGGTGTGATTTTAGCTTTGTGATATCCAATTAAAGATAACTAGGAGATATCCATGGCTGGTGGCTGGGCAAAAGATGGCGCGGTGCAGGATCAAATCGATGCAAGTGTTGATGAAGCCATCGCACGGGCGAAAAGTCGAATACCCAAGGGCAAAAGTGCACAAACCTGTGAAGAATGTAATGCACCTATTCCTGAAGCAAGGCGTATTGCAGTGCCGGGTGTGCAACTGTGTATTAACTGCCAAGTCGAGTTAGAAAAACATGCAGTAGCGCAATCGAGTATCAATCGACGTGGCAGTAAAGATAGCCAATTAAGATAGTGACACAAATGCTTTAGCTATTTATTGGGGCTAATACTTTGTTTGAACAGTGCTTTTGAGTTGGTGTTTTAGTCGCTTTTAAACTCTTAAATTGGTATAAATTTAATCCCCAAATCTTAGTCGTTGTTTTAGTCGATGAAGCTTGTTATAACATTGTTTCGCAACATGGTTTTAACTCAATAAGCTACTAAAACAAGGACACTGCATGTTAAACAAAACGATAAGGATCAGTCTGTTAATAAGTGCTGCACTTTTCTCAAGTCAAAATGCCCTAGCCGCAACAGATTTACCCGTACTAAATAGCGTTGAGGGCATTAGCGAATATCGCTTAGACAACGGCTTGCAAGTATTACTTTTTCCTGATCAAACCAAAGAAACGGTGACGGTTAATGTAACCTACCATGTGGGGTCGAAACACGAAAACTACGGCGAAACAGGGATGGCACATTTGCTTGAGCACTTGGTGTTTAAGGGGACACCCAAGCACAAAGATATTCCCGCTGAATTAAGTGCTGCAGGGGCGCGTCCTAATGGCACAACGTGGACCGACCGTACGAATTACTTTGAGACGTTTGCCGCGACCGATAAAAATATCAATTGGGCATTGTCCATGGAATCGAGTCGTATGGTGGACTCCTTCATTGCCAAAAAAGACCTCGATAGTGAAATGACCGTTGTGCGAAATGAGTTTGAAATGGGTGAAAACAGCCCGTTTAGAGTGACCTTACAGCAAATGGCGAGTGTGGCTTACGATTGGCACAATTATGGTAAATCGACCATTGGGTCACGTTCTGATTTAGAAAATGTGCCAATCGACCGTCTACAAGCTTTTTATAAGCAATATTATCAGCCAGACAACGCGACCCTAATTGTTGCAGGAAAGTTTGAGCCACAAGACATGCTTGAACGTATTCAAAGCACTTTTGGCGCGATCCCAAAACCCCAACGCATTTTGCCAACCCTGTACACCTCTGAGCCAGCAAAAGCAGGTGAGCGCAGTGTTACTGTGCGCAGAGTGGGTGATGCGCAAATAGTGGGTGCCGCTTATCATGTTCCTGCGGGTTCACATCCAGACTTTGCCGCGGTAACCGTATTGAGCCAGGTGTTGGGTGATACGCCTAGTGGGCGTTTGCACAAAAGCCTTGTTGAGGGCAAGTTGGCGAGTCGTACCTACGGATTTAACTTTCAATGGCAAGAGCCTACTTTGTCGATGTATTTTGCAGAGGTAGATAAAAACTCGGACCTGATTGCGACCAAAGATGCATTATTATCTGTGGTTGAAAGTTTAAAAACGCATCCCATTACGCAAGATGAAGTTGACAGAGTTAAACGTAGCTTACTTAAAGATATTGATTTGTCGTTTAATTCTTCAGAAAGAATAGCCTTAGAGCTTAGCGAATGGTTAGCCATGGGTGACTGGCGCTTGTTCTTTTTGCACCGCGATCGTATTGAAAAGGTAAGCGTGGCAGATGTACAACGCGTTGCTGAAGCCTATTTAGTTAGAAATAACCGCACCTTAGGCCAATTTATTCCAAGTGATACCCCTGCTCGAGTGGATATTCCGCAGGTATTAGGCGTTGAGAATATGGTAAAAAATTATCAGGGCCGTGCTGCCATAGCGCAAGGGGAGTTGTTTGAACCATCATTTGATAACATTGATAAGCGCACCCAAAAAGTAGTACTCGAAAACGGTGCTATTTTGTCTTTATTACCCAAGCTTACCCGCGGTGAATCTGTTTCGGTTAACATGAGTATGTACATGGGCGATCTTGCAAGCCTACAGGGTAAGCAAATTATTGCCGAGGCGACTGGTGACATGTTGATGCGGGGTGCAGCGGGCTTTACTCGTCAACAGTTGCAAGACCAATTTGACAAGCTTAAAGCACAAGTAAGGGTATCAAGCACACCCACTAATGTGACCGCAAGAATCAACACCACCAAAGAAAACTTGCCTGCGGTACTTGAATTGATGTCTAAAGTATTCAAACAGCCCAGTTTTGATGCGAAAGAATTTGAGCAGTTTAAAAGTACTCAGAAAGTGGATATGGAGCAGAGCATGCAAGACCCACAAAGTTTAGCTTTTACAGCTTATAGCCGTGCCCAATATCCCTATGAACGAGGCCATCCTTTCTACACGCCCACATTTGCAGAGTACTTAGAAGATCTAGCAAATCTTAAATTAGCCGAATTAAGTGATTTTCATACACGCTTTTATGGCACTAGCCATTTAAATGTGGCCATCGTCGGTGATTTTTCACAAGAAGAGGTGACTGCTACCTTCCAGCGCTTATTTACCGGTTGGGACAACCAAACACCTTATGCTGACATTGCGGACCCCTATAAAAAGGTGAAGCCTCAAACACTTACCTTTGATACGCCGGATAAGGAAAATGCCACCTTTGTTGCCGCGTTAATGCTACCCATTGGTCAAAATCATGCCGATGCCGCAGCCGTAGAACTGGGCAACTATATTTTTGGAGGCGGATTTCTCAACAGCCGTTTAGCCACCAGATTACGCCAACAAGATGGCTTAAGTTATGGGGCTGGGTCTTTTATTAGTCAAAGTGGCGAAGATGAAAAATCAACCTTTGGCGCCTACGCTATTTGCGCGCCACAAAACTTGGCCGCGGTTGAAGTGGGCTTTAGAGAAGAATTAGCCAGAGTACTAAAAGACGGCTTCACTGACGAGGAAATCGCAGCTGCTAAATCGGGCATGTTGCAAGAGAAGAAAGTCAGCCGCGCTCAGGATCCAGAGTTAGTGAGCACACTCAAATCAAATATCCGTCTTGAGCGTGATATGCAATGGTATGAGGCTTATGAAAATCGTCTTGCCGCCTTAAGTGCCGAAGATGTACATAAAGCCATGAAAAAATACTTCACAGTTGATGCCTTTACCCTAATCAGTGCAGGGGATATGACTAAGGCAAAAGCGCAATAAGCCATAGAGATGGCGGCACGATAATCCAACTGAGCTTATCGCGTTACGCCATCATTTTTTATTATTAGCTGCGCAGTAGAGGGGTTATTTGGCTTCTTTGCGCCGTTTTTAAAGGCTTTTTCTAAGTCTTTATCTTCGCCAACATTAATCATGCTCAATTGCATATTCGCCAGCTCTTTTTCATTCACTCTGATCAGCAGCTAAGCCAAACAAGCTTTGTTTCAAGAAGCACCGCTTACCCCACATCAGTTGGTGCTAACTTAACGGCTTTTTATAAACTAACTTAGGCGTTGTGCTTGTATCTTTGCTTTAGTAGGTGAGTTACTGGATGACAAATGGCAAAATAACCGTAGATCGTTTCCACATTTTTCCACAAAGTTGAGTTGTATCATTTGAAGTATTCACAACGCGCCAACGCTATTTCTCCCTTTTTTGCCATGGCTTTTAGTGAAAAAGCCGCTCGTTTAACAGCGCAGGGCAAACACGTGATAAAACTTAATATCGGCGAGCCTGATTTTGGTGCGCCGCCCGAAGTGCTATTGGCAATGCAAGGGCTTGCAACGACGGCAACCATGCCATATACCTCGGCTTTAGGTCTGCCAGCATTACGAAGCGCTATTGCCGACTTTTATCAAAGTGCGCATCAAATAGACATAGACCCAAGGCGCGTAGTGGTTACGGCAGGGGCATCCGCTGCTTTGTTACTGCTGGCCGCTGCCTTTGTAGATGAAGGTGATAATGTCATCATGGCGGACCCTTCATACCCCTGCAATAGGCAATTTATCAAAGGGTTTGGTGGTAAGGTGCAATTAGTTGCGACCCAAGCAGATTCTCGTTTTCAACTTAATTTAGCACTGCTTAAACAGCATTGGCAAAGTGGTACACGAGGATTAATGTTAGCCACTCCGTCTAACCCTACAGGCACGGCGGTTGCACCAGAAGAACTTGCTGCCATGTGTGAATTTGCCCGAAGTAAAGGTGCTTGGCGCATGGTGGATGAGATATATCTAAATTTACACCATGGCGACGCTGGTTCAAGGCCAAAGAGTGCTTTGGCCTTTGATGATGACGCTTTTGTCATTAACAGTTTCTCAAAATATTTTGGCATGACAGGTTGGCGATTAGGTTGGTGTGTGGTGCCTGAGCAAGCGGTGGATGTAATGGAACGCTTGGCGCAGAATTATTATATTTGCCCCTCGACGCTCGCGCAAAAAGCTGCTTTACAATGCTTTACCCCAAGCTCACTTGCAGTGTGTGAGTCTCGGCGCGCTACGTTGATAGCGCGTAAAAAATTAGTACTGATTGGATTAAGCAAGTGCGGCTTGCCCGTGCCTGTCCAGCCTGATGGTGCATTTTATGTGTACATTGATGTGAGCTCAACGGGTCTATCAGCCATGAATTTTTGTGAAAGAGTATTACAAGAAGTCTATGTTGCGTTGACGCCCGGCAACGATTTTGGTGAATACCAAGGCGATCAATACGTGCGTTTGTCTTTTGCCTCTGCAGAGGCGGAGCTTGAAGAAGGCTTGGCGCGCTTAGCACAATTTATGCAGCGCTTAATGAGCTAGTTGCCATACCCTATAAGCTGTTAAGGTAAACCAGCCACACTGAAACGTTCGTGCCTTTCTACTCTGTGTCGGTGATTAGGGTAAAGATATAATGGCCTTCATCGTTTACTTCACGGCTCATTTGTTTAGAAAAATACAAGTAATTTAAGTGTGCGAAGGCCTCGGCAATAGCAAAAAATTGATTGTGTTCATTTAACTCTCGCTTGAACAATATTGGTAAGCAAGCCTTGATGGTTTTGCCCTCTTTACAAAACGCTTTTAGATGTTCTAGGTGCTCGTGATGATGGGCAATTAATTCATCAACCCGTGTATGCAAACCTGTAAAAGGTTGTTTATGAGAGGGCAGCACTAGAGTGTTTGCTGGTAAAGATTTAAATTGCGGCAAGGTATCTAAATACATTTTTAAGGAGTTGGCATTTGGCTCAGTGCTATAAACGCCAATGTTGGGCGTGATCACCGGTAAGATATGATCGCCCGATATCAATACGCCACTTTGTTGGTTATACAAACAAACATGCTCAGGCGAGTGGCCTCGGCCAATCATGACCTGCCAATAGTCGTTGCCAATCTTTAACGTATCACCCTCTTGTAATCTTTCATGTTGCAGAGGAATTGGCAGAATAACTTGCCCTACGCCTTTATTGTTTTTGCGTTTTGCGCTCGCTGTTTCTACATACTCTGCCGACATACCACAGCGCACCAAATATTCGTTGTCTTGCCAATCTGATGCACCTCTGCTGCCTGCGCACATTGCTCTGGCAACAAAATATTCTGAATGACTGATGTAAAAAGGCACACGATATTTATCAACTAAGTAGCCAGCCATACCAATGTGGTCGGGGTGCATATGCGTCACGATGACCTTGGTCAGCGGGGCATCAAGTTTAGCTAGCAACGTATCCCATAAACTTTGAGTGTTCGGTAAACCAATGCCTGTATCAATCAAGGCATAGCCGTGGGTTTGGGTTTCGGGGTCGACATCAGCGATTAAATATAAATTGATATGATCAAGATCGAATGGCAATGGCATACGTAACCATAATATGCCCGGTGATACTTGCTGCCAATCACCCGGCTCAGGTATCGCTACATCAATAAATTCAACCATCGTTGGGCATACTCCACAAACTGCTTTGTTGTATTACAATCAACTTTTAGTCAAAGCACCACCCACAACGATGAATCATTAACTATCAACATTTTGAATAACAACAGGCCTTAGACTTTGCTGAGTAGTAATATCAAGTCATTATGATTATCCTGTTGCCGAAACGCACAGGATATACCCGGTAAAAACGCTTATCTTGTTTGTTAAAAGGGCTTATGAGCTACACTTGCCATTGCCACACCAGTCAAACACCAAGAAGAAAAATCGACTAGATGAAGTATATTGAAATTTATCAAGAGCCTATCGCCTTGTATCAGCTGTTAAAACTTGCATCCCTAGTATCCAGTGGCGGTCAAGCAAAAGTACTTATCGATGAAGGCCAGGTATCAGTGAATAACGAAGTAGAAACCAGACGGCGTAAAAAAATGGTATCGGGTGATGTTATTGAATTCGAAAATCAACAGTTTGAGATTGTGCTGAAGCACAATCCCTAACAGCACTTACGAAGGCGTCTACTTTCGATGTGTAAAAAACGCCCAAGGTAACAGTGTCAAGCTCAACTACTTTGGCAACTCGTCACGACTGTCTATTATTACCAACCAGCGCTTCAAACTCTGCCATTAAATCCGTAGGTTCAAAAGGTTTAGAGTAGGCTTTATTTGCGCCCATACTAATGGCTTTATCTAGGCTAGCTTGGTCTAGGGCGGATACCACAATGATCTTCATATCCTTAAAGGCTTCTTGTGAGCGTGTGTAACTAATGACGCCAAAGCCATCTAAGCCCGGCATGCTTAAATCTAGCGTCATCATTTGGGGTTTATGGGCGCTGAGCATAAGGCCTGCATGAAAGCCATTGTCAGCAATGATACTTCTCACACCTGCCTTACGTGCTAAGCGCTGAATGGCCTTAGCCATGGATAATTCGTCATCGACTATCAACACAGCAGGGTCTTCAGAGTCTCCTAGCTCATTGGGGATGGGCATTTTATGATGTTTAAGAAAATCAATAAAATCAGTGATCAAAACGCGATTATTACCTCGACCAGGTAACTTGTAACCTTTTAACTTGCCTGACTCTAACCAGCGAATAACCGTGCGAAGGTTAACATTACAATATTTGGCTATCTCACCGGAAGTGAGTGAACGAAGTTCTGAACCCATGACAATTTAATCCATAACTAACTGAGCCAGAATATTACCGCACAATTGATTTTACAGCAAATAAGGCATATGAATCACTTGCGACAATTGCGACATTGTGTATACTGCAAATACGCTTGCTTCACCTGCTGTGAAAACCGCTTTGTCGGGCGCAGGTCTTGACGCTGTTTTCAAGTGCATACATTGAAATTTGTCAAAAACGAAGGTTTTTGACTCAGTTCGAGTACTGTGTTCATACCATTGTTGTCAGGATACATGGGCAGTCACCAGGTAGCGTCCGTATTGTGTTCTCTATATAGCGCACTTGTTGTTGATGTGAGCTCGAGACACGACTAGGCAAGGACCTGATTAAGTAGTAGGTGATAAATCTTAGCGATTCATTTTAGTTTTGAGGAAAGGGTATGGGTATCTACACGGCAGAGCCAAAAGTTGCTGTTTCACTACATAAACCGAAAATTTTGCTGGTTGATGACGAACCTCACATTTTACAGGCTCTGCAGCGTTTACTGCGTAAAAAAGAGTGTGAAATTTTGTCTGCCAATACGGCTCTTGAGGCCCTAGATATTTTGTCTAAAAACGATGTGCAAGTGATGCTAACCGATCACAAAATGCCTCAGATGACAGGAGCAGAGCTGATTGAAACCGTTCGGCATTCATACCCCAATGTCATTTCAATTATGCTCAGCGGGCAAGCTGATTTTGACCAGATCATTCGATTGCTCAACGATAAATCTGCCATGCGCTTTATCAAAAAACCTTGGTCAAACCACGAAATCGTGGAGACCATTGAGAAAGCGTTTAACCTGTATGAAACCAGTAGCCATAGTACATGGTTAAAACGAATCAATCGTGCTGCAGGCTTTGAAGATGACCAAGATTTTGCAAGCATTGTTTATCGCTATAAAATTCGTAGCAAAGCTCATTTTGTGGCGGCTATCAAATATGTAAACATCGCTGCATTATCCAGAATTGTTGGTCAGCAAGAATGTGAAAAAATTCAGATCAAGCTGGTAAATGTCATTGCCGCAGCATTACCACCGGGTACGGAGTTTGTTTATCATGAACCAGGCTTATTATTAATCACGTCACCAGCATGTCTCGAAAAAGACCAACTCACCTTAATGCTCACTGGTGGCATGGCTGCCATGATTGAAAAAGTAGCTGGTTTGGTTAACTCTTGTCGCCTTGAACTCAAGGCTGCCTTTTATGTAGTGGATGATTTCTTACTTTCACCAGAATTATTGGTTGAACAATTAAAGGAAACCATTCAATCGGCCAATGCGCTGCGCCCCTTAATATACCTTGATGAAGCGCTAAAAACTAAGCTTAGCCGTGAACAGCAAATTAAAGCTTCGATTTCACCTGAATTAGACAGCGGTCAATTTACACTGGTGCTCCAACCCAAGGTGACCCTTGCTACCAAGCTAATAGAAAGCGCTGAAGTTCTGTTGAGGTGGCAACATACTACGTTAGGTTGGATATCACCCACAGAGTTTATTCGTTTAGCCGAACTTGATGGTCAAATTAACCGTGTTGGCAGTTGGGTACTCGAAAACGGCATTCAGCAAATATCACGCTTAACGCGCTTTAGTCCCGATATCAAATCGCTGTCGATTAATGTGTCAGCCAGGCAGTTGTATCAACCTGACTTTGTTGAAGACCTGCAACGTTTGCTAAAAAAACACCATGTTGATGCTTGCGCTTTAGAGATTGAAATTACAGAAAGTTGTATTGCCGAAGATCCTAATTATATTCAAACCGTGTTGTGGCAAGTGAAAATGCTCGGCGTGCATATCAGTATTGATGATTTTGGCGCGGGTGGCACGGCTTACAGCTTCTTAACTACCTTGCCCATTGACACACTAAAGTTAGACAAATGTTTGGTTGAGGATCTGTCTTTTTCCAAGAGTAAGTGCAAATTGGTAGCAAGCCTGATCGATATTTGCCATTCATTAAATATCGACGTGGTTGCTGAAGGTGTCGAGGATCAAAAAACCTTAGACATTTTAGAGTCAATGGCTTGCAACAAGGTGCAAGGTTTTATATTTAGTCGGGCCTTACAGCCGAAAGATTTTGAAAAATTAATCGTTATGCAGCCCTTTGCTCGAAAAGTAAAACCTCAGAATGAGGAAGGGAAAGACTCAGGATTGCTCTTGTGTTGAAACATATTGCATAGGTAATCAAAAATGCAGACCTTAAGTCAAAAAGTCACGGTTTAATATGTCTTTTTTGGATAAAAAGCTTAGTGGGATGTTGCACTTAGCTCAAAGAGAAGTAAATGTCAGGCAGAGTATGGATACTCAATTAAAAGAACAAGCCATTGCACTGTATCACGCAAATGTTGCTATCGCTAATTCGCTTAAAATGGCTGAACGTCGTAAAGAAGAGCTCGAATTTCTAAACGTATTAGCTCATCAAATCGTGTCGGACAGCACCTACGAAGAAGTCCTTGTAAAACTGTTGGATTTATTTGCGAGCACTTTTAAAGCCACGTTTGCTTTGGTCCTACTGACCCATGAAAGAAAGATAATTTCCAATCCAACCCATACATGGTGTCAATCACAACAAGCCAATGATTGTATACAAGAGGGTAAGGAAGCTATCGCTTTTTTAAGTACCGTAGTCATACAACAAGACAATGAATGGCAATTGAAGCCTTATCTGTCATCAGATGGAAAGCGCCAAGTAGGACGTCTATTTATTCACTTAAGCGACAACCACGTAAGAGGGCATTTAGTGTGTTTTGATCTAGCTCGAACCGAGTTGAATATGGATTTTTTAACCATTTTAAACACGGCTAGGGACTTAGTTATCAGTGGCTTAAAGCGACGTTTGTTTGAGGTAAAAGTGGTGAAGCGCAATCAGTTATTGCAAGATAGCATGGCTGACTTAGAACGTTTGCAAGCAAAGCTCATTCATTCAGAAAAGATGGCGTCCCTAGGGCAATTAGCGGCGGGGGTTGCTCATGAAATCAATAATCCAGTTGGTTTTATCAGTGCCAACTCTGATATTTTAAAAGAGTACGTCAGTGATTTAGAACAGTGTGTAAAAAAACTGCGCGATGTATGCCTTGATAGATCATCAAGTAGCGAGGCGTTTACGCGTATCTATCAACAATATGAATTGGATTATATCCTGTCAGATATGCATGACATATTGGCAGCCAATCACGATGGTCTTGGTCGAATTAAAGATATTGTTTCTGGTCTTAGTACTTTTTCTCATCCTGGCGAGTTAAAAAAGGGCCCTGTTTGTTTAGCTGACTGCATTAAAATTTCACTGCAGTTAGTTGCCAATCAACTTAAATATTTGCATGTAGTGGAAAATACATTGCCTGAGGTATTGCCTGCCATTCACGGTAACGTCGGTCAACTCCAGCAAGTATTTGTTATTCTTATGGTAAATGCGATGCATGCCATGCCTGAAGGGGGCACTTTGACCTTTGCTCATGCCCTTGACGAAACGTCACTGACTTTGATTATAAGCGATACAGGCTGTGGTATAGCACCAGAGCATTTAAGTCAAATTTTTACTCCTTTTTTTACCACTAAACCCGTAGGTTCTGGCACTGGTTTGGGTTTGAGTATCACCCATTCTATTTTAGAGGCGCATAACGCCACCATAAGCGTTAAATCAGAGTTAGGCAGCGGCACGCAATTTCACTTAAAGTTCAAACTGTTGTAGTTTGTTTACGTGTTGTAATGCCGTTTAGTATCGATAATTGCGCATTCAGAATGCATCCAGCGTCTTTGGACCACGACTTTGTTAAGCAGAAATGTTAAATAGCGATAACGTAGCATAAACGTTGTTGGGGCATTTGATGAGGTGTGCTAAGCGCTCATGAAAACACACAATACGCAGTGGGTTTACGCTCTGACTACGTGGGGCAAAAGCGGCTCTGAATAAGCTGTAAGCGCCTTAGCCACAAATGCTTGGTGCATTAGAACAGCATTAAAACGTTTATTCAGACTCTGTCTCAGGGACACTAAAAACCTCTTTTAAATCGCCAAAGGCGACGGGTTTAGTGAAGTGAAAATCAAAACCGGCTTCTTTGGCTCGTTGAACGTCTTCAGGTTGACCATAGCCAGTTAATGCCACTAAGGTTAAGCTCGTCTGCATGTTTTTGTTAAGAATGGCCTGGGCTACTTCATAACCTGTCATATCTGGCAAGCCAATATCTAATAAGATAATTTCTGGCGTAAAACTTTCTGCATAGTCTAGGGCATCCCTTGCCGTGTAGGCGGTGATAACCTCATGGCCTTGCAGTTTTAATAATTCAGCCATGGTATCAGCGGCATCCTTATTGTCATCCACCATTAATACACGTTTATTGGGATTTTTAACACTGTGTGTAGGCTGCTCAACATTGAGAGGCAAAGCGATTTTTGGCAAACTAATACTGAACGTTGAGCCGCAGTCTAAACCATCGCTACTTACACTGACCTTGCCGTCATGCATTTGCACTAAACGTTGAACAATATTTAAGCCTATGCCTAAGCCACCTTGAGAGCGATCCAAGGTTTGTTCAGATTGCACAAATAACTCAAACACTTTTTCTTGCATCTCAAGGCTTATGCCACAGCCGTTGTCGGCTATGGTGATATCCACAGTATCGCCCATATCATAAAGCTGAATCACTATTTTCCCGCCCTTGGCGGTGTATTTTATCGCATTGCTCAATACGTTAGTAAAACACTGCATCAAGCGCGTCATATCGCCTTTCACGAATAATGGGGCTGGGGAATCAATAAATTGAATGGTATGTTCTTTATGCGTTATTTTATCTTCTAGCGTTTCTATGGCCAGCCTCAGAACATGAGCAATATTGAGTGCTTCGAATTGCAGCGTAATTCGATTATGACTGATGCGTGAAATATCCAATAAGTCATCAAGTAAACGAGTCAATTGCGTACATTGGCGTGACAAAATATTGCCAATGTTTTGCATTTTACTGTCTTGCTGCACAGACTGAGTCAACATTTCACTTAGGTTACGGATAGGTGCCAAAGGATTGCGTAGCTCATGGGCTAGCATCGCTAAAAACTCATCTTTGCGGCGATGTTCTTCACGTAAAGATTGGCTGGTGTAAACAAGTTCAGATACATCGTAACCAATGACCATTACGCCAGTGATCTGTCCGTCAGGTTCAAGTATTGGCTGGTAAATAAAGTCTAAATATTTAGCCTGACCTGACCCTATTTTTAAGGGGGTTGCGACGCCATGATGAGTATCGCCGGTTTGATACACCTTATCTAGAAGATTGATAAAACCTTGATTTCGAACTTCTGGAATCACCTCCAGTACCGTTTTACCCAAGATGTTTTCTTGATCAAGGATCGCTAAATAGTTGTAGTTAGCGTACTCAAAACGATGCTCAGGGCCTTTTAATATACACATAAAACTCGGAGCCTGGTCAAACAGGGCACGCCACCGAGCTTCCGCCGCTTTCATATGTTGCTCAGCTAATACTTGTTGCGTTGTTTCTGAGCAGATAACCAATACTCCACCCACGCCAAGGGGCGCGTTGGGATCATCAATTGGACTATAGCTATAGGTCCAATACATTTCTTCTCGAATACCATTACGAGTAATGCGCAGTAACTGATTTTCATGCCAAGTATGCCCTTTGCCGGTTAAAACTTGCGTAATTTGTGGCTCGACGTCAGACCATATTTCGCTCCAGCATTCTTGACCTCTTTGGCCTAAAGAACTGGGATGACGCTCCGGACCTAAGGTACGTGCATAGGCATTATTATAAAATTGAATCAGGTCAGGGCCCCACCAAATCAACATCGGGTGGCCAGTTGATAACAATAAACGAAGACTGGTTTTTAATGGCTGAGGCCATGTTTCAGCTGGGCCTAATGGCGTTGAGCTCCAGTCGTAGGCGCGTATAAGTGCACCCATTTCCCCTCCGTCTGAAAGGAAATTTAACTGTGTATTAGACGTAAACTCTACTGACATTGACTATTATCCAACTTGGCGAAGGTACCAATATTGGTCCATGGATTCACAATAATGGTTGTATCAGCGAGTTCCACATTCTGGTAGAGCGAAGTCAAACTTCGCCTAAGTGATATTTCGCCGCTGCGTAAAACCTTATCTTATACAAATGCGTCCCTCGACTAAAGCCTTATTGTAAATAAGCAGACTGCCGCTTTTATATCCATCTAGTTAGGGCCAAAACGCCCATTAATTTAGGCCCTTAGTTGCTTAATGTGACCAAGCCATCTTTATTTTTTGATCATCTCAAAAAATGATAACGGCCATTGGAATGATCCCGCAGCAATGCTACAAATATCACTAGCGGTTTAAATTCAAGTTTTAGTCGACCTTAGCAATGGTTATTTCAATCTTTTTACTGTTACCCGCAAACCATTTTTGAACGTAAATACTGCCAATAACCGGTGGCATACCCTCTTCTGGGATTTCGTTATACCGCACGCTATTTTTGTTTTCTTTTTCAAACTCAAATCTTACTTTCTTTTCAGCCATGGCCCGCTCGCATGTTGTGACGTTTAATGGTCGCAATATACCGTATTAGCGTAAAGATTTTCACATCATTTTGGATGGCGAATAACAATAGATAAGCCGAAAAAATTGTTTTTTGCTGTATTAAACATAGTGCTGCTGTTTTGGACCTTGCTGCCCTTATTGGCATTTTTTCGTACTCTTTTTCGCTATTAATGTGCCACTAGAATAGAATGCCGCCATGAATATTGATTGGCGGTGGACGCTTCACTGTCGTTAGCAAAACTAAAATAGCGATTGAGCGTTTTTCGATTGCGTTCAATTGAATTCCTTCATAAGGCAAACTATGTCATTTTCAGCGTTAAATTTATCCAGTCCGATTCTACAAGCGCTAAGCGACTTGAATTACACCCAAGCAACTACGATTCAAGAAAAAGCCATTCCGGTGATTTTAGCAGGTAATAACGTCATCGCTGCGGCGCAAACGGGCACCGGTAAAACCGCCAGCTTTGTCTTACCTATTTTACAAAAACTGAATACCGAGCATACGTTACGGGGCAAACGTATTCGTGCTCTGATACTCGTGCCGACGCGAGAGCTCGCGCTGCAAGTAGAACAAAGTGTTAAATCCTATGGACAGTATTTATCCCTCAGTTCAATGGCCATGTATGGCGGGATTGACGCAGAAGAACAAAAGCAGCGTTTAATTGGCGGGATCGATATATTGATTGCTACGCCGGGGCGATTACTCGATATGGCCCATCAACGGGCTCTGCACTTTGATGAGCTTGAGGTGTTGGTATTAGACGAAGCCGATAGAATGTTGGACATGGGGTTTATTGCAGATATCAATAAAATCATTGAGCGCCTGCCTGAGTCGCGGCAAACCCTATTATTTTCAGCGACAATGTCTGATGAAGTGCGCAACTTAGCAAAACGCTCTATCCACAATCCTGTTTCAATCGCCATTCAGCACGATGCTGCTGATGGCCCGAAAATAGCACAGTGGTTAGTCACGGTAGACAAAGACACCAAATCGGCCTTGTTGAGTCATTTGATTACATACTTAGAGTGGGATCAGGCACTTATTTTTATTGAAACCAAACAGGGAGCGGCAAAGCTAGTTAGTCAATTAGCCAAACGTAACATTATTGCAGACAGTATTCATGGCGATAGAACACAAGCGGTACGCGAAAAAATCCTAGCAGACTTTAAGTCAGGTAAGATTCGATTTTTGGTGGCAACTGGTGTGGCCGCCCGAGGTATTGATATTCAAAACCTTTCGCGGGTAGTGAATTATGACTTGCCGGACCACGTTGAAGAGTATGTGCACCGCATAGGCCGAACAGGCCGTGCGGGCGCTGCCGGTGAAGCAATTTCATTTGTTGCCAAAGATAATTTTAGAAACCTATGCGCAATTGAAAGTCATCTTGGTCATGTTATTACACGTAAAACCTTCGATGGTTTTGAAGTCAGAAAAACGGTACCGGTGTCAATCCTAAATTATGTGCCTAAAAACAAGCGTTGATATGCGCGATAAAGGGAGTAAGTTTTTATTTAAATGCAAGGCTGAGGCGTGATTTTGGAGTCTCATGTACAATGCAGGTTATTAACTAAAGGCAGTCGTTAAAATGAATCAAAAGAATCCAGTCATGCAAGACAATCACCCAGTGCCTGAGAAGGCTTTGTTGTTTAATAAAAAAAATAAAGTGTCGGTGTGGGCTTCTCAATATCCTTACGCTGATATTCCTGATGAGTACTTTGCCGAAACGTTTTTCAAAAATGGCACCCGAGCCAGAAATCGCTGGGCCGATAATTATAACATTCGTTATTTTGTGCCAAGCCAAATGGAAACCAATGGAGCGCATACCGGCACCATTGATATTCGTACCGCCGCTGGTCAGTGTTCTTGTTCAAGCTCGTATATTGTTAATTTGATGAGTAAAGCCAAGAAAAATAAAATGGAACAGGTGACATGGGTCATTTTGTTGTTTGAACAGGAATACAGCGTAAAGCTCAGCGGTGTGGATAAAGACGAATACACAACATTTTTAGGCGCGTTTAATTATGATGCCCTAAGCGATAGTTTATTTGAATCTGATGACCCCGAATAAGCCAAAATATGAGATAGACACAGGGCTGTTGCGAACGTATTTATTAACAGCTCTGTGTTAGAGGACGATAGTGCTTTGCTTACGCTTGCGATCTACATGTCTTGAACCGAGTTAAGATCCTTGGAAACACGCTTTTTCTCTTCACTGATGTATTGGCATAAGTTATCGAATAACTCTGTCACTTGCTCATTTTCAGTCGCCGTTGACATGCCGTCATACAATTCACTGAAATACTGATCGAAACGATGAGCAAGGTGTTCAACATTGTCAGTGCTGATGTCACTGCGGTCAAAGTCTACTGAAAATAGGTTTTCAACGCTTTTTTCTCGATCAAATTGCACATAAGTATCAAGGATATTGTTGTTTGCTTGCTCAATGTAGTTGCGCATTGAATTAAGTAAAGCGAGCTCATGTTTCACTAAAATTGTCAGTAACATATTGACGCGTTCGTCACTGGTTTCTAATTGCAAAGCGCGGTAAAACTCTGCAATACGAGCATGTAGTTTCTGATTGTGTAGCAAAAAATCATAGACAGTAGAGAAATTATTCATGGTATATCTCCGGTTTTCAACGTGCTGCTAGCAGTCTGCTAGGTTTGTGCTTGGCAGTCTTGTTGGTAACGAAAGGCCGCCATGCATTATGTCGATTATTTGGTTGGCATAAGGGTGATTTCGCGGACATCGCAGCGTTTATTTGCTGACATAGCAAAGAGCACCGCCTCAGCAATATCGCTTGGGTCCAATTTATCGGGCTTGGCTTCATCAAAAAACGGGGTGTTGACCATACCAGGGCAAATAGTGGTGCAGCGCCCGTCCCATTCAGCCATTTCGGCGGCTAAGTTTTGGCCAAAACCATAGGCAAACCATTTGGAAGCACCGTAAACCGAGCCTTTCAAAGTGATTTTGCCGGCAACTGAGCTGGTGATGATAAAATGCCCTTTACTGGCTTTTAAGGCTGATAAGCTGGCTTTGGCTGTGTAAAGTAAAGCGTTGATGTTAACGTCAAGCATGGTTTTCCATTCCTCAGGATCGCCTTTTTCAATACCTGGCGTATTGGCTCCTGTACCTGCGTTAGCGAAGACAACGTCAATACGACCAAACTTATCTTGAGCCTGCGCGACAACGTGCTGCACTTCACTTAAAACAGAGACATCAGCGGTGACCGCGAATACCTTCTCTGAGCCCCAGCGTTTCACTATTTCGTTAAGTTTGTCGGTGCTTCGTGCCGTAATAACGGCTTTGTGGCCCGCTTCGACTACCTTATCAACGGTGGCCGCGCCGATGCCGCTAGAGGCACCTGTTATGAGGACTATTTTTTCGTCTTTCATGAAGTTCATCCTTAGGTCAGCGCTAGGTTAACTACTTAACTTTTGGGCTATAGCATCAACAAAGTTAGGGATATCATCAGGGTTTCGGCTGGTGATCAATTTACCGTCTGTCACCACCGAAATGTCTTGCCAATCACCGCCTGCATTTTTCATATCGGTGCTAATGCTGGGGTAAGAGGTTACCTTCTTACCTTTGACCAAACCGGCCTCAACCAATAACCAAGGCGCATGACAAATTGCTGCGATAGCCTTCACGTTACGTTGCTCTGCCGCCGCTTTAATAAACGCCACCACGTTTTCATTTGTACGTAGGATATCGGGGTTCATTTGTCCACCAGGAAGCACAATCGCATCATAGTCTGCAAGATCTGCCTCTTCTATTTGTTTGTCTACCTTGACTGTCTCGCCCCATTCTTTTTCATCCCAACCACGGATAGAGTCGTTACCGTTGATAGAAATAACATGAGTGGTGGCTCCCCGCGCTTCCAGCTCTTGTTTGGGCTTGAGTAATTCGCTTTGCTCAAAACCATTGGTGGCAATAATCGCCAGCCTCTTATTTTTTAATGCTGTGGAATTTGACATATTTCCTCCATTATTTGCGTCAAGTGAGTGAACAGCGATTCACCTTAAATTGACTCGCTGCGATGTTGCTTAACGTAATGAAAGCAACAGCCATACCACATGACAAATAAGCGCGCAGGCCAATAAAAACGGAGGAAACCAAAGAGTGAGTCGGGTACCTGCATACACAACAAGATAGATCTTTTAGGCAGTTTGTAAAATTTTCATGGTGAAGGCGGTTGGGGAGCGTATCTGCTACTGTTGACTGATTTATCGTACCTAGCCGAGTAATAAGTACTCTTCTTTTTACTTAAAAAATATAGCCATTGTTATATGTTAGGCAAGGCGCTTGGCGCTAAGCAAACTTTGCGCGAATAAAATGAATAAAGGCGCTGACACGTTTTGAATGGTGTAAGGATGGCGGATAAACCATATAAATTTTTCGTTCGCGTTGCATGTAGGGTTCAAGGACTTGAATTAGTGTGCCCTCGGCTATTTCTTTATCCACTAAGTATAGAGGCACTCTAATTAAGCCTTGCCCTGACAGTGCTTGGTGTTTCAACATATTATTATCGTTGACTTGTAACCAGCCTTCGGCGCTCACTTGTTGGTGGTCAAACTGCCAATAGTCCTGATTCTGGCTGCGTAAACATTGGTGCTGAATAATATCTTCAGGAACAAAAGGTATACCAAACTGCTCAATATAACGGGGCGAAGCCACACAACAATGCCGGTAAGTCAGGATCGGTTTGGCCACCATGTTTTCAGGTGGTAGTTCGGTAGCCCGGAAGGCCAGTTCATAGTGACAGCGGTTAAGATCATATTGGGTTGAGCTACTGTCGATAGTGAATTTTATGCCAGGGTGCAAATGCTTGAATTCGGCACAAATGTCTAATAAAAACCGCTGAGTAAACTGATTCGGGGCAGTCAGATTGATTAGCCCATCAATGGCGTGCCCCTCATGTTCTGCACTTCGTTCGAGTTCAAGTACCGATAGTTGGATTTTATCCATGCCTTGCATTACGCGTTCACCCGTAGCGGTTAAACGTACATTTCGAGTTGAACGAATCAATAAGGGCAGCCCCATATCTTTTTCAAGTTGCTTTATTTGCGTGGATAAGTGGCCGCGAGAAATGCCCAGATTATTTGCTGCAAGGGTAAAGCTTAGAGTTTGAGCCACCTCACTAAACAACATAAGCCGCTCTAGCTTTTTATGTACTTTTAACATCGGTTACGCTTATTGTTTGGTATATCAAATAATTAATTTAATTTTGTCATATTTTCAGAGCTATGAAAATGCCTATAATACGGCCCCCTGTAGAGGTTATTTACCTTATCGAAGCAAATAGAATTTGGAGTTAATATGCAATCAACGTCTTATCCATTGGCCAGTATCGTTAAACACAGTAGCCCCTTAATTTATGGCTGCATGGGATTAGGTGGCGGCTGGAATAAGCACACCATCACTGCTAGCGATATTCAGCAAGCACATGAGGTAGTTGATGCAGCATTAGACGCTAACATTGCCATATTTGATCACGCCGATATTTACACCTTTGGCAAGGCTGAGCAGGTCTTTGGAGAGGTGTTAAAGCAGCGCCCAGAGCTACGTAATCAGATGACGATCCAATCCAAATGCGGCATTCGTTTTGAAGAGCAAGCCATGCCTAAACGTTATGATTTTTCCAAGCAATGGATAGAGTATTCAGTAAACAATAGTTTGCAGCGCCTAGGTATAGAACAATTAGATATTCTGATGTTGCACCGCCCCGATCCCTTGATGGACATTGAAGAAGTGGCCACTGTGTTCGAATCACTGCATGCCAGTGGAAAGGTGGCGCATTTTGGTGTGTCAAATATGCAGCATCAGCAAATGGCATTTTTGCAGTCAGCTCTTTCGCAACCTTTAGTGTGTAATCAACTTGAATTAAGCTTGAGTCATTTGGCTTGGCTTGAACAAGGTGTCAGTGGTGGTTGTTCTGGCTATGGCGCTACTAATTTTGTTTCGGGTACTATTGAATACTGCCAATCAAACCATGTGCAATTACAATCTTGGGGTAGTTTGAGTCAAGGTCTGTTTTCAGGCCGTGATGTGAGTCAAGAAAACCCCGCCGTGCAACAAACCGCGCATTTGGTTGCAACCCTCTCTGCTGAATATGAGGTCAGTCGAGAAGCCGTTATACTTGCTTGGCTAATGCGTCACCCCGCGAATATTCAACCTGTGATCGGTACAACTCAACCAGACCGAATAAAAGCCTGCGCACAAGCTCAGAAAATTACCTTAAGTCGTGAACATTGGTATGCACTTTATGTTGCTGCACGAGGTAATGAATTACCCTAAACAGTGTTCAAATTTTCTCTTAGGCTTATTTATCCTGTCACTCATTTTGAGAATGAGGTTTACCGTGTTAAGCGGTCGGCCTTCATTATCAAAGCAAGCCGCTTTTCATTTACTCAATAGCTAATATCTCACTTGTGCCTTCATTTTCTGCTTAGGACCCAATCGCTGTTTTTGCATAAGTGGTCTCGAAAAAGTGCGATTAAAGTACTTATAACTACTCTTCATGTTGTATGCTTTTTGAACATATTTGTTTAACGATACCCAAACAGTCAACTAAGGTGCTTTTTGTGTGTCATTGTAAGAAAAAAGCGGACTTATATACCGTTAAAATCTAGGAACTAAGCAATTGTGAAATGGCTTTTCAGTGAACTAATACGACGCAATGTGATCAGCACTATGATTGCTTATGCAGGACTAACGTGGCTGCTGTTACAGGTGGTGGCGGTGGTATCAAGCGTGATGCCTGTTCATTCCATGGTGGCTCCGGGAGTATTGTTGTTATTGGTCTGCGCTTTTCCTGTTACTGCCTATATTAGCTGGCATTTTGACATCAGTTTTAAGGGCATTTCACGCACGCCAAGTCTCGATAAAGACGATAATCCCACGCTAAAAAAATTTGGACTGTGGAATTGGCTAGGCCTGTTATCAATTGTGGTCGTCAGTGGTTTTGTTGGTATACAGTATTTTAGTGTTATTAAAAGTGAGCAGGTGGCCGCACAACAGCGTTTAGCTGCGATTAAAAAAGCCGATTCTATCGCGGTATTACCCTTTATTGACCAAAGTCCGAGTAAAAACCAACGTTACTTAGCCTTGGGTCTATCAGAAGAAATTACCAGTTTACTGGGTCGTTCGAATAACTTTAAAGTATCCGCCTCACGCTCTAGCCAGATTTTGACTGAAAAAGGTCTGGCTCCCATAGAGATAGGTCGTCGCTTAGCCGTTGCTACCGTGCTGACCGGCACGGTAAAAGTGACGGGCGAGCGCTTAAAAATTCGGGTCGAACTATTAGACACCGAAAACGGCCATACCTTATGGACCGAGACTTTTTCTCGCGAACTCAAAGACATCTTTGCCATAGAAAGCGAAATTGGCCGTTCAGTGGTGAATCTATTACAAGACAAATATACCGAGACCGGCGATTTAACCAGCTTTTCGGCAACAAGTAGCACCGATGCCTATGTTATGTACCTTAAAGGTCGCGAGGAATATCGCAAACAAACTACCGAGTCGTTGAAAGCCGCGCGTAAATTTTTCGAGCAAGCAGTGGCACTGGACCCTGAATATGCCCAAGGCTATGTTGGGTTAGCAGATACTTTGGTGTTATTAGCTGAGGGAGATACGCGCTTTGGCGTCCTAAAAACTGACATAGCTGCTGCCTTAGCTCAGCAGAATATCGACAAAGCTTTGGTACGGCAGCCTGATATGGCTGAGGCATTTGCAGTAAAAGGCTATATTGCTTTTATGCAAGACGATTTTGACAATGCCATAACAGACTACAACAAAGCGATTGAGTTAAATCCAAGTTTGGCTATTGCATACATGTGGAAGAACCTTGCACTCGAAGCATTACAACGTTTCGATGAATCTTTAACTGCGCTTAGAAAAGCACGGGAACTTGATCCATTGTTTCAAACCAATAGTTATAATTTAGGTGTTGTTTTAGCCGGAAGAGGCCGTTTTGAAGAAGCGAAAAATATTTTTACTCAACTGCAGACTGATTTTCCGAAGTCTACCTTTCCTCATGAAGGATTAGCAGATATATACTTTAGCACTGGCGACTTTGTGGGCGCCATTCGCGAAGGTCAAAAAGCAGTAAAACTTTCTCCCGATAATCAAGATCTAGCTTTCAGAATGATAGGTCCACTACTTCAATTAGGCTTAACCGAGGTTGTGCGAGAAAAAGCGTCAGAACCGTCTTGGGTTGGTGCATATGAATACTATTTTGAAAATATCTTAATTTTTGAGAAAAATTACGATACTTTATTTGAACGAATGAATTTTAAAGTCGCAGCGAATCCAGATGATTACTGGGTTGCCTTTGAGGCAGGTTGGTATAATGCGATGTTTGGTGATAAAAAAAAGGCACTTCGCCTCTTGACTGAAAAACTTAGTTTGATTGAAGAAATAGAAATGTTTGGTATGCCTTATTGTTCACCGGCGATTGAGATAGCGTGGGCGCAAAAAGAACTGGGTGCCGACGAAAATTATGTGCGTAATTTGACTACGTGCAAAGCCTTGATGGAAGAGCAACTAAAGGCTTCTATAATATATTCTGAACTCTATTATTTGGCCGCACGTATTTTTGCCCTAGAAGGTAAATCAGTTGAAGCCTTAGAAGCACTATCTGAGGCGATCAATAAAGGCTGGCGCGAATGGTGGACTCAATATGACCCCTTACTTGAAAGCCTGAGAGGCATGGACGAATACCAGATTCAAATAAAAATTATTGACGACGACTTAGCAAGACAAAGACAAGAGGCGAAACGCCTATTTTTGAGGTAATCATTGATTATCACTCAATAAAAAAGGAGGTACCCTACCTCCTTCTTATATCGCAAATGGTATTTACCTTATTATGAATATTGGCGTTTCCGCAGCCACACACCAACAAGTCCAAACAAGAGTAGCAACGCGGAGAATGGCGCATTGACCGACGTTGGGTTACTAGTATTGTTTGCAGCGACAATTCTTAACATTTCGGGCTCTGAGCGAAAATAGGTCTCCGCTGTTCTCACTTCGTCTTGACCATTAACGCTACGATATCCACTAATAGTTTGCGCGGGTTCAGGCACCGTGAATACCGGTTCGCTTCCCGTTCTGTTTGGGTCATCCTGCCAAGGATACAACACGTTATTTTGCCATTCTTCATAAGCAATTCGCCAAACATCCCACGCAGGATTGTACTCTTCATAAAACCCTAAGGTAACCACTTCTGCAGAACTACCTGAACCTGTATTAGTGCGTTCAAAGAAAAACTGACCGGCACTGCTGGTTAAATTTGCAACCGCAGTTATTTCGTAATCACCCACCAACAGGTTGGCAGGAGCCGTAGTATTAAGCATCACCTGTCCCGTTGATATTATGCCATCGGGAGTCATGATGTCGCCTCCTTCGTTTATGCTACCTGCTAGCGTTTCGTTTAGGCCATTTCCTGTGATTTCCCACAATACTTGGTGCTCGATCAAGGCGGTATCAAAAAACATGCTAAAAGCGCCAAATGCCAAAAGATCTTCTCCCTGCTCAAATTCCCAAACGCAGGGAGAGCCATTGATGAGAAAGTCTAACGCATTTTGCGCATTAGCTAGCTCGGCAGGTGCGTTAGCGTCACTGCTGCTGGCCCAATAATCAATATCATCTTGAATCGTGTCGACCTGATCTTGGTTGTAGGCGCCATTACAGTTGCTTGCAGTTGGGCCTGAAGTCGGTACCGCTGAAATACCACGCCCGCCACCGCCTATGGTATTGGTAAATTCAAATCCTAGGATGGAATTAGCAGCGTAAGCCTCGACACTGATGCCAAATGAAGAGTCTGAAAACTGAACAAGATCTTGGTTTTTTACAAAATAGTAATGTGTTTCGACTTGACTACTCTGTGAGCCACGACCCGAACTTCTGAGTAAACCCGCTTCTGCAACTTGAACATATAAAAACTGGGCTAAAAAAAGTAAAGCGATAGGGTGAATTTTAACTGACATAAAGATTCCTTAGGTACTAATGCACTGAACGTGACATTCACTGACGAACGATACAACTAAGCAAAAAGTTAGGGAGTGAAATCAATGTGTTTGATATCTAAAAAAGACAGCAAGTAACAGTCCAACTAAACTTTAGCTCTAATAATCAGGGTGTTGTTTGGCCAGACCAGTGAGCTAATCGTCGAAGTGTAAAAAATAATGACAGTTATTGGCTGCTTTAAGATTAAGTGGTCGTCTTTTTTTTTATGAGTAGGTAGGCGACGTATTCATATTCATATCGACTGTTAATGTAGGTTTTCAACGTGATGGCTTTGCTGCATGTGGTGGAAGTGGATGCATTAATAGTGGGTTTGTAGTCACTGTTACTGACATCAAGAAACAGCTGCGTATAATCACGGAGTTGATGAGCCTAAGCGGTTCTTTTTTTAATTTTTACATAGGCGATAGCAATAACAGCTGTTGCCTTGATTAAACCGGAAAGTCTTATGCGTATCCTATTGCGGTCCATGCTCGCTTTGCTGTCTTCAGCAGCCATCTTACTTGTGGGGCATGGCTTACAACTCACTCTTGTGCCGCTTTATGCGGTGAGCTTAGCGTGGGCTCCTGCTTTAATCGGATACATTGGTTCGAGTTATTTTGCTGGTTTTGTATTGGGTTGCTTAACGGTACCGCGCTTGGTTGCTCGGGTCGGGCATATCAGGGTCTTTACCGTACTTATTGCCCTGACAACGGCCTCAATGTTAATGATTGGCTTGGTTGATAATCTAGCGCTTTGGCTAGTGGCACGGTGCTTAACAGGCTGGGCATTGGCGGGTATTTACATGGTGATTGAAAGCTGGTTGAACGAACGGACCTCTGCGGAGCACCGGGGCAGAATTTTATCGGTTTATATCATTATTACGCTGTTAGCTATTTGTGTAGGGCAGTTGTTAGTGGGCTTTGAGCTGGGCTATCAAGGCTTATTTATGCTGGCGGCAGCGTTGCTGGTACTTGGCATTGTACCCATTGGCCTCACATCAAGCTCTGAACCTAAACCTATTCCAGCAGTACGCTTTAGTTTTCGTCGGATTTTTGCGGTATCGCAGGTGGCCATGGTTGGTGCCTTTTTAGGCGGTTTAGTCACTGGTGGTTTTTGGGCCTTAGGGCCTGTGGTCGCCAATGCCAATGACTTAAGCGCCGGTCAGGTGGGAATTTTTATGGCGGTTACCATATTAGGTGGTACGGCCTTGCAATTTCCGGTGGGTCGCTTATCTGATTTAATTGACCGACGTTACGTCATCACTGGCTTAGCTGGGTTTGGTGTGTTGGCCAGTATTGGGGCTATTTTACTCAATGGCATTAATCCATGGTTTATTTACATCACTATGTTTGCTTTTGGCGGGCTAACGTTTCCGCTGTATTCTTTGTGTTTAGCCCATGCAAATGACAATACTGATTTATCGATGATGGAAGTGGGTAGTGGCGTGCTGATGATGAATAGCTTTGGCAGTATTCTCGGCCCTTTGCTGGTTTCGATTTTAATTGGTTATACCCATCATGCCTTGTTTATTGTCTCAGCCATTGTGTTATCACTTTTAGCGGCTTGGACATTATATCGAATCAAGTTTCACGATGTGGCACGAGATCACTACGAACCTTTTGTTGCTATGCGCAATACCACCCAAGAAATTGTTGAGGTAGGGCTTGAAGAAGAGTCTAAGCCCCTTGCTTAAAGACCCCGATGCTTTGGGGGCCTATTAGTCGTCATGCCCATGAATCTTGGCAACCCTAATTGGTGTTAGCGTCGATTATCGGGTAAATCAATATCAAGTGTTTTACTGGGTAGGGGAGAGCGTCCAATCTGGCCTTGGAAAATGACAGGTATAACCGTTGGGTCGTTTTTCTAAATAATCTTGATGCTCAGGCTCAGCTTGCCAAAAATCACCTACCGGCTCGACTTCAGTAACCACTTTACCGGGCCATAAGCCCGAGGCGTTAACGTCAGCGATAGTCTGTAATGCAACTGCTTTTTGCGCTTCATCAATATAGTAGATAGCCGAGCGATAAGAGGCGCCCCTATCGTTTCCCTGCCTATTGGGCGTACTAGGATCGTGAATTTGAAAAAAGAATTCTAATATCAGCCGATAGCTTGTTATCTCGTTATCGAACATGATTTCAATTCCTTCGGCGTGATTACCATGATTACGATAGGTGGCGTTGGGTACTTCACCACCGGTATATCCCACGCGAGTTGACACGATACCGTGGCGCTTGCGGATCAAGTCCTGCATTCCCCAGAAACACCCACCCGCCAGCACCGCTCGTTCAATTGCCATGATTAACGCTCCCCAACTTGCTTGATATAGTCTTCGTAACCTTGGGATTTCATTTCTTCAAGAGGAATAAAACGCAAGGAAGCCGAATTAATACAATACCGCAGTCCCCCTTGATCTTTAGGTCCATCAGGAAAAACATGACCTAAATGGCTGTCGCCATGGGCAGAGCGCACTTCCGTACGCACCATGCCATGGGTGGTGTCGGTAATTTCGTTGATGTGTGTTGGCTCGATAGGTTTAGTAAAACTCGGCCAGCCACAGCCTGACTCGTATTTGGCTGAAGAGGCAAATAAAGGCTCACCAGATACTACATCAACGTAGATGCCTGCTTGTTTGTTATCTAATAATGCACCCGTACCCGGACGCTCTGTACCATTTTCTTGGGTTACGCGAAACTGCTCAGGTGTTAAGGCTGCGATGACGTCTTGCGATTTTTGATATCTATTCATTATTTCCTCTGTGTTATGAATAAGAGGTGCAGATTTAAGTGTAACAGACCTGCTCATAGTGTTTTATTGCAAGCGTGAGATAAAGATCACTTTTGGTGTTTTAGTCGTGGCTTATACTGGCAAAGGGCGATGCTACATCAGTAAAAGCATCAATATTGCAGCGCCAATCATGAATAGATTCTCTGTCAGTGAAACAAATCCTAAGGGGACTTGACTGTCACCACCAACGCAGGCGCATGTTAATTCACGCTTATCGATATACACTGCTTTGATAACTGATATGCCTCCCACAGTACCGATGAATAATGAGATGGGAGCAACGTAAATAGCTGGCAAACCCGCTAACATACCAAGACCGGCATAAGCTTCTAAAAACGGATAGACATAAGCATAGCGCAAGTGGCGCATGGCCAGTAAGTCGTAGGTAATAAACGAGTTAGTAAAACTGTATAAATCTTTCAGTTTTTGTAAGGCAAGCAATACCATCGATATCGCAATAAATAACAGCAGCGTGTGCATGGAAAAAAGCGCTGCATGATAGGTGTTTTGCACAGCAAGAGCCATCAAAGCGGCTAAGCTAAAAAGCGCAATAACCGGTGTATAGGTTGTGCCATTTTGACCTGCTTGACTCATTCCGAAGTATTGACGCAAGTCTTCGTAACCTCCAATGCGTTCATCGTTGATGAAGGTCTGTGGTGTCGTTTTAACGTGGTGTAGTTGCTTAAAGTTGTCGGTTTCTGCCCGAGACGTCAATTTATGATCTTCTACTTTATAGCCATTGCGCTGCAATAAATCTTTTGAGCGCAAACCAAAGGGGCAAATATGTTGCTCACTGTCCATACGATACAAAATAGCGCGTCTACTCATTATGGTTACTCCTATCAAAGCGTAAGCACATATTCTACATTAGGGCTGCAAGGTGGTCAGTTGGCTAGCCAACGTAAAAGACCTCACATTGTCAAACCTTGGGAGTGGCCGGCTTTGAGAGCATCGAAAAAACGATGAATATTGCTGCGCATTGAAGAATAGGTATTCATATAGTTGAGGGTCTGTGAATAAGCCTGTTTGTCGATATCAGGCACAAATTCAGGTAAGTTTTTGGTAAAAAGCAACCATACTCCTGATTGGTTTTCATCATAAACACATGCTGTGACGGCTTCGTTTGGCACATTCGAATTATTATTGGCTAGCATAGTCGTTTTCCATTTGCGTAAATTAAAAGATAGACTCAAGACAAAGCTAAAAATATGCCATTAGCTAACTATATGAATATAAATTGTTTTTTAGTAATTGTTGTTGGCTTTTTGTACTTCATACGGAGGGGTAGTGTAATATTTACATGGCTAAGTGAAGCACAGCACAGCTTGATCGAATATAGAGATTGTGCGTAATTAAAGGCAATAAAAATCATAAGGAATCTGAGAAATGAAAACAGTCGTGAACATCCTTTTTTTAAGCATGTGGCTAGCCACTCAAAGCGCTTCAGCCCAAAGCGATAGTTTCGTTATTGAGGGCAACGATGGCAGCAAAATAAAAGCCAGTCCCTTAGCTGTTTTTGATAGCGCTTGGGCCATGACATTTTTACCTGACGCAAGAGCGCTCGTCAGTGAAAAAAGCGGTGATATTTGGTTGCTTAGCCAAAGGGGTGAAAAGATAGCAAAAGTATCTCAGTCACCCAATGTCACTCCCCGCGGACAAGGCGGTATGGGTGACATCATTTTAGCCAATGATTTTACCTCCTCAGGCAGGGTGTATTTGTCGTATGTTGAGCGCGATGCCAAAGATGATAGCTTAAGTGGTGCGGTGGTTGAGCGAGCAAAACTCACCTTAAGTCAAGATAGCGCTAGCTTGTCAGATCGCACTATTGTGTGGACGCAGAGCCCTAAAGTAACTGGCAACGGGCATTACAGTCATCGTTTAGCAATTTCCCCTGACGGCTATTTGTTTATCACCTCAGGCGACAGACAAAAATTTAATCCTGCACAAAATATGGCGATGAACTTAGGTAAGGTAATTCGCCTAAATCTCGATGGCAGTATTCCTTCTGACAACCCTTTTGTTGGTAGTGGTGGGGTTGCCTCTGAGGTTTGGTCTTTAGGGCATCGTAATCCCTTAGGGATCGCGTTTGATCAACAGGGCAATTTATGGACTCATGAGATGGGACCGCGTCATGGTGATGAGCTAAATCGTATTATGCGAGCCACTAACTATGGTTACCCCTTTGTATCAGAGGGTGAGCATTACAACGGCACGACGATCCCAAGCCATGCCTCAATGCCGATATTTCAAGCACCTGATCTTGCTTGGGTTCCTGCTATAAGCCCCGCAGGTTTAATTATTTATCAAGGTGAGCAATTTGCCGATTGGCAAGGCCATGCGTTTATTGGGGGTCTATCATCACAAGCATTGATCAGAGTCGACTTAGGTGAAAACGCCCAAGGCGCGGATAAAAAGCCTAAAGAAGCGGCACGTTATGAGTGGGGTAAGCGCGTTCGAGAAATTGAACAAGGGCCTGAAGGTGCAATCTATGTATTAGAAGACGCGACGGGCGGGCGTTTATTAAAACTCGAAGCGATGAAGCAATAAAATTAATAAAAGAAGGCGCGATGCCTTCTTTTTATGCTGGTAAACGCGAAAGCAGTGCGACTGATTCCCCATCACTTGGATAAGTCTCTAAGGTTAGATTGGCATCTTCAATGGCTTTAGGGCTGAGCCCTTGGGCGTACATGTGGTACAGGCACGCTACAATATGTTTTATTTCTTTGGCATTGGTGTTTTGTTGTTCTTCCCGGTTGACCCGCCTGATCATCAAAGACAGAGGCACTGGGCTAGAATGTTGCGCTGCAGCAATCTCCTTTGATGATCTGAAATCAGGCTGACAGTAGGGAATACTTGCTGGGTCCACCAAGCGCAGGCCATTGTATAAAAAGACTTTGATACGCCTGACGCGCTCTTCATTGCCCGCCTCATAAGGCTCCATTTCACCCACGAGGGTGATAGGGGTGTTTGGAGCAAGTTGCGCGGTTTTGATGGCTAATTCGGCCGCCTCAGTGGTGAGGCTATGCATCAAGTGTTTGACAATGCCACGCCCTGGTTTTTGTGGGTTAACCCAAATATGCGACAAATGCACCACAACGGCCTGACCGCTTTCACAGGCCTTGTGGTTAATCACAACGCTGTAATCGCCCACTGCCGCCAATGCATCGTTTTCGTCAGTAATATAGGCCAACTGATACAGCATCGAATAGCCATCAATGACTTCATTAGTGCGCCAATTAAAACGGGCGCTAATAACGGCCTTGCTTTCCATTTCGTTGCGGCTGCCAAAATAGTCGTTTAATACGGTGTACGCAGGTTCAAAAAGTTCATCGTCACTGCGTGAAATAATATGCGTAGTTAGGTTTTGGGGATGACCATGGCGTCGCACGTGTAGCCTCCTTCACTGATCTCTGCTTTTGCTTGATTGATAATGGTGGCGGCATTTTCATCTTTATACCACGCTTCTTTCCTGGCATAACGCTCACGCACTACGGGGCTGCATTTATAAATATCTTTAATAAAATCAACCCAGTTTTGCGCCGCAGGCCCGAGCTTGTCTTGCACGAGGGTAAGTTGTGAAAAGAAGTCCATCATCATTTCAGCACTGGCTTCAGCCCGCGACTGATGCATACGTAATTCATGAGGCGTGGCATCAGGATAAACATCTTCGGGTCGTAAATTACCGTAGATGTATAAACGCGCATCGGGGTGGTTCATAAACTCTTTATCGATATCAACCATTTGGCTATAAACCTGGCCCACGGTATTGAGCGCAATTTCGTCTTCGTTCATCTTGAGTTGCTGATAAACAAAATAAATCCCTATGATGCCGATGATGGTCACAAACGACGCCATGAGTTCGGCAATACTGACGATAATTTGTTGGTTCTTTATAAATTTTTGCCACATGGGTGAGCCCTGTTTAAGTCAGCGCATAGAGCGTGTTGGTGAGCGAATTTATCACACTTTTTAAAAATAGAAAGTAGATATAAATCATAGGGTTGATAAGTTCCCTTGGCATGATAACCGTGCCAGCAGAGACATTTTTAGCATGACGATTAGCAGGTGTTAAATTTTTGTGAATTTATTATTCTTTTATATGTCAAAAATAGTGCGTATTTATTCTTTATGGTGCAACTTGACGTTTGTTACCTTCGATTATGCCAACTAGCTCAATATATTATGCCAGTTATTCCGTTTAGGTAAGTTTGTAACCTTCTGAAAATTATTAAGTTACTGCAGAATATTGCGGTTTATTAAGTAACAAGCGTGAGACTGGTACGTTTATTGTGATGTAAAAATCGAGTCCTTAAAAAAGGATGCATTTGAACAAGCAAATCACCAGCGTAAACCTATTAGGAATACTACTCATGCACGTAACTAAAACGATATTTCGACCTACTTTACTCAGTGTGTCGCTTGCTACCATGTTCACCGTAGTTCCTGCTTTTTCACAAGAAGCAGCCAGTGTAGATACATCAGAGTCAGCAGAAAAAATTCAAGTCGTAGGTCGCCGAATTTCGGAAACCGAAATAGCCATCGGCACCGGTGAAGTGACCAATACCCTAGCCGTAACCAGAGAAGCTTTATTGTCTGCGCCGGGCGGCATTTCCGGTTTAAAAATGCTCGAAAGTTTGCCCGGCTTTAACGTGCAAACTGACGGTGCCTTAGGTCTTTATGAATTTGGTAACTCAGTTAATGTGCGGGCCTTTAATTTAAGCCAAATGGGCTTTGTATTAAATGGCGTGCCTATGGGACGTTCTGATGCCTTTGGCGGTAGCCCTATTTTTCGCTATGTGGACAACGAAAATTTAGCCTCAGTGGTCGCGTCTCCAGGGGCCGGAGATGTATCCGCGCCTAGCTATTCAACCTTAGGGCCGATAGCTTCTTATTATTCGATTGATCCCTCAGGCCAAATGGGCGGCATGATGTCATTAACGGTTGGTGATGATGATCTTCAACGCTCTTTTGTTAAATTAGAAACGGGTGATATTGATGGCTTTAAAGCTTATGTTAGCCGGTCAAAAACCGACAGTGATTTATGGCGAGGCCCAGGAACGATTGACCGAGAACACATTGAAGGCAAAGCCGTTTATGCATTTAGCGCAGAGACATCGCTAGAATTTAGTTACGTGTCAAATGACTTTTTTGATTATGACTCGCCTTCAGCAACGGCTGCCACGTTTGCCAACGATTATTATTATGGCTATGCCGAGTCAATTCCTGAGGGTTGTGTTTCAGCTCAACCCCAAGTGTATGATTTTAATCAAGACGGCAGCATCGACGACAGCGATTTTACCCCTATTTTTACAGGTAGTAACTGCACGAGTTATTACGAAGACAGAGTGAATGTGCGTGATGACACTTTATACTCACTGCAGTTTGATACCTACATAACCGATAATTTGCAGTTTACTGGCACGTATTATTTCGAAGATAAAGCCGGGTATGGGGTATCGCCCGATTCATACACCAATACTTTGGGCATTTACCAAAGACAAGCCGCTGCAGGCTTAGACGTAGTGCATCCTCGCGGTGTGCAGTATGGTCTATCGTCTGTAGGCGGGGATCGCAAAGGTCTTGTTGCTGGCTTTAGTTTGGAGCTTGATAACAACCATATTGAGTTTGGCGCGTGGCGTGAAAAAGACACCTATAACCGTACCCAGAAACGGCTGAACAAAACCGGTGGCAGTGCTGATGGTGAAGTTATTTCTGATGAAGTGGCTTACTACCGCCGCGATTACACCTCAGTGCGTGAAACCACTCAACTGTATTTAAAAGATACCATTAGCCTGTTAGATGACGCGTTAAAACTTGAAGTGGGTCTTAAATCGCTGAGCGTTGATTACCGCTTAGACGGCTACCGTGACTACAACGATTACGAAATCAATAGCCAAGTGGGTTATGGTCCGCAGTCTGTCGGCGGTAAGTTTAGTAAGCATTTTTTACCTTCAATAGGCGCAGTTTATAGCGTAAATGAGACTGATCAGCTTTTTGCCTCGTTTTCTCAAAATTACGCCTTGCCTCAAGGTACAGATGATATTTACAGTCTTGCGATTAGCTTTGAGCCGGAAACACCCGAGGGTGAAGAGGCGGATAATGTTGAATTAGGTTATCGAACTAACCAAGAAACCTTTAACGCGGCCTTGGCCTTATTTTACACTCGCTTTGACAACCGCTTATTCGCGAGTAACGTGCTTAATCCCGCTACGCAACAACCAGAAGCCTTTTATATTAATGGCGGGGCGTCAGAGGCCTATGGTTTTGAATTGAGTGGTGTATATCAGCCTGAAATGTTTGAAAAAGCCCTCTATCTTAACGCTAATATTTCATACAAACATGCTACCTTGATTGACGGTTTTGGTGCTAACCCAGAAGGAAGCAAACTCGCCGATAGCCCAGATTGGATCATGACCGGTGGCATTACGTATGAGCCAACAGAATGGTTGGTTGCTAACGTTTCAGCAAAGTACACCAGTAGCCGTTTTACCGACTACGCCGAAACCTACGAAATGGACAGCTACACCATTGTAAGTGCCTATATCGATTTGGGCGGCGTTAATCCCTTTGGCATGCCTGAAAATGTGAGTTTACGTTTTAACGTAGACAATCTTTTTGACAAAGAAGTCCTGTCTTTTGCTTTTGTCGGCTCGGCTTTTTATCGCCCTTTAAACCCGCGTAATTTTCAAGCGTCCTTAACGGTGGCATTCTAATAATGACAAAAAACATATGGCATCAACGCAATAAAAAACTGAGCACCATCGCCCTAAGTTTAGTACTTTGGCACAGTGCAGGAGCAGTAACGCTTGAAGAGGCAACGGCGCTACAGCGCACCCTGATCACGCTCGATACCCACCTAGATACGCCGGCCAATTTGCTTGTACCTGGGTTTAATATTCTTGAACGTCATTCTTATGGTCACGATTTTACACAGGTCGATGTGCCTAGAATGAAAGACGGTGCCTTAGACGGGGGCTTTTGGGCCATCTATACCCCTCAAGGAGAGCTCAGTAAAACAGGCTATGAGCAAAGCCGAGACACCGCGTTGCTGCGAGCTTTGGCCATTCGAACAATGGTATCGGCAAACCCTGACATTTTTGAGTTCGCTACGCAGGCCAGCGATGCTCAGGAAATTAAAAAGCAGGCTAAGCATATAGTGTATATGAGCATGGAAAACTCGTATCCGCTGGGCACTGATATCAGTCTACTGGAAACTTTTTATAAATTTGGGCTGCGCATGGCAGGACCGGTACATTTTAAAAATAATCAGTTTGGTGACAGTTCAACCGACCCCAGTGGTAGCCAATGGGATGGCTTATCGCCCTTAGGTGAAGAGCTGGTGGCTGAGGCGAACCGTTTAGGCATTGTGCTCGATGGCTCTCATGCTCACGACGAAACAGTAAAAGACATGATCCGTTTGTCTAAAACACCAATTATTTTGTCGCACACGGGTTGCAAGGCTATTTATGATCATCCTCGTAATATAGACGATGCCTTACTTAAACAATTGGCTGCATCGGGCGGCGTGATTCAAATGAATGCGTACAGCGAATACCTTGAAGCTTTGCCGGTAGATCCAGCCCGTCAATCAGCGGTAAAAGGCTTGATGGCTTTATACAAGCAAGGCAGTGATCATGACGTTTTACTCGAGAAACGTCGCGAAATTGAACATGAACATCCCGCAGTAAAAGCATCATTTGATGTGTATATGCAGCACTTTTTACACGCACTAAAAATCGTTGGGCCCAAACACGTAGGAATTGGTGCTGATTGGGATGGTGGCGGTGGGGTAAATGAAATGATGGATGTGGTTAACTTACCGATGATTACCCAACGTTTACTGAAAGAAGGTTATAGCAAAGACGATTTGGTTGATATTTGGGGGGCGAATGCGCTGCGAGTTTTACAACAAGCACAAGACTATGCCGCGAGTGTAAAGAAGTAATTTTTGAGATAACAGTTATCAATCAATACATCCTTAGCTTCAACCATGACTTGCCTGTAACGAGGCGAGTCATGGTAGAGGGTGAGTCTATAAAAGCACCGGCGCTCAAGTTTAGTGTTGGGCTTCTTGATTTTCTTGTGCCAATAAACCTTCTGCTCTGACAACCGGATATCCCAGATTCATCCAACCAAAAATGCCCTCGTAAAGTACTGCAGTATTATCAAAACCCAGCTCAGTTAATTGCTTTGTGACGTATTCGGCAGCGGCCCTTGGACATGAGCAATAGGCTACAATTTGTACATCTTTAGGTAGTTCAGCTACGCGTTGTTGTAAATCTGAGTAATATGGAAAAGGGATGGAGCCAGCCAAGTGCGCGCGTTGCCATACCGAGCTTACTCGGGTATCAAGTAATACCATTCGTTGTTTGGCTTGCATGGCGCGATACAAATCAGCCGATGAAACAAATTTCCCGTCTTGCAAATCAAAATGTGGATCCTCACCTTGTGGATTAATCACGTATTCATCGGGTGTAGGCAGGGTACGCAGTTGTACCTGCGTGATTTTGGCATCACTGGCTTTACTGCGAATAAACGCGGTGACGTTATCGATATCCTCAGCGGATAAGGTATTGGCAAAAGATGCCATAGGCGTACCTTGGCGGCCTTGTTCGATGGCGTAGCGAATAAAATCATCTTTGTTGTGGGCCAAAAATGACGGATTGGCTAAGGCTGGTGCGGTAATACCCTCTCCCTTTTGACCATGACAACCACTACAAAATTGCTGATAAACTGACTCACCTCGAACGATGTCGCCTGCTATTGGGTTTTCAGTCAGTTTGACTCGCTCGGCACCTGATTGCCAAAATAGCCAATAGGTGAGATCCCACGTTTCATCTAAGGTCATTGGGCCGCCAATTTCATCTAGGTAACCACCCATTGCAGTACCCTGACGTCCGTATGACAACGGGCGTAATATGGAATGGGGCACACCCGACTCAAACAGACTTTTACTGCGTAACGAAGGGGCGTGGTCGTTTTTATGACCTTCGCGATCGTCGCCATGACACAATGAACAATACTTTTGATAATTACTGGCGGCGGTTTTGGCTTGTTGTGCGGTAAGTTGACGAGGAGGCTCTTGTTTTTCGTAGTGACGTTCTGCACTCACCTTAGAGGCTGCACCTAAACACATAGCCAAAATTACCGATAGGTAAATCATGCCTTTCATTTGAAAATTCCCTTTGTCTATCGTTTGTTCAATATTAGCGCTACCGCAACGAAATAGACAATTCTCTCTTTAGGCAGCTACTTCTAACTGGCTATCAATACCTTATGTTATCGATAGCCAATTAAAAAGAAGCATTAGCTAGGTGTAACTGATAAAACCTCCGCTTACCCATGAAGAGTAAACAGGGCCAACACATTGATTTAGATAAAAATACGAAGTTTAAACGACATTTCAAATTAAGAATTGAGGTTAAACGGTTTATTTGTCTTTCGTTTGCAGGGGCATTAGGGCATCCGCTTTGGGCAAAGGATAACGTTGTTTTCCAAGCAAAATATACACAAAACAGCACAAACCTAAGCCAATAACCAAAGCACCCACCCACTGAATCTGAATAAATTGTAAGCTGAATAACACGGTCAGTAGCATCATCAAAAAGCCATGCAAGGCGATGTACTTTTGTTTGCCAAATCGCGCCACGGTTAAATTCAGGTTGTCTGAGTAAAGGCGGATTAAAGAGTCGAGTGAATTAATCACAAACACTACACCAACAAAGACCATAGTTAAGTTGATCAGACCGGAGGTTTTAAGGCCATTGTTGTAAAATAAATACAACACACTAAACCACAAGCCAATGGCTAAAGAAGGCCAAATCAACATGGATAAAAACAACCACACGGTGCGCATATTACCCACAAACCGTGAGGTAAATTGGCCGATCATAATGCTCCACGCAAACCACCAAAATAAGTAAAACGCATGGTAGTCATTAATGGGTAAGATAAAGCGGTCTAAGTGAGCAAAGTAGTCTGTCAGCAAGGGCAAGGTATCAAAATAGTCAGGCGCTGAAACCTTAGTAGACATCAGGGCAATCGCGCCTAAGCCTATGATTAAGGCAAAAAATAGCGAGCCAGAAGACAGGCTCAGAATTTTTACGTATTTCAGATCAGTGCTTGAGTACACCGCGCATAAAATGGTGGCGCCTACGATGAGGGCGTAATACCACGGAAAGCTATTCTCAACCGCAATGCTGGGTAAATACCAACTTAGGTTGGCATACAGTAAATGCGCAGTAAACGCGCAGGTACCAATGATAACTAAGTTGTTGATCCACTTAACCCACGTAATTTCAAAAAATTTTACTTTAGGCTCAATGGCGCAAAAGTAAAAACAGGTTACAAAGTAGATGGCCCAAACTAAAAAACCCCAAAAGCCAAACTCAATGGCTAGTGGGTTGGTAAACGTATATTCGCTGTTTTCTTTCAAGTTGGCATAGACGGGAAATTCGGTCAGCGGAAACATTATTAATCCCACATCTAAACCAGAGGTAAATAAAATAGCGATAAAGGTCAGAGTGGATACAGGGTAGCGACCATTGAGCCTGAGTCGGCCCCAGCGCACTAAAATAAATACCACCAATGCCATAAAAAATAGCATGCCAAAGCTGACGAGGGTTATCATAACGTTACTCGTTTAGCACTATGCATGCGTTGACGTGTTTGCCAAAGTGGATCCTGATGCACCTTGGCCGTTGCGCCAGCTAATAAGTCTTGTTTAATGATATCTGCGGCTCGTTCTGCCACCATCATGGTGGGGGCATTGAGGTTACCGTTAGGGATGGTTGGAAACACCGAGGAGTCAACAACCCGTAGACCTGTTAACCCTCTCACTCGCAACTGTGGGTCAACCACTGCGTTGGGATCATCAGCTGCTCCCATACGGCAACTTCCACAAGGATGATAAGCGCTTTCTACTGCACTGCGTACAAAGGTATCGATTTGCTCATCGCTGATAATATCGCTCCCTGGTTGAATTTCTTCACCTCGATACGCATCCATCGCGGGTTGAGCGATGATTTCACGAGACAGCCTGACACAAGCGCGAAACGCTTCGATGTCTTCTTGATGGTGTAAATAATTAAATTGAATTTTAGGTGGGCTAAAAGGATCTGCACTTGTCGCTCTGACCCAGCCTCGGCTTTTGGGTTTATTGTGCCCAATATGCAGTTGAAAACCGTGACCGTCAAAAGCAGATTTGCCGTCATAACGCATCGCTGCGGGTAAAAAGTGGTACTGCAAGTCAGGCCATTCAACCCCCGCTTTTGAACGAATAAAACCACATGATTCAAAATGGTTGGTTGCGCCTAAACCCGTTTTAAACAAAATCCAGCGCACACCAATGGCGAGCTTACTCAAGGGGCCAAGTTTACTGTTTAAACTCAGAGGCTCCTTGCACTGGTATTGAAAATAAAACTCTAAGTGATCTTGCAGGTTTTCGCCTACGCCGGGCAACTCATGATGTAAATTGATGCCCGCAGCCAGCAAGGTGTCGGGCTTACCAATACCTGAGAGTTGCAGTATGTGCGGCGAACCGATAGAGCCTGCGCTTAAGATAACTTCTTTATTGACAAAAAACTGCGATTTGCTTTTGTTGTGGTAAAGCTCTACACCAATAGCTTGTTTATCTTGCAGTAACACTCGGCTGACTTGCACACCGGTTTTTACCACAAGGTTAGGACGCTGCATGGCGGGTCTTAAATAGGCGTTAGCGGCTGACCAGCGAACCCCATTTTTAACCGTCATGTGCATAGCACCAAAACCTTCTTGCTGAAAGCCGTTGTAATCGTCGGTGCTAAGGTAACCCGCGTCAGTGCCTGCATCTATAAAGGCCTGATATAAGGGGTTTTGCATATTGTTACCATTATTAACGGCTAACAAGCCGCCTTTTGCACGGTACTCATCTGCGCTAAAAGCCCAGTCTTCAGCTTTTTTAAAATAGGGCAGGCAGTGTTGATAATCCCAATCTTGAGCACCATGTTCTTGCCATTCATCAAAATCACGGGCATGGCCTCTTACATATACCATGCCGTTAATAGACGATGAGCCTCCGAGCACTTTGCCTCGGGGGCAGTGCATTTCACGGTTATTTAAATAAGGCTCCGGCTCTGTATGAAACTGCCATGCATATTTTTTGGTGTTCATCGGAATAGATAAGGCGGTGGGCATTTGGATAAAAATACTGCGGTCTGAGCCCCCTGTTTCCAATAACAGCACCGAGGTGTTGGCGTCTTCTGTAAGCCGGTTAGCGAGTACACAACCCGCTGAACCGGCACCAACAATGATGTAGTCGAACTTTTGATTGCCTGTCATTAGAAAGGCCCTTCTAGTTTGTTCATCCCCACATATATGGATTTAGTTTGCGTATAAGATTTAAATGCTTCGACGCCGTTTTCGCGGCCGATACCGGATTGCTTATAACCACCCACGGGCATTTCGACGGGCGAATTTCCATAGGCATTTATCCAGCAAATCCCTGCTTGTAATTGCGCAATCACACGATGGGCGCGTCTAATATCTTGGCAAAATATTCCTGCAGCAAGACCAAAGTCGGTGTTGTTTGCCCGTTTGATCACCTCATCTTCACTGCTAAATTTAAGCACTGACATAACAGGACCAAAAATTTCTTCACGGGTAATGCGCATATCATCCGTGCAATTTGTAAAAATAGTAGGGGAAACAAAATTGCCATTTTCACAACCCTCAGGTTTAAGTTGTTGACCACCAAAGGCCAGAGTAGCCCCTTCATCTATGCCTATTTGAATGTAGCTCAATACCTTTTGCAGATGCTTGTGGCTGATTAACGCCCCTAAATTCGTTTTAGGATCTAAGGGGTTACCCACAATCACATTATCTTTGGTGCGCTTAATTAAACGTGCCATGAAGGTGTCGTAACATGACTCGTGCACAAACACGCGAGTTCCGTTGGTGCACACTTCTCCTTGGGTGTAAAAATTACCTAGCATGGCGCCGGTGACCGCTTCGTCAATGTCCGCATCGTCAAAGACGATTAAAGGGGACTTTCCGCCAAGTTCCATGGTGACTTTTTTTAAGGTTCCGGCCGCTGCGGCCATGACCTTTTTACCTGTGCCCACTTCGCCGGTTAAGGAAACTTTGGCAATGGCCGCATGTTGCACCAAGTATTGACCCACTTTACCGTCGCCCTGCACCACGTTAAATACGCCTTCAGGCACACCGGCTTCGATAAATATTTCTGCCAGTAAAGCCGCGCCTCGGGGCGTTTCTTCAGAGGGTTTAAAAATCATGCTATTGCCTGCGGCTAAAGCAACGGCCGCTTTCCAACATGCAATTTGTAAGGGGTAATTCCATGCGCCGATACCAAAACACACCCCAAGTGGTTCATGACGGGTATAGAAAAAGTCATCACCCACACTTTGTTGCTCGCCCATCATCGAAGGGCATAGATTGGCGAAATACTCGATGGCATCTGCACCCGTTTGTACATCGACCACAGCGGCTTCTTGCCAAGGTTTACCGGTATCTAATACTTCGATTCGGGCAAGTTCATCGTTGCGTTCTCGTAATAGGTTTGCGGCGCGCTGGAGTATACGGGCGCGTTCAATTGCAGGCGTGCCTGACCACGTGATAAAGCCTTGCTGGGCGCTTTGTACTGTTTGTTCTAAGAGTGCTTCGTCGGCAGTTTCAACGGCGTAGATCACCTCGCCAGTGGCTGGGCTCAGAACATCAAAACCGCTTTTGTCGGCATTATCGACATAACGACCATGGATGAAATTTTTAAGTAAAGTAGAAGACAACGATAACTCCCAAATAGGTTAAAGAGGTTTTACTTAACGCCGTGCAGTGTTAGCACGTCATCAATGTATTTTTTGCAATGACTCTTGGCTACGGCAAACCTTGCTTTATTCGTGCGACTTAGTGCGCATCGTAACCAAAAACCATCAATGAGTGCGGCGGTGATTTCTGCCGCGTCTTTTGCTTGTTCAGGTGCTAATAACTGTTTAAAGCTATAACGCAAGTTACTCACAAGGCGCCGTTTATTTAGCTCTTGTAAGCGGTAAAGATTGGGATCGTGCATTGATCTGCCCCAAAAACTTAACCACGTTTTAGTGCTTGAATCCGCTTGTTGCACCTCTGAAAAGTTTAAATCGACAATTTTCATTAAACGCTCGTATGGCGTATCTGGAGATTGTTCCATTTTGAGCTTTGCCAGTAGATACCGCACAGATGCTTCAATTAGCGCCTGTTTACCGCCAAAATAGTGGCTGATAATGCCCGATGACATGCCTGCTCGGCGCGATATGAGGTTGATTGTTGCACCGCCCAAGCCCACTTCTGCAACAACTTCAATGGTCGCGTCGATCAACTGTTGGCGACGCATCGGTTCCATTCCTACTTTTGGCATATATTTCCTACACGAATGATATTTTAATAAGGTTCAAGTGCTGACAGTTTAAAACGATGTTGGTTAACAATGGCACCGCTTTCATCATAAAGCCCCAAGGTAATAAGTGGATCAGTTTTTTGCCAATCAATAAGCAAAGCCCCGTAATTCACTTTATTGGTAAACTGCCCGATGCGATAGGTGTTGGGGCTGACGTTTTTCCACTCTTGCGTTAAACCTGAAGAAGTCACTTCCCATAAGGGGTAATCGAGCGCTTCATCATAGTAACTTACCTCACCCCAATGAGTATCACCGCTGATGATCACAACGCCATTGACCTTGTGTTTTTTAATGAGTTTAAACAGTCGCTTACGATCTGCAGGAAAATTAGCCCAAGATTCCCACCCAGTAAAGTCAGATAATAGTTGTAAGCTTGAGCCGATTACTTTTATTCGTGCAGGTTTTTGTAATTCTTTTTCTAACCATTGCCATTGGGTTTCACCCAACATGGTTGCCGAGGGATCAATGTGGGCTGAGTAAGGGCCAAGATGTTTAGGTTGACGCTGTTGTTGGTATTCGTTTAGCGAAACAGGTTGCAGTGCGTCTCGGTTCCAGCGAAGGTCGGGCAAAATAACATGAACACTCTTATCTGCTTCACCGTAAAAGTAAGAGGTATAAATACCATTTTTTTGCGTGCGCCGGGGAGAGTCTTTCGGCTCTTGCCAAAAATCTAACATGATGTCGCGCGAGGCTTCTTTTTGCGGGTATTCTTTGCCTGCATCGTTTGCGCCGTAGTCATGGTCGTCCCAAATCGCAATGAGCTCTGCGTGTTCTCTAAGTTGCTTAAAACCCGGTTTAGCACCTAATGTTTGGTATTTCTGTTTTAAGGCAACCATGTCTTGCGTATCACCATAGATATTGTCACCCAAAAAAATAAATACGTCGGGTTGGTGCTGGTTGATACTGGTGAAGATGGGCATGTCTTTGTCTTGGTGGGCGCACGATCCAAATAAAATACGGCTGGGTGCATCTGCAAAAACGATGCAACTGAACAACAAAGTAGCAATGATGATTAATCTCAACATATTTGTTTTAGCCTTTAATATGGACCTTGGAATTAGCCACATACCCTAAACAGATATGTGGCTAAGAATGCGCTATTACATTTCGATTCTAGCGTTTAACGCCGCAATACGTGGCGCGCCAATCCACCCTGCATTCGGAGCGATTGAACCAAGATAATCCTCATCAAACACGTTGTTGATCGTGAAACTGAGTTCGATACTGTCGATTGCTCCACCCACATCATAGGCGGTTTTACCGATGTAAAAATCGCTTACTGTGTAAGAGTCAGTCTCTTGAGTATTGGCTTGGTCTAAGTAACGTTCGCCGACATACTTAGTGCTTAAACCTGCGTAAAAGTCGCCGTTGGTGTAGTCAAAACTGACCACGGCCATGTCTTGCGCACTGCCCAATACCGTGTTGCCTCGAAAATCTGCATCCGTATAAGTTGAGTCGTTTTTGGTGTACGAAACATACACACCAAGGTGCTCTGAGATGTTGTAATCGATTGATGCTTCAATGCCATCCGATTCAATACCACCGTCGTTAACATAGCCACCGGCGGCAGACTCTAAGAAGTCGATACCGTCTACATCTTCATTACTGACAAAGGTAATGCGATTATCAAATTTTATTTTGTAGTAAGTGATACTCGCTTTTAAATCACGGCTTGAATAACGTAAACCTACATCGATGTTATCGGCTGTTTCTGGTTCAACTAAGCTTAAGTCCGTATCATCTCGCTCAAGCACCGCGTCTTTAATTGCTGCAAAGTTTTCAGCGTAACCACCAAATAGCTCTAGGCCATCAATAGGCAAGGGCGCAACAAAACCGGCTGAAATTAAGAAGTCAGAGTCAGACGATACTTTGAGGTTATTCGCGGGAGTAAATTGATCTTCTTTTACCACTTCTACATCAAATTTTTTGGCACCTAAACGGAATTTAGCAAACCCGGCATCAATTTCGTCTTCTAAGTAATACATCAAGGTTTCTACTGGAAACTCACGGTCATATTGTATCCAGTAAGGATTTTCTTCAGCGCGGGGGCTTGAGGCGGCATCAATCGTTTTATGCCAGTCACGGTATTCATCTCGCTGATAATCTTCATACCAAAAACCACCGCGTACGGTATTGTCCATATCGCCTAATGTAGTATTCCAAACAAAGTCAGCATTTACGCCGTAACGCTGTTTGTCGTAGTGAGTATGACGATTAGAACTCACAGGCATGGCGCCTTGTTCGTAACAACCAGGATCAATGGCTGCACCCCCACCACCGTATGGGAAGCCAATAGAGCTTGCGCAACCTTCGATGGGAGAAAGTGAGTTGCCTGCACGGTCAACAAAATAAATGAGACCTTGCGACGCGCCACCATACGCTGTGGTTGAGGCATCTAATTCTGACTGAGGATTGCCTGCGCCGTCGTCCGTTACATCAACCATGTAGTAAGGGATCCATTTACCGACACCTTCGTTTTCGTGGTAATAGACATTGGTGCTTACGTCCACTTCGCCTACTTTAAAGTCAGCTTTTACATAGCCAAACAAGTTTTCTCTTTCTGTGACCCAGCCTTCACGGAATACCTGATCTTGGTAAGGAATACCTGTCCAATCTTCCGTTAAGCCATCCCATTCAGCGTTTTGTGCATACTGGCCTAAGCCGTAAATTCGTTGGTAAGTAAATTCTTGCGCGTCGTCGTAACTGATGTAACCAGTTAATTCTACTTCGCCAACTCGAGAGATGATTTTACCTTCAGCGTGATCACGAGAATTGGTCACGGCACCGTCCATATAGTCATCATTTTGTTGGCTTGATACAGAGAACCACGCATACGTGTCGTTAGCAATTTCGCCAGTATCGTAGCGTACATATACCTTCTTACCGTTGTGTTCGGCCAAAGTGGTGCTAACCGTAAATTTTTCATCAAAGGCAGGCATGATGGTGGTGAAATCCATGGTGCCGCCCAATGCTTCGTTTGAACGAGAGCCGATATCAGCGGTACCTTGAGACACTTCTGTGCCACGCAAGTTTTCGGTATCAATATATCTGCTGGCTTTTGTACCTCCACCGTAGTTTGAATTACCGTTGGCAATACCATCTACTGTCATACCGATTTGTTGTGATTCTAAATCAAGCTGGAATCCACGAATTGAAATACTGGTTGACCATTCGTCAGAACCGAAGGGATCACCTTCATTAACAAGTACGCCTGGTAAGTTATCGATTAGGGCTAAGGCACTGGTCATCGATGTTTGCTGTTTTTTCATCTCAGAGGATGAGGCGTTATTTGCATAAGAAACGCTGCGTCCGGTGATCACGATGGATTCCATTTGCTCTTTTTCTTTGGCTGCTTTGGCTTGTTGTTCTTGTTCGACTTGAGCCATTGCTGGCAGGGTGGTGATTGATATCGCAGAGATGATTGAAAGCGCGATTAAACTTTGTTTCTTTGGCACATAAGTGTTCATAAAAATCCTGTTTATTTTTTGGTTTAGTGTGTTTTAGCGAAGATCCTCAGTGTACGGAGCTAATATTACAAAGACGTTAAATTAATTGATCGTTCAATTAAAAGCAAGTTTAGTTAATTGATCGTTCAATTAAAATAAAGGAGTGAGCCGTAAAAATGAGCCCGCTGCAGCAGGAACTTATCGTATCTGGCGTTAATCATGATAAAGCCAAGCGCCCTAAGAGGCGGCGTTAACTCGCAAAGCACCTACACGCAGATTTGTTCCCAATTTGGCAAGTGTGGTTTCTTGATAACATTCGAGGTGGTGCAGTCCTTGCTGTTCCTATCCATCTAGTAGAAAAACCGAGTAGATCGGTTTTATTTCAGCAAAGAGTATCGTTTTGATGACTCAGGTCTCAAAAAGGACGTACTTTGTGCCCCCTGTTAATGTAAGGACGTTGATGTGAGTCATACACGAGGACAAGTAGCGCGTTCACCCCATGAGTTTCCATTGCTTGGCTGGTGGGATATTTTACAACGTACCGTGAAAAAAATGCTCGATGACAATCTGTCACTGATCGCTGCGGGGGTAGGCTTCTATTTTTTATTAGCGGTTTTTCCGATGATAGCGGCCCTCGTTTCAGTGTATGGCCTTGTGGTGTCGCCTGATGAATTGCAGCAGCAAATGGCTTTTTTAGTTGGCTTTATACCTGAGCAAAGCCGAGACATTATTGAAAGCCAAATCGAACGCATTATGGGCAAATCAGAAGCCGCCTTGAGCACCGGAGTTATTATCAGTATTTCGTTTGCTGTTTGGAGCGCGAGCAAAGGTGCCCAGGCCATGATCACGGCCTGCAATATTACCTACGGACAGAAGCAGAAACGGGGCTTTTTGATGAAAGTGCTGATGCGCGTTGTACTGACGCTGAGCGCCGTACTGGTATTGGCTTTAGCACTATTTTGTATCGCTGTCATGCCGCTGCTTTTCAATTACATCGGTCTGAAACATTACAGTAGTACTTTGGTGCAGTGGCTGACATGGCCCTTTCTGGCCATTATGTTCAATTTAGCACTCAGTTCGTTTTATCGTTACGGCCCGCACCGACACCTCGCAAAATGGCGCTGGGTAACGCCCGGGGCAATATTAGCCAGTACGATGTGGATCGCATTTTCATTTGGCTTTTCGTTTTATCTGTCCCAGTTTGCTCAGTATGACAAAACCTACGGCTCCTTAGGTAGCGTGGTGGTGTTGCTGATGTGGTTTTACTTAAGCGCTTACATCATTTTATTTGGTGCAGAATTTAACGCCGCCATGGAGCATCAAACGCTTGAAGATAGCACCACTGGCCGTGAAAAAGAGATGGGGCAAAGAGGCGCTTTTGTTGCCGACACCATTCCAGATGATTTACAAAAGCATCAACAAAATGACTCGTAATGTTGTTGCACGTTTAAAAAACGGTACACCCTTTGCAATCCTCACTTTGGGTTAAGCAATAAAATCCAATTCAGACAAACATTAAGGAGCGTTATTATGGATCTTATACGAATTATTTTTGCAATATTACTTCCTCCTCTTGGTGTATTTTTACAGGTAGGACTAGGCGGGGCCTTTTGGTTAAACATCTTACTTACCCTGTTAGGATACATTCCCGGGATTATCCATGCGGTGTGGATCATTGCCAAACGCTAAAGGACGTGATGCAGTAAGTTGGAGGAAATAGCCGCAGGCTTCTTCCTCTAAACTTACTCACTCTGGCCTGTTTTCGTCTTTGTCTAGGCAGCTCAACAAGGTTTCTCCATGCAGCATATTCGACGCAAAAGTATAAAGTTGATGATTGGTTTGGTATCACTGCTTGTGTTACTGCGTGTGATGGCACCCTATGCCGTAGAAAAAGGGGTGAATTATGCGCTGACGACCACTCCGGGTTTAACTGGCCACGTGGGGGATGTTAGCCTTGCTTTGTATCGTGGTGCCTACCAAATAGAGGATATCGAGCTCTTTCTAGTCGACGGTGAGTTACAAAAACCGCTGATTACAATCAAGCAGCTTGATATTTCAGTATTATGGTCGGCATTGTTCCGCGGTAAGGTTGTTGCAGAGATGCGTTTTTTACATCCTGAGATTTATTACGAAGATGTAAAGAATCGAGATGAGCAAGTTAATGATGACGTGCAAGACGAACAAACCTGGATCACCTTAGCTAACCGATTAGTGCCTTTTGCGATTGACCGTATTGACGTTGTTGGCGGCCAACTGGCTTTTGCTACCATCGACGAGGCCCTGTCTACTCGCGCGCTGATTACAGACATCACTGGGCAAATTACTAATCTGACCAACAGCAAAGAGCATTCGGGCTCGCTGGTGACCAATATGCACTTTGATGGTCTGATTGAGGGCATTTGTCCGCTGAGGATGGGTGGTGCTTACGACCCCTATGCCAAAAAACCTACCTTTAATTTCGATGTAGAAATGCAGCGATTACCGGTAAAAAAAATCGATCACCTTATTAGTTTTTATGCGCCCTTTGATTTAGAGGCAGGTGAGGTCGACTTTGCAATGGAATTTGCGGCAAAACAAGGAGTGGTTGCAGGCTACGTCAAAGCAGGGGTCTATGACTTATCGGTTTTTGACTGGCACGAAGACGTCGTGGAAGACGGTGATAACCCCTTCGAGTGGTTATTTGAATCCCTCACGGGTGGCGTGGCCGAAATATTTGAAAATGGTAGCAATGATCTTATCGCTACTCGGGTGCCTCTTGAAGGTAATATCGACAACATCGAGACGCCTTTGTGGCCTGCGATTTATGCCATTATCAAAAATGCCTTTATTCAGTCTTTAGAGATAAAAGTAGACGGTGTAGTTAAGCAACATCCCCTAGATAATTCACCTGCCTTTTTGGACATAAAGCCGAGAAACTCGCAAAACAAGCAGCTTAATCAGTTAGGCTAAGACAAATACCGTGGATCAGGCTCTGATAATGTTAATCACCTTTATTATTTCAAGCGCATTGTTGACGTTGATAACGCTTGCGCCGTTGTTGCCCAGTAATCATTGGACAGTGAGAGTGTGGGAATTTCCTCGCTTACAAATTGTGTTTCTTATCTTAATCAACATACTATTAATGGCGCTGCTCATAGCGCAAGACCTCGGCCCATTTTTAGCATTAGTCATCGTCAATTTATGCCTATTGTGCTACCAAATTAACTGGATTTTTCCTTACACTCCCTTTGCCAACACAACGGTTAAGATGAGCAAGTCAAGCGACCTTTCTAGTCGTATAAAAGTTATCAACGTTAATGTGTTGATGAGCAATCGTGATGCGCACAAACTTATTGCCTTGGTTGAGCAACACCAACCCCATCTTTTGGTGACCTTAGAAAGCAATCAATGGTGGCAGGATGCCCTTGAGCCCTTACATGATGCCTATCCCTATCGCGTGAATTATCCCCTTGATAATTTGTATGGTATGCATTTATTCAGTCGAATTCCCTTGTCTGATATCACCACAGCCGAGCGAGTTGAACAGGGTGTTCCTTCTATTCACTGTATCGCTAATTTGCACAATGGTAAGCAAATTCAATGTCATTTTTTACATCCTGCTCCGCCTAGCCCAACAGAAAATGAAGAGTCTACCGAAAGGGATATTGAACTACTCGGCTTAGCCAGAGAAATCGCGAACAAGCAGGGTAGCGATTCACTCCCGGTGCTCGTCAGTGGTGACTTAAATGACGTGGCATGGTCGCCCACCACACAAGCTTTTTTGCGAATTAGCGGCCTACAAGATCCACGCATTGGCCGCGGGGCCTATAATACCTTTCACGCCCAATACGCGTTCGCGCGATGGCCACTTGATCATATTTTTCACAGCGAGCATTTTGAGTTGGTCAGCTTAAGCCGCTTATCAGAAATCGGCTCTGATCACTTTCCCTTATTAACTGAAATTCACCTTAAATAAGCGGTACAACCTACCAGTCTGTTGTTACTTAATCGGCTTTGTGCCGAATATAAATATTGCATGAGCTTGTAATCTTTACAGTGTGTATTATCTGACAATTTGTTTTTTATTAAATAATATCAATAACTTAAGTTTGGCATGGAACTTTCTTATTAGTAAGGCTTTCACTTAAAAGGAGTACTAGTATGTATAAGATAAATATTCCCAGCCCAGGGTTTGGTACGTTTCGACTATCCGGAGAATCTCTAAAGCATTCCATCCATACTGCTATCGACGCAGGCTTTCGTCATATCGATACAGCACAGATTTACAAGAACGAGGACGAAGTGGGGCAAGCCATTGAAAAGTCATCCATTCCTCGTGACGAGATATTTTTGACCACGAAAGTGTGGTTTGACGAATTTGGTAGAGAAGATTTTGAACAAAGTGTTAAAGACAGTCTGAGCTGGTTACGCACCGACTATGTTGATCTACTGTTGATACACTGGCCTTCACCCAATAACGCAGTGCCCATGGAAGCATACCTTCAATGCCTAATGAACTGTGAAAATAAGGGCTATACCCGAGCGGTGGGCGTTTCAAATTTCACCATCCCTTTACTTGAGAAAGCGTTTTCGATTATTGGTAAAGACAATATTGCCGTGAACCAAATCGAGATCCACCCTCACTTTCAAAATAAAAAATTAGTGAACTACTGCCAAGCAAATGGTATTGCGGTGGTGGGATACATGCCACTCGGTAAAGGTCAGGTGATGGACGATCCGGTATTACAGAAAATCGCCAAAGAGCATGATACCAGCCCCGCTACTATCGCTTTAGCATGGCAAATGCAGCAAGGTATTATTCCTATTCCTGCCTCCACGGATCCTGAGCACATCAAAAGTAATTTGTTGGCGGCAGAGCTGCGCTTAAGCCCTGAGCAAATGAAAAAAATTGCGGCACTTGATACGGGGGAGCGTTTAATAGATCCTGATTTTGCCCCCGATTGGTAACCGCTTAAATGCGATAAAAAAGCCCGGTTTACTTAACCGGGCTTTTTATTTGAGTAGCTATTTTACGTTTTAAGTCACTCAGCTATTGTTAAGTGCGCTGGCTTTTTTGCTCAACGTTGGGTAATCAACATAACCTTGTGCGCCGCCGCCATAATAGGTGTCTTCGTTCGCTTCATTATAAGGGCCTTGGTTTTCTATCCGGTCAGGTAAATCTGGATTAGCAATAAACAAACGTCCAAAGGCGATAGCATCGGCATGACCTTGTTCAATCCATTCGCCCGCTTCTTGTGGGCTAAACTCGCCATTTGCGATAAATACACCGGTATTAAATACTTTGCGCATTTTTATCAACAGTGCGTTGCCATCCTCTTGACCAGAACCATCTCCGGTGTGATTGTTGGGCCGAATGACATGCAAGTACGCAACTTTTTTCTGGGCTATCGCTTTCGCAGCATACGTATACGTTTCACTGGGGTTGTGGTCATAACTACCACCAGGTCCACCGGTCGGTGATAACCGTACCCCAATATTCTCTGCCCCCAGTTCTTCTACTAAGATGTCGATGATTTCGAGTACTAATCGCACTCTGTTTTCTACAGAGCCACCGTACTGGTCATCCCGTTTATTAACCGAAGACCGAATAAATTGATCGAGTAAGTAGCCATTTGCCGCGTGCAGCTCGACGCCATCAAAGCCTGCTTTTTTTGCACATTGTGCCGCATGACGATAATCCGCTTTTAGGGATTCAATCTCGGCTAAGCTGAGGGCTCGGGCTTTAGGGTGAGGAATGGTAGGTCCATCGGGATGTAAGTCACCTACAAAGGCTTCGCCCTTCGGTTGAAAATCGCTTGCAGACACAGGAGCTTGGTTATCAGGTTGAAAAATGGAGTGAGAAATCGCTCCAACGTGCCATAACTGACAAAAAATACGGCCGCCGTTATTGTGTACCGCGTCAGTCACCACTTGCCAGCTTTCAACTTGCTCCTGGGTGTAAATTCCAGGGGTCCAAGCATAACCTTGACCTTGCTGACTAATCTGAGTCGCTTCACTCACAATTAGGCCAGCGCTGGCTCTTTGAGCGTAGTACAGGGCATGTAAGGGGGTTTGAAGTTGTTTGTCAGCGGTTGAGCGGGAGCGAGTCAGTGGCGCCATAAATACTCTGTTCTCCATCTTGGTCTTACCGATGGTTAAAGAGGAGAGTAGTAATAATTTTTGAGTTAATTTTTCTTCACTTGCGTCTAAAGGCATAAACATATCTCCAGTGTCGATTATTTTAAAAAAAGGCGTAGTGCTTTGAGTAGTGTCACTGCAGCGCGTCTGAGGCTGCAGTGATTTAGGTCGTGTTAAGAGAGCTTAAGCTTGCTCAGTAATCATGATTGATTTGATATTAACGAATTCACGGAGGCCAAAGCCGCCATGCTCTCTGCCATATCCACTGTCTTTAACGCCGCCAAAAGGTAAATTAGGTTGAGCTAATTCGTAGCCATTGATGCTTACCATGCCGGTATCAAAGTGTTTTTTGGCCAGTTCCATCGCTTGGCTAACATCGCGAGAAAAAATACCACCACCCAGCCCGTATCGAGAGTCATTAGCGACTTGCATTGCTTCTTCGTCGTTCTTCACCTTTATCAGGGCAGCCACAGGGCCGAAGAGTTCGTCGTCGTAGGCTGGCATATCTGGCTTCACATTTTCGAGAATGGACGGTGGGTAGAAGAAACCTTTTCCTTCGGGGATTTCACAGCCACAGACCACGGTGGCGCCGGCTTTGATGGATTGAGTTACTTGCTCATGAAGCTTGTCTCGTAAGTCGCCTCGGGCCATGGGACCTAAGTCGGTATCGTCGTTGTTTGGATCGCCCACTGTGAGAGCAGACATGGCTTTCGCAAAAGAGCGCTTAAAGGCATCATAATTTTTTTCAGTGACGATAAAACGTTTTGCAGAAACACAGGTCTCGCCATTATTGATGATGCGACCTTTTACACACATCTGTGTCGCTAGCTCGATATCGGCATCGTCTAAGACTAAAAAGGCATCGTTGCTGCCTAGCTCAAGCACGGTTTTTTTCGCCAACTTCGCTGCAGCTTCGGCTACCGCAGTACCAACCTTGTCACTACCGGTAAAGGTAACTCCTTGCACTTTCGGATGCCCGATTAAGGCCGAGGCGGTATCCCCATCAACTAACAGTGATTGATAACAGTACTGCGGGAAGCCAGCTTCCAAATACATATATTCGATTTTCCTTGCCATGCCGAATACATTTGAAGCGTGTTTAAGTACGGTAGTATTTCCTGCTACGACGTTAGTAATACTGTAGCGAATGACTTGATATAAGGGGAAGTTCCACGGCTGAATCCCTAAAATAACCCCAAGTGGTTGATAACTGACAATGGCTCTGCCTTTTTCGAAGTCTCGTTCTTCATCGGCTAGTACTTGCTCAGCTTGGGCTGCGGTATAACGACAAATTTGGGCGCACAATTCGACTTCTTGCAAACCTTGGGCGCGCACTTTACCCATTTCGTCTGTCATTAATTGAGCTAACTCTTCTTTTTTATCTTCTAACAATTGGGCCAATTTTAGGGCTAATTCGCCACGTTCGGTTATCGATGTCAATTTCCATTCTTGAAAACACTTATCCGCGTTTTCGATTGCCTGCTCCGCTGCTTTTTGACTCAATAGTGAATATTCTTGAATAGGGGCTTCAGTAAATGGATTGACTGTAGTGACTGTATTAGACATTGCTCTACCTCTTTGATGTGAAACAAAAGTAGAACTAAGCAAAGCCAGCGCCAACGCGTGAAATTGATTAATATTATATTTAAGTAATTGATTTTAATTGTTTTAATTTTAAGTTTATACAAGGGTTTGGCTTGCTGTAACAAAGCTAAAATGAAAAATTTGCAGGGACTTTGTGATATTTACAGCCCCCAATGACGTGCTTTGTTAACTAGGTGTGTGCCCCATGATTAGCAGAACGGATGACTTGTGTGGTCTTAAGCGCACAGAGACACGGGGACACTCTGTGGTGCGGCTACAGAACCCAAGGCGCAAGGGCGATTTGCCGCTCTTTGCTCAAGCTGATGATAGTGTTGCAAGAATGCCTGACCAGCCATCAGGCCAAGCCGGTAGTCATGGCGTAATTCATGATCACTGCTGCCTAATAGTTTGCTATGTAAGGCGTCTGACGCAAATATTTGTATGATTTCAAGATCAGCAGGTGGTGAAGCAATAAAGGCTAATTCTTTTTGATAAGCCTGCTCGTGCTGCACTAAGTAATCAATGGTTCTAGGGCAGTAGCCAGAGGCACAAATCCATGACCTTAATTTATGTACCCATGCAGACTGAGCTTGAAAATGCGCATCGACCGTACGAATAACCACAATTTTACGTGCGCCTCTGACATAGGCTTCTTGAACTGGTAGAGGCGCCGCTAATCCGCCGTCTAAGTAAAAATCGTTTTGTGGCTGCCCTCTATTTGGCTCTGCTTCATTGGCTGTTTGGGTCATTACCCCAGCCCTGAGCATCACGCCTTGCCGGTATAAAAAGGGAAGGGCACTCGAAGCTTTTAATAGTTCTCGCCATTGCTGTGATTCGCCACTGGGACTGAAAAAATAGGGTTGGCGATCCCGTGCATTGGTAGCGGTAATCAAAAATTGGCGTTGACCTAGTTGATGCTTAGCACGTTTAAAATCAATGCTGCGATTGGCCTCAGTGGTCTTATCAAAGTACCAGTCTAAGTCCACAATATTTTTACCGACTAAGCCGCGCCCTAAACGATAAAAGCGTTTGTGGCGAGATAGTCCACGAATTAGGCGTTTGGCATAGCCTTTTTGACGAGATAAAAAGCTAGTTAAGTTCTGTGAGCCAGCAGAGGTGCCAATAAACATATCAAAGGGGTCAAAGTCGTTTTCCAGCCAAGCATCGAGTACGCCAGCGGTAAATATGCCCCGTTGACCACCCCCTTCGGCAATCAGTGCGATCAGGGGGCGAACAGGACTGTTAGGTACATTAAAGGGCTCAGATGTTTGGGTGTCCACGGTATTTTTCTCTGCAAATTTTTTATTGACTTGAGTGTAAACAAGGCAGGAGCGCTTGGATAATTAAGAGAATCAATCGCTGTAATTGAAAAAACATATTGTGATACCGTCAAGCAGTCTCAACATGCCCAAGTCTTCGGTATTGGGTTAATACTCGTCGGGAATGAAGGAATACTAATACCAAGGTGATTTGTCTTGCTCGGTCAGGAAAAACGACTCGCTTGGGTTTCACTTTGACAGCTTAGCTAGGTCATGTAATTGCTCAGCGATAACACTAATGTCCACGTTTGCTTCCTTGCATTCAATCATGATGCGATCTATCGATTTTTCGGGTAACTGAGATAAAGCCCACAGATGAGAAACACGTTTTCCAGTTCTACAAAAAGCGTGCACATTATTTTGAGGGGCATTTACTAACGCTTTGAAGCGAGCAATATCATCTTTTGGGTAGACTAACGATCTGACTGGAATTGAAGCGTAGCGCATATTCTGTGCTTCAATCGCTTTTTTGTACTCCTGTGAACTAATTTGATTTGGCTCTTCGTTTTCCAAACGACAGTTGACAATGACATCAATACCACGGGCTTTGAGAACAGCTAAATCTGCGTAATCCAATGGCCCTGATAGTGAAAAATGACTAGTGATTGCGATAGATTCCATGAGGTCTCCTGAGCAGTAGTGACGGGTATTTAACTTAAATACAGTGCATAAACAGTGTGAAAAAACATAAAGATACCCAAGCAAATCAACATAGCTGCGAACATCCGTTTTATGGTTTGCTGCGGTAAACGCCGACTGAGTTTCGAGCCAACAATGACGCCAATACTGCCAATCACAATCATGCTGGTTACCACAGGCCAGTTAATGGCTATTTGAGCCTGATTTAATAAGTAGGCGTATTTTGCAAAACCGGTAAATGACTGAAGTGCAATGATGACTAAACTGGTTGCTGTTGCTTGTTGTAGGCTTAATCGAGCTAATAAAAACAGGGCCGGAACGATTAAAAAACCGCCGCCAACACCAACAAAGCCTGCTAGGGTACCTACAGTGACGCCCGCTAGAATAACGCTTAAGATACTGCTTGAAGGTTTGGGTTGCGCATTGGCAATAGGACTCTTTAACATCATGCGACTAGACAACAACATGACGACAGAAAAAGTCAGTACTTGTATCTCACCTTTGACAAATTGAGCAGCCCAGGCACCTAAGTAGGTCCCCATCATGCTGGGTAAGCCGAACCATAAAATGTATCGTAAATTTATAAGTTTAGATTTTGCCTGTATTAAGCTGCCTACCAAGGCAATGCTGCCAACGATGAGCAGGGATTCTGCGATAGCTAATTTTTCTGTTTCGCCGACCACGTAAAGTAATAGGGGCATGGTGATAATTGAACCACCAGAGCCGAGCAATCCCAAACTTAGGCCAATGATAGCGGCGCCTAATACAACTAAAAAATTCACAATACAGCCTTAAAATAATTAGAAAAGCCTAAAATTTCAGCATGATTATTGGCAGAGGGTAATGCGACAGATTTTTTCATAAGGTCCTAATTATCAACCGTTTTAGAGAGTGAAAAAACGCCACGAATATCACCCAAACTGAAACCAGTAGCTTGGTCGTTTGGATACAATTCCGTAATTTTTTGACTTACAGCACTATCAACATTTCTGCCATGACAAGCCAAACAAACACCACCTGTTGGTATTGCTTTTACGTAGCGAAATACCATTTCCCCTTTCACTACCTGCATACCTGAATATTCCAATTTGTTGATGTCTTCACCTTCTGCGAGGCGCTTTTCAAACTGCTGGAGTATGTTTAACTCCCATGGTTCTGGCGTATTATTCAGATTACGAACCTTGCTAGACGTTCGAGCGACGTGCCAAGCTGACGACCCTGTAACTTCTCGGGCGATTGGCTCAGCTCTGAGTTTACAGACCTCTAACCCGTTTATTGGTCCTCCGGCTAACATGGCGCTGCTAAGTTCTGATTTAAGCTCGTTTGCAAATGTTGTCACCAATAATCTGGCTTGTTGCACATTATCGTCGACCTTTGACTGCGCGTTGACTTGGTGGTGCAAGTTGGCCGTTATCAGCAATAGCAGAATGTTTCTAATTTTTATTTTCATAAGGCTCCCCATTAAATATTGTTGAAACTAATTGTTTGAAGCTAATAGTTCGAAGTATTCACATTAGATTTAGCGGTATTTTTAAGTATCGCTGACCATTGGCTTCCGGAGAGGGAAGCTGCCCACCTCTAATATTTATCTGAATCGCAGGCAATAAGAGCTTGGGCACGTCTAAGCCCGCGTCTCTTTTTTCACGCATGGCGACAAAGTCTTCTAGGCCAATACCTTCGTGTACATGGATGTTTTGACGTTTTTGTTCAAGCACAGATGTTTGCCACATGTACTCACTGCGCCCTGTTGGTAAATAGTCGTGGCCAACAAAGATGCGGGTGGCATCAGGTAGGCTTAATAACTTTTGAATTGAATGATAAAGGCGCTTAGCACTGCCATTTGGAAAGTCTGCCCGTGCTGTGCCGTAATCCGGCATAAATAATGTGTCGCCTACAAATGCAACATCCTCGATTAAGTAAGAAACACATGCAGGTGTATGACCTGGAGTATGGATAACACGCATATCAAGATGGCCCACTCTGATTTTTTCATCATCGCTAAAAAGATGATCAAACTGATTTCCATCGGGCACGAACTCATCTGATAAATTAAACAGCTCCTTAAAGGTATTTTGTACCCTTATTATATGCTCTCCAATGCCAATATTGCCGCCTAGCTGCGCTTTCAGATACGGCGCCGCTGTGAGATGATCGGCATGAGCGTGAGTTTCTAGGATCCATTCTACTTTATAGCCAAATTTGTCAATATGGCTGACAATTTTGTCAGCAGAGTCAGTGGTCGTTCGGCCAGAATTTGCATGATAGTCGAGTACTGGATCAATAATGGCACAATGCTGTGAGGCCACGTCAATCACGATGTAAGTAACCGTATTGGTGTCATTATCAAAGAACGCATCTACCTTGATCTTGCTCATAAAGTTGCCGCCCATAATTATCGTCATCGCGTTATAAGTTTAACAACGCAAAAGGCTTGCCAACTCGCTTCCCTAGGTTTTGCATTGCTATTGTGGGCAAGCGAAGCACGCATTTAGATAGAAATTAAACAGATAAAAAACGACAAATATTTAAATGCTGAGGATGTTGACGGGATACTGTTGCTTATCAGACAGCGTCCAAAATAGTGGTTTTTCATGCATCATTAATACAAGACATTTATCCTGCAACCAAGGTGTAAGGTTCTGCCAAATTCTAGCTGCCATGCTGCTGTCTACGCCATTAAAGGGCTCATCTAACAACAAAAACTGTGGTGACTTTAAAATAACTCTGGCAAGGCAAATACGTCTGGCTTGCCCACCAGAAAGTTTATTACCTGTATCTCCTAACCAAGTATCGAGCTGTTTGGGTAATGACAATGCCCAATCTCGGAGTTCGACAATATCGAGAGCAGCATGGATCTGTGCCAGACCAACTTCAGGTTGTCCCAAGGTTAGGTTAGCGTACAAGGTATCTGCGAGTATGGAATTTTGCTGGCTTAAATAACCAAGTGATTGCTGCCAGCTTTTTATATTGTCTGTATGTAAGGGGATGTTATTGACTAATATTTCGCAGTGAGTGGTGGTCGAGTTCAATGTGTCGGCTTGACCACTTATGAGATCACCGAGTGTAGATTTTCCTCGTCCTGATTTTCCAATGATCAAAAGCTTGTCTGTGCTATTTATAGTAAAAGCTATTGGCTCATCGACACTAGCAGGAATATAGGGGTGATTGCTTACTGATAAGTGCACTTGGTGCAGGGGACTCGTGATTTGCTTGGTGGGTAATAACGCTTTAGCCAATTGTTGTACTTGATTGCTTTTCTGCTGTGGGGGGGAAGCTAAAAGGTACAAGCGTTCGGCAGCATAAGTTGTTTTGCCCCATTGGATAAATTGAGCAGGAACACTTTGTAATAGTTCAACGATGCCAACGGCAGCAAGTATTAACAAAATCGCAATAGGTCCATCAAAAAATCCCTGCTCAACGCCCCAGAAGGCCGAGAGGCTAAGTGCAACTATGGTCATACCCAAAAGCAGACTGTGCATTAACTGAATATTTTGTACACCATGGTTGAGTCGGCGCTGAATTTCACCGAATTGCTCAATCGTATCCAATAAGTGCCTTTGGTGTAGGTCGTTTGCCCCCATTGACTGCAAAACAAGTTGGCCTTGCAAATGCTCAATTGCTTGGCCTCGAGCAACATTCAGTAAATGCGCGGTTTGATAACTGTTAAAGCTACTTAATTTTATAATAAAAGACGCAGTCATCAGACAGATAAACACTAGGCACAAGGTAAGCCAGAAGGCTAGTAAGGGCCAAAATAATGCGATAAATAGACCCAGTATGACGGTAGTAGATAGTGCTACCACCGTTGGAATGAGCATATTTAAGAGAATATTATCTAAGCTGTCTAAATCTGCGGTGAGTTTGCTCAACCATTCACTGCTAGGAGTATGTTTAAAATCGTTATTCGACCGATGAACAAGCCCTGCAAAGAGTTGTTGACGCAAGTGTGCAATCAAGGATAAAACCAAATTGTGGTTATATAGACGTTCGGCATAGCGCCCTATGGTGCGCGATAAAGCAAAAAAACGAATACCTGAACCAGGCAAATAAATATCCAGCTTAACCATTATTCCTACAGCGATAGCGAGGCCAGTAATCGCTGATGCGCTAATAAACCAGCCAGATAACATCAATAGCGCGATACCACTTAAAGCTGTCACTAAAGCTAATATGGTACCTAAAAATAACTTTTTCGGCTGCCAACCAATAATTCTTATTGTCCAGTATTTTAAACTGTACCGCGCTTTAACCGACATTTTTACTACCTTTAGTTGCATCTAGAGGTGCTTTTAAGACTACGTGATGATTAGCAATGTTGAAAATGTCATGATCATGAGTTGCCACGACAATGATGGCGTTTTGTGCCAATTTTTGGATTTGTTCGATAACACGCTGGCGATTTTGTGTATCTAAACTTGCAGTGGGTTCATCCATAATAATTAACGCGGTAGGTGCCATCATGAGCCGAAGTAAAGCAATGCGCTGACTTTGACCACCTGAAAATCCTAAGCCCTCTTCGCTTATCTCAGTAGAAAGCCCTAAATCGCGTTGTTTAATGTCTTCTAATAAGTTTACGGCTTGTAAAACAGTGTTCAGTTCCTCCTCGTCGATAGCGGGATTAAATAATACAATATTGTTTAGCACACTGCCTTGAATCAACCATGCTTGTTGCGGAAGATAAGCAATTTGAGGTCGATGAACATCAAAAGTAGGTATAAAAAGCTGCCCATTTATTGGGGGTAAATAACCAGCAAGCGTATTCAGTAAAGTTGACTTCCCGCATCCTGAGGGGCCGGAAACACTCACAATATCACCAAGCTGCAAGGTTAAATTTAGCGGGGTTTGCAGAGCGTGTTGATGTCCAATAACAAGGTCAACAAGAGCTAGGCCTTGCTCGGGTGTTTGGTAATGAAGGTAAGCCGGCGGCACAGCGACTTGCTCTTCAATTTTACCTGTTAACCTGTTGGTGCTTTTGTATGAAATGTTAAATAGGTTAACCAGATTATTGCTGGCGGCTAAGGCACTAGCTCGGTCATGATAAAATTGGGAGAGATTTCGCAAGGGTTGAAAAAATTCAGGGGCAAGCAGCAAAATAGCAAAACCACTGAACAAACTTAATTCTGTAGATGGTCCCCACGTGATCGCACCAAATAACGAAAAACCGATATAAATAGCCACACTTGCAATGGCTACACTCGTAAAAAACTCGAGTACCGTTGATGATAAAAAGGCAATTTTTAAAGTTTGCATAATGACTTTGCGATAATCATCACTTTTTTGTTTGATGTCATTTATTTCAGGTTGATGTGCGTTAAACAACTTAATGGTACTTAGATGTTTGACCCTATCAAGAAAATGCCCAGCAAGACGCTGTCGCATTACAAAGTATTTTTGGTTAACGCTTTCAGCACCCAGACCCACTAAGATCATAAATAGGGGAATTAAAGGTGCGCTGATTAAAAGTAACATGCCACATAACCAATTTAAGTAGAAAACAGGGAGGATAATTAATAGCGGCGCTAACACGGCAAGCATTTGCTGTGGCCAGTATTGACTAAAGTAGCCATCCATTGCTTCGACTTCTTCAACCCATTGGCTGGCTGCTGCAGCTGGAGAATGATGGTGACTTATCAAAGGGCTACTAATTTTCCAATGTTCTAACACTAGGGTTCGGATATGCTGGCGAATTAGCCAACTTGCAGTCTGTGCATAGTTATTTTTGAACTTTAGAAAAACAGGGCGTAACAACACACTACTCAATAGTATTAAGCTAGCAGGCCAATTTTTATCGAGTGTCTGATGTTGAATAATGATCTGGTGAGCTAAATACGCCAAACTTAACCATTGGCTTATCATGACTACCGTTGAAAGTAAGCCAAATAAAACACTCAACCTGAGCTTTTTACTTTGTTGTTTAGCAAGGCTTCGCAAAAACTCAAGGCCGCTCGCAGGCCTCGAGTTAGTTTGTGTTTTAACGCGTTTTACCATCTTATTAATGATAACCGGTTGCTTTTACTTTGCCTCTAAATACCCAATATGTCCAAGCGGTATATGCCAGCACGATAGGAATGACAAACAAAAAACCAAGGAGCAAAAACAGTTGAGACTCTGGTGCCGATGCCGCATCATAAATTGTGTAGTTAGGTGGCACAATATAAGGCCATTTACTAGCGAGCAGGGCCAAATAGCTAAAAACGAACAACCCCATTGTGGCAACAAAAGGCAGCCCTTCATCGCGCTTTTTTACCGATCTAAAAATAATAAACGCACAATACATAGCTAAAGCAGGTAGCAGCCAAATTAGACTAACGCTATCAAACCATCGAGATTTTACAAAGGGGTCTACAAAGGGGGTGTAAACGCTGACAATGGCAAAAACCGCTAGTACACCGAGTAGTAATCTGGGTGTGAGTTTGTAGGCCCAGTCTTGTACCTCGCCCTCTGATTTCATAATCAACCAAGTACTACCCAGTAGGGCATAACCGGCAACTAAACCTGCTCCTGTGATAACGGTAAACGGCGTGAGCCAGTCTAATGCGCCTCCAACGTAAACAAGGTTTTCAGTCTTAAATCCTTGGATATATGCGCCCACCACCGCACCTTGCGCAAAGGCTGCGACCGTTGAACCGCCTGCAAAAGCCCAGTTCCATAAATAACGCGACGTTTTAGCTTTGAAACGAAATTCAAATGCAACGCCCCGAAATATCAATCCCGCTAGAAGTAAAAATACGCCAATATACAAAGCAGGTAGAAAAACCGAATAAACCAGAGGAAACGCAGCTAAAAGGCCTGCACCACCTAAGACTAACCACGTTTCATTACCATCCCAAACTGGCGCCACCGAATTCATCATCACATCACGAGTATGTTCATTAGGCGCGAAGGGAAACAGTATGCCCTGTCCTAAATCAAAACCATCCATTAAGACATACATCATGATACCAAAACCAATAATACCGGCCCAAATTAGGGTTAAATCGAAAGGTTGTTCCATTATTTTTCTCCTTCTTCATCTAGACTTGCGTGGGCAGCTGAGAAAGGCCTTGAAGGGCGTTCAATACTGTCTAATTCATGTGGAGCATTGGCTTTTTCTAGACCCCCACGAAATACCTTGAGCAAATAATAAACGCCAGCACTAAAGACCAATGCATAAACAATGACATAACCAATTAAAGTGAACAGTGCCATAGCACCGGTCAACGAGGGGGTTAGTCCTTGAGCATGGGTCATTTGTTGGTAGATGAGCCATGGTGCACGACCTGTTTCAGTAACAATCCAGCCCGCGAGTACCGCGAAAAAGGGGCTCAAACTCATTAAGCGTAAACCGTTTAAAAACATAGTAGACTGATAATACTTACCACCTATGCGTAAAAACAGTCCCCAAATAGCAAAGCCAATCATTAATAATCCCATAGCAAACATGACCCTAAAAGCCCAAAAAACAGCAAATACTGGAGGTTGTTCTTCAATTGGAACATCTTTTAATCCTGGTACTTCTCCGTCCCAATCATGAGTTAAAACGAAGCTGGCCATGTTGGGAATTTTTACCTCAAAGTGATTGGTTTGATTTTCTTTGTCCGGAATAGCAAATAACAGCAATGGCACACCTTTACCTGTCTCCCAGTTTCCTTCCATAGCGGCTACTTTAGTGGGTTGATGCTTCAGGGTATTGAGGCCATGAAAGTCACCCACAATCGCTTGGAGTGGAGCCAAGAAAAGTAAAAACCATAGGGCAACAGACAAAGCCTTACGATTTGCTTGTACTTCACGTTTTTGAATTAAAAACCATGCACTTACACCAGCGACAACAAAAGCGGCTGTGAGAAATGATGCGAGTGCCATGTGAGCAAAACGATAAGCAAAAGAGGGATTAAATAAGGCATCAGCCCAAGAAACGACATGGTACATCCCTTTTACCAAAACCAAGCCGTCAGGGGTTTGCAATAAAGAATTGGCAGCTAAAATCCAAAACGAAGAAATAAAGGTGCCTGTTGCGACCATGATGGCGGCAAATAAGTGGACCCCTTGCGGCACTTTGTCTCGGCCGAATAATAGGACCCCTAAAAAAGCTGCTTCGAGAAAAAAGGCTGTTATCACCTCATAACTTAACACTGGACCAAGAAAGTTTGCGGTGGCGTAGGAAAAATTACTCCAATTTGTACCAAACTGAAATGACATTACGATCCCTGAAACTACACCCATGCCAAATACAACAGCAAAAACTTGGATCCAGAATTTTGATAGTTTCTGCCAAATAGGATTATTTGTTTTAAATGAAAGGGTTTCAAATCCAGCAATTGTGCTCGCTAATCCGATGGTGAAGACCGGAAATATAGCGTGAAAGCACACTACAAACGCGAACTGAATTCTGGACAGAACGAGTGGATCTAAATCCATGTGTATTCTCCAATAACAGTAAAATGCCAATAACGAACCAATGTATAAAACCTAAGGTGTTTTTTGTGTTGCCCCAATGGAGTTGCCCCAACGGAGTTGCCCCAACGGAGTTGCCGAAGCCACAAGCATACTTTAGTTGTCTTCTAATAACTGAATAGCACTTACTATGCCAAGTTAAGCACATGGTTTTACTGAGGGAATACGGGACTTAAAGCTCTATTGGGCTAATAACTATGTCATAATTGTCATAGCTATGACAATTATGACGTAAGACTGCGATTATTTACCATCGTCTTCTAATCTTTCGACACCGAGCGCTTTGAGCACATATTTTTCATACACTGGTTCGCTGGTGCCGGTTCGCATCTTACGCATAAAATACTTTTCAAAGGCTATTTTAGCCAAATGCACCCATTTGCCTTTTTTAAACCATGCGACGTTACGTGGTGGAATTTGCGGCATGGCGACAAAAGCGGCTCCAGTGTCTCCCATATCTGCTAAACAGATGGCATGCCAAGTGCCCTTAGCGTGTGGCGCTTTCCCATCAACAATAATCGATTTTAAATTATGAGCGATGGCGGTCATCATGGTTTCGATCATATATCCGGTTTTTGGGGTACCTGTGGGGACAGGTGTTGCCTCTACCGGGGGAATGGCCACACATACACCTCCGGAGAAAATATTTGGATATTTAGTAGAACGCTGGTGTTCGTCAGTGATCACGAAGCCTTTTGCATTGCATAAACCATCAACATTTGCGACTGCGTCTACCCCACTAAATGGTGGGATGAACATAGCATGCTTAAAAAGTAGTTCATGAGTAAAGTCGGTCTCCTGTTTTCTATTAAGTTCAGATATGTGCATTTTTCCATCAAATATTTCGTCAACTTGCGCATTGCAGATCCATTTTATATCTCGCTGGCGTAATTCAGATTCAAGCATGGACTTTGAATCACCCACACCACCTAAGCCCATGTGGCCAATATACGGCTCGGAAGTTACGAAATGAATGGGGACTTTGTGACGAATTTTGGCGTCACGTAGGGCCTTATCAAGAATAAATGCATATTCGTATGCGGGGCCAAAGCAGCTTGCTCCTTGAAATGCGCCGACGATTGCAGGCCCTGGATTAGCCATCAAATCTTCAAAATCAATATTGCATTGCTGGGCATGGTCTAAGGTGCAAATTGATTGGGTATAACCTTCTGGACCTGCGCCTTTAATATGGCTAAATGCTAACTTAGGGCCAGTCGCTATGATGAGGTAATCATAATCGATGGTTTGGTTTTCATTGGTAATCAATTGATTATTTTGAGCATCAATTTTGTCAACACGGGCACAAATGAATCCAATTTTCTTCTTCGCTAAGTATTTTTCAATCGGTAGTACTATGGCATCAGGTTCTCGCCAACCCACCGCTACCCAAGGATTAGAAGGTACAAACCTAAACATTGGCCGCTCATTGACCATCACGACCTCGTGATCTTTACCCAGTAATTCTTTGGTTTCGTAAGCGGCAGGCATACCACCTGTCCCTGCGCCTAATACAACTATTTTCGCCATGGGATTCTCCCTGAAGATAAGCATGTTAATAATGTCTATATGTGAACATATTGTTAACAATAACTATGCCAACTGATATTTTCTTAAATTTAATATAAAAATCAATGGCTTATTTTATGCGCTAAAAAATCGTTCTTGTTTAGTAGGATCACTTATGTCATTTTTGGCAAACGTGAATGTGAGTGCTGACAGATTTGGCGCTGATATCAAGTTGAGTTTATCTAACTGAAGAGTGCGCGAATGGAAACCTCTGTAATTCAATCAATGATAAATGCCATCGATAAGCCTACGATTTTTATTACCCCAGATTATGTAATAAAAGCAGTAAACCAAGGGTATCTTGATACTTATGAGGTGGAAGTTGAGGTAGGCAAAAGTAAATGTTTTGAGATATCTCATCAAAATTCCTCGCCCTGTGACAAACATGGTGAAGCGTGTCCTTTGCAAGAGTGCGTTAATACTCACCGAGCAGCGAGTGTTGTTCATATCCATTCAACGGGAAAAGGCAAATCGTATTGCGATATATTGATGAGACCGGTATTGGATGATGACGGGATTACTATTGGCTTTTTGGAAGTGCTTAATAAAATTGACTACGCCTCTGCCGAGTCAAAACAGCACAAAATGATTGGTAAATCGCCATTATTCAAATCACTACTTAATCAAATTAATCGTGCCGCGCCCTCTAATATTGCAGTATTATTGCAAGGAGAAACAGGTACAGGTAAAGAACTTGTCGCGCAAGCTGTGCACGACGCGAGTAAGCGCAGTGATAAATCTTTTGTGGTTATTGAATGTACAGGTTTAAGTGAAAATCTTTTTGAAAGCGAGCTTTTCGGCCATGAAAAAGGCGCATTTACTGGGGCATCAACCAGTAAAAAAGGCCTGATTGAAATCGCCCATGGCGGTACTGTGTTTTTTGATGAGATTGGCGATGTGCCTCTCAATATGCAGGTAAAATTGCTTAGGTTATTGGAGACGCAATCTTTCAGAGCGGTCGGCGGCCTCAAATTAAAGTACTCAGACTTTCGATTAGTCTGTGCTACTCATAAAAACTTACTTGCCATGGTTGAGCGGGGCGAATTTAGACGTGACTTATATTATCGAATTGCTGGATTTCCAATTCAATTACCTCCCTTAAGGGACCGTCGGGAAGATATTCCTGAATTAACCAAACACTTTTTACGTTATTCTGAATATCAGCATAAAACCTTTTCAACAAAAGCATTAGAGCGCATGTGCAGTTATGCTTTTCCGGGCAATATCCGCGAGCTGAAGAGTGTGATTGAGCATGCGTCTTTATTGGCTGATGATGATGTAGTGCATGCCAGTGACTTGGTCATGCTCAATTCACCTACAACTCCCTTACCGCAGGTGAATCATTATTTATCATTGGATGAAGTGGAGAGTGAATATTTACGAGGTGTGTGTATTAATTTTCAAGGTACGCCTGCAGAACTAGCTGATATGTTAAACGTGAGTACACGCACACTCTACCGAAAGCTACAACGTTACGGCTTAAAGTTGAATAGCGAAATATAATTGAATAAAAGGTCAATGAAGCCAGTCTACCCTCAGTAAACTGGCCACAAACCATTAATAAGTTGATTTTGCATCGAGTAAATTTTTCTTAAAGAACTCAGCCATCATGGTCATTTGATGTAATTGCGTGCCCTTACCTTCACGTAAAGAATGTGAACGGTTGGGGTAGCTCATAAACTCAAATTGTTTGTTGTGCTCAACCAGTTTATTGATCAGTCGTTCAGAGCCTTGATAATGCACATTGTCATCACCTGTACCGTGGATCAGAAGTAATTTACCTTGCAGATTTTCTGCAAAAGCAATGGGCGAGGCTTGATCGTAGGCATCCAGGCCAGTTTCCATTTTATAGGTATCTGGTAAACCCATGTAACGCTCCTGATAAATGGTGTCATATAACCTAATATCCGGTACTGGGGCGGCTGCGATGCCAGCGTGGTATTTTTCAGGATAACGAAACAGCATGTTTAAGGTCATTGAGCCTCCGCCAGAGTGCCCCCATACACCCACTCTTGAGGTGTCTATATACCTCCAACGTTTGGCCATCGCATCGAGCGCTGCGGCTTGATCTTTGGCGGCTAAGGTGCCGATATTACGGTAGATTTGCTTGCGCCAGTCACGGCCTCGGGGCGAACGTGTGCCGCGATTATCGATAGAGGCAACAATAAAACCTTGGTCGTTTAAGTATTGATACCAAAGGGGGCCGCGTCCCCAGCTGTTTTTAACGGTTTGACCTGCTGGCTCGCCGTAAACATAAAACAAAATAGGATATTTCCGTTTAGGGTCAAAATTAGTAGGGCGCATGATCATGCCGTCAAGCTCCGTGCCGTCAAAACTGGGCACCCGGAAAAACTCAACCTTGCTCATGGCGATGTTACTTAATGCTTGGCTGGTTTCTTTGTTGTCGATTAAGGTGCGCAGTGTTGTGTGGTCGGGCAACTTTACTACATGGTATTGGGTGGGGGTGTCGAAGGCTGAATAGGTTTGCAAGGCAAATTGACCATTCGGTGAGATTTGATAATTATTTGTTCCTTGCCACTTTTGGGGGGTGACTCGCTCAATAACGCCGCTGCCGTCGAGTTTTGCTCGATACAGGTATTGCTCGATGACATTGTCTTTGCCTGATGTAAAGTAAAGCCAACCGCTTGTTTCATCTACTTGTTTGATACTTACAATATCAAAGTCACCGGGGGTAAGATTGACAATGTCTTGGCCGCTGCGGCTAACTAAATACACATGCCGCCAACCGTCACGCTCACTGACTTTTAAAAAGTGCTGGTTGTCTTCAAGCCATTCTACATCGTAGTAATCTTCAATAAAGGCGGGGTCTTCATCAACAAACATGCTGTTAGCCTGACCAGTTTTAACATCAACGACATAATGTTCATTGCGGTTTTGCAAACGGTTGACCTTTTGCACCACAATTTCATCACTGTTTCCTGCCCAGCTCATGCGGGGAATGTAGAAATCATCGGTATCACTTGGAATATCAGCCCATTGGGTTTGCCTGTCGGTAACAGTAACCACGCCAATACGCACGGTTGCATTTTTTTCACCGGCTTTGGGGTAGGGGAATACTGTTAGAGTCGGATATAAGGCATCAGTGTTATTGATCATCGTAAATTCTTTTACCGGGCTGGTATCAAGTTGCCAGTAAGCGATGCGTTTGCTATCAGGACTCCAGCGAAAACCATCTGCGATAGAAAACTCTTCTTCGTACACCCAATCAAAAATACCATTAATGATCGGCGCTTTACCGTCGGTGGTCAGTTGTGTGATGGTTAAGTCGTTCAACGATTGCAGGTAAATGTTGTTATCACGAACAAAGGCAACGGATTTTCCATCGGGTGAAAATTTTGCAAACATCATGCTTGCCTCAGCAGTCTCAGTTTGTGCCAAACCAAGCTGGATAAGTGTCGCGCTTTTCATATCTACTAGCCAATAGTCGCCTCGGCTGTTACTGCGCCATACTTTTTGACTGTTGGTATAAATTAGCAATTGGCTTTGATCGCTGTTCCATTGATAGTCATCAATTTTTAAGGGCTTTTCTGCACCCGTGGGTGTTAATGTAGCGGCACTCACTAATATGTCGCGACTATCGCTATTGGCTTGATAACGCACAATATCTTGAGCTTTGTCATTTTCGCCTGAGGTTTCTAAGGCGGTATACGAGATGCCATCTTGCATCCAGCGGACCGCACCAAGACGTTTGGTGCTATAGGTTTTGTTTTGGTAAATATCAGCAAGAGTGAGTGACTTGGTTGGAGAGTTTGAATTGCTTGGATTTGTTGACGTTGAGCCGCACGCTGCTAGAGATAATACTAACAGCATGCCCAACGCTTTTTGCGCTCTGTTCATCGAAAAGCCTGTGATTTACTATTATAAAAATCGACCTTACATTTTCGTTTCACGCGGTACAACAGGCAATACGGCGAGTTCACCTAAGCTTAAGACAAACAACCCATTTTTATCCGCTACTCTACTGGCAGTTTAATTTGACGGCGTCAACATTGGGGAGTTTACCCCACCACGAAAAGGCTGAAATAGGCTCGGCCATCTTAAAAACATAGGGATTAGCCCGTGCTTGCAGTCCGCTGGTATCACCGCCACGAACCGGATGAACCTTTTTTTGACAATATAAATAGAATTCGGTTACTGCGCTTAAACCTTGTTGATGAGCTTGTTTACCGGCAAAATAACCACAATCGACATCAGTAAAATCACTCTTTGATTCACCTATCACTCTGCTGTAATCACTCTTTGACTCAACTAGGTGTATTTTGTCATCGTTTGTTTGCTTGTTGTCTTGTGAAATTTGGAAGCTACGCGGGTTACTCGCGTTGCGAATGACTATTGTGCTGGGTTTTTCACCCTCGCTAAACAAGGTGCTCATGTCGTACCAATACACCATTGCTTCACATTGTTTGTTGTTTTCTTGATAAGTGGTGGTGCCTTGATAAAGATGATTGGTACAAGCGCTGGTGAATACCATTACCAAAAAAGTGCTGCTTAATTTTATGTTCATTGTTGCCCCTTAAACCATCATGCTAACTAGGCCGTCACCGACCATGGGATTCTGCCAGTAAGCTGTATGAGCCAATAACCAGGTTTGTCCAGTGACCACCGGATAATCTTGGATGTACCAACCAAAGTCTGGAATATCTTGCTTGAAGCGTTCAGCTATTTGAGTGGATGCCAGTGCCACGCCAAAGATATTGCCAGACACCACCGGGTCATTCACATCAAAGTAGTTAAGCCATTTAAAGTTATATTCGCCTAGGCCCATCAACATCGCTTGGCTGCGTCCTGTTTGTTTAAATAAGTCTAAACCTAAGGGCGAGCCGATGGTCAGCATGCCTTGCACTGGCCAGCTAAGTGGATCATCTCGTTTAAAATATTCAGGCTCTTGCATCAATTCGTTGATCACATCAAAGCTATATACCGTGCCCAAGCTATGGGCGACTAGATATAGCGGATGACCTTGCTCAAAGTACGATAATATTTTTTCTTTTAACTTACTTCTAATAGCATTCGCAGTGGAATTTTTTGATAATGAAATCACCACATCACCTACAACATCTAAGGCGCTGGTGGTCAAGATGCTACTTAGTGGAGATTGGATAATGAGTTTACTAAGCTGTATTAACTTTTGCTGTGCCACATCGTTCAAATCTTCGTAGCGATAAAGGTCAACGTCAAATTCAAAGGTATGGCCCGCTAAACGGCTTTGCACCAGCTCTTCAATGTAATTGTCTTGTTGTAAATCAACAGCCTCACCGAGCTGTACACCATGTACCACCAGAATCACTGGTTTTTTACCTGCCGAAACGGTCATGTTGTGCATCCTTACATTTGTTTAAATTAACACTCAAGTGTAGTCAAAATGTATTGATTAAAAAACCAACAATGGCAAAGAGGTCAAAATGAAATTGGTAGGGCCACAAAGTAAGTAAACTTTAAATTCTGTTATCCTCAACTACGCTTACTCTATTCATAGAAAAGGAATTCACAGAATATGTCTGCGTTAACATCTTATATCATCATATTTTTTCTTGTTGTAGGGCTTACTATCAGGGCGAGTGCAGCGGCCACAGCCAGCGAAATACCTTCAAACACACAGCTAGCCACGGTCTTTCGTCAAGATATTCAGGTTGAACAATATTGGGTAAGCGAGAAGCTTGATGGCATTCGTGCTCGCTGGGACGGTCATAACTTGTTCAGTCGAAATGGACATATTATTCATGCGCCTGATTGGTTTATCGGCGATTTACCAAACAAAACATTAGACGGTGAGTTGTGGTTAGCTCGGCAAAGCTTTGAAAAAACCGCTTCTATTGTCTTGCGTGACACTCCCAGTGACGATTGGCAAGGGATCCGCTATATGCTGTTTGATTTACCTGACTCCACAGAACACTTTACTCAACGTTTAGTTGAGTTAAATAGTATCGTTGCACAAACCCAGAACGTATATTTGCGCGTTATTCCTCACTATAGAATGCCAAACCAGCAGGCCTTACTGGCTAAATTAGACGAAGTCGTTGCGCTGGGCGCAGAAGGTCTGATGCTGCATCACCAAGATGCGTATTATCAAGATGGCCGCAGTCAAGCTTTATTAAAACTCAAAAAATATCAAGATGCAGAAGCAAAGGTGATTGCTCACTTACCTGGTAAAGGTAAATATCACTATATGATGGGCGCCTTGTTAGTGGAGTTAGACGACGGTTTACAATTTAAAATCGGTAGTGGTTTTTCGGACGTGGAGCGGCAAAATCCACCGCCGCTAGGTGCTTACATCACCTTTAAATACTATGGCTTAACCGCAAAAGGCGTGCCCCGTTTCGCGAGTTTTTTAAGAGTTAAAGCTACGGAATAAAATATAAAAACAGCTCGCCAACACAAGATAACAGTATTAGTTTTTTGTTATCTGAATGCGAGCAACTTGATTAGAGAATTCTATGATTTTATCTTTTTTGGGATGAGGTTCTACACCCAAAAGAAGCAAGCTCAAGCCTAAAGCTGAAACGGTTTCCGGCTCACGTTTGCGTATTAATTCTATCTCTTCAATATTTCCGTGAAGGTCGGATAATTTAATTTTTACAATGAGTTGTCCCGCCCAAATACATGTAACGCCAGTTGGACATCGCGAGTCTTCTATTGACAGCAATTGCAGCGTTATATCTTGAAATTGCCTAGCATCATTGGCTCTTAAATCTATGGTTTGCTGTACACCTTGTTTAGCCAAAACTAAGGGACTTTCAACTGATTCACTTGGAAGTTTTAGCGTACTTGTTTCTTCTTTAAGATCAGAACTACAGCCAATTAATCCCGCTAGTACAGCGACCAATAAAAACCAAAACTTTATCATTAGTATTTTCTCCTAAATAAAAAGAAGCTCGGATTTTGCCGAGCTTCTTGGGTTACTAACTGAGTGGCTTACTGATTAGGGCGCTTGTGGCGCACAACGTGGAGATGAGCACAGTAATGTACACTGACGAGCATCAGAAGCATTAATGATTCCATTTCCATCATTGTCTCGCGGATCACCTGGTTCCGCTGGTTGATTTCTAGCACCAGCGATTAGCCTGATATCGTTAATATCAACAAAACCATCTTCATTAATATCACATTGAAGAGCCTGAGGCTGATCGTCGCATACCAAAGAAACGTCGTCTACTTGTGCATACCAATCCCAATCGCCTGTATTGGGATTAAAATAATGCCAGCGTAATTGGACATTTTCTTCACCTATGTAGGCTGATAAATCTAAAGAAACGGCTTCCCCGGGAGAGGTAAACAATCCACCCGTTGGATGATCCTCAACCCAACTCAACAATGTGCTCCAGGTATTTCCTCCATCAATGGTTATATCTACATTAAGTAATTCAGCAGCAGAGTAGTTCTGATAGTTCACCAAATACTCTACTTGTGCCGTCGTCCAACCTACAAGGCTAAATGAGTTACTATGAAGCTCTGTGTTGTATTCCCCAGGAAGTGCGTCACTTGAAACAGAAGCTGCGTTGCCAGTTCCGCCAGTGTAGTTACCCCCAATGCCTGATGCATCAATGTTTGTCCACTCAATACCTGAACCCTCATTGTCTACAACATTCCAAGTAGCTGGGATACCTTGATCAAAACCCAAAGGAGCTGTGTTACACGCGATATCGGTAATTACCGCAGTACAAACGCTTGGACTTCCTGGTTTTGCGGTATTATCTTGAATAACTACATCATCAATAAAGAAATTAGTATTGCCGTTTATCCCCCCAACACTGCCTCCAATTTCAAGCGTATGACTCTGCCCATCATTAAAAGGTGCAATAGAGAATGTGTTTTCGACAAAATTATTGTCGACATTGTCACACTCTACGGAACCTATTTCTATTCCATCAATGGTAATTTGTATCGACTCTCCAGGCGTACCACATAGTCCACGCCATGTTTTGACTGTAAGCTCAGTGGCAGCTGCAGGGATGGTAAATTCTTGCGCAACACTACTTGTTACTCCGTCTGCCAATCCACCAATCCAAACTAGCCAGCTACCGCTTGCTGCCAAAGATGCTGCGGGACAACTATTACCTGGACCACATAATGGGAAGCCTGCAACACCTGTGAAACTTGAACTTGCCAACCAATCAGCGTTAGGTACGCCACCTTCAAAGCTCCAGTCTGCCACAATATTAGTACTGTCAGTTGGTCCCTGAGGGCTTGTACAGACAAAGCCACTTTCTACTTGGCAACTACTAGAGCAACCATCGCCACTTGCAGAGTTGCCGTCGTCACACATTTCGCCAAGAGCAAGTTCACCGTCACCACATACTGGGGGTAATTCGGCTGAACATGAATAGGCTTGTACATCATCGATATACCAACCTTTCACACCGTTACAGCCGTCCGTGCCAAGATCAAAACGAAGCTGAATATTATCTCCAGGTAAGGCTAAACCATATAGATCAACTTGTGATTGTCCCCAACTACCTGTCAATCCGCCTTCATTTGTGCCAGTAAAGGCCTCTTCACCTCCTAGGGGATTATCACTGGGATTTAAGGCGCCGTTATAAGCGTTAAATGAATAGGCCTCGCTAGGCACAACGGTGAATGGACCGCCATTAACACTAATTTTGAGATTGCCACCATCCCAACCGGCTTCTGTTGCTACCCAATGGGTGAATGCAGCATGTGGTACTTCGTTTAGTGGAAGTGCTATTACTGGACTATCCAACGCAATAGCGCCAGCTTCAGTATCATCTGCACAGTTGCCTACCACTAGATCGGGTCCAAATGCAGCGTAATTACCTAAATTACCTGTAGGTAAATCACTAACAATTTCCCAGCCGGGGCTGTCAAAGGTACCAGCATTTGCAACGTCATGTTGGCTTACAGACCAACCAATAGGCAGACTATTGCTTTCAAAATCTTCACTAAAGAACGTTTGTACTGTGCCTAAATTGTCACATAGGGCTGGCGCATTCGTAGCAAGGATAGGCTCAAATCCGCACTGAGCTGGAGGTGTACGTAGTTCGACGGCATCAATAATTTCAACTACTTCTTGACAATTAGCCGTCGAAATTATTTCACCTGTAGGCTGCCCATTTAACAAGTCACTTAGGTCAGTACCAACAAGGACATTACATGCTGTTTCTAATGCATCAGCATGATCAGCAAAGTTGCTTGAGCTTGTTAAAATATTTTGTGCGGCCCAATGGATGTGGGCAGATTTTGTTAAGCCGAGTCCTGAACCGGAGTATCCGTTATATGAGCCACCATCTACCATTAATGCATAGGCATGGTTAGGAACACCTGAGTTGGAATGCACACCACCTGAGTCTGCGGAGCTACAGAAATATTCCGCATCAGTGACTTTACCCGGATCGCCGTAACAGGTAGGGGTCCACATATCACGGATTGCACCGCCAAATCCAGTGGTATCTTCGCCCATTAACCATCTGACACTGTCATCAATATTAGGAGAGCCCGCTCCATAGACAGAGCAACTTCCTGCAGTACGAGGTGTATCAGGAGCGCTAATATCATCCCGTCCGTTAATGCGATCAACAGTCTCTCCCCAGATATCAGAGTAGGATTCATTAAGGGCGCCAGACTGCCACTGGTATATTAAATTATTAGTATATTCTGTATAGGCGTGACCCCACTCATGCGCGGTGACATCATCACTGGTTAAACCCGGACAAAACGAAATGTAAACGCCGTTCCAAGAAGCATTTGGGCACTGATCACCTCTATTAAAAATTGCATCCATGGTAGCGCCAGCATTGTCAAAAGAATTACGTCCGTAAGCATTAAAGAAAAAGTCAAAGGTTTCAGCTGAAGCGTAAATCATGTTGTTAGCTTCAACTATAGGCGTGGGAAGGGGGTCACCTTCTACCCAGTATGGCGAAGCAGGATAATTTGGACCAGGGTGAGATGCGCCTTCTGCGTCATAGGCTCTTCTGTTTAATGCATCATGAATACCGGTAATGTGGTCTATAATTGAACCAGAAAGAGCATCAACATAAACAAACTCTCTTACACTGCCTGCATTATTAGTAACTTCTACTTCATAGACTAAGTGGTCTGCGCCAGGAGCCCCTTTTAGTAGCCCTGCTCTGAAAACCATTAAGGTAAGCTGACTTGCTTTAAGATTAACGCCTTTTAATCGTTTTTCTTCTTTATTTCCGGCATTTTTTAATGTTTCAGCATTGAGCTGTATGGTGGGATCTCTTTCAACCTGTTGAATAGCGATTTTTCTCGCTAATGGTTCGCTCAATGTCGGTGTAGTCGGGGCTTTAATATCCGATAAAAATGTGCCGTTGGCCGCTATCATTTCATCATTGCTATTAAAGTGGGTCCGAATTTCACCGCCAAACACCGGCAAACCTTTATAGGTTTGTTTAAAAATACTATGTTGAATACCCGTTTTATGTTGTTTAGAACCGACAATAACCAATTCAGAATCGACATTTTGTATTCCAAATGCACTGCCGTAGGTTTTTAAGAAATCGATTGAAGTATTGTTAATATCAACTTTGGCGGGACTTCCTGATCGCAGACTACTTAGTTGAGGATTGGGCGAAAGTTTGATAAATCGAGCGTTACCTGAGTGTTTATCAATACTGATTTGTGCTCTACCAGCGGTGTCTGTCAGCAGCTTTTCAGTCCCTTTGGTGGTTTGACCAATAGCTGTATTCGTATTTAAAATGGCTGAAATAAGTACTACAAGTTTACTAACATATCGCATGTGAATTTCCTTGTGTTTACTGACATACTCGTGTGGTTTAAAAAAAGTATGACAGACTTTCATTAGACAATATCAAGCAATCATTGCTTGATTTGGCCAGTTGATTAATCCGTGTTTTGAGATCTTAAGTACTTTAAACGTATTTTTTTCTCGTCAACAACGCAATCATTGCGAGACCGAAAAAGAATAGAGAGGCTGGTGCAGGAACCGTTACCGTAGCATCAGTAATTGTTGCGTCTGTTAAATCAAAAGATAAACCGTTGGCGGTATTAGTTGCGTCCCATACAGTTAAAGACACGTCAGAGCTTTCTCCTGAAGTCGTTGAAATAACATTAAAAAATATTTCAGCTAAGGCAAACATACTTGGTTGAAGGGCATCTAATTGTTCTGGCAATAAAATACTGATTACATACAAACTTAATGCGTTTTCATCAATGTTCAAGCCAAGACTGAAGTCAAAAGCATCGAAGCCGACCTCGCCTAAAAAGTCAAAAAGTGAATAGCTAGTAAATTCTAAAACACTTTTGTCAAAGGAAAGGTCTATGTCAAATGCACTTAGAGAATCAGGAGCATAACTTCCTAATCCATCAACCATGAGTGTCATTGATATATTGTCACCTGGATTTAAGTTGGTCTGTTGAGAGGGTTCTAGCCAAAACATGAGACTTGCGTTGGCGATGCTGCTTGTTAATAGGCAAGCAGCCAGGACGAGGTGTTTAAGTAGCTTCATGTAAACTCCATTTTTATTATTGAGGTAGTATTTTTAACCTGCAATTTAAACTAATGAAACGCCTCAAACCAACGAGGCTTAGAGTTCATGAGACTGCATTAAATTGTTAAGTTTCTGTCAATTTATTATTTGTATATGAACACGAGAATAAAAGTGTCCATACCATTTATAACAATCTTAAAGCGAATGGCAAGTCATTTTTTGAACAATGTGAGTGATAAATGTACAGTTAATTTGTGGGATGTAACGTTTTTGATACAGATTTAAACAAAAGCTTCATCGGCAGAATATTACCGGGTAACATTACCTTACGCTTATTTGAACCCAATAGCCTTCACATGCTTAAAACGTATTTTAACTCTCTAATCGTTCTTGGTTTTTTGTTTGGGAGTCACGCCAGTTTTGCAAAAGAATCCGTCAATCCAAACTCTGTTCGAAATATGTTTATCGATGCAGTAGCCAGTGACACTGTGCCAGGTATCAGTGTGGCAGTTGCTGATAAAACGGGGGTGATTTGGGCCGAAGGGTTTGGCTACGCTGATTTGGAAAATAAAGTCCCTATGAGCCCACTGCATAAATTACGCATTGGCAGTGTTGCAAAGGTGATGACCGCTGCTGCTATGATGCGCATGGTTGAACAAAGCAAAATTGATCTTGATGCTCCCGTTACCCAATACACGCCTTTTTGGCCTGACTTTCATCCTACAATTACCTTACGCCAATTAGCAGCCCATACCTCAGGTGTGCGCCACTATAAACAAGGGGCTGATGAGTTTTTACTGAATCAAGCGTTTAGTGATATCAAAAGCGCCTTGGCCTTATTCAAAGACGAGCCTTTGCTATTTACGCCAGGCACTCAGCATCAATACACCACCTTCGGTTGGACTTTAGTCAGCGCTGCTATGGAAGGAGCCGACAAACAGCGCAATTTTCAGCAAATCATGCAACAAGAAGTATTTGAGCCACTAAAGTTGCAAGACACGGTATTTGATGAACAATATCCCATTATTGCGCACCGCGCCCGGCCCTATAGCTTTTATCAAGGACAGTTGCTCAATTCACCGCAAACTGATCATAGTTACAAATGGGCTGGCGGAGGTTTTATCGCGACGCCTTCGGATGTTGTGCGCTTTGCCGTTTCCCAACTTGATGAAACCTATTTATCTGCCACAACCACTAACCTGATGTTCAAAAAAGCGATACTGCAGGATGGCTCAGAGGTTAATTTTGGCGTTGGTTGGCAAATAGGGTTTGAGCCGCTCAAACAAAACAAAGCGTATCAAGCAAAAGAACTGCAATCGATGATGAATACTATGCCACACGTGGTAATGCATTCAGGTGGCAGTATGGGCGGCACGACGATGCTAATACTGTGTACAGAGCATGCTCGTGCTGTGACTGTAGTGAAAAACGTGAATGGCGATAAAAGTGCGAATGTATTTTTGCTGGCCTTAAAAACCCTGAGTTTTTACCATAATCACCATTAATCTATTTTAAAATTAGTGGTGAAGTTGCCCCACTTAAGCTTACTTGTTTTTTGATTTCAGTAGGCCAATGCCTAAAGCCGCCATGGCCACAGCAACAATGGCACTGAGGTAGTTAAAAAACGCATAGGGTGCAAAATCGAGCACATCCACACCTAAAGTCGCCGTATAAAATGCCCCTGCGGTGGTCCATGGAATAAGCCCGGTAGTCAAGGTAGAGCCTTCTTCAACTGAACGTGATAGCACCGCACTGTCGAGTTGTTGTTGTTCATATTTGGGTTTGAATAGTTGGCAATTAAGAATAATTGAAATATAGGCCTCGCCCATCGCCAGATTCCCTAGAAAGCCCGACATGATGGTTGTTGCCACAAGGCTTGCGCTGCGTTTTACCCGTTTAATAATACCCGCCAATAGGGCAGTGAGAAAACCCGCGCCGTGTAACATTCCGCCCAGCGCGATGGCCATCAACGCCAATAACAAGGTCCAGCTCATGCTACTGATGCCACCGCGCCCCAAGAGGGCATCTAAATTAGTGACGCCGGTGCTTTGCGGGCTATTTTGCCACAATGCATTCAGTACCGTTATGGGGCTTTCACTTTGATAAAAGATAGCGATGCTTACCGCGAGCAAAATGCTGCACGACATTGTCACTTCTGCGGGTACTTTTCGAATACTTAATACCGCTAACAAAATAAGCGGCAGCAAGGTAACAAGTGGGGCAAGTTGATAGGTGTGACTCAAGGCTGTTTGGATCGCGGCAATTTCGATCAGTTCAATACCTTGTTCGCTGTAATTAAATCCAATCCCTATAAATATGACTAAGGTCAGCAGAAATGACGGGATAGTGGTGAACAGCATGGCGTAAATGTGCCGATATAAATCCGTACCTGCACTCATGGCAGCAAGGTTTGTGGTATCTGAAATAGGTGACATTTTATCGCCAAAGGTCGCGCCGCACACTATCATGCCAGCGACTAAGGGCAAGGGAATATTCATGGTTGAACCAATGCCGATCAACACCACACCTAAGGTGCCCACCGTACCCCATGATGTGCCGGTTGCAACAGACATCAAGGCACATAGCAGTAAGCCTATGGGCAAAAACAAAGTCGGGCTGAGCCAGCTTAGTCCATAGTAAATTAGCGTAGCGATAGTGCCACTGTGCATAAAGCTGGCAATCACCATTCCAATTAAAATAAAAATATAGATAGCGGGAAGCGCTCGGGTAAGCGCATTATTCATCAGCTCACGGATGGACAAGTATCCGTAGCCTAAACTAAAGGCGTTAATACCTACCCACAAAAGACATAAAAACATCAAAGTGTGCAAACTGATCTCAAGGCCAAAAAGTCCACCGGCAATCATCAAAATTATGACGCTAAAACAAATCAGTGATTGCAAAAAACTGGGGGCGCGGGGTAGTTCAGACATAGTGAAACAGCACACACAAAATAAGAGTTACGCCTAGCATAGCAGCGTCGTTATACCGCTGAAAACACTTAGCAGTAGACTTGATAAAATAAATATGCCGCCATTTTTATTTTAGTTGGTCTAAATAGCAAGCCAATCAGAATAAGTACCATATTCGTACTTTTATCGACGTGTCCACTGAGTCAATCGCGGTTTTTATTTAGATTAAAGCCCCTTTTAACTCGGTGCTGGGAGCTGTTTTATGACCTTATGTTCTTCTGTGTTACTTCGAATTGAGTCTTCGCTCAAGACCAGTTTTATTGCAGACGCCCTAGCTATGCCGGTGCATTGGTATTATCAGCCCATGGAGATAGATCGAGCATTTAATGGAGGTATCCAAGGTTTTGAAACCCCGCCTGATTTTCATCCTTCGTCTATTATGTCTTTGCATTCCAAAAGCTCAGGTGGGCGAGTGACTGTGGCAGGTGCTAAGGGCGACTCGTCTCCAAAACAGTTACCACAAGTTGTTGGCGACATCATATTGCAAGATAAAGCGCAGTTTTGGGACAAACCGAATGTGCATTACCACCAAGGCATGCAAGCGGGTGACAATACACTCAATGCCCATTGTGCTCGATTGCTCATGCGCACCCTAGCATCTTCAACTCAAGGGTATGATCGTCAGGCATTTGCCGAAGCTTACATTGCCTTTATGACCGCCCACCCTGCCGCCCACCCTGACACCTATGCAGAATCTTACCACCGTGGATTTTTTGCTAATTTAGCCAAGGGTCGCAAGCCTGAAAATTGTGCCATGCAAACTCATGATACCGCCTCGATTGGTGCCCTAGTCAGTATTGCCCCACTGGTATTTTCAGAGCGATTGAGAAAGTGCAGCACGGCAGGGATAAAAGTAACGTGTCGAGCTCATCTGGCCTTGACCCATCCTGATGAAACGTTGATGCGCGTGTGTGATGACTACGTGCAACTGCTGTGTTGTTTGATGGAGGGGCCCGATGAAGCACAGATCAAAGCCTTGCTGATAACGGCCAGTAAAGGGGCTGCCAAGTTTGACTTAGAAAAGCTGATAAAGCGCAACTTGCCTGATCATCAAGTGGTCGGGCAACTCTTTTCGCGGGCGTGTTATATTTCAGACTCGTGGCCGGTAGTGCTGTACTTTGCGTATAAATATGTAAACGACCCTTGGCAAGCTTTGCGGGTGAATACTCATGTAGGCGGCGACAATGTCCACCGTGGTATGGTTCTAGGCGCGTTACTTGGTCTGAACAATCAAAAGGTGGCCAGCAGTTACTTTACTCAACTGCAAGACCACACTCAGATTAATCAAGAAATTAGCGCTTTGCTCGAACCTGCTAAGTTAACGAGGTAAGCGCTGCCAAATAGTCAGTTCAGACAAGGTATGCTGAAACTTATGTTGGGTTTCACGAATAACAAAGGGCACCTTTTGCGCGTCGCCTACCAATGTAAAGTGGCTTGCTAGATGGTCTTTGAGGCCATCTAAGGTGCTGTAATTTTCGCCGTCCTTTTTGAAACCGCCAATCCACTCTTCTTTGGGTGTATGTGCTTCTAACCACGTGTAGGGTGAGGCAATAATCAGTAAGCCGCCATCGTTAATACGCTCAGCTATATCCTGTAAAAAGCGACGAGGTTGATAGAGTCGATCAATCAAGTTCGCGGCTAATACTAAGTCGTAGCCGCTGTATTGCGGTTTTAAGTTACAGGCATCACCTTGATAAAACGCAACGCGCGAAGCGGTATCTGCTAGCCCTAAGTTTTCTAAGGTACGAGTATGGTAGCTCACCAAGTCGCCCTCTTCGGCGCGGGCATATCGTACCTTACCTTGTTGCGCCATTTGAGTGGCTAAGCGAGTGAAGTTAGCGGAAAAGTCGATCCCTTCTACTTGTTCAAACTCACGAGCCAGCTCAAAACTAGCGCGACCACATGCACAACCCAAATCAAGTGCCTTGGCTTTGGGTTTATCTTTGAGTGCGTTTAAAGCAATATCGGCCAACGCTTTTGGAAAGTTTTCTACGCCATACCAGGTATCACCAAAATGAAACTCAGCATATTCTGACAATAATTGATCGCTTTCATAATAGGCATGCGGCGCTGTTACTTCACCGTCAGCAGCAACATAACGAAATCCAGCGTGCTGAAAAAAGTGACGTCTAAAGGCGTAGCGGGCCGATAATCTGGCTTCATTGCCTGCTGAGATCCAAGAGCCGCCTTTGATAATATTATGTTTGCCATCAAAAGTAGGGGTGGTGAAATCATCGTACAGCGGGTGTACGTTAAAATTATCGAAGGGGTAAATAGGTGTTTCAGTCCATTGCCATACGTTGCCTACTACATCAAACCACTGGCCATGTTGAAATCGGTTTACCGGACAACTCGAAGCATAATGGTCTAAGTGCAAATTCGCATTGGCTGCTTTGTTATTGAGTTCTTCAACACCGGCCTCGGCACATAGCTGATACCATTCATCTTCGGTGGGCATACGAATATTTAGACCTGTTTGTTGTGCTTTCCACTCACAAAAGGCTTTTGCTTCAAGGTAGTTAACTTCTGCAGGCCAGTCCCACGCCATGTCAATTTCTTCGGTCATTAAACGTAAGCGCCAGCCGTTGTGCCAACGCCAAAACGTGGGATGTTTAGCTTGAGTAAACTGTCGCCAAGCGTTGCCTTCTTCGCTCCAAAACTGGGGTTTTTCATAACCGCCGTCCTCAACAAACTCCAGAAACTCTTGATTGCTGACTAGATACTGACTGGCTTTAAACTCTGCAATTTCGGCTTGGTGATGGCCATATTCATTGTCCCAGCCATAATAGGCATCATCTACGTCTTTACCTATTTTGACTGTGCCAGCGGCTACAGTAATCAGTTTATTGGCAGGCGCTAAACCTGTGTCGGGGCAAATAGGCCACTGTGGCAGTTTTTGCACTTTACTCAGTTCATGTTGACGAATAAGTACTGTAGAGGTTTCAAGATGAATACGTTCGTGCTCAATGCCCATAACGATTGGCCACCACGGGCTTTGCCAATTGATGGGCAAACTCAATGGTAAGGATTCAATCAGTTGCACCACACGAGCGCGCACGGCGGCGCGATAATTTTTTACCTCATTGACCGTCGGCCATTGGTAACTTTCCTCTGACAAATCATCCCAACTCATTTCATCAACACCCACTGCAAATACTGACTCCATGTGGGGATCAATTCTGTCGTTTATCAAATTTGCTAACAGCAGTTTGTTGATGAAAAAAGTCGCGGTGTGGCCAAAATAAAAAATAAGAGGATGACGCAAAAAAATGGGTTTTTGGTAAAAGCCTGCATCGTCAACTAAACAATCAAACAGTTGTGTATAGGTGTCAAAGGTATTCGTAAAATAGCGGGCAATCTCTGTGCGTTTATCCTCTGCGGCGCTTGCGTTCAGCTTGGGCATCCTGCGTAACGCTCTTTCGCTGCTAACGCTTGAATGGATATTAGCTAACGTTTTCTGAGCGGTTTGTATGGGTAATGTCATGGTTGAACAGCTTCCTTTACGTTTCATTGCACCCTCATACGCGTTGGTATGCTATGCAGATTCAAACTTTTTTACTTTTTTTGCATACACTCAACCATAACAAAGCAATCGCTGACGGTTAAGCTTTCAGTTTTTCTATGGCTTGGACTAAATAATCTCGCGAGCAACCAAAATTCAAGCGAAAAAAATCTTTTGCACCAAAGTCTCTGCCGGGTGATGGGCCAATGCCCTTAGCTTCGCACCACTTTTGCGTGTCTTCAACATTCAAGCCACTGGCATCAACCCACAATAAAAACGTTGCGGCGGGGGCGATAGCTTTAAGTCCGGGTATTTTATTTATTTCACCAAGCAAATAATCGCGATTGTCTTTTAGGTAGGCCAGTTCTTGCTGGTGCCATTCATCACAATGTCTAAATGCCGCATTGGTTGCCGCAAGACCGGTCACCGTTACCCATGGAACAATGCCCCGCGTTTCATGATTAAAGGCGGCTCGTAACTTGCCATTGGGAATAATCGCAAAAGACGTACCCAAACCAGCCACATTAAAGGTTTTACTGGCGGCCATTAACGTTACTGAATGTTCTGCTAGCTCGGTATGCGCACTGGCCGGCAAATGAGGCACATCGTCTAAAATTAGGTCGCAATGAATTTCATCAGAGCACAGCATAACATTATGCTTTCTGCAGATTGTCGCGACCCTATCGAGTTCATCTTGACTCAATACCGAACCCACAGGATTCATCGGGTTACACATAATAAACAGCGTGGCTTTAGGATCTGCGGCGGCTTGTTCTAAGGCCTCAAAATCAAGTGTCCAGCGGCCATTAACTTCTACGGTATCAACACAGACCCGATTAAGGTTGTTAATCGCCGGTGCCGCCAGTAATGGAGGGTAATTGGGGGTTTGTACTATCACTGTGTCGCCGGCTTGACAATACGCTTTAATAGCAACATTAAAGGCCGGTACTACACCAGGTGTCCACACTATCCAACTGGGGTGAATTTTCCAGTTGTATTGGCGCTGACACCAAGCCACAACAGCTTCAATAGCATCGGTATCGTGGGCGGGCAGGGTATAACCCAATAAACCATCTTCTATGCGGGCATGCAAGGCGGACAAAATAGGCTCAGCACAGCGAAATTCAGTATCGGCAATCCACATGGGCAGAATGTCAGTGCCTTTGTACTTTTCCCACTTATAGGCTTTTGACCAACTGCGATCCGGTTTATCACTGAAATTCATATTGTGTCCTTGAAAAATTATATTAACTGCATGCAGTTAAGGGCAATTTAGTCCCTTGCTGCTTATCTTTGCTTTAGGTTAAAACACAAGTCAGCATAACCCAAGAACTTGTGGGAATATTACATACTTGCTTTGCAATGTGAGTGGGATATTGCAATGCTTAAACAAATAAAATCGGTTTTATACACTAGGCCAGCTGGACTGTTTCGCGATTAAAATGCTTGCATATTGAGCAAAATCGTACACCAAAGATCAGCAGGCCCTAAACATCACGGGAGGGCTTAGCCCTTGAAGTAAACTTAGTTTGCAGGGGCAGGGGGGGAGTTTGGCTCATGTTGTTGAGAGATTTTATCAGCTGCTTTTTGCTTTCTATGTAGGTTTAGCACGATATCCTCTAAGCGTTTTTTGTTGCCGCCGTTGAGCCGGCGGTTCAACAACTCGTCTAATAGCTCTTGTAAGGATATTTCTTTAAATTGCTCAATTTGCGCTTCTACTAAACTTTGCAATATGTTCAAGCTAAAGGCTATTTCCCGCGGGAATAAGGTATACGCCCGATAGAAGTCTTTTAGTGCTGCAACATAGTTTTTTGCCGCGTATTTCTCTAAGCCATATTTGTTGATTTCAAGGGCTTTAGGTTTACGCTCTTCTATGACCTCTTGATTTTTGACCAGCAGTATTTTACTGACGGCTTTGTCGTTACCTTCTTCATTTTCTCGCTGCTTCAAATAGCTCAGTTCGAGTAAGTGCTGAGCTCTTTCTGGTTTGCCTAAGGCGTAATTGATATTGATGGCATCAAACAGAGTCGAGATTTCGGCATCCAATAAATTTTCCATGCCGGGGCGGTCTAAGATTTCTTTGACTTTGTCTTGATTACCCTCAAGCTGAGCAATGGTGGCAAACATATAATTTTTTTGAATAGCCAACCGTCCATCAATGCTTCTTCGCCCTACAGATCCCACCAGCGCCTTAGCGATATTGAGATCGTTCGCCCTTTCATTACTGGCTCTTTCTTCGGCTTCAAACAAATAACAGCGAGCTAAATCAAGGGTGATTTCTTCGAATCGTTCGCGCACACTGCGGTTAGATTCGCGCTTGCGTTCAAGCAGGGCAATTGCCTCTTTGCCACGTTCTAAACCTTGATAAATAAAGGCTTTCAAACGGGTGGCAGAGAGCGACAAGTCGCCCTCACGGATTTGCTGCATGTAAGACTCTGCTCGGCTGTATTGATTTGCATCAAGGCTAATGCGAGCCAACCATTCGCTGGCTCGATTGCTCGTCAGTTGTGCTTTGGTTAACTCGTGTAACAAGCTCTGGCTTTCTTGAATGTGATTATCAAGAAACAGATTTTGAATTAAGCCCCATTTGGCCCACATGACTTTATTTGAGCCTTGTAGCACTTCTCGGTAAAGGGCGGTTGCCTGACTGTAGCGTTCTAGCTTTGTTAAAATGCGTGCCTTTAATTTAATCAACGGATTGAGTTTGCGCAGATCTTGGTTGGCTTCACACAAGGTTTCTGCCACATCTAAGGCTTGTTCTAATCGGTTTTGATCCATCAACTGATAAATGGGTAGTAAAAATAGATGCAGTTTTACGCAGGCACTCACGCTTTTTGAAAAGTTGCCAATGGTGTAAGGCTTGACAATGAGAGCCTCTGGCTGAATGTCGACAATTTGCCCAATAATCAGAGGTAGGCGGTCAGCGGTGATAAACATCAGGCAAGTAGCGTGTTTAAGGAGTTTTAGATGACGTAATTCTTGCACCACCTCTACGCCGTTTTTATTTTGTCCAAGATGATAGTCCATCAGCAGAATGTCAAAGTGACGGAATTTAAGATTAGCTTTTAATTCTCGGCCATTAGTGAAGCTAGCAATATCAGAAAAGCCCATATCCAACAAATGATTGCGGATATTGGAACGCGCTAATTCGTTATCTTCGACTACTGCTACGTTTAAATTTTTAGGCAACATAGTTAGCGTGAAAAAATCCTTTCATGTTCACAAGCATATCAGGCTAGCACGCTTTATCTAGTTGAATGTTATATCGATTTAATCCTAGGTGTGAAATATCACAACCTGTATACAGAAGTTGGCAGTGAGTGCGTTTACAAATGACACTTAACGTTAACGTAAAGGTGACAAAGTTTGTTAGAGTTGCTTACAGATTTTTAACATAAAGCGCGTTTTTGCGTCTCACTTTTCTGTAAGGATAAGTATGCATACTGTTCCACTGCTCATTAATGGCGATTTCATTGCCTCTCTTACCACTCAATTTATCGACGTCACCAATCCCAATAATAACGCTGTCATTGCCAAGGCGCCGTGTGCAACCGATGACGAAATAGCCGCCGCTATTGCTGCGGCAAAACAGGCTTTTTTAACGTGGCGTGAAGTACCCGCACCAGAAAGAGCGCGAGTGATGATGCGTTATCAGCAGTTACTTAAAGAGCATCATGATGAAATAGCCACTATTTTGAGCCAGGAAACCGGTAAAACCTTGGCGGATGCTAAAGGGGATGTGTGGCGCGGCATTGAAGTGGTTGAACAGGCGATGAATGTACCGTCTTTAATGATGGGTGAAACCGCCGAAAATGTCGCGCGGGGCATCGACACTTACAGCTATATTCAACCCTTGGGTGTGTGTTTGGGTATTACGCCTTTTAATTTTCCGGCCATGATCCCATTATGGATGTTTCCTCTGGCCATAGCCTGTGGCAATACCTTTATTTTAAAACCTTCCGAACAAGACCCCCTTACGCCCATGAAATTGGCTGAGTTGTTTATGCAAGCTGGCGCTCCAAAGGGCGTGTTAAACGTGATCCATGGCGGTAAAGAGCAGGTCAATAAGCTACTGGCTGAGCCTGAAGTACGAGCGGTCTCGTTTGTGGGCTCCGTGCCGGTTGGCCAACATATTTATAAAACTGCTACCGACAATATGAAACGTGCACAGTGTTTTGCCGGCGCTAAAAATCACTCGGTAATAATGCCAGACGCTAATAAAACGCAAGTATTGAATAATCTAGTCGGCGCTTCAGTAGGGGCGGCAGGTCAGCGCTGTATGGCTATTTCAGTAGCAGTGTTTGTGGGTGAGGCCAAAGATTGGATCCCTGAACTCGCTGAGTTAATCAAAGCCGTTAAACCTGGCTTATGGGATGATGCTAACGCCGGTTTTGGTCCACTTATCAGTCCGCAGGCCAAACAACGGGTTTTGGCTCTTATTCAACAAGGTAAACAGCAGGGCGCTGAATGTTTGGTTGATGGCTCTGAATTTAGTTTACCAGGCTATGAAGCAGGTAACTGGGTTGGCCCGACGGTTTTCACCAATGTAGACGAAACAATGGCCATCTATCAGCAAGAAATTTTTGGCCCTGTGCTGTGCTGTATGTCAGTTGACACCCTTGATGAAGCGATTGCGCTGGTGAACCGAAATCCCTATGGCAATGGCACCTCCATTTTTACCAATAGCGGCGCTGCTGCGCGTAAATATCAACATGACATTGAGGTAGGTCAAGTGGGTATTAACGTGCCTATTCCTGTGCCTCTACCGTTTTTCTCGTTTACCGGCTGGAAAAACTCTTTCTACGGTGATTTACATGCTTACGGCAAACAAGCCATCCGTTTTTACACCGAAACAAAAACCGTCACCGCTCGTTGGTTTGATGAAGATGCCCAAGCGGCATCCAATAAAGACGTGCCCAATATGACCATTTCGTTGCGTTAAGCTTGGAGTGTAAAAATCATGAATTTTAACTTAACTGATGACCAAATCGCCTTTGCACAAACCGCAAAACAATTTGCCGACCAAGAGTTAGCGCCTTACGCGGCCTTGTGGGATAAAGAGCATATTTTTCCTAAAGCGACGATATACAAGGCTGGAGAGCTGGGATTTTGTTCACTTTACACCCCTGAAGATGCTGGTGGTTTAGGGTTAACTCGGCTGGATTCCTCTATTATTTTTGAGCAACTTGCCATGGGATGTACCGCCACCACAGCCATGATGACCATTCATAATATGGCCACTTGGATGATCGCAACCTGGGGTACGCAAAAAGCCAAAGCGCAGTACTGTCCCCGCTTGGTGACTGGCGAGCACCTTGCCTCGTATTGTTTGACTGAACCGGGGTCTGGTTCTGATGCCGCGGCCATGCGTTCAACTGCAAAGCTAGATGGCGACAGCTATGTGTTAAACGGCTCGAAAATGTTTATTTCTGGCGCGGGTGAAACGGAAATACTGGTGGTAATGGCGCGCACCGGTGAAGCGGGCGCTAAGGGTATTTCGGCTTTTATCGTACCGGCAAACACGAAAGGCGTTATTTATGGCAAAGCGGAAGAAAAAATGGGCTGGAACGCCCAACCCACCCGCTTGATTACCTTTGAAGAGGTGCGTATTCCTCGCGATCATTTATTAGGTGAAGAAGGGCAAGGTTTTACTTTTGCCATGAAAGGCCTAGACGGTGGACGTATTAATATTGCGACTTGTTCAATTGGCACAGCGCAGCAAGCGCTCAATACCGCTAAAAACTATATGCAAGAGCGCACGCAATTTGGCAAACCCTTGGCGGCTTTTCAGGCTTTGCAATTTAAGTTAGCCGATATGGCCACGGAGCTTGTGGCGGCGCGGCAGATGGTGAGACTGGCGGCTTTTAAACTTGATCAACAAGACTCAGAATGCAGCGCCTATTGCGCCATGGCAAAACGCTTCGCTACAGATGTAGGATTTGAGGTATGTAATCAAGCCCTGCAAATTCATGGTGGATATGGTTATATTAAAGAATACCCGCTTGAACGGTACATGCGGGATGTGCGCGTGCATCAAATTCTAGAAGGTACCAACGAGATCATGCGTATGATAATTGGTCGTAGACTATTGACTGCAGGTGCCGGCGATATTCTTTAATATGGAGTAAACGTTTCAATGATAGAACAACAAAAAGTCTTATTCAGCCTATTGCCAGCTCAAAATGGGTATTTGATTGGTCTTGCAACATTGAATAAACCTAAGGCTTTAAACGCCTTGGATCAAGACATGATTGATTTACTCAATCCGCAGTTACAAGCTTGGCAGGCAGATCCTAAAATTTGCATGGTAGTGCTTGATAGCCAACTTGATAAAGCCTTGTGTGCCGGTGGAGATGTGGTGGCGATGCATCATGCGATGGCGGCTAATCACAGCGGTCAAGCGCCTGCCGCTTTACAGCACTTTTTTACCACTGAGTATCAACTTGACTATCTAATCCATAGTTTCACTAAGCCTTTTTTGGTGTGGGGTAATGGAATCGTGATGGGGGGCGGCTTAGGTTTAATGAGTGGTGCCAGTCATCGTATTGTGACGGAAACTTCGCGTATAGCCATGCCCGAAATCAGTATTGGCTTGTATCCTGATGTCGGTGGTAGTTACTTTTTAAATAAGATGCCAGCAGGTTGTGGCCTATTTTTAGGTTTAACCGGTGCCAGTATTAACGCTGCCGACGCCCTGTATTGCCACCTGGCCGATTTTGTTATTCCTCATGCTTGCAAAGCTGAATTTTTAGAAAAGCTACAAACAGTCGATTGGCAAGCGCAGCAGCAAGCCAACCATGAATTACTCGACACCTTGTGTGATGGTTTTGAAGATACCAATATTTTACCAAGCGCAAACCTGGTTAACTACGTATCGCTATGCGATTCACTGGCTTCGTGCACTGATGTGGTTAATGCACAGCAGCTAATTTTAGCGCAGCACGAGGTACAAGACCCTTGGCTTGGTAAAGCGCAAAAAACGTTGCAAGCAGGCTCAAACATCACTAAACACTTGGTGTTTGAACAACTTGCACGTGGCGCTGATTTGCCCTTGGCTGAATGTTTTAAAATGGAGTTGGTGATGTCTTGTCACTGCGGCACAGTGGGCGAATTTCAAGAAGGCGTAAGAGCGTTGTTGGTAGATAAAGACAACCTTCCAAAGTGGCTTTATACCGAGCTTGCCACCGTGCCCAAACACACTATTGATGGATTTTTTATGTCACCTTGGTCGCCAGAGCAACACCCTTTAGCGCTGCTCGGTCAAGCTTAATTTTGTTCCGTAAACCAACCAAAGAAGGTGAGCAAGTATGCAATTTGCACTAAAAGTCGCGTTTATCGGTTTAGGTAATATGGGTGGCCCCATGGCCATCAATTTACTCAAAGCAAAATTTAATGTGACGGTTTTTGACCTCATGCCACAAGCGGTAGATACCTTAGTTGAAAAAGGCGCCAGCAGTGCAGCAACGGCAATAGATGCAGTGAAAGACGTTGATGTCGTTATCTCGATGTTACCTGCCGGAAAACACGTTGAGGCCTTGTTTTTGGGCGATGACAAGCAGCAAGGTTTGATCAGTGTATTACCCAAAGATTGTTTGGTTATCGATTCAAGCACGATTGATACAGCAACCGCACAAAAAGTCGGCAACGCATTGGCGAAAGAGTCTATCGCTTTTATTGATGCACCTGTCTCTGGTGGTGTGGGTGGTGCAACTGCCGGCACGTTGACCTTCATTGTAGGAGGTGAAAAAGACGATTTTGAACGAGCCACCCTAGTGCTGGATAAAATGGGAAAAAACATTTTTCACGCCGGTCCCTTAGGGGCAGGTCAAACCGCTAAAATATGCAATAACATGTTGCTGTCGGTGCTGATGGCGGGCACCTCTGAAGCATTGCAATTAGCCATTGATAACGGGCTTGATCCCAAAGTGGTGTCAGACATTATGCTGCAAAGTTCAGGACGTAACTGGACACTAGAGCTTTATAACCCTTGCCCAAATGTCATGCCAAATGTGCCCTCTTCCAATGGTTACGAGGGTGGCTTTATGGTTGACCTTATGAAAAAAGACTTAGGCTTGGCCATGGATACCGCGGCAAAAAGCCACTCAGTTACCCCCATGGGTGAACTTGCCCAGCGCTTATATACCAAGCACAGCGAACAGGGTAAGGGCAAGCTCGATTTTTCCAGTATTTTTACTTTATTTTCTAACCCATCTAAAAAGAGTTAAACCATGCAATTAAAAGATTCTGTTATCGCCATTACAGGCGCTGCCCAAGGCCTTGGTAAGGCTATGGCTTTAGAGTTTGCCGCTCAAGGTGCCCATATCGCGTTACTCGATATGCAGGCTGAAGCACTTGACGCCACTGCCGCAGAACTGGCTGTATTAGGCGTAAAAGCCAAAGGCTTTGTGGTGAACGTGACAGACGAAGCCCAAGTAGAAAGCACTTTTGCCGCGATTATCGCCGAATTTGGTCAGCTAAATGGCTTAATCAATAGCGCAGGCATCATGCGCGATGGCATGTTGCTTAAAGTGAAAGAAGGCAAAGTGGTGGATAAAATGTCCCGTCAGCAGTTTCAATCGGTGCTTGACGTGAATGTCACTGGTACCTTTTTATGCAGCCGTGAAGCAGCAGCGCAAATGGTTGAAAGCAAAAGCACAGGGGTAATCATTAACCTGTCTTCGGTATCTCGTGCTGGCAATATGGGGCAAACCAATTATTCGGCCTCTAAAGCAGCAGTAGCCACCATGACGGTCAGTTGGGGTAAAGAATTAGCCCGTTTTGGTATCCGCACCGGTTGTATTGCTCCAGGCTTGGTAGATACTGCCATGGCGCAACAAATGCGCCCCGAAATGCGCGAGCTATTTATTAAAAGCGTGCCTGCCGGACGTTTGGCCGATGTAAAAGAACTCGCTCATGCCGCAAAGTTTATCTTTGAAAACGACTACTTTACTGGCCGTACTTTGGAGCTGGACGGCGGGACTCGGGTGTAAAATATCGGCGCAGAGTCATTGAAACAAAATGCCCAGCGACGCGATAAAGACTGCATTAAGCGGTGCTAAATTACTTGGCGGTATAGACGCTGCAGGTTTGTTTTAAGTCATCCAAGGCTTTGCATAAGACCTGCGATAACACAGGTCTTATTTTCTCTCATCTTTTTGAATAGTGTGCCAGATTGAGGCGAACTAATTTAACGAGTTGTGTTTAGCATTTTCATTGGCTTGCAAGGTTTGCCAAAGCACTTTACCCGCCGCCGATTTTGGCAATATATCGACCACTTCTAAGATACGTGGGATTTTGTAAGCTGCCATGTGCTCTTGCGCCCATATAGACAGCGCTTTGATGTCTAGCTGAGTGTTCGGCTTGAGTACAGCGATGGCTTTCACGTTTTCCCCTCTGTAATCATCCTTTGAACCAATGACACAAACTTCTTCAATCGCGGGATGATGATAAAGGTGAGCTTCAACTTCAGCCGGCCAAACCTTATACCCAGATGCGTTGATCATTCTCTTTAAGCGATCCACGATCCGGATATATCCTTGTTCGTCCATAATAGCCAGGTCTCCGGTTCTTAAATATTTCTTATTATTAACTGTGATAAAGGCTTCGATATTCGCATTAGGGTTTTGCCAATAACTCTGCATTACTTGAGGGCCATGTACGATAATTTCTCCTACTTCTCCTTGGGACACTGGTTGCTTGGTATCTGAATCGAACAACTGAACCTCTGTGTTCATAACGGGGATACCAACACTACCAGCTTTGGGGTTGTGTAGCGGGTTATGTGTGACTGGTCCCATGGTTTCAGTCATGCCATATACTTCGATAAACGTTAGTCCTGTAAGTGTATTCAAACGTTTTGCAATGGCATTTGGCATAGCGCTGCCGCCACCATAAATACAGCGAAGACTAGCAAGGCTGTCAGCTGTCAGTTCTGGTGTGTTGAGCAGGTCAATAACAGCCGTGGGGACGGTGCACCAAGTAGTTACTTGGTATTTTTCAATGAGATAGGCGGCAGCTTCTCGATCCCAGCGAGACATGATGACGTTTGTCGCACCCGTTGCAATGGATACGTTCATGATGCCTTGCAGTCCGACAATATGAAACATGGGAGTGGCACCTAAGTGCACTTCATTACCCTGATAAGAAAACCAATAAATAATACTGCTGAGTGCGTGTTGAGCAGAAAGGTGAGTATGTTGGCAGCCTTTGCCTTTTCCTGTTGAACCTGATGTATAAGGAATAGCCAGCGGATCCGTTACTGACAGTTCTACCTTGGTAAAAGGTTGATCGATGCGAATGACATCTGTCCAGTTGATGATCGGTTTAGGTAGGTTTTCATTGAACGGGGCTTTTACTATGGGTGGAACTTCGACACTGGGTGACGATGGGAGTTCTGCACCGTAATGAGCGGCAATAACATGATCGAGAGTATCAGATGCGAGCAAGGCAGAGAGGTTATCGACTAAATCCTGAGCACAGAAAAGTGTTCTGATGCTTGCGTCTTTGCAAATGTAGGCTAATTCCTCAGATCGATGCATGGCATTAATTGGTACAACGACACCGCCAGCTCTGATAATGCCATAAAATGCAGCCACATATTGTGGCGAGTTTTGCATATAGACACCAATACGACTGCCCTTGGTAACACCGCATGTAGATTGCAAATAACCAGCAATCGCCGTTACCTTGGCATCAAGCTCTGCATAGGTTGTGACGGCACCGTAAAAAATCAAAGCAGCTTTGTCCGGATACTTATTACTTGTGTTACGCAAGTTATCATCGAATGTTTGTGTCGCAGGAGGCAGCTCTTTTGGTATACCGGCTGGCCAGTGGGTGAGGTGTAAATGAGACATGGTTGTGTTTTCCCAAAGAGAAATGACTGGCCATAGCAACGTCAGGCCAGTCATATTGATTTAATGTACGTTTAGCTAATGACGCGAGATTGTGTTTCTCGACTGGTCATCATTTCAATGAATCCATTAAATGATGGCATCAAAACGGCAATACCAACGGCTAGAACATAGCCGTGACCTCGGTTGATATAGTATTCAGGGATCACATCCAACATATACCAAAAGGCATTTCCCCAAATGACCAAAGCGGGCGCAAAGGCAAAGTTGACCGCGAAAATCATGCTCTCGTGCCACTTATTTTCGTAGCCACGAACGTGTTGATAAAGTGCAAGCGCAGCGAATGCTAACAGCGATACCCCTGATACCATGTAGAAACCGCCGCCAGCGGTGACCGCCATGGACGGTTCTCCTAATTGGAATCCCCATACGACTTGTTGTAAACCACACCAAATGGCGGAAACGTAAAAGAGATTACGAGCCAAACGTGACGCCTCATTGCGCAACATGAGCCAAAGCCCCGACGCAATCGTCGTGACCATTAACACCGCAAAGATAGTCGTCAGCAGAGGATGGTTGGTATACAGCATCGCGTCAGCGGCTAAGGTACTCGCAGGTACAATGGCTCGAGCTGCTGTCCAGCTACCAAGGCCAGCCACCCCCAAATAGGTTGATAAGACTGTCCAAATGGCCACCGCACCAACCAGAGACAAGAAGACTTTCAAGGCAACTGGCTGAGGAGCAATTTCCAAAGGTTTAGAGCGCATTGGAGAAGAGGCTCGGTTCCAAGCAAATATCATGCAGCCGATCATTAGGCATTGCCAAAATGTCATCATGTTTACCATGTTGTTCACTTCACCCTGTGTCAAATGAGGGTATATATTGCCCAAGAAAGCCCAGTCATAGCGTTGAATGGGGGCATTTAGAAAGGCCACAAAGGTATATAATTGAAAACCAAGGTGTAGGGCGATATTGCGTTTTTTTATATGATAAATGGCGAGAATTTGGCAGATTATAGTACTGATTGCGAGAGCCCAAAGCTGGATGTGGAACGCAAATCCTTGATAGGTGTGCTCAACACCAGTATGCACCATGTGATATATCGCGGCGAAAGTCATCGTAAAGACACCAATAATATAGATCCCGCCAACCATGCGGTGTGCCTTTCGGTATTTCTTTCTGAAACTCGGCGTAAACTGCAATATTCCTAATATAAGACAAATCCCGCCTAGCACCATATGATAACTGAGAACAGATTTTTCAATAGGCTTCATAGAGTTGTAATACAACACCTGAGTCGAATTACCATTGCTGCCATAACCAAAATAGGTTCCGGTAACCATGGCGGTTAGGTTATTCCACAGTGGATAAACGTCTGCCGCTTCCTTTGCGACCTGGGCATAAGGGACGCCAAGATCACCTTCGGCCTCGATGCGTTTTACCGTGTCATGAACGGCTTGTTCATCATGGATATATGGCAACATTTTATAACCAGCTTCCCACACTAAAAAACTATAAAAAGCGAGAGCCATGGAAAACAGGATCCAAGCATTCAATGTTTTAGGTTTAGTGCGAATAAAATGTTTAAGAGTATTAATGGCTTGATTACTCATAATATTTTCCTACTTTCTTAAAAAGGTGATTAGGCAGCAGACTTTCTGTTGCCTAATGACTTAAGACACTATTTTTAATTGGGTAAATTCCAGTAAACCTTGGGTGCCAAGTTCTGAGCCGACGCCTGACTGACGAGCCCCACCAAATGGTATATTCGGAGCGACTGGGAAGTGTTTGTTAATCCACACGCTGCCGGTTTCTATCTGATTGACGACGACATTGATATCGTCTTTATTTGTGCCCCAGACAGAGGCGCCTAAGCCAAAGGATGACGAATTAATGGTGCTAATAACCTCGTTGATGTCGTCATATGAAATGATCGGTAGGACAGGGCCAAATTGTTCTTCATCGACAACTCTATCTCCGTCTTTCACACCAGAAAGGATGGTAGGGCGTAAGTAATAACCTGTTCCTTCTGGAGAGTAACCACCTGCTTCGACGACGGCCCCTTGTTTGACTGCATCATCCAATAGTTCTGTGACGACCCGAAACTGGCGCTGGTTTTGAATTGGACCAAACTTGACGCCGTCTTCTAATGGAGAACCAATTTTGGCGGCATCGGCCATGTCAGCCAGTTTTCTCACTAAGGCATCGTGTTGACTCTTGTGAACATAAACTCGTTTGACCGCTGAACAGGTTTGGCCGTTATTCATAAAGCCAGCTTCAAACAGAGGTGCTGAGATTTCATTCAGATCAGCATCCGCCAAAACAATGGCCGGATCGTTACCTCCTAGTTCTAGTGTGATGCGTTTCAGGTCATCCGCAGCCGACTTCATAATGTGTTTCCCCGTCGCTGTTGAACCAGTAAATGAAATCTTACGGACGTCTTTGTGCGCGCTTAAAATTGGCCCAAGATCACCGGAGTCAGCAATCACATTAATAACGCCTTTCGGCAAGGCTGTATTGATCAATGAAGCCCATAGAAGTGTGGTTAGTGGTGTGGTTGGTGCAGGTTTTATTACCAAAGTGTTGCCAGCTAAAAGTGCGCCGGGTACTTTGAATGCCATCAACGCCATAGGGAAATTCCAAGGTACGATCGCCGCAACGACACCTAAAGGTAACCGATAGGCTTTCGCATCGCTACCCGGAATGTCAGCAGGGTCGAGGGCGTCCGTTGGAACGTGAGCATGAAACTCAAAAAAACCAGCCGTAGCGCCAATTTCGAACATCGCATCTGCCATCGGTTTTCCAGTTTCACTAGTGTGCAGGCTAGCCAGTTCATTCATGTTAGCTTTGGTGATTTCTGCTATTTGAGCCAAAACGGCTTTGCGCTCATTCTGCTTAAGTGCGCTCCAAGCTGGAAATGCGGCTTTTGCTGCCATTACGGCAGTATCGACTTGCTGGGCAGAAGCACTCAATATCGTCACGAGGGCTTGTTCTGTGCTTGGGTTTATAACAGATAATTCGGCGCCTTCGCCTAAAACACATTCGCCGTTGATAAGACTTTGAAATGCTGAAGCTTGGTAAATGATTTCTTTCATATTGAATCTCTTATAATTGTGCGAACTAAGCAGAAAACGTTACATTGCTATCGTTTAGTCAAGACTCTGTCACAGTATTTGTTACTTGTGACGGAGCGGTTGTTTTACATTCCAAACACTTTGAGAGGGATAACGACGTTAAGCCAAATACGTTCTCCACCACCGGAGTTTTTCGTCTCCAAATTGGTTGTGTACATCACATTTAGATTTATCGGGCCAAACTGTTTTGTAAGGGAAATACCAATACCAGAGGATGATGCTCTGCCATTAAGGGCTCCACCATAAGCATTATTAGGGTTTTCATCGTCTTCAAGTTGTTTACGGATATAGCCGACAGCACCAACGCTCAGGTTGTCCCCGATGTTTTTCATGAGCGTTAGGTTAAGGTGAGTTTCGTTACCTGATTTATAATCATTATCTTCGTTTGCTTTGTTGGCGAAATATAAAAGATGTGCTGAGGCATTCCACCCATTACGTAGGTAACTAACGCCAACGCTAGGAGAGAAGGACCAAAAGTTTTGTCCTGGATTGACTAGTTCAGACGCACTCCAATCGCCGGGAGTGTAAACACTGAAGCCTGCGTTCATGTAAATTCCTGAGGATAGTTCCCACGAAATATCCGCTGGTCGAATTTCTACGCTACCGATCCCTGAGTTTGAACCGTTCGCCAAGCCAAAAGGCGTTGCGATATTCTTGCTTTCGATATCGATAAGCGGTACGGATAAAAAGGCTCGATATTGCCCACCAAATAAGGCCTTACCTGGGGAAAGTACAAACTGAAACACGGAGTCTTTTATATCTATTTCAGTTTCCGTTTTATCGCCATTTGCATCGTAATAATGTTGGGACGAAATTGCTGATCGACTGCTAAAGAAAATACCATCGACTGGTGTTGGCGCGGCTATTGGCATACCTATAGACGCGCCATCTGGAATAGTGGGTAAAACGCCAGGCTCATGTGCCGAGACAAGTCCCGCGTACATAGTGCTCATCAGCACAATGCTTAATCCGAAGGTTAAATTGATCTTTATTTTTATATTCATAATTTAGTAATCCAACGTTGTTATTTTTAGTGGCTGTTTAATTGCTTTTTGCATGCCTGTTAATAGGTTGAAACCGAGACAAAAGTTGTCAAAGCATTCCGCAAAGATGGCCTGCATATCGGTATTTTCAAATAATCCCTCTTCCCCAAACTTGACACCTATCTCTGATTTTTTCATTCCTGCAAATGGCGCATTTGGTTGAATTGCCCCATGCTTATTTATCCATACCGATCCGCATTTCAACCGCATTGCCAAGGACTTCGCCGCCTCTGTATTAGACGAGCAAATTGTGCCGCCAAGATCAGCCAAAGGCTTGCCTGGATGTTGAGTGATTAATTGCGCAAGTTCTTGTTGGTTGGTTTCTACTGGTATTGCAAGTTTATCTATTGCGGCTTTGTGGTCAGAATTGGGCAATGCAGTACACGCTGAGTAAGCGGATTTAGCTGCAGAAACAGTGCAATTTAATCCATCGATTATTGAATTTGCCACTGAACCAATGGGTGCTGTCGTAGCTGGATTGAAAACAGCAAATGAGTTTTGTCTTACACGTTGAAGGCCATCCATTGCCATGCCCACATCATTCATATCGTTCTCCAGAATGTATTTTAATTTTTGTTAGATGCCGCTGCCCAAAACCGTTTAATGAGACATTGTTTTGTTCAATTAAAAAGTAAACAAGGTGTCCACATATGGTTAACAAAATATAAACAACTTATGTTGCACATGCAACTATTTGTTGCGCATGCAACATGTATTAAAAGTGCATATTTTTCATTCATTAAGTAATTCAATAAGTTAAGTAAAAAAAGAATTGAATTTTTTGTTAGGGGGGATTGGAGAAAGAGTAAAATACCGATTACTTTGAAAGGTTTTTAGAATTGTTATACATCAGCACGTACCGATGTAATCATTCTAGTTTAGGCCATGGAGCTCGCTATCGACTTGAGCCATAACCGCTTTTAAATTATGCTTGAAATCAATTTCCTACCTAAATTATTACAGTTGATTTTATGAAAAATGCGGAACTTTCATTATTGCCCGATGACTTTTTCCTAGTGGATGTCGAAGATGGCGACACCAAAGAAACGTATAAAACACTCAGCCCCACGCATACTCCAGTCATGTTGTTGTCATTCGCAGCCAGTAAATTTACAGAGGATGCGTCTAATTATTTTAAGCAACTCTTTGGCCTTGGCGGTGTTGACTGGCGAATGCTGTTTTTACTTTCTCTTCAGCCTAATACAACGGCTGCTGAAGCGTCTAAAACGTTTGGTGTCGACAAAGGTACTGTGAGCAGAAGCGTTAGTCGATTGACTAATAGTGGTTTGATTTTAAGCGGAGAACTACACGCAAATGGTCGTAGCAGAGGGCTTTCTTTAAGTCCTTCTGGCCGAGAGATGCACGATCAACTGCTTGCTGCAACATTAAACCGGCACCACTTTCTAATGAAAGGCTTTGATGAGGCGGAAGTGAAGATGTTTTGCAATCTTTTACTGCGATTTACGGCTAATCTAGAGGATCTTAGTAAGCTAAATACCTAAGTCTACATTTAGGTGAAGGTGTACATGGCCGAATTTATTGAGTTCAGGCTGTTACTACCTCTAATGGGCCTGGTTTGGTTTTTATAATTTTTAATGTGATTTTCTGTCCAGTTCGTTTTTCAGAAAATAGTCATTTATTTATATGATTTTATCCTCCACAGTACTATCTGGCGATTCAACTTTAGAGTCCTGATATGAATGAGACTGCTATTCATATTAAGGGTTTTATCATCTACCAATACAAATGAGGCGTTCATATTAGGAAAAGCAATCTCAAGCAATATTAGACGATCTAAATAGGTAAGATCGAGACGATTTCCCTAAGCTGCGTGGTGATGTGTGCATATAAGCAGAAACGTAGTTTGGTTTAGTCAGTGATTAACAAATTGCAGGCAGCTACAAAAGATAAGTGTTAAAAATCTCATCGTAACCCCCCTCTATCTTCATAGAAGCTAAGCTTTCATTATAATCTTCAATGACCCAGAGAAATCTTTTCTTTTTGAATGCAAGATAACTTGGAATGACTGCTATATCTGGTGATAACTGCTTTACTTTATTGCTCAGGCTATTGCCTCTCTTTGAGATCGCTATTTGATTGCTAAGGTTGGAACAGGCCTACTTTTTCTCGATTTAAAACCCATGATAGTAGTTGAATTAGGCGAGTCGTATTCCCTCTTTGTGCCAAAAGCGGATCCTCAGAGATTCCAGTGAATTTTAGAAATTTTCTCCATAGCGGACATTCGATTAATGCCCTCGTTGCTAAGCTTTGAAAGTTAAAAACGGTCCTCATACCGATTAATAGTCCCTTTTAATTGCCATTATTTCTCCCCACTAAAGTGCTTAAAGATAAGAAATTGACTAATGGTTAATAGGATATATAGTCTCAATATTGCGACGATTAGTCTATCTGGATGATATATATGGAAATAAGAAACGTAACGAACATCTCATTAAACGTTGTTTCTGAGCTGATAGGGCAAATATACCAAGCGGGTTTAGACGGCTGCTGGACTAATGTCATGGAACATCTTCGACATATCACTCACTCAAACAAAGCTATTTTTTTTCTACAAAAATTAGATCAACCTCGCCCTATCGGTTTTGAGGTTAGAACAAACTTTGATTACGACCCAATGATTTTGCAAGAATATTTATCCAATACCCTTGATGATCCCTATCTCCAGATAACTGGTCATTTATCAGAAGGCGAAGCGATTTATATTAATGAGCATTTGGATGCGAACTCACTGATTGATTCGGATTTCTATCAGCGCATTCTGTTACCGATGAAGTCTCACTATGCGTTAGGAGGCTGCTTGGTAAGAGATGGAGTATATGAGTCCATCTATTCAATCAATAGAGGCCCTGATGATGCGGCTTATGATTCAAACGATTTTGAGTTAATTCAGTTACTCACCCCGCATCTCAGCCGAGCCACAAAAATTTACAAGGACTTGACCTTATATAAGCGATATTCGTCCATTAGTAAGGGAATACTTGATCAATCTGATAAAGGCTTACTGGTGTGTGATGAGAATGGACGAATTCTGCTGGCTAATTTGTTTGCTAATCAAGAGCTGGAAGAACATGAGGATATTAAAGTCATTGACCAGCATTTAACATTGGCTCCTTCTGCTTATCAGATGCGGCTTAAACAATGTCTGACGCAATGTGTCAATCAACCACATGCTTTTGGTGAACAGGAATCTATTTTACTTGAGCGCTCGGCCGGAGAGACGTTGCTAGTGAGTATCGCACCTCTGACTCGAGACTCAGAGTTTGTAGACATAGACCACCCCTGTTGTTTAGTCACTTTAACCAAACAAAACGCAGTACGCTGGCCGACGTTGATAAAACAATATGGTTTGACCCCTAAAGAATTGCTGCTTATTCAGGCGATTAACCGAAAGAAAAAGTTACAACAACTCACTATTGAAATGGGCGTGACTTACAACACTCTTGCTACTCATTTAAAAGCGATTTACAAAAAGATGGGGATCCACTCACAAGCTGAATTAATGGTTAGCTTAGGGCTGTTTCGATCTTAGTTAAACGTACCACCTCACCTATTTGGGTGAGACGGTTCTTTTTACAAGTTAAGTATCTGCATCCTATTTAACCAAAATTAACTAATTGATTTATAATGCATTTATCTTTATGGAGTAATTCTTGCTCTGCGCCAATTAAACAAAAAATAAGAAAAAAGCGACCAAGATATGTCAAAATTTAGTTTCCTCATGTTTATTTGTTTATTGTTAACTTCATGTGGTGGGGGCGGTTCAGATTCTGGTGGTAACTCAGGTGGTTCAAATCCTCCTGCTAATAAGATACCAACAGTCAGCGCAGGTAATGATCAAACTGTCGATGAACAAACTACTGTGACGTTAACTGGAACCGCCGCTGACTCTGATGGTTCAGTTTCAAGTTACAGTTGGACACAAACAGCTGGTACAACAGTTACCCTTAGTAACGACACATCCGCAAGCGCTACCTTCACAGCACCGGATATTAATGCTGATGAAACTTTAACATTCAAGCTTACAGTTACTGACAATGATGGCGCTAACGCAAATGATTCTGTCAGCATAATTGTCAAGCGAGTTAACGAGTTACCAACAGTCAACGCAGGTAATGATCAAACTGTTAATGAACAGACTGCTGTGACTTTAACTGGAACAGCTTCTGACTCAGACGGCTCTGTTTCAAGTTATAGCTGGACACAAACAGAGGGTACAACTGTAACACTTAATAACGCCAATACCGTTACGGCTAGTTTTACCGCACCAGATATTAATTCCGATGAAACGCTAATTTTCCAACTTACCATTTCGGATAATGATGGAGCAACTGCAATTGCTTCAACTAACATTAATGTAATACGAGTGAACCAAGCACCAATTGCTGATACGGGTGGAGATCAAACAGTTAACGAACAAACCGAGGTAAGCCTTATTGGCGCAGGCTATGATCCGGATGGAACAATAGTTAGTTATAATTGGACACAGATATCTGGTGCATCGGTAGTCATTAACGATCAAAATTCGGCATCAACTTCGTTCACCGCGCCAATTACTGAAACTAAAGTAGAACTGTCTTTTCAACTAACGGTGACGGATGAAGATGGCGGTATAAGCAATGCTTCTGTAGTCATAATTGTGAACCCAACGCTCAATGTAAATATAGAGCAATCGACGGTAGATATTGCTTCTGTTAGTTCAGGGACTTTTGGAGAGGTTGAATTAGTCGATGGTGTAATATCTATTGATCCCAAGACTATATCTGAAGAAGGTTTTGTAACTGCCTATGACGCTGAGGATAATATAATCTGGCTAGGATATGTTAAAGAGGGGGATGAAACAGTTGAGTTAAATGGGCGTTCAACAGCCAGAGTCTTAATACTATTAGTTCCAAACATCGCTATTTTCCAATCTTCAAATCCTGAAATATTTGAGGGCTATCTCAATGATTCTCAAGAAATTAGTAACCTAATTAGTTATTTGTCTAAAAACCAAGACTGGTACCAATTACCTCAAATATTTTCTGATTTATATTCTGCCGCTGTGATGTCAATTTTTAACCGTATTAATATTGATGATTTATCATTGGCTACAAAGCGATCTGGTAATAGTGGTGTAAAAAAAGCGGTAGTCGTTGTTGCCACAGATAATAATGGTGAGCTTACTACTAACTACACCCAGACACTCAATGGTATTGAGATAAAAGTTAATAGTATTGTTGACGAAGGCAATATTGACAGATTTTCAATTGATGTAACGAATAAATTGAATCGCTGGGTTGGAATTACGATTGGCGCCGATCCAGAAACTTATAAAGGTTTACCTAATCCAATTGATTCTCAAACGCCGAGCTATATATACAAAGGAAAGGATGATTCGGCTCGATTTGAGGATCAATTATCAAAGCTAGTTGCTAATCAAAGCGACCAAACATATGGTGTTTACATATTTAGTCCGGCAATAGATGATTTTTTTGGTGATTATGATCAGGATCTTTTTGCAACTAATCTTCATCAAAACGCAGCTGCATATACCCTACTTTTTGATATCGCTGTGCCGGTATTTGGAAAAGCTATAGGTGGAGAGTCTTGTTTAAGGCAGATGTTTGATCCCACACGGCAAGCCTACGATATCGCTTCTACAATTATCGGAGACCAAGATATTCAAAGTTACATTTATCAAAAGAATTTGGATAAAGCCGCATTACAAATTGGTAATATAATCGCCGATTCTATTGCTAATACTGGAAGTGAGTGTCTGAAAGCGATTGCAATAAAGCAACTACAAAAACTAATACCTCTGATAGGCCAAGTACAAACGATATCAGACGTATTCGGAACAATTAAAACGGTAAATGATGTTTACCAAACCGTTAGTACAGCAAAAAGTAAAACAACTTGGGAGGTTAAGAATAGTATAAATATGAGTTTTTCTATGGAAGGAGTTGAGGATATTCGCTCAAATGGATATGGGTGGCTCACATATATTAAGAGCGATAAAATTCCTAATGAATTTTCGACAAGATATCAGGGAACATGTGACAATAATATTCCTAAGACAGCTTGCGGTGGGTATATGTTCGCTCCAGATACTCCCAAAGTGATACGTTATCACTTACGTTGCATAGATCCTGTCAGCCAAGAATTTACACTTTGTGACTTAGGTGTTGTAGAGCCAGAGATGCTTGAATATTTGCCAAATGAAAATGGCGATATTGTCATTGATTTAGATTATTCAGATACAGGTGATAAAGAATATACACATACGTTTAAAGTGTACGATACATCTTCGGCTATGAATCAATACACTGCATCTGTTCAGATTAAAGAGGCTACCCCTCAACTGGTTTTAAAAGTGGATGGTAAAGAAATACCTGCTTCTATCAATGCCAGTGGAGATTTGGTGAATAATACCCCCTACTTATTTGATTCAACTAGTCGTCAACCTGAAACCGTGAGCTTCGAATTATTCAACAAAGGCTTGGCTTCAGCAAAAATTAATAGTACGTCAATTAGCGGTAGCAATAGCTTTGTTTTCAATAATTTAACCCCTGATACTACGGTGTCAATTTTGCCTAATGAAAGTAAGACATTCGATGTTACCCATACACCTAATGGCAACCAAGCAGAAGAAGCTCAATTTATAATAACCGGCAACCTTGGCAAAACTAATGTTAATAGTAACTTATTAGGATTCAATTCATATATCCGAATGGATCTCAACGTAAATTCTCTTAATGTCTGTGAAAATGCAAGCCCTCCTGAAATCCTAAATGTTGCAGTAAGCTGTTCAGAAACAAGCATTGCTCAAAGGATTATTGATGTAACGTATCAAGACCCGTTAGGTGTTATTTCGGGTGGCGGGGGGGGATCATTTACAGGCGATAATTACCCTACACGACTATGGTTCAACCCGGAAAATAGTGGCGAATTTGGATTTGCTGCAAATGGATATACTGCTTCCTTGCTTGAAGGGGATATTTATTCAGGAACAGTAAGGATCAAAGTTTTCTCACCTGTAGGTACGCCTTCTTGCACCAAAGACTCAAATTATAAATTTGGCTACAGGTGGCATAAATCTTGGAAAGTCGGATTACTTAATCAATGTGGCATAGAAAGCGAAACAACACCATTTGAGTTACATTATTGGGATCTTTATACACCGAGAGGGGAACCTATAGACTAAGTTGCAGAAAAAAAGTTAAGTTATTTAAAAATAATCACCTAGAAGTATTAAATTTAGGGAAAAGCAAATTGTCCATATTTATAAACCATTGGTGTTAATAGCTTAATCTGATTTGTTGAAAACACTTTTTAGTTGCTTTAGGTGACATTTTGTTTGAACGGATGGGTGTGCAATAAGATTTTTTAAATGCATTAATTTTTCTTCATTTGTCTAATATCAAAGGTTGTTTAAATGTCAGCTATTAAATATCACTGTGTGGAAATGTAAATTCTCCGAAAGGCTGCTTTCTCAGTAAACCAGCAATAGTCGTGAACGTCGTCGACTGTCTCTTGATCGCTCGAAGCCGAATAACGGCCATGTGCCAATTGCAGACATTGCCATCAGGCTTGATGAACGATTCCTACTAACAGGGTCCAGACGTTCATGGTTTGTGTTTAATTTGAAAACTTGAATTAGAAATAGGGTTGGATTAAAGCAATATAAGTTTCCGTCTGCACCGTTCCGCAGACACCAACGCCGCAATAAACCGCTTAAAATGCATGGCTAAAACTGGTGTGCGCGAACTGTAGTGGCCGACTAACATAGTGACGGCTCTCAAAACATAGCCTTTAGTTGAATTTTATTCTAAATTCGGCAAGCAAGCCGTCTTCGGTAGTAAAGAATATGTCGACTCTTGCGGCATTTTCATTCACTTTTGCTCTGAAATCATCAGATGCTTCTTTGGATGATATGTCAGTGAATAGGATGCATTCTTTTTCTTTGCAATGAAGCGTTCTGACGCTGAAATATCCGAGCTCCTGAGGAATGCTGTTTATTAAATCATAGATATATTCCTTTTTTTGAGGAGAATCAGCACCAGAGGTCTGTGATTCCAACAACCTGTGTATATCATTAGCAACACCAGTGTCGAAATCCACTGAATTTATTTCCCTGTACTCTTCGTTTTCTAGGATAATTGCCCTCGGAATGCCATTAATAACTGATACCTCAATCTTGTATAATGGACTTCGAATATATTTTGAACTCCCATCCCATGATGGAATAACATAGTCATATAAGGGCTCGCCTAAGAAAATTACACCATCCAAGTAACTGCCACTTTCAAACAATGATATTTCATCATCATTTTCATCACGGCCAGGGATAACGCTCATCCCACTTCTGATTTTATTAGGTTCAAGCCGCTCTTCACTACTTTCAGTCACATGAAATTCAGGGGTAATTTGAGGGGCTTTTTTTTGAGAATTAGGGGGCTGTGGTTCAACGGTCACGACTGATTCAGATAAATTCAATTCCTTATTCGCATCTTGTCCCCAATACACGTACATAAAATAGATGATGACCGATAGAATCAATAATACTGCAACTTTGTTTTTCACTAACTACTCACTATCAATGTATCGTTTTAAACGTACCAATTTATATGGAATCATGTCGAGTCACTTGGACTTACTTCAAATGTTATCCTATTCACATCGCCCAATAACTCGACTGACCACTAGCTCAGAAAAGGCTATCCTAGCTAATAAGTCACTTATAGATTCACCCCTCAAGCGATATCGGTAGCGAAGCGGTTACGCCCATTATTCTTAGCCTTATATAAATACGTGTCGGCTCTCTCTAGGCCACTTTGTAATGAATCCTCTATATTGAGAAGTGTAAATCCAATCGATACTGTGACCTGTTTTTGCAATGGTAAAGTGGGAATTTTCAGCGAAGCGACAGAATCATTAATACGTTTCGCCAAGGTGATTAAACCATCAGCCGTAGCACCTTGAACAATCACTACAAACTCTTCACCTCCTATACGCGCCACGCAATCTTCATCTCTAATGCATTCAGTAAGCGTATTGGCTACTGCCTTTAATACTTCATCACCAACAGCATGACCAAAATTATCATTTATAGATTTAAAGAAATCCAAGTCCAGCGCCATTAAACCAATCGAAAACCCCAGTCTGCTTGAGCGTTGATTGGTTGATTCATAATAATTTTCCAATGCTACTCGATTTGCTAAGCCTGTTAATCCATCACTGTAAGCAAGTTTATTCAGTCGTTTCTCTGATGAGATATCAGTTATCGTTCCATTATAACCTTGATATTGATCGTTTATGATTTTGGGACGTCCATCTATTCGAATAGAAATGGCTTCACCTGAGGATTTTCTGATTTCTGCATCATGAATAGTAAACGGCTCGCGTGAATCAAAAATACTTTTTATAACTTTATCGCCCGAAGTTTGGTTACTAGAACTAGGTAGTTCGACTAAATCACTCAGGCGAATAACATTGCGTTCGGTAGTTTTAGGTTTAGCATTTTCACTCAAGTAGTCAGACATTGTAGTGATATTCCCAAAAATGTCGGTCTCCCATAGCCATGTGGATAATGTTTCTTCTATGTGACTTAACGCCGAACTTTTCGAATGAAGGAGTAAATGTAACTCTTTTTGAGTGATTTCTAGTTCAGTATTTTTAATAACCAACTCTCTAGTTCGGTCATTAACCGTACTTTCGAGAATCTTTTGATGTGAGACTATCTGTTTACCCATATGGTTTACTGTACTTACCATATCATCTAGTTCATCAAAAAAATTTGTATCTCTTTGCTCAAGTTCTTTAACTTGTTGATTGTGAGAAAAATCACGTAACCAATTGATTATTTTACGTTGACGATTAAGTACCAGTTTGTTAACTAAAAATAAAATAAAAAGTGAAACGATGAAGGCTTTAATTGCTTGAGTTAATAAGATAGCTTTAATATTTATTAACACATCTTGTTTTATTTGACCTGTCCCTACTATTAACTCGATAGACCCTTTTTTTCCTTCAATCTTTTTTAATATTTCTTCATTTATACCCAAAAATGTTATATCGACATAAAGGGGCTTTGAATAAATGAGATACTGTTCTCTCGTTTCAGGATTATTTTTCACATCAAAAATACCATCACTAGAATATGACTCAATTATTTTGTTGCCTGATTCGTCTCTGATTAGCACACCATATTCATCAGATAACACTCGAAACGCCATAGATATTGAATTAACAATTTCATTTTGTGATAGGTGGATAGCTATGCCAAGAGGGGATTCATAGGACTTAAGTAAATCTTCAACTTGTTGCTTAAAAGCAAACATCCTATTCTGATAATCAAAGTAAACTGTGTAGGAAGTTGCAGCCAAGGTAAATACACCACTGAAAAGCATAATGTAGATAACGAGCTTTTTGGATAACCGCCCCTGAAATTGAGTCATGGTTGCTGATATTGAAAAATGATTAATAATCCAATCCTATCCTGATAAGTTGGGTTTTTAAAGTGGTATGTCCTTCTGTAAACACTGCATCTAAGCATGTACTGACAAGTTAGAAATAATTATTTGTTCTAACTGAACATCTGCTAAGTCCAAAGTTGCAGATGTTTTATAGATGTACAAATCTAAGACAAATTTTCAATCTCGTGACTGTGTCCTTTCACAGTTAGACAGTCGGTAAACCTAAATCGTATTTCTAGCTTTTGTTCAAAAGCCGAATATCGCGATTGTGCCAAAAGCGGATATTCGCCATTGGCTTAGTGTGCTCCATAAGTTCAGATCAAAGTGGAGTTTAGATTAAGAGACAGGTTAAATATTTGTCACCTTAATACACTGTATATAAAAATCAGGTGTAATGAAGTTTGGTGAATAATGTCAATATCGCTTCCTATTAAATAGATTTTCTAAGTCTCACTTTGTTTTTCCAATAATTGCTAAGTTATTAATTTAGTTATGGAAAATCTAAGGCTCATGGCTTTTAATAGGAAGCGAAAAAGGTCTCGTTAGAATACCGGGTAAACCGTCAGGCTCCTTTTGCTTTTTAGAGCTTCCGCAGTTTTAGCATAATTGAAGTAAAAAAAAGTAATAAAATCAGAAAGTAAGCACTGATAATGACGAAAAAACAATCAAGCCGAGCATTTGCAAATGCGCTTTGCTCGTTAATTAGTGTTATGCATGCAGTTTTAGCAATACGGCAGGCGGAAATATAGATTGCGGAAGTGAGACAAAACCCTGTGGTAGATAACTTAAACAACAAGAATGCAAAAATTATTAGCCAGGTCGGACAGTATATTTATGACCATAGTGATCAGACTATCAGCTTGGATGGACTAGCAAGTTATACAGGCTTTTCTAAGTACCACTTTAACCGCATATTTTTTGCGGCGACGGGTTATCAGTTGGGTGAGTTTATTCAGCGGCATAAATTGGAAAAGGCACTGCACGCAATTAAACATGGAAACCACAATATCATCGATGTCGCTCTTAGCGTCGGTTATGATTCCCCTTCATCTTTTTCTAGGGCGTTTAAAAAGATCTTCGCTGTGACGCCAAGCGATGTAGTCCAAGGTAATTTGCCGATCAATGATCGAGCTGGCAGCTTAAAACCTAGAAAATTACTAACTGACCAAAAATTGCAACCTGTTTGGAAAATGTTACCGGAGCAAACAGTGTACGGTTTATATGGCAAAGGTTTTAATGAGCAATCTTTCTCCATGTTGGCTGGAGAATTATACAGCTGTCTAGCTGCAATGGCTGAGCCTTTAAGTTATGCAGAGTTACAGCCTATTGGTGTTTCTGTTGATAACCCGTGGGCTGGAGAGCAAACGGAAAGCCGTTTTTTTGCTGGCTTTGTTGAAGGTCTATCCGCTCATCATGAAAAACTGGACGCTTTTAAATGGCAAGCTGGCCACTGGGCCTGTTTCACGCATACAGGTCCACACGATTGCATGTGGCAAACTATTTCTCAGGTTTATGCACAATGGGTCCTTCCTAATAGTATCAAACTAAAAGATCAGCAAATCGTGCAGCGTTATCTGAATAATCCTATGGAAACTGAGTCTGAAGCTCTTAAGACGGAGTTGTACTTTGCAATAGAAAATATTACCGCAGAAGAAAAAGCTTAAAATTCCGCTTCAAGCAAGGTATTTCTCACAAATCGCACTTTCTGCACTGCCCAATATTAGTTATGCATTTATAGTTGCTGCATTGAATGTTTCATGAAAAATAAATAGAGAGAAATATGAACCTAAAAATAACAACTCTTTGCTTTACTAGTCTTATGTTGTCTACTCTTTTTGGCAGTGCTCAAGCATTCGCTAGCGGAGCAATCGAACTGAAGACAGCAGAAGTCGACTTTTTTAATCAGCGAGTGAATCGACCAACCAAAATCAAGTTCTGGTATCAAGGTGGTGCAGAACCTTGTAAAACGACAATTTGCTTATCACCGAAGCAAAGAAGTCACCGGGTTGCGATTATTTCTCATGGCGCCTTTGGCTCTCCCCGTGAAATGAACTGGCTGGGTTATGCATTAGCCTCAAAAGGTTGGGTTGTTGCTGGGGTAGCGCATTATGGCGAGTCTTGGGTTTATGGGCCTGAGAATATCGACCCGAGTTCCGCTATGCGCTTCTGGCAGCGCCCACAAGATGTAAGCTTTGCGATCGATAGTTTATCTGATAAGGGGCTATTTAATACCTCGCTTAAAACGGACAAAGTAATAATGCTTGGTCATTCTTCAGGCGGGTTTACGTCTTTAGCAATGGCGGGAGCCAATTTAGAAGCGGGTAAGTCGGAAACCTATTGCGCGTCAGAAAAGGCAAAAGATGATAAAGGCTGTCACTACGGCCAGCAAAGTAAACGCAAGCCAATGAGTGAAGAAATGTTAATGAAAATTGATTTACTGCAAGAGCAAATGCGAGACGAGCGAGTTGTAGCTGTTATCGCTTTAGATCCGGCTTTAGGCCATGCGGTTAGCGAAAAAAGCCTAGAAAGTATAAAGGTTCCTACCCTAATTCTGGGCTCCGTCGAAAACGACTTCCTGCCGTATATCGCACATTCCAAATATTATGCAGACCATATTCAAGGTTCGAGTTTGGTAGGTATTGAACAAGGCGCTGGTCATTTTGTGTACATCGATAAATGCGACTCTGAGCGGGAAATAGAAGGCGTATCTTTGTGTAAGGATAGACAAAGTGTAGATCGCAAGGCAATACAGAAAAAAATACTCGGGCATGTATTTGGCTTTATTAATAAAAATGGTTTTAGCTAGAAACTCATACCTAGCCTAAAAGCTATCAAGTTCGAAGAAGGTGATGTTAAAAACTCGCCTTTTGTGTTTAGCAGAACAACAATCTTCTAAAGACTTCGGATTATTTAAAGTAAAAATAATTGGCTTTGTTGCGTTCCTCAACAACTATAGCCAACTACTTTTTTCCGCATAAGTAGGCGTTAATGTCCGCTTTACAGCGATAGCTTAATCAAAATTTAATATGTCCAACGGCGGCAATACGCTCAGAGCCTCCCTCCCAGCTTTTACACAAAACAGTTGTTTTTCCAAACGAGAAGAAATTGTGACATCCAAGCTTATCATGCAAGTAGCCGTTGATATGAGGTTTACACCTTCTTTGCTTTTGCAATTGTTTTGAAGCGCAGCGACAACTGATTTTTAATCTGTTTGCTTGCTTCGAGTCGCCGGTAATCTACCTGTAATCACCACGTAATAAGCAAATAATCCGAGCAAAGAAAAAATAATCATGCTGATTGTTATGGCCTGCCAACCTGAAACAAACAGGGTATAAAAAAGCATGCCAATAACCAATAAAGTCGGTGTGGCAACTAAGGCGATCATGACCCGCACATTGGCAGGGATGGGGGCTTTGTTGGTTTGAGTAGAGTTCATTGCTTAGCTCTCATTGTGTGGTGATGCTTAAAAGCTGCCATTTATAGTCCTACAAGACCACATCATCTTAGGTATTTCAATAACTTGTTTTTTCATCGGTTTAGGGCTTTTAACATAGAGTTTATTTTTGATAGCGGCACCGCCCTGAGGTTTGTACTGAACAATGCCACAAGAAGATTGTTGCACAGGTGGCTATCGGTATACCATCAGTCAAACTTTAATGGCGTGCTCTTTTTATCCGGGATCAAACATTGTGAATGCAGTATCGACCAATACCTTAGACAAACTTCCTAATATCGATAATTTGAAAAGATTGCTTCAATCCTTAGCGGTTTTAGACTTAGTTTTGTGCCCTGAATGGGACAACAGATATTACTCTTTTGACGCGCATTGGGCACCGGGTGAGTCAATGGCCTCAATGCGCAACGGTTGTGGAGATTCTTTTACTGTGCTGTTTACCGCCAGTGGCTGCTTTTTTAAAGGTTTTGCCCATGAATCCACGTTATCATCGTGGCATCAAGGCAATCTAAAGAAATGGCAAGTAGCGCTTAACAAGGTGCCTGCTGAATTTGCTCATGCGGTGTCTGAACCTGCCTTTGATATAGACAATATTTCCTTTTGTTTTTGGCGTTTGGTAGGCGAAACAAGCTGGTCTAAAGCAAGCTTTGCAACAACTGAAACCGATGATCCTGATGGTTCGTTATTTCTTTTAAACTGCCTAGTTGGCGATCCTCGAAATTATCAAGAGTTTGCTGAAGATTACTTTGAAACGGATGTTCCTCTTGCCATCATTCAGCATGTTTATCAGCAACTACCGTTAACTCACAGAGTGATTCAGCAACTTAATCCAGAGCTTGCACTGGCTGATTTTTATGATGAATTAGTGGATATCGGTTACCCTATGAACAATTCGCAGCACTAAAAACGCCTTGTTCTACAAGCATGAGTCGCGATGTAATATTGCCGATATTTATTGATGTGACTCATCCGCGTAAACCCATCTGTGATGTTGTGATGTGAGCGGTAGAGACAACACGCGTAGCGAAGCGTGATCAGGGGCTGGCGGGCGGGTAGAAAATTACCGCATAGGTCTATTTAATTGCCTGCAAACACCCTTATACATCCAAATCACTCATTATGGGCAATGAATCGAAAGCGCCAAAATGCGCAACCGTGAAAGCACCACATTTAGTCGCAAAATCAATGGCTTTTAGTACATGTTGAAAGTTAGCCACCCATTCCACAAATGTTTTCGACGAACTGTTTTCACCCGCTACTCGATACAAAAAGCCACCGACAAAGGCATCACCTGCAGCGGTTGTATCAACTACGTTCGCCTTCGGCGCAGGGTAAGTGCCATCAAAATTTTGCGTATAAAAGGCGATGGGCTTACCTCCATCGGTAATCATCACTAATGATACCCCTTGTTCTATCCATGATTTAACCACTTGCTCAACGTGCTCAACCCCATACAACTGCACTAACTCATCGCGACTGGCTTTGATGATATTTGCCATGATTGCCGCGCGTGAAATTCTGCCTGCTGCATCTTGAGTCGGCGGCCAAAAAGCCGAGCGAAAATTAACATCTAAACAAATAATCGACTGGTTTTTCTTGAATATTTCCAGTGCTTGCAGGGTGCAATCAAGTTGATGTTCGTTGGCTAACATGCCAGAGCAAAAGGAGACGACTCGTGTAGGTTCAATAATTTCAGCGGTGAAATCACTGGGCTGTATATCGTTGTGCGCAGCTTGTGTGTCATAGAATTCAAAGCTGCGCTCACCAAGGTGATCTAAGGTCACAAAAGCCAAAGCGGTTTTACCCGTCTCAGAAAACCCAACAAAATCAGTAGAGACACCATTATTTTTTAGCGCGTTGATTAGGAAATGACCAAATTGGTCTTTACCCACTTTACCAAATAAAAAACTTTTCCCTCCTAATTTGGCCACGGCCACCGCGACATTGGCTGGCGCACCACCGGCATATTGGGTAAAGGTGACGACTGTGCTGGGATCTTTCTCTAAACAGGTGCTTGATAGCAGGTCGATCAATGCTTCGCCGATTGCTAGTACTTCCATAGTTGAGTTTGCCTTCGTTTATCCACTAAAAAATAGATGTTTGGCTTGGAAACTTGCCCAAGCCAAACAAGGGGTTTGTTAAAAACGTTTGCCAACGGTTAGGGTAAAGGTACGCGGCAATACCACCCTTGCATTAAACGTGTTGGTTTGGCCTGCAACGGTTTCTCCCGCTCTTGGATCGCCTTCTGATAGACCCTCAGAGTTATTGATGTTTTTCACATCAGCGCGTAAGTAATATCCTTCCTCGTTCTCTACCGCAAAACCAAGGTTTAACATGCCGTACATGGGTAACTCTGCGGTATTTGCGTCATCAGCGTAGCGTTTTCCGCTCCATGAATAGGTAGCGTTAATGCTAGCGACACCCCACGCAAAATCTTCAAATTCATAGCTGGTGGTCAGCTGTCCAAAATGTTTTGGTACACGTACTGGCAGGTTGCCATTGATTTCGACCGTAGCAACATTGCCACTGTCATTTATAAACTCAGCAGCAGGGGTGTTAACAAATTCTGGGGATTGATAAGTGGCGGATAAACCGACTTTCCATCCCTCTGTCACTTGTAAGTTAAACTCAGCTTCAAGGCCTACGGTTTCGGTATTTCGAAATGCCTGGCGCTGCACAACGTCGCCGTTGACTACGGTGGGTACGTTAAAAAACAAATCATCGGCTGAGGCAAAATAGGCGGTTAAGAAGGCGGCAACATCACCTGAATTGTATTTTAAACCGAGCTCAGCCATTACAGTGGAAGCAGGTTTTGTTTCACGGCGCTGTGAGCGATTAAATTCGTCTATTTCAGCTTGACTCGTTAAGCCAGTAATTGCCATGTACTTATCTACGTCAGGCATACGAAAGCCATCAGCGTAGCGAGTAAATACGGCAAAATCTTCGTTTACGATGTAGTTTGCTGCCACCGTCCATGCCAGTTCACTGTATTCAATATCAAAATTACGATAGGTGCCATCACCAAAGGGTAAAACGATATTGCCGTTGACGGTGTCGGTATCACTGCTAAAACTATTTATTTGATAGTCACCTTGGTTTTCCGCTTCGCCGTTGGCTTTTAATGTTTCGTAGCGAGCCCCAAGATTTAAGGTTAAGTCATTGATCTCATATTCAAAGTCGGCATAAGGCGCAATGGTGTTTTCGCTGTAAACGATGTTTGCAAAACCATGCGAACCCGCTTGGATCCCTTTATAGGTGCCACTGGCAATATCGTTGCCGTTGGCGTCCATAAAGGCGATATCTAGACGTTGTGGTAAGGGCTCAACAGACTGTAAAGTGTTGATGCGATAATCAGTAACTTGACCGTTTATGTTAGACACAAATAAACCAAAAGTAGAGTAAAGGGTGCCTTCACTTAAATCTTCATAGGTATGATGTAATTTTGTTTCGTTTTGTACGTTATCACCTTCAAAACGACGGTGCCAAAAGCCGGCGTTAATGCCAAAGCCATTGGTATTGTATGAGTCAACATTGTTATTGTTGGCCAATTCAAATCCTGTACCTGCATCACGTATTTGGTAATTCAAGGCGCCATCTACCATAGCATCAGCAAGGGCAACGTTGTTATTGTCGTAAATAGCCTGCGCTTTGCTGGCTAAAGATTCGGCATTGCCGACATTAATGATGCCAGTAAAAGTGGTTAACATGTCGGTATAACGAACTTGATTGCTGAAAATCCAGTTGTCGTTCAGTTCAACCTCAGTGGTATTGCCAATATAGGTAACATTGGCGTAGTTACCATCCGCCACATCTAAATCGAGATCTCCGCTGGGCGTATTGGCGAGACGCAATAAACGTGCACCTGCCGAGTTACCCGTTGTTCCATCACGAATATCCATGCCACCCGGTATCGTTTGCGCATCAGTGGTTGAGCCTGTTAAAGGCTGAGGAATGAAAAAGAAAGACTTATCGTCTTGTTTGTTAAACTCAAAGCGGGTGAAGCCACTGTCATCTTTGAAGAAATGTTTAATATTGGCGTTAATTTCACCACCTTGGTTAGCGGTATAACCCGGATCACGAGCAGAATCATCTTCGCGATACCAGCCGCCGATAGCGTAAACGGTTTGATCATCAAGAGAGCCACTGACCCACGCTTGCGCCCCTAAACGATTATTGCTGTTGGTTTCAAAAAATACATCCCCTTCGGTATCGTCACCGCCTTCGCGAGATAAAAAGTTGATAAAACCTGCTGGGGCGCTGCCCACAAATATGGAAGAGGCTCCACCACGAATGGCTTCAACATTGCCAATAAAATTCGATAAACGGGTAAAACGGTCGTTTTGAGTAAACAGAATATCTTGGTTGTAAAACACCGTCATACCATCACGCAACAAAGCGGTGAATTCTGTTTGAGTTGATAGTGGAAATCCGCGAGGTGCCACGTTATTACCAGTTTCACCACCGGTGTCTTCTGCATGAAAACCTGGAATGCTGCGAACCAATTCACCCACACTGTGCGGGGCTAAGCGTTCTAAATTTTCCTCACCAAAGGTTGTCATGGCATTTGTCGATTCAATTTTTACTTTCGGACGTGATGTACCACTGACAATAATTTGTTCAAAGTCGAGGTTGCTCGCTTTGTTTGCTTCTTCGCCAGACTGTGCAAAAGAAGTATGAGAAATAGAAGCCGTTACCGCTGCAGCTATGAGGGTCATTTTAGTCGAGCATTGCATGATGTGTTTTCTCCATTAATTTTGAGTTTTTAAGCTGACAAACTTTGTTAATTGCCTCTTATTAATCGAATGTTTAAGGCGGTTAACAAAATTGTTAATGAAATGTAGAGTAAATATTTTAATAAATCAACTAATGTTATTTATTAAATTTTGTTAAGTTTGCCACAGCTGAAATCTATAATTTGTTAAAGAGGATGGTAAGGGGATTGAAGGCTGCGGTTTTATTGAGCTAAAACAGCAGCGCTAGGCAAGGCGAAGTAGGTTTTTTACTGATTAAATAAATGTTGGCTATCTTGAGAAAAATTGACTAACAAAGGCAAATTAGCACAACCAATAGACTGGGCCTTGCTGCCGATTGAGCCACTGACTATTTTACTCGGTGATAAACCGCGGGTATCAGCTTGCGATATTTTGAATGCTGTTGCTGCAACAATTTTACTGCGCACCGCGCCAGGAATGGCGCCGTCGATGACGATAGCTTCAAAGTCAAAAATGGCCATTGAGCACAGAGCAGCATAGGCTAAGCCTTCGGCTACCTTGTCAATCCATTGGTCTAATATGGGGCCAAGTTCGCCCCAATATTCGCTAGACTGCCATAGCACTTTGGCGTCGTGGCCCGCTTCAATCAACATCTTTTCAAGGATATACAACGAAGATTGCATGATTAACTGTTGTGACTCTAACTCGCCATTTTGATTGATAATGGGCTGCGGTAAGGAGCCTATAGCGCCTGCATTACCGGTTTTACCGGTGAAAAGTGAGCCGTTCAACACCACACCGCCACCAATAAACGTACCAATAAAAACGTACATAAAGTCGTTGAAATGATGAGGGTTACCAAAACTTAACTCGGCAGAGCAAGCCGCCGTGTCATCGTTACAAACATAAACAGGTAAGTCGATAATACTCGTAATGCCTTGAGTGTAATCGAAGGTTTTCCACTCGTTCATTACTTCAGCGGGCGCCCCTGCTTCTTCAGCCCAGTTCCATATTTCATAAGGGGTGGCGACGCCAATCCCCAAGATTCTGGCACTGAGTTCGGTGCTCAAACTTAGGGTTAAAACTTCTACGCCTTTTTTTAAAAAGGCCAACAAATTGGTGACACTCGGATAATTACAGTTTTCGTGTAAGGTGGCGCGCACATTGCCAGTAAAATCAATTAGGGTAAGGTCGAAGCTACGTCGTCCTACCTTTAGGCCGATGCTAAAAGCGCCCTCGGGATTGAGTGCAAACGGGACCAGAGGTTGACCAACACGACCTCGTTGCGGCTCCTTACGGATCAGTAATTTATCAGCCTCTAAGCTGTTAATAATGACGGTAACCGCTTGGGCTGAAAGGCCAGTTTGTTGGGCTATCTCAGCTTTTGGAGAACTGCCTTGCTGACGAATGAGTGATAAAATTCTGCGCTCGTTATGCGCACGTAAACCTGATTGACTGCGCCCTTCACGAAGATTAGTGTTTTTTGTATTTACAACTTTGTCGGTCATTTCGTCTACTTTTGATGCATTAACAAGACACCCTAAGGTGGTGGGTTATTATTTTAGCTGACTCTCTTAGGCTAAACTATATTAGTTTGAATTAATAAAAAATAGCGTGAAAGAGCAATAAATAAATTAAGTTGATTTATTGACAGGCTATTTTTTTGTTGGTTAAATGCGTTAACTAAAAATTAACAAGTGGTCGTATCGCCATGCAACAAAAAGCCCCATTAGTCTCAAGAGATATGTTGGTTCCCTTCATATTATTAACATTGTGTTTTGCTGCGTGGGGTACTGCAGCCAATATGACCGACCCCTTAGTCAAAGTGTTTAGTAAAATTTTCACCATGACGTCATTGCAATCAGCCTTAGTTCAATTTTGTTATTACGGCGCTTATTTTTGCTTAGCCATACCGGCGGCATTTATTAACAAGCGTTTTTCGTATAAGACCGGCGTACTCACGGGGCTTGGGTGTGCTGCAATCGGGGCTTTTATGTTTTACCCCGCAAGCCAAACCATGACGTATGGCTTCTTTCTTACCGCTTTATTTATCTTGGCAGGTGGTCTCTCTATCTTAGAAACCTCGGCAAATCCTTATGTTATGGGTATGGGCAGTCAGTTGACGGCCACCCGCCGCTTGAATTTTGCTCAGTCATTTAATCCGGTTGGAACCAGTTTAGGGGTGTTTTTAGCCGCGACCCTTATCTTGCCTCAATTAAATCAAGCATCAGCAGAAGAGCGCAGCAGTATGACAGCCGATCAGCTTGTTTCTGTTATGAGTGCCGAATTAGATGCCGTGATGGTGCCTTACGTCGGGTTTGCTTGTGTGCTTGTGGTCATTTGGTTTGCGATTGCCATGCTCAAAACACCTGAAAAGTGCAAAGCCACTGAAGCCAGTAAACACACTGATTTTAGAGCAACGATACGTCGATTGTTTAACAATCGTCATTATCGATTTGGTGTTGTTGCCCAGTTTTTTAATGTTGCTGCTCAAACCTGTGTATGGACCTTCACCATTCAATATGTGATGGAAGCGCAGGGCGGCGATGAGGTGTCTGGTGGCAAGGTCTTGCAATACAGTATGTTAGTGTTTTTAGTCTCTCGATTTATTATGACGTGGATCATGGGCTTTGTCAGACCCGCAGCCTTATTAAGCGCGATGGCGGGGCTGGCTTCAATATTGTGTTTGTACATGATAATCATGCCGAACGAAACAGGGGTATGGGCCCTGATTGGTATTTCAGCTTGCTTGTCTTTGATGTTCCCAACTATTTATGCTGTAGCCTTACATGGCTTAAATGATGATGCAAAGTTTGGAGCGGCGGGTCTAGTTATGGCTATATTAGGCGGGGCAGTGATACCTTTATTGCAAGCATCCTTTATCGATAATTACAGCGCTGCGTTTTCTTACATCGTACCAGCGTGTTGCTTTTTGGTCGTCGCCGCTTATGCGGTATTTGATTTGAAATCGAAATACAGAGCGTAATTTAAAAACCATGGAGCAAGGTATGTCCCTACATTTTTTGAGTGAGATCACCGGTTCGTTTTCTCAACCCGCGGCAGAGAACCCCACTGTTGCGATGGTTGAGGCTGCTTATAAAGAAATGAAAATTGACTGGCGCTATATTAATTGTGAGGTGCCACCAGCGCTTTTAGCTGATGCAGTAGCAGGCGCGAAGGCCATGAATTGGCAAGGATTTAACTGCTCTGTGCCGCATAAAGTGGCAGTGATAGCGCACCTCGATGGTTTGGGTGAATCTGCCCAACTCATTGGCGCGGTAAATACTGTGGTAAAACGCGGCGATGACTATATTGGTGAAAACACCGATGGTAAAGGCTTTTTACAAGGATTGAGACAACAGGTTGAACCGCACGGTAAGTCGGTCATGATATTAGGTGCTGGCGGCGCGGCGCGAGCCATTGCGGTTGAACTCGCCTTAGCAGGGGTGGCATCAATCACGATCGTTAATCGAAACAAAAACCGTGGTCAAACCTTAGTCGATTTGCTGAATGGTAAAACCACCGTCAAAGCCCACTATCTTTCATGGGACAAGACCATCGATATACCAGAAGACATTGATATCTTGGTCAATAGCACCACTATCGGCTTGTACCCCCACGTAGAGCAAGAAGTTAACATCAATAGCGAAACCCTCAGAGCCGAGATGGTGGTAGCGGATGTTATCCCTAATCCGCCAAAAACAAAGCTGCTAGAAGCCGCGCAAGCAAAAGGTTGTCAGGTAATTGATGGCCTCGCCATGTTGGTCAATCAAGGTGTATTAGGTATCAAATATTGGACCGGACACGATGCTAACAGTGATGTTATGCGTCAGACCTTAAACGCTATTTTTGCTAAGTAAACGCCCTTTTTTGTTGAGCAGTAGTCAGGCCACATTACACTATTGGCTGAGCCTCAAGCCACTTTAAGCTTGGAGGCTGTTAAACGTTTGTTAGCCCTTAAAGCGGATCCTGACACCTGCGTTGACAATAAATCCATCGTTACGTGACCAAATATCGGTGGTCCACTGACCATCTGGTGCTTGGGCGGGCAAAACCAAGGGGTTTTCTTTGGTCTGGCGAATATTAAGCAGATTTTCTGCATTGATAAACCAGCTGAATTGGCCCATGGTTATTTCACCCAGTAAACCCAGGTGCCAATACGCTTTACTCGTAGCGCGATACGGATTGCCATCAAGGCGTTGCTCGCCAGTATAATAGGCTTCAAAACCTATACGTCCTTCGCCGTGTCGCTCCCACATGGCAACCAAACCAGCAGAATGACGAGGTGTAAGCGCTATGCGCTGGCGTGTTTCACTGTTTACATCAAACTCGGTGGCGTCTAAAAACAGGTAACTGCCGGTTACTTTAACGTCTTGCCATTTATAACGTAACATCAGCTCAGAGCCGTAGATGCGAGATTTACCCCTTGCATTGACTAAACGAACGCGGTCCAGTGGTCCAGCGGTTTGCGACGAAAAGGCCTCCAACTCGGTCACACCCTCCACCATTGAGCTAAACAAGGTTAAGCTGGTTTCAAGTTGTTTATACTGATAAACCGCATCCAACGAAGATGTTACCGCGCTTTCTTCTTGAATATCACGTAAGGGCGCAAGGCGAGCAAGACCCGCCGCTTCAATCGCCTCAACAAAGGGCGTGGGGGCAAAATAACCTCGCCCATAGGATGCCCTGATAGTCCACTCATCGGGCCGGTAAAGTAAGGAAATACGTGGGCTGAACTGCGTGCCAAATTCGCTATGATCGTCTAAGCGACCACTAAACGAACTTGATAGTTGCTCGCTGATTTCATAATCGGCTTGAGCAAAGATGCCAGGTACGTCGTAGCGATAGTTGAAGCTGGGAAAATCCGCTGATTGAAAACGATCAGATTGCAAGGCAACGCCGACCACCCATTGAGTGCTTAAGGTGTAGCCGGCAACGGCACTTTCAAGTAGATAACTTTCGTGACGGTCGTCATCTACGACCTCTCCAAACTGTTTGTTATGATTTTGCACCATGGCCGAACTACGCAAAGACCAATCTAAGGCTTCACTCAAGGGCACGTTTGCAATCATACCTGCATCAAAGCGCTCGCTGTCTTGGTTTTGTACAAAGGCATTACCATCAGGAGTGGTGCGGCCAGATATCGTGCCACCTTGACGCTCCTCTGTCATGAAACCAGCTGTCGCGTATAGGTTTGCGCCGTTTTCACCTTGCCAAAACACACGGGGTCTTGCGGTAAAACGTTCATAGCCCGCCAGATCAATCCATCCATCATCGTCAAAATCCTGCGTGCTTTGATGATGGCCACCGAGGGTCAACGAAGCCCCTAGCGAATCATTGACGGGCGATGCAACGTACCCAGTGATATCTTGTCCATCTCGTGATGTCGCGTTTAATAGCAACTCGCCTTCTGCCTCATCTTTAGGCTTACGTGAAATTAAATTGATCACTCCGCCCATCGCCGACCCCCCGTAAAGGGATGATGCTGAGCCTTTAATGATTTCGACCCCAGATAAATCAGTTGGAGGAATTTGCAGCAAACCAATAGAGGTGGCCTGTCCTCCGTAAAGCGGTAACCCATCATTCAGTAGCTGGGTGTAACGACCATACAGGCCTTGTAAACGAATATTCGCACTACCGAGAGCCGGAGAGGTGGTTTGAACTCGTACCCCACCTGTTTCTGCCACTAGCATAGAAATATTACCCGGGCGCATCATGGCTTTTTCTTCGAGTTCTTCTTGATTAATAATTTCTACACGGATGGGCTCATCATTGACTGAGCGCCCTAAACGGGTTGATAACACAACGATAGATTCGACCTCTTCGTCATGCTCGTGGTGTTCGCCCTCATCTTCATGCGCCTCTTTTGGCTCGTCATGCTCGTGAGAGTGTTGTTGCTGAGGGACTTGTTGAGAAGCGCTTAGCTCTGGGACCCCACTATCGAAGGCACTATTGGCGCGTGATTCAAAACTCCCAAGCAGATTAAAGATGATAAAAAGTACGCTGGTAGTTTGGTGTGTAGATAAAGAAAACATCGTATGGCTATCCTTAAACGAAGAAAAATAAGGCTTTGTGCAGTGTAATATTGCTAAAAAATAAAGCCTCGAATAATAGCATAAAAGCCAAGGTCGAACGAGGAGATTTAAAGGCCAATTTATAGCGGCGAGCGACAAACTCGTTGGACTTTATTCTCTAGATTACCGCTATCACTGACGTCGTTAAATTGAATGTTTGGTGACATAATTTGTTTTAAGGCTTTTTAGCCAAAAAGATAGTGTGTTTACTGCCCTTGCCTGGGCGCGAACGCACGATACGAGTATCTACCTTAAAACCTGCGTTTTTCAAACGTACAGTGAACAAATAATCAGGACCGGCTGACCACACCGCAAGCCTGCCGCCAGGGCGCAAGGTGGTAAAAATACTTTCTAATCCTTCAATTGAATAAATCCAATTGTTATCCGCATGAGTGAGGCCTTCAGGGCCGTTATCGACATCAAGCAATATGGCATCAAAGGTGGGCGTATTGCTCACTAACAGCTGTTTGACATCACCGATGTGTACTTGTGTACGCGGATCAGCTAAGGGGTTTTTAGCACAAGCGCCTAAAGGACCTTGGTTCCATTTAACGACTTCTGGGATAAGTTCTGCCACGGTGACCAGTGCGCTACTGTTCACCGCTTTTAATGCGGCCGCCAAGGTATATCCCATGCCAAGTCCTCCAACCAAAACGTGCGCTTTATCGGTATGTGTGAGGTGAGCACAACCAAGCTCAGACAGGACTTTTTCAGAGTTAAACACTCGGCTATTCATTAACTCACCGCGTACCCCTGACAAACGAATTGAAAACTCGTCACCTCGCTGCATAAATTTTAATTCGCCGCCATTGTTGGGAATGTGGGCGCTATCTAGATGGGTCCAAGGGATCATATTCTGCCTAATCGATATGTAAAATACGCAATAATACCAATTGGTATAAATAAACCGCGCACAGTAGCATATTTTGCGGCGTTTACCTCGTGGATTACGTCATTATCTTCAGTTTTAATGGCGTTAAGGCCATTGGCATAGAGATTTAGTTTACAGCGCATAACATAAGTCGCTAAAAAATAAAATGCTACAAATGATTAACAAAGCCGATTAGGTCAATCTGTTTTTCCAGCTCTGCTATTTGCTCATTGCCATCTATGCTTATCAGCGGACATCAGTGCAACAACAGGACAACTATTATGCTGAAAAAACCGCTCCATATCCTTACTGCTATTTCATTGGCGCTTACGCCACTGCTTAGCTCGCAGTCAGCTTTTGCTGAAGGCGAACCTAAAACCAATCAATTTTGGTGGCCTAAACAACTTAACCTTCAACCTTTACGCCAGAATGACCCAGCGTCTAATCCACTTGGTGCATCATTTGATTATGCCCAAGCTTTTAACAAACTTGATCTTGAAGCTGTCAAAAAAGATATCACTGAGGTATTGACCACCTCACAAGATTGGTGGCCTGCAGATTATGGCCATTATGGGCCTTTCTTTGTGCGCATGGCGTGGCACAGCACAGGCACCTATCGTATGTCTGACGGTCGAGGCGGCGGTGCAGGCGGACAACAACGTTTTGAACCCCTTAACAGCTGGCCAGACAACGTTAACCTAGACAAAGCACGCCGTTTACTGTGGCCAATTAAGCAAAAATATGGCCGCAGTATTTCGTGGGCTGATTTGATGGTGTTAACTGGTAACGTGGCGATGGAGTCCATGGGCTTTACCATCTTTGGTTTTGCCGGTGGCCGTGAAGATGACTTCGAGCCTGACCTCGTATATTGGGGACCAGAAAAAGAATGGCTTGGTGGAGATGAACGTTACAGTGGTGAAAGAAAGCTAGAAAAACCTCTGGCGGCTGTGCAAATGGGCTTGATTTACGTAAACCCAGAAGGCCCAAATGGTAATCATGATCCGATATCAGCTGCTGCTGATATTCGTGATACCTTTGGTCGCATGGCAATGAACGATGAAGAAACGGTTGCTTTGATTGCAGGTGGACATACCTTCGGTAAGGCGCACGGTGCGCACAAACCAGAAGAATGTGTGGGCGACGCTCCCGCTGCGGCTGGGGTTGAAGAGCAAGGTTTTGGCTGGAAAAACAAATGTGGTAAGGGCAACGCTGAAGATACAGTCACCAGTGGTTTAGAAGGTGCTTGGTCAGTGAGTCCCACTCAATGGACCATGCAATATTTGGATAACCTCTTTGGTTTTGAGTGGGTAAAAACCCTCAGTCCAGCGGGTGCGACGCAGTGGATACCGAAAGACGGTGCCGCCGCTAATTTAGTACCTGACGCGCATGTGGCAGGTAAGCGTCATGCGCCGATTATGTTCACTACGGATTTAGCCTTAAAAGAAGATCCAAGTTACAACAAAATCGCTAAAGCGTTTCATGAAGATCCTAAAGCCTTTGAACTGGCGTTTTCAAAAGCGTGGTTTAAGTTAACCCATCGCGATATGGGACCAAGAGCACGTTACATCGGTACCGATGCGCCCAAAGTGGATTTGATTTGGCAAGACCCGATTCCAGCTGTTGACTATAAACTGGTTAGTAGTAAAGACGTTGAAAAGCTTAAAAAAGCCATTTTAAAGTCTGACTTAGCGGGGCCAGAGATGATCAGAACGGCTTGGTCAGCGGCCTCTAGTTTCCGTGGTACGGATATGCGTGGCGGTGTAAATGGGGCACGCATAGCCTTAGCACCACAAAAAGACTGGGCAGCCAATAATCCACAAGAAGTGGCAAAGGTGCTGGGTGTACTAAGCAGCATTCAGAACGACTTCAATAAAAACGCCAGAGGCGGTAAGCAAATATCCTTGGCTGACTTGATTGTATTAGCGGGTTCAACTGCGGTTGAAGAAGCGGCTAAACAAGGTGGATATAAACTATCGGTACCTTTCGCGCCTGGTCGTAACGATACAACGCAAGAGCAAACCGATGTTGAATCTTTTGCGGTGCTTGAACCTCACGCAGATGGTTTCAGAAACTATTTTGCCGAAGGTAACACGCTTTCGCCTGCCCAGTTGTTAGTAGACAAAGCCAATATGTTGACCTTAACTGTGCCGGAAATGACGGTGTTAGTTGGTGGCCTGCGCGCACTTGATGCCAATATAGCAGGCAGCAAACATGGCGTACTTACCAGTAAACCGGGCGTATTAAGCAATGACTTTTTTGTTAACTTGCTAGATATGTCAACCATGTGGCGTAAGTCTGATACAACGGAAGGGTTATACCAAGGTTACGATCGTAAAAGTGGTGAATTACGTTGGACTGCAACGCCTGTTGACTTGTTGTTCGGTTCAAACTCAGAGTTAAGAGCGGTGTCTGAAGTGTATGCGTCAGACGATGCTCGTCAGCAGTTTGCCGATGACTTTGTGAAAGCCTGGACTAAAGTGATGCGCTTAGATCGCTTCGACATGATGTAAACACCCCCTAAAACATAGTGGAGTAAAAAGGCGATCAGTGGATCGCCTTTTTTTGTGACGTTTACGATGCCACACAAAAAGCTGGCTAGTAGCAAAACCAGCCGAAGCATAGACGGGATACTTTGTTGTAAAGTTGGAGTATTTAGGCGTATCGCTAAACCAAGGTCATCGGCATGATAAGGAGACCCTTACATTAACAGTCTCATATCAGCAGTATACGATGAGCTAAGCAGTAAATGGGTTAAATCTGTTATCATCGCGATTTTGCTACTCAAAGTGGGTAAATAGGACGCCAATGCACAGTAACAATCACAATCACTCTCCGTTTTGGCTATGCCCCAGTTGTCACAATCCACTCGTGCTGCAAGACAAGGTATGGCGTTGTGACAAGCAACACAGTTTTGATTGTGCCAAAGAGGGTTACGTTAATTTATTATTAGCCCAGCAAAAGAGCAGTAAAGATCCTGGCGACAACAAAGAGATGGTCGCTGCCAGAAGAGCGTTTTTAGCACAAGATCACTATTTACCTTTGGCCAGCAAAATAGCTGAGCTGCTATTTGTGGCGCTAAAGAGTGATAAGACGGCCGCTGAGAAACAAGCAGTCTATTCGATATATGATGCGGGATGTGGTGAGGGTTACTACCTTGCTACCATTCGCAGCATGTTGGCTGAAAAAGGCTTCACGCTTAATGCCAGCGGCAGTGATATTTCAAAATCTGCTATTCAAAAAGCGGCGAAAAAATATAAAGATATTCAGTATGCGGTAGCCAGTAGTTTTAATTTACCGCTTACGGATGACAGCCAAGATGCGCTGATTCAGGTATTTGCTCCTAGTGATAGTTCACAAGTGAGCCGAGTGCTAAAAAGTGGGGGGCTATGGCTCAAGGTAACCCCAGCCAGTCAGCATTTATTTGAACTGAAACAATACGTTTACGAGCACGCGGTAAGTCACGATGTTGACACATCCATACCCGCTCACTTCAATCTAGTAAGTCAACATCGTTTAGCCTTTACCTTACGCTTAGACTCTGATTCAGAGCGTGAAAGTTTATTGATGATGACGCCATTCTACTGGACTATATCAGCAGACAGAAAGCGTGAATTACTGCAAGACCTAAAGACAGTAAGTGCTGACTTTGACATTACCTTAATGATCAATAACAAAGACTAATATTAGCTATCAAGGCGCATAAAAAAGGGAGGCTGAGGCCTCCCTTCTTATTTAAATCGTTTCTTGCTTGTATTTATGACGCTTAATTTTTTTGCTTCGCTGAAAACCGACTGAGCTTTTTAATCGCCTGACTGAGCAAGTTAACATCTACCTGATTAAATACCTCTTCGCCGGTTTGTAAGTCATAAGCTCTAACATTACCGTTACTTAAGACTTCAAAGCGGTTAGTCGGTGTAAACAGCATCACTCGGTTACCTTTGGTACTGACCACATAATCAGACGTATTAGCATGGGTTAAACTGGTGCCAGTGCTATAAGCTTTGGCAGGCGCGTTACACCCTAATAAACGCAGGGCGGTTGGGGCCAAATCTTCACGATTAGAAATACTGTGATTCACACTAAAGTTGGTCATTAAACTTTGTGAAAAGTTGGTATTATTGGCAAAGGTACTGAGCATTATTTTGTACTCATTGACTACGTTTTGGGCAAGTAGCTCAGTGAGTTGCTCGCTATCAATAAAACCAACAGAGAGATTGCTGGTGCCGGAATTTAGGCCCAATTTAAAGTCTTGCCATGATTGCTTAAAGTCAGACCAACTAGCGTCTTTATTACTCTCTTTATTTAAATACACCGATACGTTTAGGCCTTGGGTTTGCGGCAAATCAAACAGGATGGGTGTATAGCCTTTTAGCGCATTGTGATACAGCTCTGGCAGCCCATACACAACCGAGCTAATGGCATTGTCAGTGCTACTGTTAACACCGAAGTTATTCTCAACGCGCATCAAGCCGGGCAAGCTAGCCGGCAGGTCACCGTCCATTAAAATTAATATCGCCACTTTGTTAGCGCTATCAACTGGGCAATAAATAGGTTCACTGGGGTAGGCGATACCGGTAATATTTTGATTAAACTGTAACTCTTTGCGCTGTTGGTAATCTTCAATATCAAGCAAGTTATACTTTGCCAATAAGGTTTTGGCTTTTGCTGGATATGAAAGTGGGAACATATCGTCTTGGCGCACAATAGGTTGATACAAATTAGCATCAGCCCAAACGTGCATGGCATGACTCGCAACAAAACAGGTCACAAAAAAAGTGGTAATAGGTAAGCCTAATTTACGCTTTTGCAGGCGCTCAATACGTTTCCATAAGGCGTTGGCCACGATAAGCTGAAAAGATAACCACACCACGAACAGTAAAAACAAAAATCCCCACTGTTGCCAGCCAAATTCAGCTAAGGCGGTTTGTGCTTCGTCACGTATTAAGTTGGCAGAACCAAAACTAAGGTGAACGCCATATTTGTTATACAGCAGTGCATCAAAGGCCAATAAAGCCAGCGCAATCGCGGCGGTTACCGAGGCGGTGACTTTGACCACTTTGGCGTTTTGAACCCAATAACACATGGGCAGAATTAAAATAACAAAACCAAAAAAGGTCAGAAAGCCGATGTGGCTGAACCAGTTAGTAAATAAATATAAGGTGCCCAGCGGTGTACCTGGAGCAGGTGAGTTCAATATATAAATCGCCGCAATTATAATGGCAATAACAATATTGAGCAGTGTAAACCAATGTCCCCAATTTACTAATTGGGTGACTAATTTGCGACGTGGCGTTTCAACTAAAATCATAGAACTTTTTTATTTTCCATTGATACTTTTGAGTAGCACTTGTGTAAACTGTTCGGCCATTTTAGCCCGCTGATTATCTGGTACTTGCTGTTGAAAAATAGTGGTTAAGATATTACCTAGTACCATGAGCGATAAATCGCGATTTACTTGATGTTTTTCCAGCACAACAATAATGTCATGCATGATGGTTTCAAACTGATTGTCAGAATATTTTGATTGTTGTGGCATGTAAAATAACTCAGAAAATAATGGCGAGTGCAATTAGCGAGATAGTAACAATGCACGGGGGAAAATGCGAATAAACCTCGCGTTTTGGCCTAACATAGTTTGTGCACTTAATTTTAATCGATTCGTAATAGCGCAAAAGGATATACCGTGAGTGCTCTGATACACCACTTTGTTGTACACCAACTTAGTATTAACCAACAACAAGAGTTGGTATTAATTCCTCGAAATAGCTGTTTTGACGTCAGTCCAGCCATTGAAGATTTAGCGCAGCAAATTAATCATGCGTTTAACGTAAAACCTGCCAAAGGTGTAGGTGGTTTTGTTGAACCAGCAGCAGAAGACGACGAGCCTCAAGTACCGTTTGCTGAGATGTTAAAAGAAGCCATTCGTGATGAAGGTGACTTTGTTAAATTTAGCGTGAATGCCAGTGAACGCCTTAAGAAATCCCTGTTAGATACCGGCAGTGTTGAAACCGGTTTTGTTATTTTTAGTCACTATCAGTTTTTAGCCACGGATTATTTACTGATCGCTATTATCAACACTAAGCAACACGTTGAAATCAACAGTGCACTTGAACTCACTGCCAGTGACCATCTAGATTTGGCTAAAATGCAGTTAGCGGTACGTATCGATCTAACGCAGCTAAGCGTGATGCCCGAACAACAGCGTTATATCAGCTTTATCAAAGGTCGGATGGGTCGTAAAGTCTCTGACTTCTTCATGCACTTCATTGGCTGTGAAGAATTGGTTGATATCAAACAACAAAACAAGCAGTTACTGAATACGGTTGATGCATACTTAGCCGCTGAAGCGCTTGATCCGCAAGAAAAAAATCAAGCCCGTCAAAAGGTTGCAGAATATTACAAAGAAAAGCTCGAACACGGTGAAGATATTCAGGTTAAAGAGTTGGCCAGCAAACTGCCAGGTGAAGAAAACAGCTTTTACCAATTTAATCAAAACGCTGAAAAACCCGTTGAAGAAACCTTTCAAGCTGACCGCAGTGCGCTTAAAACCCTCGCTAAGTTCAGTGGCGCAGGGGGTGGCATTACCTTGAGTTTTGAGCGCAGTTTATTAGGTGACCGTATCAGTTACGATGCATCTAGTGATACCCTGATGATCCGTGGCATTCCGCCTAATTTGAAAGACCAATTAACCAAGTCACAAAGCTGACAGATTATAATGACTCGATATACTTACGAAACAGTGACAGAGGACAACGGACGCAACCATGCAATTATTTGTTAACGATTTAACCGTGATGGATTTTTCTTATCTTTGCCCAGAAAGAGGCATGGTAGGCGAAAGCTGGATTGTCGATGTGATCCTAAACGGTGACCTTAATGAAGAAAGCATGGTGCTGGATTTTTCTAAGGTTAAAAAACAATTAAAATATTTAATCGATTTGCACATCGATCATAAGCTATTAGTACCGGTCGAGCATGCTTACACTCAGCTAGAGCGCGATAACAAAACCGATTACGTCAAAGTAGATTTTTTGCGCCCGGGTGGCCGCTCTATTCATTTAAATTGTCCCGCCGAAGCGTATGCCTTTGTGTATGCTGATAACGTCACGATGCCCAGCGTCAGTGACTATCTTAAGGACGTGATTGCCACGCACTTACCTGACAACGTAGAAGGTATTGAGTTGATGCTCCGTGCTGAAGTGATCAATACGCCCTATTATCACTACACCCATGGTTTGAAAAAACACGACGGAAATTGCCAGCGTATCGCCCATGGTCATCGTTCAAAAGTGGTGGTGTTTACTAACGAGCAAGAAAACCTTGAGTTAGAAGCGTATTGGGCACAACGCTGGCAAGATATCTACATCGGCTCATCAGAAGACATTGTTGATGAAACACACGTCTGTTTTACTTTAAGCGAAGGGGATTTTTCACAGCACTGGTTATTTGCGTATGAGTCTTCACAAGGGCGTTTTGAGCTGGCCATCCCCCAAGCCGAGTCTGAAATAATCGATACGGATACAACCGTAGAGTGTTTAGCCCAATTTATGGCCAATGAACACCAACGTTTAGCGCCGCAGCTTGCTTATAAAGTGTTGGCCTTTGAAGGTGTGGGTAAAGGGGCGATTGCCTATGCTTAGTAAACTGTTTTTTTGTGTTGGTTTGCTGCTTTCATCCAGCCTTTTTGCACAAGGATTTGAGTTAGTCGGGCAATTAACCCAAGGCAGTTTGCTACGCGGTGAATTAAAAAACGGATCTGAGCTAAAGCTCAATGGTAAGGATATTACCGTATCGTCAGAGGGCTATTTTGCCGTCGGCTTTGGGCGAGATGCCGAGCTTAGCCAGACCTTAAGCTGGAAAGACGCCAGCGGTAAACTTATGCAAAAAACGCTGCAACTTAGCCCACGGGAATATAACATTCAACGAATCGAAGGCGTGGCGGGAAAGTATGTTTCACCGCCCCCAGAAGTCACAGAACGCATCCGTTTAGATAACAGCCAAATAGCCGCTGCACGTCAACGTGATGATGATCGCAGTGACTTTATGCAAGACTTTATTTGGCCCGCACAAGGCCCGATAAGCGGTGTTTATGGCAGCCAGCGGGTGTTTAACGGTACACCAAAAAATCCTCACTACGGGGTAGATGTGGCTGGGCCGACAGGCACACCAGTGTATGCGCCAGCTGATGGCATTGTGACGCTTTTTGTGCCAGATATGTATTACTCTGGTGGCACCATGATCATTGACCATGGCTTAGGTGTTAGCTCAACGTTTTTACACTTAAGTAAGGGCTTAGTTGAACCAGGCACACCGGTAAAACAAGGGCAGTTAGTCGCTGAAATTGGTGCGACAGGCCGAGTGACAGGCGCGCATCTTGACTGGCGGATCAACTGGTTTGGTGAAAGGCTGGATCCTGCGTTGCTAGTGCCTAAACGCTAACACTTTGATTGTCGCTTTGCGACAATGCATGCGCGTTGCTTACAAAGCAGCAGCATGTGCTTCGCACACTAAGCATGGCCGCGGCCACTAAGATTATGCGCTCCGCTGCGCGCACCAAGCATGCGCTGGCGCTTATGGCATCCCTGCCTAATTTCAAACCACGTCCCGTGGCTCGACTCACTTTTTAACAACAGCCGTAAAAAGTAAGCAAAAAGGGCCGCTCTCCAGCAAGGCTCTCACTCCGATTATTAACCAAATTAAGCAGGCCACTTTTAGCTGTTCCCGACAGCGAATAGCTCAATTGGCTATCCATGCCAATTGACCTACTAAATTTAGCCAATAACCGGCGAGCCTTGAGTCGAGAGTACATGGCCTGAGGCCACCAAGACAATGCGCTTCGCTTACCGCAATCTATTGCGGATATGACATGTCATCCCTGACATGCCAGTTACTCTTTCTTCAACAGCTAAGAAAAGTAGGCAAAAGAAGCCGCCCCCACTAAACGTTCTGATCCTGAGTAGCTTGAATATACCAAGCCGCTTTGACGTGTTCGCGACACGACAAAGCTAAACTGGCTTTCCCTGCCAGTTTACTCAGTAAATTCTGGCGCAACTCAGGGAACGTTTATACGGGGAGAAAAAAATTTCTTCGAACTAGGATGTAAGTTGAGGACTAAGTCGGCCGAAGCACGGCCCTTTTGGGTTACTTCTTCTGGCTGTTGAGAAAAAGTGACTGGCTGAACATGGATGGTCAGTCATATCCCGCATGGATGCGGGTAAGTAAAGTGCATGCCCTATCGAGTAGCGATACTTTGCCGGCCGCAGGCCAACTCTTTTATCTTTAAAAAACTATAAACCCCTCAAGTATGCACCGCACTCAGCGATACAGTACATAGAATATTGTTTGGAGTGCTTGTTTGCAGAATGTCAATTCGACAATTGAGTTTGGCTCGGTTTTTAGTGAGCAACTTAGGGACATTGAATACAACGGTGAGTTAAACCGCGCAGCCCAGCAGGGCGCTAAGTTTGCTTTACTGTTATCTATGCTTGAACAAAATATACTGTTTCGCCCACACATAGCAGCGGATGAAGCGCAAAGTCCAGCCTCTGACATTCCTTCACTTTCACATTATCGTCGTGCACCTTTAGCTGCGAATGTTGACTATTGGCAAGAGGTGGTACACACCGAGCGCTTTATTCAAAGGGGGGAGTTACAAAATGCAAGATTATGGTTGGCGATGCATCCCGAGCCTTTATCGCTGTTTAACGATGCGAAACACATTCCTGATGAGGTGCTAGAAAACTGTGCATTAACAACCCGTCAGCGTGTGAAGCCGGGTAATAATAGTGGGGTAGCCCAAGACCCCACTAAGCTGTTTGATTTATTGGCAGGCATTAATCAAACCGAGCCTATTGCAACAAGCGCTTAATAAAAAAGAGAGCCAATGCTCTCTTTTTTATCGTGGTATCAACCTAATTCAGTGTGCTCATGAATGACATTAAAGACATCTTTAAAGCTATGGGCAGTGGCGTTGATGTCCAAAGGAATACGTAAGGCGCGACCAATATCGACAGCTGAAATAACACCGCGAATATGTTTGTCGTTATCGTACACTAATAGATGTTGTTCGCCTAAGTTGCGCATGGTGGCCAATATGTCACCTATGCTTGAGCCTTGAACTTTTTGTAGCTTCACCGCGTGTAAATCAGATACTTTGACCATTACATCAGTAAGGGCTATTTCAGAGCGTTTTACACCTTTTTGATTGGCCGTCATCAGTACCTTGCGACTCATCAAATCCGCTAAATTGACAATACCAATAAGGCTGAGGTGTTTGTCGACCACTAACTTTGAGCGCACATGAATTTTATTCATAATATTAATGGTTTCATCGATACTGGTATCGCCATCGATTATACGTGGGCTACGACGGCTAAAATCGGTCATGACAAAAGTTGCTGGACTATCAAGTTCTAGGGGTTCAACAACTTCATTTACGTTTAAGGTTTTTACTTGTGACAAGGGAATAGATACAAGTGTTTTGTATTTGCTCATGGTAATACTCCAACAATAACTAAATTAAAATAAGGGTTTAGTAGGTGTTAAAGTGAATAAGGCGGTGCGCGCGATTGAGGTACAGAGATGTCATGAAAATACACTGACAGCAATGTACTGAAATGAGGAATACTAAAAAATGAAGGAAGGTGCTTAGACGCTTGAGCCGGAATACCCAAGTCAAAATCGACATCTTCTGGGTGTAGATCTAAGAACGGTAATACATTTTGTTCAACTTTTGTAAAAGCGCTTTCGCTAGCGTTGGATTTGAAGCTCGCTTGCCACGTTAGCAAAATACAAATGATAGCACTTACCGTAATCCCCAAGAGGGAAGTACGTCTAACTTCTGTGTTAGTAAGTGTGCTCATTGTTTGCCTTAAAAATTATCAAAAGAAGTAAATAGACTCTTTATATTGCGCTATTTTACTGATGTTTCTTAACTCTACATTAAGCAATAGTGGTGCTGATAGGTTTATTCAATGCTAGATGGTTTTTTTTACGCTAATTTTACACTTAGACGTGATTATTTGTTAGAAGCGCTTAAAATATACACATTATTTATTGCGGTTGCTTGAATCACATGGCGCACTTTGTTAAATTCCACGCCCTTTTTTTGCTCTGGGATTACGCCCCAACTCGCAAGGTAATATTATGTCTAAATTTGTTGTTTGTGCCCTGTATAAATTTGTTACGTTAGAAAATTACGAAGCTCTACGTTTGCCCTTGCTGTCTTTTATGGAAGAAAGAAATATCAGAGGTACCTTACTCTTAGCCTCTGAGGGTATTAATGGAACGGTTTCTGGTACCCGTCAAACCATTGATGAATTACTCGCTTATTTAAACAGTGATCCTCGTCTAAAGCCAATATCGTTCAAAGAGTCATTAGATGAAACGCAACCCTTTCATCGCATCAAAGTAAAATTGAAAAAAGAAATCGTGACCATGGGCGTTGAAGGTATTGATCCGCTAAAAACGGTAGGTACGTATGTACAACCGTCAGATTGGAACGCCTTAATCTCTGATCCTGAAGTACTCGTCATCGATACCCGTAATGATTATGAAATAGAAATCGGTACCTTTACTAATGCGGTAAATCCCAATACCGAGTCATTTCGTGAATTTCCCCACTATGTAAAAGCGCATCTTGACCCAGCTAAAAACAAAAAAGTAGCGATGTTTTGCACCGGTGGTATTCGCTGTGAAAAATCCACTGCCTATTTGAAAGAGCAGGGTTTTGCTGAGGTGTATCATCTTGAAGGCGGTATTTTAAAATACCTAGAAGAAGTGCCCAAAGAGCAAAGTTTATGGCAGGGTGATTGTTTTGTATTTGATAATCGGGTTGCCGTAAATCATGATCTCGAGAAAAGCCACTACGACCAATGTTATGGTTGTCGTTTACCCATTACCGAAGAAGATAAGCACAGTCCGCAATTTGAAAAGGGCGTAAGCTGTCCCAAATGTTTTGGTACCCATAGCGAAGAGCAACTAGCCCGTTTTCGCGAAAGAGAAAAACAGGTTAACTTAGCCAAAGCGCGGGAAGAAGAGCATTTGGGATTAGATGCTCGCAAAGCAATTAAACATAGACGTCAGCAAAAAGCGGCTGTGCGCCGTGCTCAGCGAGCTGCTTTGGGCAAAAGTAACGGCTAATTGATGGTTTTAAGAGCAGAAAAAACAAGTGTTTGCATTACAGCCTAGACACTCGCTAGGCTTAAACGGTAAACTCACCGTAACAAAACTTAAATTGAATTGACTATGTCTGAACAAAATACGCTTTCCGCTGAAAAAGTTGCAGAAATCCGCAAAGAATTTGATTTTTTTGACACTGATGGCAATGGTGAAATTGGTCTTGCTGAATTTATCGATTTACTGACCATACTCTCGCCTAAAACTAAAGCTAGCCATGTTGAAGAAGGTTTTAACTTAATTGATGAGAACCACGATGGTTCAATTGATTTTGAAGAGTTTTTAGAATGGTGGCAGCAATCTTGGTGGGAATACTAAGCCCAGTTTGTTCATCAAAAAGCCCAATGAAACATTGGGCTTTTTAGTCTTTAAGGGGGTAAGTGTTACTCTTGCTTAAAGCTCAAGCCTGCATTGTCTACCAAGCGTTTAATGAGTTTGTCACCCATGGCCGGTGCTGTTGTCCAAATACCGCCTTTTGTGTCGGTGGCATCTTTGACTAAGCAAATAGCACTTTCTGCGATCATGCGTGATGTCGAGCCATAACCTGGGTCAAGTTCCCCTGAGACACTCACGTTGATTTGTTGTCCATTGGTATCGATACCGACAAATAATGCGTCGTAAAACCCTGCTTCACGTTCTTCTTTACTTGGCCCTTCGCCGGGTTTTGGCCCTTTGTCACCTGACATGCTTTTGTCAGAGGCAACGGCGTTTGCTATGGCTTCACCTTTTTCGCCTGGGCCGGTCATCAACATTTCATCGTAAACAAAATCTTCACCATATGCGTAATTAAGGAGGTGGTTAGAGCGGTGTACGTTACGAGTATTAATCGCTGCCATGATAAAGCTTGTTACCCAACTGCCCAAGTCTTCATCATAATAAGGTTTATTGCCGTGGGGCTGCTCTGTGCCCTGAAAACCTGGCGTAAGTGAAAAAGGATTGAGCAGCAATTGCATTTTTGTTGGATCTTGTTTGGCTGCCGCTAAAGTCGCTTTTAAACTTGCCGCGGTGCCGCCTGAAAAGGTGCCGCGCATTTTACGTACCCGGCCTTTCACGCGACTCACCGTATGGCCAAGTTGTTGTTTGGCGAGCTCTTGTAAGTGAAACACACCCAAATCAAAGGGAATAGAGTCAAAACCACAAGAAAACACAATTCGTGCGCCACTACTTTTTGCTGTTTCGCCATGGGCATCAATCATTTCACGCATCCAAACGGGTTCGCCACATAGGTCTACGTAATCTACCCCTTTGCTTGCACACATGGCGACGAGGTCTGAACCATATAATTGATAAGGCCCTACTGTGGTTAAGACGACTTTGGTCCGGTCTAGCATATGCTCCATGCTGACTTTATTTTCTGCGTCAGCTACCACTAAAGGTATGTCAGAGGGAGCGCCAATTTCATCACGAACTTGTGCTAGTTTTTGCTCGCTACGACCCGCCATTGCCCATTTTAGTGATGAGTCGTTGGCGTATTGCTTGACTAAATATTCTGCCACTAAACGGCCGGTAAACCCTGTCGCGCCATACACAACGAGATCAAATTCTTTTGACTTGTTCATGAGAGCTTCCTGTTGATAAAAGTTAACTATGAGTCGATATTCATATTCTAAAGCGCTTTATCTATTCGCTAAATTTATTTAAATAATATAGTTCCATTAACTAAGGTTATTAGTTATTTTGAGGCAAAAAAAAACGAACTATATAAGTTCGTTTTTAATAGTGGCTTGAAGCCCTTTACTTAAGCGGTAACAATCTTACAAGCGTTGGTGCCGCCAACCGTTTCCATGGCGTCACCATAGGTCATGATGAACTGGTCGCCTTTTTCTATCAGACCTTTTTCGAGCATGATCGTCACCACGTCATTTTTTAATTGACCGGGGTCGCTGCCTCTTGAATCAAAAAACACTGGCTTGACGCCACGATATAAGGCCATCACGTTGAGGGTGGACTCATGACGCGAAAGAGCGTAAATCGGTAAGGAAGTGGTGATACGAGACATAAGCAGTGGCGTGCTACCACTTTCGGTCAAAGCTACAATGGCTTTGATGGTTTTTAAATGATTTGCAGCATATACCGCACTTAATGCCGTGGTTTCGCTAATGGTGTTAAAGCTTTCATCCATGCGATGTTTTGATATTTTGATGCTAGGATGGGTTTCAGCACCTTGACAAACACGAGCCATGGCGGCGACAGTTTCAACTGGAAACTCACCGGCTGCGGTTTCGGCTGACAACATCACTGCATCAGTTCCATCTAGTACTGCGTTGGCTACGTCCATGACTTCAGCGCGCGTTGGCATTGGGCTGGTGATCATCGATTCCATCATTTGCGTAGCAGTAATAACCACTTTATTTAGCTGACGTGAACGAGAAATCAGCTTTTTCTGTACGCCAACTAATTCAGCATCGCCAATTTCAACGCCTAGATCACCACGAGCAACCATGACCGCATCAGAGGCCTCAATAATATCATCCATGGCTTCGTCGCTGGCGACTGCTTCAGCGCGCTCTACTTTTGCACACATCATCGCCACACAACCCGCTTCTTCGGCAAGGCGACGGGCGTAACGCATGTCATCACCATTACGTGGAAACGACACTGCAAGGTAATCAACACCAATAATTGCTGCAGTTTTAATGTCTTCTTTATCTTTTTCAGTCAAAGCTTCAGCAGATAAGCCGCCGCCTAAACGGTTGATACCTTTATTGTTTGATAATTTACCGGCTACGGTGACTTCGGTATTAATTTTATTACCGTTAACGTCTATGACTTTTAACTGAATACGGCCATCATCCAACAACAAAATATCGCCAGAACTCACATCACCAGGCAGCGCTTTATAATCGATACCTACCGCTTGCTGATTGCCAGCACTGCGGTCCATATCAGCATCTAAAATGAATTTGTCGCCAATTTTAAGCACAATAGAATTGTTTTCGAACTTTGCCACACGAATTTTAGGTCCCTGTAAGTCACCTAAAATGGCGACATATTTACCTAGTTTTTTTGCTGCAGCTCTTACTCTGTTCGCTCGGTTGATATGGTCTTCTGCTGTGCCATGAGAGAAATTCATTCTGACCACATTTGCGCCAGCCGCGAGGATAGCTTCGATTTGTTCAACTGTGTCAGTAGATGGACCTAAAGTAGCGAGTATTTTTGTTCTTCGTAACATGATTACCTTGCCCTGTTTTGTTGGCGATTGTGGTGCTTAAAATTGAACAGCAAAAAATGAATCCTTCTTTGCCAGACTGCGTTATCTCTATTTGTTGTTATAAACTATCTGTTTTGTAATTTTATTACAAAATGGTAGTTCATTCATAACTTAAAGTGAATTATTTCAATTACTTTCTTTAATATATTGTAAAAAATCCGTGTTTGCGTAATCGCTTAATCATTTTTCTTGTCGAAACGGGAACCGCGCAGGGTATCTTTGACGCGTTTTAAGTTTTCTCTAAACTTATTTCCTCTGCGCAAAGTAAAGCCAGTGGCCAATATGTCTATTAATGTGAGCTGAGCTATTCTGGAGGCCATGGGCATATACATGTCAGTGTCTTCGGGCACATCGAGTGACAAGACCAAATTACATTCTTTGCCTAAGGGGCTGTCTTTTGAGGTAATACCGACAACCGTTGCATCGTTACTGCGGGCTATTTGTGCTATCTCCACTAAGCTTTTGGTGCGCCCAGTATGAGAAATCAGCACTACTACATCATCTTCTGTACAGTTCATGCAGCTCATTCGTTGCATAAGTATGTCTTCGAAATACACAACTGGTACATTGAAGCGAAAAAATTTATTTAATGCATCATGAGCAACAGAAGCTGAAGCGCCCAAGCCAAAGAACGAAATCTTTTGCGCTTGAGTAAGCAAATCTACCACGCGGTTGATCGTATGAATGTCGACTGATTGGCGCGCTACCTCTAGAGAGGCCATGGTTGATTCAAAGATTTTCTTGGTGTATTCCTCTGGACCGTCGTGTTCTTCTACGTGTCGGTTCACGTAGGGCGTACCGTTAGCCAAGCTTTGAGCAAGATGCAATTTAAAATCAGGGTAGCCCTTGGTATCTAGGCGCCGACAAAAACGGTTTACCGTCGGTTCACTGACATCAGCCATTTTGGCTAACGTAGCAATACTACTGTGGATCGCAGTTTGAGGATTAGCGAGAATGACTTCAGCTACTTTGCGTTCAGATTTACTAAACGCAGCGTTATGTTGGGTTATTTTTTCTAGAATATTCATACTTGCATCAAAAACTTCATTATAATTGTTTTTTGTAGCTGCACTTTAACATTGTACATAGCTACCCGGGTACTAAAGTTGTAATTAATTAACAGAAACACTTCCATTTTACGCCTCTTTTTGGGTAAATAAAGGGGTTTTTGTGGTGGTAGACCCTGTAAAAAGTTGTAAATTTACTACATTTAATGTTAACTTTTAGCACAGATTCTTATTGATTGTGGTCTTACTTCATTAAGGTAACTGTAATCATTCAATTCGTTTAAGCAGATAGGCAGATAAAAATGGTTTTGGAAAATTCATTCGAACCTTGTGATTTTGTTTTGTTCGGCACCAAAGGTGATTTAGCACGTCGTAAGCTTCTTCCTTCTTTATATCAACTTGAAAAAGCAAACCTCATGCATGCAGACTCCAAAATAATTGGTGTTGCAAGAAATGAGATTTCAGATAGCGACTATGTCGCTATGGTCAAAGAGAACGTTGAAAAGTTTACTAAAGAACCTTTATGTGAGGAAACGTGGGAGCGCTTTTCGTCAAAACTGGCTTACGCTTGTGTTGATATGAAAGAGGCTAAAAGTTACTCCGCGTTTAAGTCCCATGCTAAATCTGGACGATTAATGGTGTGTTACTTTGCCACTCCTCCTTCTATTTTTGGTGATATTTGTCGTGGTTTAAAAGCAGCGAATGTTATTACCAAAAGCATGCGAGTGGTATTGGAGAAGCCAATTGGTCACGACCTCGCTTCTTCAAAAGTCATCAACGATCAGGTCGCTGAATTCTTTGATGAGTCACAGATTTATCGTATTGACCATTACTTAGGTAAAGAAACCGTACTTAACCTGATTGCCTTGCGTTTCGCTAACTCTATTTTTGCCACAAATTGGGATCACAACTGTATCGACCATGTACAGATCAGCGTTGCTGAATCCGTGGGTATAGAAGGCCGTTGGGGCTATTTTGACGAAGCTGGTCAAATGCGCGATATGGTGCAAAATCACCTTTTGCAAATATTGACTTTAATTGCCATGGAGCCACCCGCTAACTTAGACGCAGACAGCATCCGTGATGAAAAACTTAAAGTATTAAAAAGTTTGCGTCCTATTAACTCATCAAATATGCGTGAAAAAACCGTACGAGGCCAATATGTCAATGGTTTTGTAAAGGGCCAAGAAGTGCCTGGTTACTTAGATGAACCTGATGCAAACGTAAGCTCAAAGACAGAGACTTTTGTGGCTATTAAGGTTGAATTAGATAACTGGCGTTGGGCGGGAGTGCCTTTTTACTTGCGCACGGGTAAACGCCTACCTGGAAAAACCAGTGAAGTGGTTATTTATTTTAAACGCCAACCGCACAACTTGTTTAAAGACAGTTTCCCACAGTTACCGCCAAACAAGCTAACGATCAGACTACAGCCTGACGAAGGTGTTGAAGTGACGGTCATGAATAAAGTGCCTGGTTTAACCGGTACAGGTTCAATGGATTTACAGAAGTCTCGTTTAAACCTCAGTTTTTCTGAAACTTTCCAAGGTGAACGTATCGCTGATGCCTATGAAAAATTATTGCTTGAAGTAATGTTAGGTAATCAGGCTTTGTTTGTTCGCCGTGATGAAGTGGAAGCCGCATGGAAATGGGTTGACGGTATTCTAGATGCATGGCGCTCCAGCAATGAGCCTCCTGAGCCTTATCAAGCAGGAACGTGGGGACCAACTGAATCGATTGCCTTGATGGCACGAGAAAACCGTTCTTGGTACGAAAGTAAAATTGGGAAAAAATAATGCCTTTACGTCAATCATTGTTCGAAACACCTGATGCCCTTAACCAAGACTTTTGTCAGCGTATCAGTGCAATTTTGCAAGCCGCCATTGAAACCGACGGGCGGGCTAGCTTAGTTGTGTCTGGTGGTCGTACACCTGCAGCATTGTTTGAAGCGTTGTCTCATGTTGACCTTGCATGGAGCAAGGTTGACATCAGTTTGGCGGACGAACGCTGGGTTGATGTAGAGAATGATGCATCAAACGAAAAAATGGTCAGAGCAAAGCTATTAGTTAATAAAGCGGCTGAGGCCAATTTTGTTGGTTTAAAAACCGCCCACGCGAATGCGCAGGATGCTATCGAAGCCTGTAATACAAATTTTGCTAATTTTAAGCGCCCCTTTGATGTGCTTATTTTGGGCATGGGGGAAGATGGACATACGGCATCACTCTTTCCCTGTTCAACACAAATTGCTGCTGGCCTTGACCTTGATTCAGGTGAAACCTTCATTGCGGTACAACCTACTACCGCACCTAATCAACGCATGAGCTTTACTTTGCCAGCGTTAGTCAGTAGTAAACATGTATTCTTGCACCTTACCGGTGATGCAAAAAGAGAAGTGTTAGCGAAAGCCTTAGCCGATAACAATGAACTAGAGATGCCCATCAGAGCAATACTAAACAATGTCAACGTCGAATTAATGTGGGCACCATAGGAGAACGTCATGAATACGCTTATTCAAGAAGTAACACAACGAATTATTGAGCGCAGCCAAGCGACACGCAGTGCTTATCTCGCAAAAATCGAAAAAGCCCGTCTTCAAGGTCCCCATCGCGGCGTCTTGTCATGCGGTAATTTGGCTCATGGCTTTGCTGCATGTGGTGCTGAAGAAAAAGCGGATTTACGTAGCATGATAAAAGCAAATATTGCTATTGTCTCTTCGTACAATGATATGTTGTCGGCCCACCAACCTTACGAAGCCTATCCTGCAAAATTGAAAAAAGCGATTGCTGAAGTCGGCAGTATTGCACAGTTTGCCGGTGGTGTTCCTGCAATGTGTGATGGTGTGACTCAAGGTAATCCGGGTATGGATCTGAGTCTTATGAGCCGAGATGTGATTGCCTTATCTACCGCTGTTGCGCTGTCACACAATATGTTTGATGGCACCTTGATGTTGGGTATTTGCGATAAAATCGTTCCTGGACTCCTAATGGGCGCCTTGAGTTTTGGTCATCTACCGACAGTATTTGTACCTGCAGGTCCAATGCCATCTGGTATTCCAAACAAAGAAAAAGCGCGCGTACGTCAAGCCTATGCTGAAGGTAAAGTAGGCCGTGAAGAATTGCTTGAGGCTGAATCTCAATCTTATCACTCAGCCGGCACTTGTACTTTTTATGGTACAGCGAACAGTAACCAGTTAGTGGTTGAAACCATGGGCTTGCATTTGCCTGGTTCATCATTTGTTAACCCAGGTACAGCTTTACGTGATGCCTTAACTGATGCAGCGGCTCGTCAAGTCACCCGTATCACCGACTTAGGTGATAACTACATGCCGATTGGCCATATTGTTGATGCAAAAGCTTTGGTCAACGGTTTGGTTGGTTTGTTGGCAACCGGTGGTTCAACTAACCACACCATGCACTTAGTGGCAGTGGCACGTTCAGCGGGTTATATTATCAATTGGGATGATTTCTCTGACATTTCTAACGCCGTCCCCTTGTTAACGCGTATTTATCCAAACGGCTCTGCTGACATCAACCATTTTACCGCAGCTGGCGGTATGGCCTTGTTATTCAAAGAATTATTGGACGGTGGTTTATTACATAATGATGTGAACACTATCTGTGGTCGTGGTCTTGATCAATATACCAAAGAGCCTGTGTTGAATGATGGCGTGTTGGAATGGCGTGATGGTCCTACCGAGTCCTTTGATACCAATGTTGTGGCCAGTGTCGCTAAACCCTTCAAGCCAGATGGTGGTTTATCCGTCTTACACGGTAATTTGGGCCGTGCGGTAATGAAAACGTCTGCATTGCGTGAAACCCATTGCATCATAAAAGCTCCAGCTGTGGTATTTGAAGATCAGTTTGAACTAGCCGCAGCGTTCAAAGCGGGTGACTTAAATAAAGACTGTATTGTGGTAGTGCGCAACCAAGGGCCATCGGCTATTGGTATGCCTGAACTGCACAGTCTGACTCCTCCTCTTGGTGTGCTACAAGATAAAGGCTTCAAAGTTGCGTTAGTAACGGATGGCCGGATGTCAGGTGCGTCAGGTAAGGTACCCGCTGCCATCCACGTGACTCCGGAAGCCTGTAAAGGTGGTTTAATCGCCAAGGTACAAAGCGGTGACATGATTGAGCTTAATACCCAAACGGGTGTGATGAGTTTGCTTGTCGACAGTCATACCTTAGACGCGCGAGAAGCGACCATTACGGATGTTGCCTTACATCAAATTGGCATGGGCCGTGAAATGTTTGCTGGCATGCGCTCTACGTTAACAGGTGCTGAAGAAGGCGCTTGCTCGCTGTTCTTTGGTCAATAATAGACTAAGTCAGGAAACATCTATGAGTGCATGTTTTGTTGCTGATGTAGGCGGAACAAATATCCGCCTTGCACAAATTGATGATGGTAAATTAAGCCATATCAAAAAGTATTTGTGCAGTGATTACGGTTCGATTGATGCTGTTATCAAAATTTATTTGAGTGAATTCGCTGATACAAAATTCACCGCGGGTTGTTTAGGCTTGGCTTGTCCAGTAAATAGTGACTTTGTTTCTATGACAAACAATCAGTGGCAATTTTCTATCTCTGCGCTGCAAGAATCCCTAGGGCTGGAGTGGTTGGGCGTAATTAATGATTTTACTGCAGTAGCACATGCGGTCACTGTGTTGAATCAGCAACAAAAAGCCCAAGTCGGTCGTGGCCAATCGGTACCGACCGACAATATTGCGGTTTTTGGTCCGGGTACGGGCTTAGGTGTTAAACACTTGACCCAGACCGCAGAAGGTTGGTTAGCCTTAGACGGTGAAGGCGGCCATGTCGATTTCGCTCCTGTGGATGAAGATGACTTAGCTATTTGGCGCTTTTTGACCAAAAAGTATGGGCATGCTTCTGCTGAAGAGGTGATGTCTGGTCGCGGCCTCGTGCAAATTTATCAAGCATTGGCCGAAGATAGAGGTCTTACGGCGGTATTTGATGACCCAGCAGATATTACTGACCGTGCTTTGGATGGGAGTTGTCAGTTGAGTCTCGCTACACTTAAACAGTTTTGCCGAATTATGGGCAGTTTTGCCGGTAATTTAGCGCTTAATATGGGCACCCGCGGTGGTGTGTATATTGGTGGTGGTATTGCCCCGCGTTTTCTTAACTTTTTAAAGGACAGTGATTTTCGTCAACGTTTTGAAGCCAAAGGTCGTTTCCGCGACTATGTTGCCGGTATCCCTACTTTCATTATTACAGAGCCAGATCACGGATTAATTGGTGCCATGGCCTATTTAGCACAAAATTTTAAAAGGTAATTGCAATGACAAAAAATTGGAAATTAAGCTCTGAAGAAATCTTCAGCCAAGGACCCGTTGTACCTGTGTTGGTCATTAAAGACGTTGAGCATGCTGTGCCTTTAGCTAAGGCCTTGATAGCGGGCGGTATCCGCGTATTAGAAGTTACTTTGCGCACCCCCGCTGCGTTAGAAGTCATTGCTAAGATCGCGAAAGAAGTGCCGGAAGCATTAATTGGTGCAGGTACAGTAACCAATCGTGCGCAATTAAAAGAAGTGCAAGATGCAGGTGCGATGTTTGCAATCAGCCCAGGAATGACACCTGATTTACTCGAAGCGGGTAATGAGGGCGATATTCCACTCATACCAGGTATTTCATCTATTTCAGAATTGATGAAAGGTTTAGATCATGGTTATACCCACTTTAAATTCTTCCCTGCTGAAGCTTCTGGTGGTGTTAAAGCATTGAAAGCTATTGGTGGTCCATTCCCTGATGTCGCGTTCTGCCCAACCGGCGGTATTAGTCCCAGCAACTACTTAGATTATCTTGCCTTACCTAACGTACGTTGTGCGGGTGGTTCTTGGTTAGTGCCAGATGGCGCAATGGAAAACGGTGAGTGGGACAAAATTACTGAGTTAGCTAAGCAAGCTGTCGCTGGGGCTAAATAAGCCAAATTTACCTTATTTGAATGTTAAAAAGCCGCTTAAGCGGCTTTTTTAGTTTTTGGATATACTACAAATAGTGGTTTAGGGTATCGTTGTTTCTGCTTCTGGCGCGGTATTTGACGTCACGCCAGCTTGAGTAATTTTGAACATATACCAGTAAGTTGTGCCGCTCACCAAACCCATATCGACATAACTACCAGTAAGAGCCGGGCCTGCTATGATCCTGGTGCGCCCCGATGTACCATTTTGATCATTCCGATACAGTTCTAAATAGGTGATATCTGGATTGGCGCCTTGTAAGTCCCAGCTCACAGTAATATCGCTACCATTTACTGTGGTCGTCAGATTTGTGACAGGCAAGGTGATCACTGGCGGGATCATGGTCTCTGCTTCTGGTGTGGTATTGGTTGTGCTATCCCCCTGAGTGAGCTTAAACATATACCAATACGTTGTGCCCGCTACCGCGGTTTCGTCTTTAAATGTCCCCATCAATGGCGCGCCACTTAAGATGCGGGTTCTATCGCTAGTGTCATTTTTATCATTTCGATATACTTCAACAGCAGTAATGGCGGGTGTGAAGTTCTGCAAATCCCAGCTTAGTTCGATAGCATTGCCGTTCACGGTGGCCGTTAAGTTCGTGCTAGGCGCGCCCACGACAATTGGTATAAGGCTTTCTGCTTCTGGAGCGGTATTACCTGTCACACCATCTTGGGTCATTTTAAACATATACCAATATGTTTTTCCCGGCTCTAAACCCTCATCTCTGTAGTTTCCTGCCAAAGCAGCGCCAGCAATAATTCGAGAACGTCCAGCGGTGTCATTTTTGTCATTACGGTACAGTTCTAAGTAGCTGATATCGGGGTCAAAGTATTTTAGATCCCAGCTAAGTTCTACTGCAGTGCCATCCACCACTGCAACTAAGTTAGTGACTGGCACTTCAGTGACATAGGGCACTCTTATTTGTGCTTCAGGCACGGTATTGCTGGTAACCGTATCTTGTGTCACTTTAAACATGTACCAATAAGTTGTACCTTCAACTGCGGTTTCATCGATAAAGGTCCCTGTGTGTGCTGCACCAGCAACAATTCGTGTACGGCCAACCGTGTCTTCTTTATCATTACGATATAGCTCAAGATAACTGATGGCTGGATCGAAGTTTTGTAAGTTCCAATTTAATACCACCTTGGTGCCATCTAAGTGGGATACGAGGTTAGTACTTGGCATACCAAGTCCTTCACTGTTGTTAAACACGGCACGTAATAGCGAATCACTGTCGTCAGAACTGAATTGGTAAATGGCCTTATCAGATAATTGAGCACTATTTTCATCTAGCCATTGAGTAAAGATATTGTCTGTTTTGGCCAACGCTTTGACCGTCAAGGGGCTTCCAATAGGATAGGCATAGCCTTTAGTAAAAACGCCAGCCTCAGGTGTAGGACTTTCGACCGTTAAGGTATAAAGCGGTTGCAAAGCGTCAATCAGCGGTGCAATTGCTTGATTGGTACTAAGCCCTGCTACGCCTTCTCGAACCAAACGGGCAATTTCAATCGCTCCTGCTTGTTGAAAATGAACGGTGTCATCACTACCATTTTTGAAATTGTCATACTCATTCGCGGCAAAACCCATGTAATAAAATTGATTAGCGTAATCCTCACCGACTTCTTCAAGCAGGGCTTTGTTTTTGCTATCTAAATCGATGAAGGCTAGGCCTAGAGTTTCAGCCAGTTCGCCTGTTACGATAGGGTGCTCGTGATAGGCATCGTAGGGTACACCTGCTTGCCACTGGTTACGGCGCACTGAGCTAATGAATACTGGTGTCGCACCTGCATCGATGGTTTCTTGTGCAAAAAGCGTGAGAAAACCTTCAAAAGCTCCGCCGGTTGGGGCGGCTCGATCGGCATCAGTACTGCGATCATTGATACCAAATTGAATAAAGACAAAGTCACCTGCTGAGATATCCGCTTTTACCGAATCCCAATGATTTTCATAGAAACTTTTTGAGCTGGTGCCCCCTAACGCCCTGTTATCTACGGTGATTTTCGCGTCATCAAAATGCGTTTGAAATACTTGTCCCCAGCCTGTTTGCGGGTAGTAGTTGTCGGTGTAGTCAGCAACCGTCGAGTCGCCAATAATAAATAATGTTGCTGCATTAAAATTGGCTATGGGGATGGCGCCATTAAAGGCGGCTACAACGGTATATTTACTGGCTGGCATCGTCGTTTGATAAATACTCGTTTCAGTGACTTTCTGTCCCCAGTTGTACCAAGCATCGAAGGTATCACTATCACCTTCAATTGTTTTGAAGGTCAGGGGGGTGCCAGCAGGGTAAGCGTTCCCAGCGGTGATAATGCTGTTATTAGCGCCGACATTTTCAACACTTAATTCGTAGCGATGCTGCAAGGTTGACATCAGAGGGGCGATGTCTACTCGGTCTTTTAATTCAACCAGTCCTTCGACAATAAGTCGGGCCATTTCAACGGCGCCCGTTTCTTGAAAATGTGTACCGTCATTTGAGCCATTCGGATAGTTTGGGTATTCGCCCGGATCAAGCATTAAATATAAATAATGTGATGCTTGTTCTTTACCAAGAGCAGTAACCAGCTCAAAAGATTTCATATTTAAATCAATAAAGGGCACATTTAGCTCCGTTGCTACTTTTAGCATCGCACCACGATAATCATTGCCGGTTTCGGTAAACACATTACGCAAGACGTCACCGTTGTAGGCATTCATAATCATCGGACTGACTAACACTGGAATTGCACCTTTGTCTCGCGCTTCGTTTACATAATTGGTGAGGTACGTTTCATAGTCTGCTGGTGGGGTATACCGCTCGGCTTTACTAAAGTCCCGGTCATTATGGCCGAATTGAATAAGCAGGTAATCGCCACTGTTTATCTCTGCGAGTACTGCATCCCACACGCCCGCCTCAGTGTAATAACTTCTTGAACTGCGTCCGCCTCTTGCGCGATTAACCACTTCAATATCTGTATCTTTGAAAAAAAGTTGTAATAATTGGCCCCATCCTTTTTGCGGATAATATGAGGCGCCATAGTTGGCTACCGTTGAATCGCCAATAACATACACGCGTTTGTCAGCCGTCGGGACGTCAACTTCCGGTATGGTTGCTTCAAAAACACAAGCGCCAGCAGTCAAGCCTTCACCTTTTACTGTAAGAGAATCAATATTTGGTAAGCCCTCAGCTTTTGTGCCGCTGAGTGTAATGGTATTTTCACCTGCAGCTAGGAATAAAACGGCTGAGTCTGTCGTCCAAAGGTCCCATGCTGTTGTAGAGGCTAAGGCAATGTTGACACGATTATTATTGCCTGAAAATGTGGCGGGTAAATCAATAGGTGCTGCGTAGTGAAGCTCGAGAGTATATTCTCCCGCTTTAGTGACATTGACTTGCCACTTCACTATTGAGTTTTCAGTATCACTCGGATTGGCATAGCCTTCACCTGTGAATCCCGTATATTCGTTTTCGACTTCCCCAGTTAAGGTACAAAAGCCAGCTGTCATTTCTTCAATGATAACTTCATTCGGTTCAGGTGTTGTTGGCGGCGGATTGCTTGGTTCTGCAGGGGCGATAATAGGAGGGGCGGTGCTGCCTATCTCTGTACTCTTTTGTCCACCGCAACCTATCACTGATAGCAGTAATACTGATAAAACAAGATATTTATTCATGTCATTCCTCGATTCGTGTCCCGCATGTTAGTTTTTCTTAAAGTTTACGTAAATTATACCTTTCGTTAACAAATGAAGGCTGCGCGCAATATAAAGTTTTATGATGCAAATGCAATCAAGTTTATTAACATTCTGACTGTATTTGATTGGTTGTGACTTTGTTTTGGATTTCATTAAGTGTGTTTTTTCATCAACTTAGCGACATAAATACCATTCACGAAAAAATGTGAAAAGTTTTATATATGAATATTTAAATGGTGACAGGCTTAAATCTAGTGTTCAGGAAGTAAATTAAGGTCATTGATAATTCTAATATTTTTAATTCATATTTAGATAAGGGGGCGCACTGTTCCTTGCCCACCCCAAAACTAGATTTATTCTCCCCATTTTGCTGAAACGTAAAAATAATTATTCATATATGAATAATGTTAACCAAGTGTTATAGGAATTATCTATTTGATTACATATGATGGCTTATGATTAATTTGGGTTGGTGTGGCTGATTTTGGTTACTTTTTGCTTAAAGTACTACCGAGCCTGTTTATACCCTCATTATTGATACCGCTTTTCCAATGGTGTGTTGCTTAAACATCGACCAAATATATAGATGAATATTATTTTTAGGAGATAACAACAATGAGTTCGGATGGTTGGGTACAAAAAGAGAAAGGTCGTTTATTCGCAAAAGTAATGCTGCCCCTTATGTTATCGACGGCAATAACAGGCTGTAAGCAGGACTTCACGCCAGATAATGAGGTTGTGGTAGATACCGGTACACCGCCAGTCGTTGTCGAACTTAGTGATCCCGCACGAGATGGTAAGGCGCTTGAATTTTTAGATAGAGGCCTGGTGGTTATGCCGACAGCAGATGGCAATGTGCTCAGTTGGCGTTTTTTAGGCTCTGATTCTCAAAAGGTCAGCTTTAAAATTTATAAAAATGATGAATTATTGACAACAAATTATGTCATTGATCGGACCTTTTACGAAGACAAGACAGGCCTAGCCACAGATAGTTACCAGGTAAAAGCCTTTGTATCCGAGCAAGAAGTCGGTGCTTCTAAAAAACGCTCAGCATGGACTAATTCCTATCTAAGTATTGCACTGAATAAACCTGAAAATGGTTTTGTTGAGGGTAGCGAATACAGTTACAGCGCTAATGATGCTTCAGCCGCAGACTTAGATGGTGATGGTCAGTATGAACTGCTGGTCAAATGGTATCCCAGTAATGCCAAGGATAATGCCCAATCAGGGGCAACAGGCGATACCTTAATTGATGCCTATACCATGGAAGGCAAACAACTGTGGCGCATTAATCTTGGCCCTAATATTCGTTCAGGGGCTCACTACACCCAATTTATGGCTTTTGACTTTGATCAAGATGGTCGCGCTGAAATCGCCATGAAAACCGCCGATGGCACCATTGATGGTCGCGGCACGGTTATTGGTGACCCAACGGCAATTTATCGCAATGCTTCGGGCTATATATTGGATGGCCCAGAATTTTTGACCATGTTTGATGGTTTATCAGGTGAAGCACTCGACACCATTAACTATGAACCTGCTCGCGGTAACGTCGGTGATTGGGGCGATACTTACGGCAATAGGGTCGACAGGTTTTTGGCTGGAGTGGCTTATTTAGGTGACGATTCTCCAAGCTTACTTATGTCTCGCGGGTACTATACTCGCGCCGTTGTTGCGGCGTATGACTGGCGGGATAACAAATTTGTGAGCCGCTGGACCTTTGATACAAATTTCGGTGCTGCTGATGCTATTGTTGCTGGACAAGGTGCGCACAGCTTAACGATTGGCGACGTCGACGCTGATGGATTTGACGAAATCATCTTTGGTGCCGCTGCTATCGATAATGACGGCACAGCTTTATATAGCACTGACTTAGGGCATGGCGATGCCTTGCATATGTCTGATATTGATCCAAGCCGCCCCGGCTTAGAAGTGTTCATGGTGCATGAAAGCCCAACGAGTTACACCAAAGATGGTATCGAGTACGGCGTAGAGCTTCACGATGCCGAAACAGGCGCAATTTTATGGCGTCGTCCTTCTGATGGTGCTGACGTTGGTCGCGGTGTGAGTGTGGATATTGACCCTAATTATAGCGGCAATGAAAATTGGGGATCCCGCGGTGGGCTAGTGGCTGCTGATGGAACGGTTATTTTAGAAGGGCACACCGAAAGACCTGCTCAAATGAATTTTGCCATTTGGTGGGATGGTGATTTACTCAGAGAGTTGTTAGACGGAACAAATATTTATAAGTGGAATCCTCAGACTAGTCGTTCTGAAGTGATATTTGAAGGTAGTGCCTTTAATGCAGTATCAAACAACGGTACTAAGGCAACCCCAAGTTTATCTGCTGACTTGTTCGGTGATTGGCGCGAAGAAGTTGTCTTTGCTAATACTGACAGCACAGAGTTAATGATCTTTTCAACTACAATACCTACGGATATCAGGTTACCCACTCTAATGCACGACGTGCAGTATCGTGAAGCCATTGCTTGGCAAAATGTTGCGTACAATCAACCCCCACATCCTAGTTTCTATTTAGGCAGTGACACCGATACAGCATTAACCTCGATACGTGAATGGCCCCAATTCACCATGCAAACCGTGGAATTGGGTGAGTTAACAAAGTTAGTGGCGCAAGGTGATGAGGATAGTGTTTCAATCAATGTTTATTTAAATAATGTTGATGCCGACAGTATCGAAATATTCCGCAACACCACCGACAGTGTGGCCGGAAGAGTCAGTGTGGGGCTATTACCTCAGGGGCAAACCACCTTCGATGATGATACTGCACTACCTGATGTGACCTATTATTACTGGGCAGTGTTAAAAGACAGCAGTGGCGCTGAAATTTCTGAGCTTGCACTATCGAAAACCAAACTCACATCAAGTTTAATTCCTCTTGTAGTGTTTAACGGGGTCAGTTCACCAGATGGCGTAACACTAGAATGGTCAACTAAAAATGTTGATGCCAATACCATCACAATCTACCGAGCGGATGCCGTTGATGGAAATACCCCACCTGATTCAGCAACGCGTGTTTCAGTAGGCTCTCCTGCGGTATCGACGAGCTCTTGGCTCGATCCATCAACGGTGCCTGGTGGCAAGTATTTTTACTGGATAGAGTTTGAGGTTTCAGGCAGTGATCCAATAAGTGCCGACCCTGTTTTTGGTGAACATATTATTGTACCCGTGACAAATCTCACCTCTACGTACACAGATGCTGGTATCGCCTTAAGTTGGGATTTACAAAACTTCCCTGTAATAGTCGGTTCACAATTGTACCGTAATACCTTACCTCAAGCGGGTGGTCGTACTCGTTTAACGATATTGCCTGACACTGACGTATTGCAAGGTACCTTCCTCGATACGACAGCTGAACCAGGCGTTACCTATTGGTACATGTTCAAACTCACCTTAGCGGATGGCTCAACCCCAAGTACCGATGTTGAAGGTGAAATTACCAATGCGGCCAATATAACCAATATGAATGTGCAGTCTGATGGTCAACAAGTGGATATCACTTGGAACTTGCAAAACTTTGGTCAAGAGATTGATTATATTGAGCTTTATCGTAATACGATTGCCGGTACAGCGAATCGAGTCAGGGTGGCAAGCAGCGTTCCTGTCGCAGGTAGCTACACCGATACCACCGGCTTAGTGGATGGCACCACCTATTGGTACATGTTTAAAGTGCGTCTGGCTGACGGTACAACAGTGAATACCGATGCAGAAGGTGAGACCTTGTTTGCCGTGCCTATTCCTAAGGCGAATTTGTTCTCAGTGCTCAGTGATGGTGGGATTAGTTTGTCATGGAAATTAGAAAACTTCTTCACCAGCATCAGCGGAATTGAGTTGTATCGGAATACTACAAATGCCCTTGACGGCCGTGAGCGTATTGCCAGTGGAGTTGATGCTGAAGGAGTGTATCAAGATACCACCGGTCTGGTTGAAGATACGACTTATTGGTACATGTTCAAAGTGACCATGAGTGATGGCACGGTGATAAATACTGATCCTGAAGCTGAGGTAAAATTTGAGGCCGCACCGGTGGTGACGTCTTTGCTATTAGAGGAGGACCAAGTGGGTTTCTGTAAAGTGGATGGCGCGGTTGAAAACAACAACCCTGGTTTTACTGGGACTGGTTTTTCCAATACCGCTAACGAACTCGACAAAGGTGTTTACTGGAAAGTGAATGTGCTTGAAGCGGGAAGTTACACCTTTACCTTTGTTTACGCCAACGGCGGCACGGATAACCGTTGGGGCAGACTCGACATCAATGGTACTGAAGCGGTAGCCAAAGTAGACATGAACCCAGGTGATTGGACGACTTATGTACCGGTTACCGTCACTGTTGAGTTACAAACTGGGGAAGCTGATATTGCCCTTATTTCAAGAACGGCTGGTGGTTTGGCTAACGTTGACAGTTTAACTATCGAGTCAACCTCGGGCGGCAATGCGCCCCTCCCGATTGCGTGTCAATAAACCCAAGGGCTGCCATAAAAATCGTTTTTTATGGCAGCGTTATCACGATATGAAAAGAGAAGTTTAGCTCTCCAGATAACTCAAATTAGAATGAGGGAATCATGATTAATTTCAAACACAATACTTTAGGTAAAACTATCGCTGCCATTCTCGCCAGTAGTGCAGCGCTGGTTGTAATGACCCCAATTTATGCCGCTCAAGAGCCGCAAACGCTCGCAGAGCAGCAAGTAGAAAAAAATCCGGCACCAGCCGAATTAGAATCAGAAATCAGTGACACTGAGGCCGATGAATCCGGAGTCGAGGTCATTGAAGTATCGGGAATGCGCTTTAGTCAGTTAAAAGCCTTAGACCGTAAAAAGAATGGCGGCACCATGATGGATTCGTTAGTCGCTGAGGATATTGGCCAGTTTCCCGATAAAAACGTAGCTGAAGCGCTACAACGTATTCCGGGTGTGCAACTCAGTCGCGATTTTGGCGAAGGGAATCAAATTAGTTTACGGGGGGTTGAGCCCGACTTAGTGAAAGTTGAAGTGAATAATGTATCAGCCCTTGGTTTTGGTGGAACTCGGGGCGTAGATTTCCGTGATATGGCCTCTGAATTAATTAAGGCTCTTGATGTGATTAAAGGCTCTGAAGCCCGTATGACGGAAGGAGGAATTGGTGGCACGATACAAGTTGAAACCCGCAAACCTAATGAGTTTGAGTCAAACTTTTTGTCTGTAAGTGCCGAGGGACAATATAACGATTTGATTGGTAACGTCAGTCCGAAATTTAATTTTGTTGGTGTGTACAAGTTTACTGAAGACTTAGGTTTGCTTCTCAATGTGACTGGTTCCGACAAAAGCACCATGATCCACGCGATTAGAAACACTGAATGGAATCGTTACGCTGATTATGATGGTGTAGATGAGAAAACGTCTATTGATGCGGCCTATGCCGATATTACCGTGCAAGCTGATTGTATGGCAGCCACCGATCCGATTGCCTGTGAAAAACAGTGGTGGGAATTTTCACCAGCAACGCCTCGATATGGTATTTGGGGGCGAGATGAAAAACGCCTAAGCTCGCAAGTGATGCTGCAGTATCGCTTAAATGATAGCCTTTCGACTCATGTAGGTTACACCTACAACACCCGTGACAAACAAGCGCTCGACTTAAATATCGATTTAGCAGTGGGGTCAGCAGCGCGGGTGATGCCTGAGTCAGTTGTGGTTGATGAGCTACATAACGTTAAATCCTTTGTGACACAAGCCGCTAGTGTTACCAATCGAACCTTAGACTTTGCATGGGATCAAACAACCAGTTTATTAGATGCTGGTTTTGTGTATGCCCGTGACGCATGGCGAGTTGAGGGTTTGGTATCGCAATCTACCTCCGATCAAGATATTGATTCTCGTGATACGCAAACCACGACCAATGATATTGCTGGAATTAAAGTGACCTTGGATGAGCGCGGAATACCCTCATGGGATTACAACCAAGGGTATTTTTACAACAGGCTCCCTGGCTCAGAGGATGACACCTCAGATAGGTTTAATATAAACGACCCAGCCAGTTATCGTAACCGAGTACGTTACAAATATGCACCCACTGCTGATGAAGCCAAAGAAATAATGGCAAAGCTCGATATTACGTATATTCCTGATTCTGATTTTTTTACCATTTTCCGAGGTGGCTACCGCAGTAGTTCGGTGTCGGTAGAAAACATTAATTATGAATACAACATTATTCGTGACGTGGGTTCTTCCTATAACGGTGTACCTTGGACATTGCAAGACAATATCAATGTATTAACAGGTCGCACATTTGAGTCACGAGAATTGTTTGAAGGGTATGATTTAGGGGTTGATACCATAGGCACTTATTGGGCAGTGAATAGTGAACCTTTCCTTGAAGTCATGAAATTTGTTTCACAAGAAAATGTAAGCCGCAATGATTTAGATGCCAAACTTGGTAACTTTGATCAGGTGGTCAACACAGATGCTTATTATTTGCAGGCTAATTTTGAACGGGAGTTAATGGGTTTACGGTTCTGGGGTAACGTAGGCTTACGTTATGTGGAAACCGAAATCGGTGCCAACGGCGATGTAAGAGAAACGGTATATGTTGACCCAAAAGATGAATTGGGTAATGTGCTTGTGGGCGCAAATGGTCTGCCTCAAGCCCCCATTGAAGATCCTGATCATCCGGATAATTTCTTAGGTCGCAAAACCGTGGTTGAAGGTTATTCAGATACCCTGCCCAGTATTAACTTAAATTTGGGTCTTATTCCTGACCAATTAGTGTTGTATGTTGGCGCAGCTAAGGTATTAGCTCATCCTAAAACTAGCGATCTTAACGTTAATGCCACCTGTAAAATTTATTACACAAGGTTGTCAGAATTAGGAGATGAAAACAGAAATACCTGTTCTGCAGGCAACCCCGCTTTGAAACCTTATATGGCTGAACAATGGGAAGTGGCACTAAATTGGTATCCGGACGACCAATCCATTATATCGGGCAGCTATTTTGTTAAAGACATTACCAGCTGGATCATTGATGCCGATACCCGCTACGATGTGGATTTTTTTGGTGATGGTCGTCTGTGGGATGTAAAACAGAAACTCAATGGCAGTGGGGTCAAAAACAAAGGCCTTGAGTTACAGGCCTCGACTATCTTTGATTTTCTACCCGGAATATTAAGTAACATGGGGGGGAGTGCTAACTACACGTATATGGAATCTGCCGATGTAGGCATATTTAATAGTCTAACTGGAGAGGAATTACCTTTCCCTTCTATGTCTAAAAACTCATATAATTTGTCTGTTTTTTATGAAGATACCCATTGGAGTGCACGTATTGCTTATAACTACCGAGACGAATATTTAGCCCGCGCTACTTCTGACCGCTCAGGCAACCCCGTGTTTGTAGATAAAGCCGGTTACATGGATGCTAAGCTGATTTACACCTTTGATAATGGCTTAAAAGTGTATATTGATGGCCGTAACTTACTAAGCGAAGTAAAAAGCGAAAATGCCGGTCCTGGTCGTCTTACTGATTTGCAGTGGTCTGGACGAGAGTACTCAGTAGGTTTTTCTTATAAGATGTAAGTAAGTGAAAAATGAAGGCACAAGTCAAAAAACTTGTGCCTTTTTCGTGGCATGAAATGAATTGTTGTTGGTTATTGCTAATTGTATAGAGTATTTTGATGTTAATACGCGCTGTCATTTTTATCGCTTTACTGATGCTTACTTGGGTGAGTCATGCCCATGATGTATTTTCTGGCGAGGCAAAAGTCAACATAAACCAACAACATCAACTGACCCTTGAGCTGTATTTAGCTGCCGTAACCGCGGATATTTTCACTCAAGATCTGATTAATCAGAATAATCAGCTCAGTGTCGAGAATCTGCCGAATATACGGACACACCTTAGTCACAAAGCCAAACAATTTTTTGAGATAACCCTCAATGGTGAGCCTATGAGCGCTGACACTGTTGAGATAAAAATCATCCCAGAAACCGACTCTGTGATTTTTACACTTTTTTATCCTGATTCAGCCTTAGGCATGCTGGGTTTTCGCAGTGATTTTATTGATCAGACCAATCCAGAATTTAAACTTACCCTAAGTATTTTTAATTCTCAGCATATCCAAGTGGGTTTATTTATTCACACTTTTACTCACCGTTATGACGAAGTGTCGTTTGATGGCAAGACCAAACAAGCGAATAACGAGGGGGTATTTTTAAGCTTTCTGAGCTTGGGTGTGCATCATATTTTAATCGGCTTTGATCATTTACTCTTTTTATTGGCCTTATTGATTGTATGCAGAACGTGGAAAGCCGCCGCGCTCATTATTACCTGCTTTACTGTGGCGCACACCATCACGTTATCCTTGGCTTCACTGCACATTTTCAACTTACCGCAACACTGGATTGAACTGGCGATTGCGCTAACGGTCGTGTATGTGGGGCTAGAAAATCTCTACTATCAACATCGTCCGCCGAATCGATGGTTACTCACTAGCGCCTTTGGTTTACTGCATGGTTTCGGTTTTGCTAATGTGTTAACGGGTTTAGGGCTTGGCAGCGCGGGCGCGCCTATTTTTATTCCATTACTGGCATTTAATTTAGGCGTAGAAATAGGCCAGCTTGCCTTATCAGCCCTTGTTTTACCTACATTGTGGTGGCTGAGTAAATATGCCTTATACCGCCACTATATAGTGCCGCTGATATCCGTGGCGACGGTCATTCTTGGCTGTATCTGGGGAGTTGAACGCTTTTTTAATTAAAAGGGCGCTGTGTTAGCGCTCTTTCTTGTTTTGTTGTCATTTGTCTGTGTTATTTTTCAGTCAGCGCCACGCCCTCAAACTGCACGCCCTGCCAACCAAATTTCATAAAGTTTCGAATATTGCCATGATCACTACCACTTGGGTTTGCCAATACATCTTGACGATAGTAATCCCCAAATAAATGCAGGGTTTGAGTCTCAGGCAACTGCTTGAACTGAGCAAAATACAAGAGTTTGCATGAGCCTTCATTACTTCCAGCTTCGTTGACAACGTCGCCATTTTTAAACCTTGTGGCTTGATAATCGAAGTGGGTGGTTATCATCTGGATTACATCACTAAATTGAACAAGCTCAGGTGTCGTGTTGAGTTGTAAAAGTAATTCTTGCTGGGTCATGATGGGTCCTGTTTGTAGCGAATGTGTCATAGGGGGGCAGAATCTAGTTTGAACGAGGGCAAACAGCAAAAGACTGCAGCCCCTTGTATTATTATAAATGTAAGATAAATACTTTGGATTTACGCTGAAAATTATAAAGCTCTTTCTTTTTAGCTGGTAAGTCTTCCAGACTGGCAGGCATAAAACCTTGTTCTAAAAACCAATGCCCCGTCACGGTGGTTAAAACAAAAATAGACTTAATGCCTTGTTGTAAGGCTTGAGTTTTAATAGCGTGTAACAATCGTTCACCGCGATTACCACCACGGTAGTCGCTATGAGTAGCAACGCAGGCTAACTCAGCCATCTCTTCTTCTGGGTAAGGATAAAGTGCAGCGCAAGCGATGGTCATGCCGTCTCGGGCAATTAAGGTAAATAACTCGATTTCACTTTCTAAACGCTCTCTTGAGCGTTTCACCAAGATACCTTTTTCTTCAAGTGGATTAATAAGTTTTAGTATCCCGCCCACATCTTCGATATTGGCCGCGCGTAATTGTTCGTAAGAACGCTGGGCAATAAGCGAGCCTGCACCATCACGAGTAAAGAGCTCTTGTAATAAGGCGCCATCTTGACGGTAACTTACACAGTGACAACGACTAATTCCTGACTCCAAACTTGAAGCGATAGCTTGCAAAGAGAGTTTTTGCGCGGCATAAAACGGGTTATTCAGCATACCGTACAATTGGTCAATTTCTATATTACGCAGCAGGTGAGCATCTTCACTTATGATGCCATCATCTGGGGTAAATAAAATAAGCTTGTCGGCTTTTAACGAAATAGCCGCATTGGTTGCCACATCTTCGTGCGATAAATTAAATACTTCGCCTGTTGGCGAATAGCCCATTGGCGAAAGCAGTACAATTGAGCCATCGTTGAGATGGTCGTTGATACCATTGACATCAATGCGGCGTACCAAGCCGGTATTTTCAAAATCCACGCCGTCACGCACGCCAATGGGCATAGCGACGACTAAATTACCTGAACAGACGCGAATTTGCGCACCGTGCATGGGCGAGTTGGGCAAGCCCATGGTTAATAGTGCTTCCACTTGTGCCCTTACCGACCCTGCTGCATCTTTAACACATTCAAGGGTTTGTTTATCGGTAATACGGATATCGTCTTGAAAACGAAAGGGCAAATTGCGTAATTGCACACGTTGATCAATTTGCGGCCGTGCACCGTGCACTAATACCAGTCTTACTCCTAAGCTATTAAGCAGGGCGATATCATGAATAATATTAGCGAAGTTAGCGTCTTCTATGGCTTCACCACCAAACATCAAGACAAAGGTTTTACCACGATGAGCATTGATATACGGAGCTGAATTACGAATAGTTTTGACACTATCTATATGCGAAACGACCACATTGATTCCTTTTCTTGGTTTAGGTTTTGCGACTATTGTTGGTTAAACGCGAGAGCACTAGCTAAGGCTTGTTTGACCGGCTCTATGCCAGTACCGCCCAAAATGCTGCGTTTATTGACCAAATACTCAAGTTGCAAAATTTCATAGACATCGTCTTCAATTAACGCTGAATATTCCTTGAGCTCAGGCAAGCTGAGTTCTTCAATGGCTTTTTTCTGAGCAAGCGCAGCCAGTACTACTTGGCCAGAAATATCATGAGCGGTTCTAAAGGGGATCCCTTTACCCACTAAATAATCAGCCAGTTCAGTGGCGTTGGCATAGCCTTCACGGGCCGCTTTAGCACAGCGTTCTTTATCAAGTTTGATGGTGTCGATGACTTCACTGGCGATACATAAACAAATATGCCATTGTGTCATTGCGTCAAACAGGCCTTCTTTGTCTTCTTGCATGTCTTTGTTGTAGGCCAAAGGTAAGCCTTTCATGGTCACCAACATAGCTTGCAAGCTACCAAATACCCGACCACATTTACCGCGAATGAGCTCTAGGGCATCAGGATTTTTCTTTTGTGGCATTAAGGATGAACCAGAGGTGACTTGGTCACCTAAGGTGATAAAACCTGCTTCGCCGGTGTTAAAGAAGATCAAATCTTCTGCCATGCGCGACAAGTGCATCATGCTGGTGCTGGCAGCAAATAAGGTTTCTAACACGTAGTCGCGATCAGAAACCGCATCTAAGCTGTTTAAACATGGGCTGTCGAAGCCCAACTGCGTGGCTATTTCTTGACGATCAATAGGGTACACCGTACCGGCTAAAGCACCACTGCCTAGGGGGCATTGGTTTAAACGCACGTTTAAATCGTGTAATCGACTTAAATCACGTTTGAACATCTCTACATAGGCTAAACACCAGTGAGGATACCGAACGGGTTGCGCACGTTGTAAATGGGTATAACCCGGTAGAATAACGTCAAGATTCTTATTTGCGGTACTGAGTAAAGACTGAATAACGTGTCGTAAATCTTGACTAAGTAGCTCGACATGTTCACGGCACCACAAACGAAAATCGGTGGCCACTTGGTCATTACGACTGCGGCCGGTGTGGAGTTTACGTGCGACGTCACCTAACTGTTCAATCAGGGTGGCTTCAACAAAGCTATGTATGTCTTCTTCACTACTTGCATCAAAATCAAGCTCGCCAGCGTCAGCTTTAACCAACAAGGCGTTTAAGGCTGTTTCGAGTTGAGCTTGCTCGTCTTGCGTTATTACGCCAGCTTTACAAATGGCACGAGACCATACAATCGAGCCACGAATGTCTTGGCTTGCCAAGGCACGATCAAAGGGAAACGAATCGTTTACCCGTCTGAACATGGCGCTGCTGCCATCTTGAAATCGACCACCCCATAAACTCATTAGGCTTTACCTTCTTCTTTAAGGGCGCGAGCCTTTTGGTTTAAGGTGCTGATACGGCTCGATAAACTGTATAAGCGAATAAACCCTTCAGCATGGCTTTGATCGTATACGTCATCGGCACCAAAGGTGGCAAAGTCTTCAGAATACAAGCTATTGGGTGAACGACGTTGTACCACTGTGGCTTGACCTTTATACAATTTCACCACGATGTCGCCAGTCACTTTCTTAGCGAAGCTGGCAGCGCCCGCTAATAGGGCATCATTTAAGGGGGTGAACCAACGACCGTCGTACATAACGTGTGAAAATTCTAAGCCAATTTGCTCACGATATTTAAGGGCGGCTTTGTCGAGGACTAAGGTTTCTAGGGCTTTGTAAGCGGCAACGATTACTGTGCCTCCTGGCGTTTCATAACAACCACGAGACTTCATGCCTACTAAACGGTTTTCAACGATGTCGATACGGCCTACACCATGCGCTCCAGCAATGGTATTTAATTTCATTACTGCTTCATAAGGTGACAATGCTTCACCGTTAACGGCAATGAGTTTACCTGCATCAAAACTTAACATGACTCGCTCTGCTTGATCAGGCGCATCTTCTGGATCAGTCGTTAATGTCCAAACCCCTTTACTTGGCTCACACCAAGGATCTTCAAGCTCACCACCTTCATGACTAATGTGCCACGCGTTAGCGTCACGGCTGTAAATCTTGGTGGCAGAGGCTGAGGTTTTAATGTCACGCTCGGCTAAGTAAGCGAGTAAGTCTTCACGTGAGACCATGTCCCACTCGCGCCAAGGCGCAATAACCGTTAATTCAGGGGCTAAGGCCGCAAAGGTGCCTTCAAAACGGACTTGGTCGTTACCTTTACCGGTACAACCGTGGCATAACGCATCAGCCCCGACTTTTAGCGCGATTTCAACTTGAGCTTTGGCGATAATAGGACGTGCCATAGATGTACCAAGTAAGTATTCACCTTCGTATACGGCACCCGTTGTAATGGTGGGGAATACGTAGTCAGCGATGAACTCTTCTTTTAAATCAACGATGTAACACTCACTTGCGCCGGTTTTTAGGGCTTTTTCACGCAAACCGATAAGCTCTTCTTCGCCTTGACCTACGTCTGCGGCAAAGGCGATAACTTCACAACCCTCGTAATTTTCTTTTAACCAAGGAATGATTGCTGAGGTATCTAAACCACCTGAATAGGCGAGTACTACTTTTTTAATTTGTTTTTTAGCCATGTTGTTTGTTCCTGCTGTAAGTCGTTTTCTAAATGTGATGAGGTTTAGTTAGCTGGTGTAAAATTAGCAGCCAGTAATTGTACTAATATTGCATTTTGCCCATGCATGCGGTTTTCAGCTTGTTGCATGAGTAAAGATTTGTCGCCATCGATAAGGCTGCCACTGATTTCTACATCGCGATGAGCGGGTTGGCAATGCATCGCATAGTCAGCGCCTGTTAATTCCATCAAGGCTTCATCGATTTTATAGGGGTCAAAGACTTCTTTGATTTGTGCCAGTGGGGTAGTGTCGCCCATAGAAATCCATGTGTCGGTGTATAGAACATGGGCGCCTATGGCAGCCTTTATATCGGTGCTGACGGTTAATTTCCCGCCGAATTGCGCTGCACGTTGCTCGGTCAGCGTTATGATTTCTGCATCAACTTCGTAGCCTTTTGGCGTGATCACGATAACTTCACAACCTAAAGCCACACCCACTAACATAAGTGAATGGGTAACGTTATTGCCATCACCAATATAAGCTAATTTTACCTTGCTTAGGTCCTCATAGCGCTCACTGATGGTTAAATAATCAGCAACTGCCTGACAAGGATGATATTTATCGCATAGGGCATTAATAACCGGAACATCTGCTGATTCTGCCAACTCTTCTAAGGTTGAATGAGCAAAAACTCGCGCCACAATAGCATCAGCCCAACAGGCTAGATTTGCGCCCATGTCTTTTACATCTTCACGTCCGGCCAATTTATTTGACTGGCTGTCTAGGTAGACTAAATGGCCGCCTAGTTTGTTAATGCCAATGTCAAAACTGACGCGGGTACGCAGTGAGGGCTTTTCAAATAACGCTACGATCGATAGGCCGTCTAAGGCTTTACGGTAGCCTTTAGGATTTGCTTTTATGGTGCGTGCTAAGGTAAGTAACTGCTCTAATTGTGTTTTATCCCAATCCTTCAGAGTCAATAAATCCTGTTTCATTAATCTGCCTTTAACCTTTATTGTTGTGGTTGAATTGCGCTTGGCGCAGGTGAAATTTGCGTACCAACTGGTTCGTTGTGCAAAAAGCCTAACAGTTTAGGCGCAGATTTCCAGCTTGCTATGGTGACACTGCGGCCCAAACTTTGCGCCGCGGTCAAAGCAGCTTGCACTTTAACAACCATGCCGTCACGAATGACACCCTCTTCAATCAAGGCATCAATCTCCTTTTTATTTAATTTTTCGATTAAGGTTCGGTTGGCATCTAATACCCCAGGGACATCCGATAAGAGAATGAGTTCCGCTTTTAGTAATTGGGCAATGACGGTAGCAGCTTGGTCAGCATTCACATTGAGTAAGCGCCCCTCAGGATCCGCGCCAATAGAACTGATAATGGGTAACATGTCGTTGCTAACCAATAATTGTAGCAAGTGGGCATTGCCCGCTACCACTGAGCCTACTCGGCCCAATTCGGGACTTAATACTGAGCCAATACATATTTTTCCGTCGGCTAAACTCAAACCCACTGGATTTAAGCCTGCTTTTATAGCTAAGCCGCAAAGTTGCTTATTGGCAGTGCCAGCAAGAGCGCCGGTAATAAAGGGCATTTGTTCTTCTGGCGTGACCCGTAAACCATTGACTTTATTGCTACGTAAATTAAGTGCGGCTAAGAGTTCTTCGACCATGGGACCACCACCATGAACAAGCACCACGCACACTTCTTCTTGCAACTTCTTAATCGTATCAAGCAAAGCTAAAGCAAGCTCGTCGGCTTGCATAAATGCACCGCCTACTTTTATGACTATGGTTTTCATGGCGTTAACCTACTAAATCCAAATGACTTTCAAATCCAAAACGCAAGTTTGCGCATTGAACAGCTTGAGAAGCGGCGCCTTTTAATAAATTGTCAATGGCACTACCAACGACCAGATAACCGCTTTGCTCATCATACTTCCAAAATAAGTCACAAAAAGGACTATGCGCTACATCGTCTATTTTTGGCCATGAATCACGTAAACGAACAATAGGATTACTGGCATAAGCCAGTTGGTAAGCTTGATTGATTTGTTCTGCGCTTACGGCTGCTTTTACTTTGACAGTAATTGTGGCGAGTATGCCCCGTTTAAAATTTCCCAAGTGAGGCGTGAAAATAACTTCATTGCCCAAATAAGTGGCGATTTCAGGTTGATGTCTGTGACCTAGCACGCCGTAAGCTTGAAGGCTCACTTCGGTAAAACTACTATTCAAGGCCGCTTTGCGACCCGCGCCAGAAACGCCAGACACCGCATTTATAATGGGGCGGTGATGTATATCAAGCAATCCAGCCTCTTGTAGCGGTTTTAAAGCGGTGAGTGAAGCAGTGGGGTAACAGCCCGGCACGGCAACCACACTTGCGGTTTTGATTGCGTCTTGATGCCAATCTGCCAAACCATAAACAGCCTGCTCCAGCCAATGCGCTTGGGTGTTTTCAAAACCGTAATATTGCGCAAACACAGCAGTATTTTTTAGACGAAAGGCGCCTGATAGATCCATGACCACAGCTTTTTTCCCGGCTAACTTGTCCATCCATTCATGGCTCGCTTCGTGGGGCGTCGCTAGAAAAATAACGTCCATTTCGTTAGCTAATAACCCCATGTCTGCGTCTTTTAACGGCTGTAAAGCCAGATCAATACGGCCGTATAAAAAGCCATGCAAGTCACCGAGCTGTTTGTGCGCGTCGAGACTTTTTTCTGATACATATAAGGCACTGAGTTCGAATTGGCTGTGCTGCTGCAGTAATAAAGCGAGTTCTGCGCCGGTATAACCGCTCGCGCCGATAATACAAGTTTTCAACATTTAATAATCTCTTCTTACGAACAAGGTAACAAAAACAAAAAAATCACTCCTTACCTTTAAGTATTAACCTCAAAGGTAAAGAGTGTGCTATACGCATCAGACGTCGACTATCGTCGATACAACTTGCTGGCGAAGCTAGGCAGGGAAATAGTTGATGAAATGAACATTACCATATTCGTTATGAAACCAAATTGAGCTAAAGTATGGTTTATAGACCAAAGGGGCATAAACCGCATTGACAGTAGAATGCCATATGCGGGATAGTTATGCAATAAAAGTGAATAAATATATATGCAGAGGCTTATGCAACATTCTTCTTTCTTAGAACACTATCGACAAATCATTCAAACCCCTTCAATAAGTGCATTTGATGAAAAAATAGACATGTCAAATCGAGCGATTATTGACTTGTTAGCAAGCTGGTTAGCAGATTTTGGTTTTTCAATAAATATTCAAACTGTACCTGGTACCAATAATAAGTTTAATATGCTTGCTCAAATAGGGTCTGGTGAGGGTGGCTTATTACTTTGCGGCCACTCTGATACCGTTCCTTTTGATGAAGGTCGTTGGCAATCTGACCCTTTTTCATTAACGCAAAGAGATGGAAAAATTTACGGTTTAGGCACTTGTGATATGAAAGGTTTTTTTGCCTTCATCTTAGAAGCATTAAAAGAGGTTGATTTAAAAAAGCTAAATAAACCGCTGTATATACTTGCTAGTGCTGATGAAGAAACCTCTATGGCGGGCGCGCGCTTTTTTGCCGATCAGCAATTAATAAAACCTGATATGGCAATTATCGGCGAGCCTACTGAGCTTATTCCGATCTATAAGCACAAGGGCCATATCGCGCAAAGCTTAAACATAGAAGGAAAGGCAGGGCATTCTAGTGATCCTGCCAAAGGCGTTAACGCCATTGAGATCATGTATCGAGCGATTGGGCAATTAATGGCTCTACAAGAGACTCTAAAGCAGAAATATCACGATGATGCGTTTAGCGTTCCACACGTAACAATGAATTTAGGGCATATCCACGGTGGTGATGGTGAAAACCGTATTTGTGGTCAGTGCCTCCTCAATTTTGATTTACGCGCAGTCCCTGAATTAAGTGATGAAGAAGCATTGGCGATGATAGATGCCGCTCTTGCGCCAGTGCGCAAGCAGTTTCCAAATCGACTGAGTTTAGACTTAATGTACCCCACAGCACCTGCATTTGCGTGTAAAGATGAGCAAAACATTATTGCACTAGCAGAAAAATTAACAGGTAAAACAGCGAAAAGTGCGAACTACGCGACCGAAGCCCCCTTTATTAATTTGCTTGGTTGCGATACTTTGGTGTTAGGACCTGGCAGTATTGACCAAGCTCATCAACCAGATGAGTTTATGCACTTAGACTATGTTGAGCCTACAGTAAATTTATTGCAGAAATTTATACATCAAGTATGTATAAACAAGTAGTTCACTCAAATAGGTTTTTTCTCTTGCTAGGATAGCTATTGATAAATGAAACATGGCCTAAAAGCGTGAATGAAAATATTGAGCCTCAATTAGATAACTTAACGGGACGGTCTGACCATGATTTCGAGGCAAACTCCCGAGCGGGCTTGTTTGTTTACATTGTGGCTTGGACTGTCATGCTTTTCGGTACTGGCTTTTATCAGCAGCAGCCGCTACTAAGTCTGCAACTTTCCATCGTTTTAGTGACGATTACCTTATTTCGTCTATGCCACATTCTTTTGCACCAATATGTCTACTTCAAGCTGCCCAAAAGATGGATGCTATTGCATTATGGATTGCTGCTCACTCATGGTGCTTTTTGGTCAGTGTTGTTCACCTTGGCGATAATTGATGAGCGCTTTAGTGTTTTGTTATTAGCACTGGTGATGTTTATCGCTATTATTGCCGGTGGCGCCGTGGCGAGTTTTAGAGCTAAGTTTCTGGTGCCGCAACTTTATGTCGCTATTATGCTTGTACCGGCCATGATCTCTAGCATGCTAAAACCCGAGTTAAACGGGATCTGTTGGATCATCATGCTGCACTGGTTTTTCTTAATCTCATTTGGCTACCGCTTAAATAAAGACTACCGCAACGCTTATAAACAAGAGCTGGATTTACAAGTTCAAAAACAAAACCTTGATTTGTTGAGTAAGACAGATTCATTAACCAAAATTTATAATCGTCAATATTTTACTGATTGCTTTGAGTATCAATGGAAATTAGCCATTAGAAACGAATCTGTCATTGCGCTGTTGATGATTGATGTCGATGATTTTAGAGGCATAAGTTTAAAACATGGCCCGGTGTTCGGAGACAAATGTCTAGTGCACGTCGCTGACATTATTCGAGATAGTGTTAAGCGCGTCACAGATTTGGTGGTGCGCTATGGTGGAGAGCAATTTGTGGTGATATTAACCGAAACCCAAGCTGATGTAGCGCAGAAGTTAGCTGAGCAGATTCGGCAAAATATACTGTCGAAGGACTTTGTACACGCTGACCATACTCAATTTTTAAGTGCCACCATTGGGGTTGGTGTTATCAAACCGAAACAATTTTCATCCTCTACTTTACTGATTCAAAAAGCCGAAATTGCTCTTTACCAAGCCAAGGTAAAAGGCCAAAATCGGGTAGAAGTCATGTAATTCAATGTTTATTAATTGTCATTTTTATAAGGGTTAGCGTGAGTATGCAAAAAACCATCGCTCTAGTGGCACACGATCATAAAAAGCCTGATTTAGTTAGCTGGGCATTGCAGCATAAAAGTGAGCTGAGTAAACATAAATTGGTAGCAACGGGCACAACTGGTGGCTTGATTGCCCAAGAATTAGGGTTAGATGTACATCGTTATAAAAGCGGTCCCTTAGGGGGAGACCAGCAAATTGGCGCCTTGATTGCTGAAAATAGACTCGACTGCTTAGTATTTTTTTGGGATCCCCTCAATCCTGCTCCCCATGATCCAGATGTGAAAGCCTTGTTACGCTTGTGCTCAGTCTGGAATATTCCGGTCGCATGCAATACCTCAACCGCTGATATGTTAATTACTTCTCCCTTGTTCATCGATGGAGAATATCAACGCTTGTTGCCAAACTTGTAACGTGTTGACTTAACCGTAGTGAATACCACTTGTTACGTTTGAAGAGTCACTTCGGCTAGGGCTTTGTGTAAAGCTTGTGTAAATGTGCCTCTGCACTCACTTGCAGCTGGGTTATAGTAACACTCGGTTTATCAACATCAATCCGCTAGGATAAAGCACGAATTACATGAAAAATAAGCAGCTACTTCTCATCGATGACGATATTGAATTTACCGCTCTACTAGTTCAATACCTCAAACCGCAAGGATACGAAATTGACGTTTGCCATGACGGCGAATCGGGTTTACTCAGAGCGACGTCTAATAAAAAATATGACTTAATTTTATTAGACGTGATGTTGCCGCGTATCGATGGCTTTGAAGTATTAAAAAAGCTGCGTAGTAGTCATCACACGCCAGTATTAATGCTGACAGCCAAGGGGGATGATTTTGATAAAATCTTTGGCTTGGAGTTGGGCGCCGACGACTATTTACCTAAACCGTTTAACCATCGAGAGTTATCTGCCCGAATTAAAGCTATCGTCAGACGTATGGAACTGCTGCCCAGTACTAGCATGCATCAAACCTTAACGCTGGATGATGTCATCATCTCCCCGTCAAACCAAATGGTAAGTTGTAACGACAGTGTTTTGGAGCTAACCGGCACTGAGTTTTCGATATTGCATTTATTAATGCTCAATCATGGAAACTTGGTTAGTAAACAGGATTTAAGTGAAAAGGTATTGGGCAGAAAGTTAGCCGCTTTTGATCGCAGTGTTGATATGCATGTTAGCAACATTAGGCGGAAGTTAAGTCACAAAAATGCAGATGAAAAAATTAAAACTCACCGCGGTGCCGGTTATATTTATATGGTTAAAAAATGAAATTCTTATCTCATTTTAATCCCGCTAACCACCTGTATATCAAGTTGTTTTTATGGTTTTGGATCGTCACCGTTATTATGATGAGTGGGTCCATGTGGATCATGAAACAATTAAGTGATGAGGTGCGATTTAGCCCAATGCGCTCAGCGGATGTCAGTGAGCTCAATTATTACACTCAAATTTTGCAAGATAGATTGCACCAGCAAGTCAATATGGAAAGCATAGATAACGTGGTTTTGCACATGGGCAAGCGAAATCAAATCGGTTTAGTGCTGGTGGATGTTGCGGATGGCCGTGTTATTAGCTCTTTACCCCCTCGTATGGGAATAAATGAACATGCCTTTTTAAAACTCGCGCCCTCTACCTCACCCATCAGTGTCGATATAGGCTTAGGTAGTTTTGTGGGGCCAAGTTCGATTATTTACTCGGGCAAAAACTACTTATTGTTTGTGGGAAGGCTCGCCCCCCCAGAGTTTATGGGCAGAGTAAAGCGCCAGCATCCGGAATTTATTTTTGCCATTGCGCTGTCGATAAGCGCGTTACTGTGCTTTTGGTTTGCACGTTCATTAGTCAACCCCATAAAACAATTGCAGGATGCCAGTAAGCAAATGGCGACAGGAAATTTAGCCATTCGAGTTGGTAGTGCGAGCAAGCGCCGGGATGAAATAGGGCGTTTAGGCCGTGATTTTAATTTTATGTCAGAGCAAGTTGAGCGTTTGATGGGCAGTCAAAAACGCTTGCTTGCCGATATTTCACATGAGCTACGCTCACCCTTAGCGCGTTTACAATTATCGATCGGCATTTTACAACAACAATGTGAAGAGGATGAGGCTGAGCGCATAGAAAAGGATGTATTACTGTCGTCAATTACGCGCATTGAAAAAGAAGCCGCGCAAATCGATAAAATGATAGCTCAGGTGCTTACTTTGTCTCGTTTAGACAACCCTCAGTCATTGCTGCACAAAAGCATAGTGGATATTCAGTCATTACTGGTGCCCCTTATTAGTGACGCTCGATTTGAGGCGCAGGAACAAAATAAGCACATCATTTTTGATTCGGCGCAGCACTGTTATTTAGATGGCGATGGCCAAATGTTAACCAGTGCAATCGAAAATGTGCTCAGAAACGCCATCAATTATGCCAGCAATATCATCGAGGTCTCTCTGGTTCATCAAGACTCTTGGTTGACTATAGACATAAGGGATGATGGAAAAGGCATTGAACAAGAGCAATTGAGTCGGATTTTTGAGCCTTTCTATCGTGAATCGTTGGCTCGGGACAGAGCATCGGGTGGGGTAGGCTTGGGGTTGGCGATTGCCCACCAAGCGATACTTCAACATCAAGGTAAGATCCGAGCGGTAAATTTACCCAATGGAGGACTAAGCGTCACGATTTCCTTGCCCACAGTCAATGACGAAGCGCTAACCTAAATCAATGGCGCTTACCCGTGATTTTCGTTAACGTAGCTTTACATTTAAACAGCTTGTGAATATTTATAAAGTAAGCAGGATTTTACGTCAGCAAAGGGGCCGAGATGCTTGTCAGTAAGTTAATGACTCAACCTATAGTCAGTGTTGGGCTTGATGATACGTTAAAAGTAGTAAAACATATTTTTGAAAACGCTAAGTTTCATCATTTACTTGTGGTTGAAGACGGGGTGCTATTCGGGGTGTTATCTGACCGAGATTTGTTAAAAGCTTTAAGCCCCTTTATTGGCACCCCTAGAGAAACACCCCATGACACTGTTACCCTAAATCGTAAAGTGCATCAAATAATGACTCGTAAACCGATTACCTTGTTACCGAATGCCGATGTACATACTGCTATCAGTATTTTTAATCGCTATAATATTTCATGTATTCCGATTGTAAATGAAGACGGTAAACCCGTTGGTATTGTAAGTTGGCGCGATATTTTGCGTTCAATTGAAAACAGTTATATGAAAAAGCAGAGTAAAAAGCCGCACTAATAATTTGAGTAAAAGCATCGTCAGTTTACGTCTCACTTGATACCATAGTTGCTTAATACCTAGGCCTTTTTACCCTGATGACTGATTCTTTTTTATTAAGCTCAGATGAGCGACTCACCAAAACGTACATCGACCTTATCCAACCTTTTTGGCAAAAGCATGTTCAACATGGGCAGGTTATTACCCATGACAAGCTGAGTCTCGCCTATGCGTGGGTTAAACACCCCAATGCCATTGGTTCAATTGTTATTTCGTCAGGCCGTATCGAAGCCTATGTAAAATATAAGGAGGTGATGTATGACCTCTATCAAAATGGCTACTCGGTTTTTATTCATGATCATCGCGGCCAAGGATTGTCTGACCGGATGACGGCCAATCCACATATGGGTTACGTTGATGACTTTGGTGACTACGTTGCTGATCTTGATCTGTTTATACAGCAAATCGTCTTACCCAATAGTCAAGAAAAACCGCACTTGTTATGTCATTCTATGGGCAGTGCAATAGGGGCTTTGTATTGCATGCATCATCCAGGACAGATTAAATCCGCGGTATTTATGGCGCCTATGTTTGGTATCAGGCCTGCTTTACCCAGTTGGCTTGCAAGTTTGTTAGTGACTGTTCACGTTGGATTTAATCGTTTGTTAGGAAGGCCGCATGGCTATTTCATTGGGCAAAAAAATTATGTTAGTCATGGCTTTAAAAACAACAGACTGACAAGCAGTGAAGTCCGTTATGCGCTCTTTCGACAAGAATATGCTGACCTACCCGAGGTGCAATTAGGCGGCGTAACAGGGCATTGGTTGCATGCCGCTGGTAAGGCGATGGACACCATTGAACATAAAGCAGAGAAATTTTGCACTCCTAGTCTTGCTATCCAGGCTGGTGATGATCAGGTGGTAGATAATGCCCGGCAACGTCGAGTCGTGGCTAAATTACGTACCTGTAAATTGCACACTATTGTAAATGCACAACACGAAATTTTAATGGAGCGAGATGTGTATCGTCGACCAGCTCTGCGAGCAGCTTTAACTTTTTTCGCTGAACATCACTAAGTCTTTAGGGATTGAGTGAAAAAGTTGGATCGCAAATTACATGCTAAATTCGGATTTTTTAACTAATTAAGAGTCAGCTACTAGATGTTAGATATTGTATTGTACCAACCTGAAATACCACCCAACACCGGTAATATTATCCGTTTATGTGCCAATACCGGATTTAACCTGCATTTGATTGAACCACTAGGCTTTGATTGGGACGATAAAAAAGTGCGCCGTGCGGGATTGGATTACCATGAATTTGCTAAAGTACAGCGTTACGCTGATCTATCCGCATACGTTAGCGCTCGTCAGCCCTCTCGCATTTTTGCTTGTACCACCAAAGGTAAGGCCTATTTTGCTGACACTAAGTTTGAAAAAGGCGATGCTTTGCTGTTTGGTCCTGAAACACGTGGCTTACCCATGGATATCATTGAGTCCTTGCCTGCGGAACAGCGTCTTCGCATCCCCATGTTACCAGAGAGTCGCAGTATGAACTTATCAAATGCAGTATCAGTATTTGTGTATGAAGCGTGGCGTCAATTAGACTTTGCTGGAGCGGTCTAATAGCAACCTCAGGCTAGAGCTGAGGTTGGTGGCTCGCTTGCAATAGAATGGTTTGACCATCGACGCGCTGATGTTCAATGGCAAAATTCTGTTCCAGCGCAGTTAATAAGCCCTCAATGTCATTAGTGCGAAACAAACCTGCTATTTGTAGCGTTTTTAGTTGGTCATCAGCTACCTTGAAATGATAGGGGGTGTAGCGACTGATTTCTTTTAAGGCATCCGCCAAGGATTCGCCTCTAAAAATGAGTTCGCCTTTTTGCCAAGATAAATCCACTTCAATTTCCGATGTTTTCAGCTGTAATATCTGCGGTTGTTGAGCACTCAGTTCTACTTTTTCACCTTTACTTACCGCCAGGGAAGCATGAGATAAACGCCTATTCTGCTGAGTAAGAGGCGTGCTATTGTCAAAGGACTGATCTGCCACCAATACCTTGCCGTCGGTCACAATTAGCTCAACGCCGGTATCTTGCAGTTGTACGTTAAACGCGGTGCCAACGGCTTGAATAATTTTTCCGCCAGCATAAACACTTAAAGGCTGCTTAGTATTATGAGCAACAGTAACATGCAGCTCACCTTTTACTAATTCAAATAAACGTTGTTTATCGGTATACGTGACTTTTACCTGAGTGTTGGTATTTAACACAACCTTGGTTTTGTCTTGCAAGTAAAAGGTAGCGTGTTCGCCCACTTTAGTTGCGTAAACATTTTCAGAGTAAATATGTTGTGCCGTTAAACTATTTTGTTGATTTTTTGACCATTGGTAAGCGCCAATCGAAAAAAGGCTGGCAAAAATAATACTTGCCGCAACGGCCCAACGTTGACCACTAACCTTAGATGCGTGATTGGGGGTATGAGGAACGACGTCGCTAAGATGATTTAATACATCCATTTTACCCCATAGATTTGCCATTTTAGTTAGCACCCTACGATGCTCTTTATTTGCAATTAACCATTGCTCTAGTTCATTCGCTTCTGTTGGGCTTAAGCCTCTGTCTAATTTACTTATCCATTCGCTGGCTTGCTCAATATATTGTTCGTCCGACTTTAACGGGTACACATTACTCATTTTCTTATCCCCCGTGTTGTCAAATTGTGTTTTGTGGTTTGAGTCAATTCACTTTCTTTTTGCATCATATAGATCGCACAACGTTTCAACCCATCAGCGATATGTTTTTCAACGGTACTCTGAGTGATAGACAACTCTTTGGCGATTTCTTTTTGTGAATAGCCGTAGACTTTTTTTAATACAAACACTCGCCGGCACTGCAATGGTAAACGTCTTACGCTTTCGCAAAAATAAGCAAATTCTTCATTACTTGCCGCTTGTTGGAATAAGGAATCTTCGTTCGTGTCAACGTCATATTGATCATCATTTTCAACACTATCACTTAAGCGACTTTCTGCTTTTTTTACATAATCTAACGCTAAATTACGTGCCGTTTTCATGACAAAAGATTTGCTGTGGGTTATGGCATCATGATTTTCTATTTGGCAAATTCGCACGTATGTTTCTTGCACAATATCTTCTATCTCTTTTGGCGGCACGATACGTGACACCATTCGAACAATACTGGTTTTTGCCAGCATAAACGTGTCGAATAAACCTGATTTTTTGAAATCGGGATGAGCCATAATTGTCCAGTTATTTTTGCTTTCAGGAATAAGACGATTGAAAACTGAAATTCCTCCATTTTATTTTAGGTAATCCAGTTTGGTTAAGAATATTCTATTAATATCAGTCGCTTATTTTGAGTGGAAGACTTAAGTTTATTTATTCCACTAGGTATGATTTATGTAATTAAGTTGTTAAATTATGCCATCGATATGAAATCAAAGAATAGCTTTTTTGCTACGGTATTTAATAGTGGGCGCGAAAAAAAAGTTTTAATGAGGTTAGTTTGAGTCCTTTAAATCATGTGCAACTGGTTTTTCATTTTGCCGTCTAAAACTTGTTCATCGCCCTTCGATACAAAAGATTTGTTGTCTGGGTTTGCGCCTATGCGCACACTTCCTCATTTTATATTGGCTAGCAGCATATTGGCTTTTGCTGGCCCTAACAAAGCGCAAACTTTACCCGTCTTACCCATAAGAGCCTGCTCAATCAATTTTGCCATTGAAGAAAAATCAGCGGATGAAGCACTCATTGAATTTGCCAAACAAACTTCCTTAACTGTGGTATTTCCTTTCAACAAAGTTAAAGAAAGTATGGCCAACGGACTTAGTGGGCAATATTGCCCCGCACAAGCCATTGAGTTGCTACTTGCTAATACTGGTTTGGCTGCTGAGTTTAGCAATAGTGGAACCTTAGTCATTAAGCTGTCAGAGGATACACAAAACCAAAAACACCAATCGCTGCTGTCGCATGTTATCGAATTGTTCACTGACGAAGGAGACAGTCTGCTCACTTACCCAGAAGCGATGGACGCTGAATATGAATTGATTTTAGTCAAGGGCATGCGGGCTAGTGCACAACGAGCTATGGATTTTAAGCAGAGTTCTCTCGAAGTGGTAGACGCGATAAAAGCCGAGGACATAGGTAAGTTTCCGGACTTAAATTTAGCTGAATCTTTGCAGCGCATCTCTGGGGTGTCGATTGATCGCTCAGAAGGGGAGGGACAGTTTGTTACTGTGCGAGGTTTTGGTCCTCAGTTCAATACCGTTTTAACCAATGGGCGACGTTTAGCTACCGACAACCAGGGCCGTGAATTCAGCTTTGACACCCTAGCGTCTGAATTAGTTAGCGGTGTCAGTGTCACAAAAACATTTTCTGCCGCCACGCAGTCTGGTGGCATAGGTTCAACAATCAACATTGAAACGGCTCGCCCCTTCAGTGAGCGTGGATTTAAAGTGGCTGGTAGTGTTAAAGCCATGTTCGATGATAATAGCGAACAAACTACCCCGCAAGGAACCTTGCTGGTGAGCCATAGCAATGATGTCTTTGGTTGGTTACTGTCTTTTTCTCAACAAGAGCATGAAGCCCGAATTAATGAAGCACAAACTGATGGTTGGTTGCTCAATACCAATATCCCGCAAGAGGAGTTAACAACGTCGAGTGACAACATTTTTGTTCCTCGAAATTACGACCAGCGAGTTAGGTTTGACAAACGAACTCGAACTGGTGGCACCATGGTTTTGCAATATCGCCCCAATCCTGATGTGGATTTAAGTCTAGATTATTTAAGTTCTAGTTTTAATGTTCGGACGCAATCTACGTCCATGGGGCACTGGTTTACATCGAGTAATCTCGAAGATGTCATAACGGACGAAAATGGTACGGTGATTGAGTTTTCACAAAATGTCGGGCACGCCACTGATTTTCACTCGCGCACATTTGATAGACCATCAAAAATAAGTGCTTTGGGATTCAATGTCGCATGGCAAGCAAGCCCTAATTTCAGCTTTCATGTTGATGCTTCGCTATCTGATGCTTCTTTTAAAGACACCCAAGGGGCTGCAAATGCTTTGTCTTTAGTGGGGTATTTGAATCGATCCCACTTTGCTTTAAATGAAAATGCTATTTTACCAGCGATTTCGGGATTCGCTGAAGCCAATCCTTATATCATCAATGCAGAAGGTGAAATGGCTGGCGTATCAGATTACCTTGATCCCGCAAATGGTAAAGCCCATGTCATGCTGCGCCGAGGTTGGAATTTGCGAGACGAACTTGAGCAATTTCGTACTGATGGGGTGTGGGACAGCCCTTGGCAACACCTTCATTCCGTGTCATTTGGATGGATGTCGAGTCGGCAAATTAAACATATCGAACGCTGGGATAATGAATATAACTTTGTACACTGTTCATTTTGTGGCTATTTTAGCGAGCCTGACCTTCCCGATAATTTTCAACAAGTATTTGATGCTGGTGATGATTTTTTACAAGGTATCAGCGGCAGTCAGGGTATTCCTCATGTGTGGCTAAGGCATAGTGGAGAAGACGTATTTACGTTTTTAGAATCAATTAGTGACGTAAGTTTTGCTGCCGTAAAGCGAGACAATTCATTTACCCTGCAAGAACAAGTTAATGCCGCCTATCTTGATTTCAGTTTTTCAGCGCAGCTCCTGCAACGCGATATTAGTATAAAAACCGGACTGCGATTTGAAGATACTCAAGTCAGTGTCGTGGGTATCGAAGCTGACCTAATTGCGCTAACGGTGCTAGACCAAACTGAATTAGGGCAAGTGTACTCCGAACCCAGAGCGCTGAATAAAACATCTGATTATCAGCATTGGCTACCGAGTTTTACTGCTAAATGGGAGCTAAGCGATAACGTGGCGGCGCGCTTCGCGATGTCACGTAGTTTGACTCGCCCAACCATGAGTCAGATGTCGCCTAGTTTAACAATTGAAACAACACGCCAGGGCGGTGATTTGAGAGTCAGTTCGGGTAACCCGGCCTTGCAGGCTTTTGAATCTCAAAATCTTGATCTTGCCCTAGAGTGGTATTTTGCCGATGCCAGTTATATGTCACTGAGTTATTTTCGTAAAAAAGTGGACAACTTCATTGTTAGCCAAACATCTAAACTTGTTATCAATGGCGTCACTGATCCCAGTACCGGTAGTGATAGCAGTCAAGCAGATGCTGATGATCACATTGCGATCTTTGAGTTAACTCAGCCAGTGAACAGTGAAACTGCTACGGTTGACGGTTGGGAACTTGCCTTTCAGTACAGTTTTACCTCAGGATTTGGCCTTATTGCCAACTCGACCATCGTAGACAGCAATGCCAAATTAGACCGTGAAAATATCAGTCAAAAGTTCGCATTAACTGGCTTAAGTAATTCCAAAAATCTCATTTTATATTACGAACACGATCCTATCCAAATTCGTCTCGCTTGGAATCAGCGTGACGGCTTTTTACAATCGTTAACCCAGATACAAGGAGGGGAACCAACGATTGTTCGTCCGTATCAACAGCTTGATATGAGTGCCAGTTTTGCTATCAATGACTCGGTATCTCTTTTTGTTGAAGGGCTGAATTTAACCCAAGAAAGTGTGCTTAAACATGGTCGTTATGATGAGCAGTTGCTATTAGTCCAACAACCTGGCGCCCGCTATACTATGGGCATTAGAGGACAGTTTTAGGCACTTAAAGTGAACAAATTAGCGCCCCACCAATCGCCCCAAGGGTGACCTGCCACCACTTAGGCGCTAGCTCTACCTTGGGAGGGTTTTTCAGCAAGTCTATATACAGTCTGTTGACATCTAAATACATCGCAAACGCTTTTTCATAACCTTGTGAGTAGGCGATGCGTTTGTCTTGTTCTAGTTTGAAGTTCTGCGCTTGTAACTCAAATATGGTTTTATCTAAGGCCATAATTTGGTTTTGTAGATCAGACTGTTTTAGACAGGCTTCTTTACTATCCAGCGCAGTTACGGTGAGTTTTACATAGTCAATGGGCAGGACCAAAACTCGCTCTTTCCAAGGTGAACCAGCAACAGGAATCGGTACCTCTATAATTCTAATCGCCTTATCTGTCAGTTTATAGCGGTCTTTAAATTGTTGTGCGATACTTTGATCACTGTATTGCTTGATGGTGTTGTAGTTAGTCTGAAGCAGCTCTTGTTTGTTGAGTTCAATTTTATTTTCCAACTCAGTGATACTCGACTTATGCGCATCAATTTGTATAACTAGGCTCTGTTGTTTGGCCTCTAAGTCTGCTACTTCCAACGTTAAGGTATCGTTATCTTTCAATAAAGCCGCTTGCTCATTTTGTGCTTTGGCAATTTTCTCTTCTGCATCTTGCCAAGCGCTGTAATAAAAATAGCTGCCTAGCAGAATAACAGTCAGCAAGACTAAAATAGTGACGTTTTTCATTTTGTCTGGCATCAGGCCTGTAACTCGTTATTAGTACGCTGGATATTTTTATAATCACAGGCTAAATCGATATCAGAATATGAGCCTGAGACTAATGTGAAATAGATCGTATTCCCCCCGATTACAGGACGTTCAAGCTTGATTTGAGTCGCAGTATTGTCATTTAGTAAACGCAGCATCGATTGAATTTTAACGGCCGCCAATTCATCCAGCTCTGCAGCTAAGGTAAAGTTATCTTCTATTAATGACATGTTTTCTTCTTCCTTGTTGGGGCAAAACTAAATGCGTGCATGGAATAAACAGTAGTCGAATTAATATTTTTTGCTTGTTGCTTTGCTGTCTTATGGTATCAAAAATGGGGAAGTGGGTGATAATTGCACAAAACTATTGACCGTTAAGCGGCTAAGTTGACCATCTTCCGATATCCAGCGTTTTATTAAACCAGAGTGTAAAAGGTTACTAGGGTAAATGATGGCTCTATTTAATTGCGCCGGCACTTGGTATATCAATTCGAATTGTCGGGTACTTCCTTGTAAGTATTGCGCCGCTGGTACACCCAAAGTCTGAGCTTCGTCTTCTAAAACTCGTGTGTAACGTTTCTGGCGATCCACATTGATGCTCTCAAAACCACTCGCTCGGTGCCTAAAAAAACCAGTGCCACCACTTTGTTCACCACATAAATAATGAACGACAGCCCACTGAGTCGATTTATGCGTATCAATGTGAGGAATGCGCTGAATGGGTAATAAATCTGTTGCTCGTACGCTGACCCAAGAAAATATTGATTGTGCGTCCTTGAATTGAAGGGCCTGACTATCAACCAACAAAGGAAGGATCTTGCGCTGTAAAAACTCACATACAAATGCACTGTATGGTGTTGGCGCTAAAAATTGTTGGCCCGGATAAAAGTGTTGCTTGGTTGGGATAGGGGCTGAAGCCTGTGAAGCGGTTTCGACGAGTAAGTCAGCATTAAGTAACCAATTATCAATAATAAATAAAGGGTTCTGCTCCTCTCCTACGTTTATCGTTGTGACAGTACTTTGAGGGTGGACTGTATAACTATGCATGACTTGTTAAGTTTGTCTGAAGCCAAGGGCTAAGAGTATTTAAGCGTATATTTTTTCGCTCAATTAACGCGTAAATTTGCCCCAATGACGCGATTTGCGTATAAATATACTGCAAATAACCTGCATGTTTGAGTTCGTTTAGGACCTCTATTGAGATTGAGTTTAGTTTTTCTTCATCAATGCTATACAGCCCTTTAATCTGTCGTTGACTCTTATCTGCAAACGTAATGTCGAGTTTTAGTGGCATTAGCAAGTCATGTTTTACCAAGCTTTTTATATATGCCTGAGTATGGATTTCTCCCTTGAGTAATTCAGCAAGAATTTGTTTTATTTCTAACAAATAATGAGAAGGGCGATTGTCTTGTGTGAATAACGCTTCTCCATCGTTTGGGGAAATTGAATGACTGTCTTGGTCGATATCGATGACTCTTTGTTTTTCTCTTTCATCATAGTTACCCACAAAAAAAGGATGGCGAGCCACATTCAATGGACTATACAAGCTGTTAAACCGAGCTTTATTCCAAAATAGGTTTTCACCATGTTCAAAACCCAGCAAGGCAATACACACAAAGTGTCCGGTTTCTTGGTTTTTACTCATCAGTATTGGAAATTCAACGACAAGCTTTAAAAACTCACTGACAACTACCGGCAGCATGTGTTGATCAGCGATGGCTTCTTCGGCTTTTTGCCTATTTACTTTGATGTTTTTGTGTAGCTGAATATTTACTGCAATGATGTCAGCCATAATGTTTTTTCTCCTTGCGCATTGTACTAAGGTAAATTACCCACGGGCTTAATAAAAGTAACAATTCATGAAGGCAAAAATTGCAAATTAGAAATAGGGTAATGAACGGCTCAAAAGTTCAGCACCTTGACACCCAAATTACGCGCGAGATGTGACTAATTTGTTATTTTTGTTAAATATTCTTTGAAATTATTAAGTGGTAGATATAGGCTGGAATTGTGATTGAAACTCACATTATACGCGAGACGTTTTTGCGTTTCATACGTGCTTTTCGAGAGCAAGATAGCACATTGTAAAGTGCTGAATTTAAAGAGAGTGTTAACGTTTTTAAATCCTTATATCTAATTAAAACCTGTGAAAACGTAACATTTTTCACGCGATTTTCCTTTTTTCAACCTCAGCAGATAAGGGCTTTCCATGATGTTTACTTCCGAGACAATGAATGAATTAAACTTGTTACTTAAATTTCCTGATACAAGTTTGATGCAGGGTATTAAGGTGCACCACGATGCTGATCCCGAATTAGTGGCTGCATCTAAGCGCTTATTCGATAAGGGTATTGTGACCTTGCCAGATGGTGGCTACCTCACTGATTTAGGTCACGATTTGTTAGAACATGCAAAAATTATTAACAGTGCTTTTGCAGTCGCGACAGAGTAATACCAAGATGATGTTCTAGCGAAGTTACTGAAGGTAAGGTCTGTGACGTCTTTCAAATCAGCAATTTTGCTAGAATATTGGTTCAAAAAAATATGTAATGGTCGATAACTAAACATATTGTTGCTCGTTTGAAGTCTGAAATTATGAATCCTATTACTTTTGCCGCCAATCTACTTTTTAGCTGTCTCTTCTTACTTGTCACGGTTGCACAAGCTGAAGAAGAGATCGTCGCCGTGCAACTTTATTCCCAAGATGAACTAATTGAGATGATAAATCGCAATGAGCATCTTGCTAGGGTGGTGAATGATCGGTGTCAGTTGGTTCAAGATATAGAAGCAAGAGCAGAAACATTGCGAGTACCCGCTTATCAGTTTTTATGGGGGGATATGCTTGCATGGGGCGTATGCGTAAAAGCTGACCCTAAAAGAGGTATTGCATTTATACAACTAGCTGCAGAGCAAGGATTACCCGCTGGTCTAGAGCAACTAGGTCGATATTACGCGCAAGGTAAATTAGTTCAACAAGATAAAGAGCGTGCTGTGGTTTTTTTACGAGAGGCATCAGGCCAGGGCCACCTAAAAGCACAAATCGAATTAGCCGAACTCTTTATTGAAGGGTATGGGAGCCCTTATGATTACGTAGACGCTTATCATTGGCTGTATAATGCGATTACTGCCGATAAAAAGGAACACGCCAAAATTTCAAAATGCTTAACTGAACTTGAAAAGTTAATGCACCCTAAAGCAGTTCGAGAAGCGAAAAGACCCTTGAATTCGTAAATCGCAGAGTATCTTTACCTTTTAGATGGTGGAGTTAGTTAGCGTATTTAGCGTGTCATGGATAAATTCTATGGCGCTGGCTTTGTCTTGAAAAATTTGTTTGCTTAGGTCTGTGGTAATTCCCGCAGCTCTACGAGAACTGTTGACTTGATGCAGAGCCAATGGATTGTTAACAACATAGGCATCTACAACACAGCCACGATTCATCATATGGCCATGAAGTTCTATCATCATCTTTTGTGCTTGAGGTGTTTCGGCTTCGCTGTGGCTTAAATCACCGAAATAGCCCCACGCTGGCAGGTTAAAATGGTTAATTAGGATGCGCATGTCTCGACAAAAATTTCGAGTTAAAATGCTGCCCAAGGCCCCATTTAATTTAGCTGTTACTACACGATCTGAATAAGATAAGTGATAATCGCCATGTTTGTCTTTAAATGTAAACTCACCCATGTAACTTTTCACCTTACACAGAAACTACGTCACCTGAGTATAATACGTTTAAAGAATTTGCATATAAATGAGCGTCTACCTTGTTATTAAAAATCAAGTCATGCCTAGGTTTAAGTGCCTTCGAGCACTGAAGTATTCATCATATTGACGATTTAAATAGGCCCAAGTAGGCAACGCTAATTCGAATTACTACGAGTAAAATAACTAAAAAACTACAGAGTTTTGTAGGCAACAGGTATACTGCGTGCAACATTTGACTTTGAGGATCGTGCAGATCCAGCTATGAACGACGACCCCCATTACCAACGCGAAAAAGAAAAATATGAAAATCCAGTCGCCAGCCGCGAATATTTGCTGGAATTGCTAGTTAAAGCTAAAAAACCTTTGTCCTTCCTCGAATTTTGCCATCAGCTCAATGCGACCGATGAAGACAGTCGCATAGGTATTCAACGACGGTTGAGAGCGATGGAGCGAGAGGGACAAGTAGAGTTTAATCGCGACAAAAAATACGCCTTAATTAAAGCAGACGATTTGATTCAGGGGCGTGTTATTGGCCATCGAGAAGGCTTTGGCTTTTTAAAGCGTGAAGATGGCGAGAAGGACTTGTTTATTCACCAAATGCAAATGGCCACTGTGTTACATGGTGACGTTGTGCAAGTAAAAGAAAGTGGTACGGATAATCGTGGCCGCAGAGAAGCCCGGATAGTAAAAATTATTGAGCCTCGCTCGGAGCCAATTGTGGGCCGTTATTTTTTCGAAAATAATGTTGCTGTCGTGATCCCGGATGATAGCCGCATTAATCACGAAATAATGATCCCCAAAGAACAAACCAATGGCGCAAGGCAAGGGCATATTGTCGTTGTTGAAATTGTACAACGTCCGCGCAAACGAGTTAACGCCATCGGTAAAATAGTTGAAGTTCTAGGTGAGCACATGGCACCTGGTATGGAAATAGATATGGCCTTGAGGACCTTTGAAATTCCGCATCAATGGCCAAAAGGTGTGACTAAACAAATTAAAGGTTTGACCGAAGATGTGCCTGAAGAGGCTAAAACAGGTCGTATTGACTTACGTCAGCTTCCCTTAGTTACCATTGATGGTGAAGATGCTCGTGACTTTGATGATGCGGTTTTTTGTGAACCCCTTGAAAAAGGCGGATGGCAACTATGGGTAGCCATTGCTGACGTGAGTTATTATGTTCGTCCGGGAACAGCCTTAGATAGCGAAGCGCAAAATCGTGGTACGTCGGTTTATTTTCCAGAACAAGTTGTACCGATGCTACCTGAAGTGCTGTCGAATGGTTTATGCTCACTCAATCCTCAAGTAGACCGCTTGTGCATGGTATGTGAAATGACCGTCAGTGAGTCGGGTAAATTACTTGAGCATCAATTTTACGAAGCCGTAATGAACTCAAAGGCACGCCTGACCTATACTAAAGTGTGGAATATACTGCAAGGGGATGAAACCCTGCAAAGTAGGTATGCCGAGCAAGTGCCGCATTTACAGAACTTGTACTCCATGTATCAAGCCCTTAAACGAACACGTGGTCAACGAGGTGCGATTGAATTTGAAACGCAAGAAAGCAAATTTATTTTTAATGCTCAACGTAAAATTGATCATATCGTGCCTGTGGTTCGCAATGACGCGCACAAACTTATTGAAGAATGCATGATACTCGCCAATGTTTCTGCGGCACGTTCATTAGCAAAACATAAGGCTGAAGCCTTGTACCGAGTTCATGATGAGCCCGATCCCGATCGTTTAACTTCGTTTTTGTCGTACTTAGGTGAAGTGGGTATTACTCATCGTATTGGTCATGATGTAACACCACAAGACCTCACAGCAGTGTTGAGTAAAATACAGGGGAGAGCTGACCAAGAGTTGATTCAAACCATGTTATTGCGCTCAATGAAGCAAGCTGTTTATGCGCCAGAAAATATTGGTCATTTTGGTTTGGCCCTTGATGCCTATGCACATTTTACATCGCCGATCCGTCGTTACCCCGATTTAGTCGTACACCGTGCATTAAAAGCCATTATTGATAAGCAAAATCAACGCAAAAATCTCAGTGGTGGTAAACATTACTCTGTGGATGAAGTTGAAGCCTTAGGCGAGCAGTGCTCGATGGCTGAACGTCGTGCAGATGATGCCACTCGAGATGTATCCGACTGGTTAAAATGTGAGTTTATGCTCGATCATGTTGGTGATAGTTTTGAGGGCGTCATAGCCTCAGTCACTAATTTTGGTTTTTTTGTGCGTTTGCCTGAATTTCATATAGATGGCCTAGTACATATCACGTCGTTAGACTCTGACTATTATCGATACGATGAAGTGAAACAACATCTCATTGGCGAGCGTATTGGAATGATTTATCGATTAGGTGATCAACTCGAAGTGAAGGTTGCTTCTGTAAATTTAGATGAACGAAAAATTGACTTTATTTTGGCATCAGGTCCATCTAGCAAAGGGCAAAATAAAGGTAAGCCCAGTAAATCGGGTAAAGCTCGCAGACAAACTGCCGCTAGGTCAGCAGCAAAAACTAAAAGTGAAACAACATCAACGCCCAGTAAACGTCCAGCAGCTAAGACCCCTGCCAAAAAGACATCAGGTGCCAAAAAATCAAGTAGTAAAGGTGCGCCTAAAAACACCAAAGCGCCCAGAAAAAGGAGTCGCTAAATGGCGCAACACGAATATATTTATGGTATCCATGCCTTACAATCCGTCATAGAACGCGAACCTGAGCGATTGATAGAATTGTTTGTTTTAAAAGGAAAAGACGACAAAAGCGTACATACGATTGTCAATCAAGCACGCCGATTTGGCGCATCGATCCAATTTTGCCAACGTAAAACCTTAGATGACAAAGCGGATAGTGAGCAACATCAAGGGGTTGTAGCACGAGTTAAGCCCGGCAAAGTCTATAATGAAAATGATTTAGCCGCTATTGTACAAGCTAATGCGCAGCCTTTTTTACTCATTTTAGATGGTGTCACAGACCCTCATAATTTAGGTGCATGTTTACGCACTGCTGATGGCGCAGGGGTGCACGCGGTTGTCGTACCTAAAGACAATTCAGCGTCTTTAACACCTGTTGTTCGCAAGGTAGCATGTGGGGCTGCGGAAGTGATACCGCTAGTACAAGTGACAAACTTAGCGCGCACACTTCGTGACCTGCAAGGTATGGGCGTATGGATAGTGGGAACGGCCGGTGAGGCAGACAAAAACATCTATGAGTGTAAACTTGGCGGCCCTTTGGCGCTAGTGATGGGGGCAGAAGATAAGGGAATGCGGCGTTTAACACGTGAGCACTGCGACGAATTAATCAAACTACCCATGGCGGGCTCGGTATCAAGCTTGAATGTATCGGTGGCAACAGGGGTTTGTTTGTACGAAATTGTTCGCCAGCGCACTTAGGTATCTGGTAATGACCTGCCCTTAGCAAAAAGGCAGGTCTTGAAGTTTAGTTCTTGGCTGAATAAGGATCTTCGGCCAATAAGTAAGAGCGTAAATCTGCTTTTTTAGGGTGCGCGAGCAACCAATCTCGACATGCTTTTATTTTTTAATAATCATCTTCACCAAATTTACTGAGATAAAGTTGGGTGAAGGTATCTTTCGCTCTTTGCTCTCTTAGTTTATTCTGCCATTGCTCAGTCAATAAAACATTAAGTGATCCTGCAAGACCCGCTGCCTTGATTAAGTCCCACTCCCCTTTGTCTAACCAAACTCCTCCAACAGGTGCACTATAATCGAGCCGATGACTAGTGTCTTTGCTAATACGCAGTTTGCGCATGATGACACCGCTAACTGGACAAAGTAATGCTCGACTACTGTCTTCGGCTTCGTCTAATACTGCCGCTTCGGTAAATAGATATTCTGGATAACGTTCTTTCCAACTCACATAATCCTCTACCAAAATCCAATTACCACCACAATTATTACAGGTGTGGCAACGAAACTCCTGATCAATAAAGCTGACTTGCAGTTCGCCTTGTTTACAACTTGTACAGTGCATTAAGTTAATCCTTCATTTTGAGCAACTATTTAGCCTAGAGTGCTATGTGTGAGGAGCAGATTCAAAACATTTTTATCTTTACTGCATAGTTGTTCCATTACATGTTCACTCCTTGAGCATAAGCCGTGTTCAGATGATTTGATCAATAAGTAAAATAGTGAGAAGTGGGCCAAACCACTATATAACTAGACGTAGGGATTAAGGCCATATGAGTATGGTTAACTTACCTACTTACTAGTCTGTCATTCATTAAAATAATTGATTTATATAATAATTTTGTATTCACACTGGCTTATTAATGATTATTCGTTAACAAAATGTTGTAGATGCTTATCAAGTGTTGACCATTTGTAATTAGGCACTGTAAATTAGGCCCTAGTTGACGAATTGCAGTTGAATTAGGATAGTTATGACCATTAAATCACCGTTAGAAATGCTGTATCACTGGGAAAATAGTACTCCTGACCGAATTTTTCTCAAACAGCCTATTAATGGTCAATACAAGGTTTTTGATTGGCGAGAAACTGGTGAGCAAGCAAGGCGTGTTGCCAGTGAGTTGCTGTCTTTAGACTTACCTCAAGGTAGTCATATCGCCATTCTTTCTAAAAACTGCGCCGAGTGGTTTATTACCGATTTAGCGATAATGCTCGCGGGACATGTGTCAGTACCGATTTATGCAACAGCCGGTGAACATACGATTCAATACGTCTTGGAACATGCTAAGTGCCCAGTTATCTTTGTCGGCAAATTAGATGATACAGAAAACCAAGTTAAGGCGATCCCTAAGAACGTAATGAAGCTAGCGTTTCCTTATCCGAACATTCCAGCGGATAAGCAATGGTCTGATTTAATGTTAAATGTGCCTTTTAGCAAATGTCCGATACCTGACATGGACTCTGTGATGACAATTATTTACACATCAGGTAGCACAGGTAACCCTAAAGGCGTAGTTCATACCTATAATTCTATATGTTGGGCCGCTTACCGTTCGCTCGATGCATTATCTGTGGATCATCAAGATAGGGTATTAAGTTATCTCCCCTTAGCCCACATTACGGAAAGAGTGTTTGCTGAACTAGCAAGTTTTTACTCATCTATGCGTATAGACTTTCTTGAATCCTTAGAGACCTTTTCTAGAGATATTTGTGCAACTAAACCCACCTTATTTGTATCAGTGCCTCGGTTGTGGACTCGTTTTCAAATGGGGGTATTAGCTAATATGCCGCAAAAAAAGTTAGACTTTTTGCTGCATATACCAATTTTGTCATCGATCGTAAAACGCAAAATACGCGAAAAGTTAGGTTTAGATGCCGCGCGCTTATGTGCAAGTGGCTCCGCGCCAATCTCTATATCAACATTAAACTGGTTCAGAACTATTGGTGTAAATATCTCTGAAGGGTGGGGAATGACTGAAAATAGCGCGTATGGCACAGGTAGTGTTCCATTTCGTGCTGATAAAATAGGTTCAATAGGTAAAGCTTATAACGGCGTAGATATCAGGATTGCCGAAGAAGGAGAAATTCAAGTCAAAGGGCCATGTAATATGATTGAATATTACCTTGAGCCAGAAAAAACCAAAGAAGTATACACTGCCGATGGCTACTTAAAAACCGGCGATAAAGGCTCAATGGACAAAGACGGATACATCAGAATTACGGGCCGCTTGAAAGAAATATTTAAAACAGCAAAAGGTAAATACATTGCGCCTGTACCAATTGAATCTAAACTTATGGGCAATTCAAATATTGAACAAGTATGCGTTACCGGCTCACACTTAAAACAGCCTATTGCGTTAATGGTATTGTCCGTGGCCGCCCAAAAATTAAATTCTGACGCACTAAAGCAAAGTCTGTTGGCAACCTTAGAAGAAGTTAACGCTGATTTAGAAAGCCATGAAGTGTTAGACCGTTTAGTCGTAATGAAAGACGAGTGGACAGTCGACAATGGTTTATTAACCCCTACTTTAAAAGTGAAACGCCATATCTTAGAAGAACGATTTGCCTCCCTGATCGATACTGAAATGACAGGTAAAGTCATTCTGCTTTAAGCCGTAAAGTCAAAATAAGAATTCTGTTGAATAAGCCCGCTTATTCAACAGAATAAAACAACCTTAGTGCTATCAATGATTTCAGCGTGCCGAGAGATTTCTTTTATTTTAATGTCAAAAAACCACTAATTAGGCCCAATAATGATTTATGATAAGGACTTAGCTTTTTAGCCTTGTATTTATCCACCTCTTTTAAAATATTTCGTAAATTCAACTATCGCTCCTACATATTTTCTGTTAGTATTTCGCGCCCTTTTAACTGGGGTATGTATAAAAAGGCAGCGAAATGCTGTTTTTTACAGCTAAATGACTCGGGAGAGTCTTAATTTAAACAGCGGAGCACTAACATGATCCAAATGCAAACTAACCTGGATGTTGCCGATAACTCGGGAGCTCGCAGGGTTCAGTGTATTAAGGTTCTTGGTGGCTCGCATCGCCGTTATGCACATATTGGTGACATCATCAAAGTTACTGTGAAAGAAGCAATTCCTCGCGGTAAAGTAAAAAAAGGTGATGTACTAAATGCAGTGGTGGTGCGTACTAGAAAAGGCGTTCGTCGTCCTGATGGATCTGCGATCCGTTTTGATAACAACGCAGCGGTGTTGTTAAACAACAACAAGCAACCTATTGGTACGCGTATCTTTGGTCCGGTTACTCGCGAACTTCGTGCAAATAACATGAAGATTGTGTCGTTAGCCCCTGAGGTACTATAAGGAGTCACGAGATGGCTAGTAAAATTCGTCGTGATGATGAAATCATCGTATTAGCGGGTAAAGATAAAGGAAAACAAGGCAAAGTTGTCAAAGTTCTTCCTGCATCTAGTCGCGTAATCGTTGAAGGTGTTAACTTAATCAAGAAGCATCAAAAGCCAAACCCTCAATTGGGTGTGACTGGCGGTATTGTTGAGAAAGAAGCATCAATTCATGTGTCAAATGTTGCGATCTTTAACCCTGCAACGGGTAAAGCTGATCGCGTTGGTTTTCGAGTTGAAGGCGACAAAAAAGTACGCTTCTTCAAATCGAATGGCCAAGTAATTTAATAAATTGGAGAGTACGATGGCGAAACTGCATGATTTCTATAAAGAAACGGTAGTAGCGGAACTTGCGAAGCAGTTCAACTACAAAAGCGTCATGCAAGTCCCTCGGATTGAAAAAATCACTCTAAACATGGGTTTAGGTGAAGCGGTAGCAGACAAGAAGGTATTGGAAAATGCCACGGCTGACATGCAAGCAATTGCTGGTCAAAAGCCTATTGTAACTGTTGCTCGTAAATCTGTAGCGGGCTTTAAAATCCGTGAAGGTTATCCGATTGGCTGTAAAGTAACCCTACGTGGTGAACGTATGTGGGAATTCTTTGAACGTTTAGTTTCAATTGCAATTCCACGTATCCGCGATTTCCGTGGCTTAAACCCTAAGTCATTTGATGGTCGTGGTAACTACAGCATGGGTGTGCGTGAGCAAATTATTTTCCCTGAAATCGATTTTGATAAAGTGGATAAAATTCGCGGTATGGATATCACTATCACTACTAGCGCTCAAACCGATGCGGAAGGCGTTGCGTTGTTAAACGCATTCAACTTCCCGTTCAAAAAGTAAGGTGTAGGGTTATGGCAAAAGAATCAATGAAAGCGCGCGAAGTAAAACGCGCCAAGCTAGCAGTAAAGTTCGCTGATAAGCGTGCGGCACTTAAAGCCACTATCAGCGATATCAACACGTCTGACGAAGACCGTTGGAACGCTGTTCTTAAGCTACAACAATTGCCACGTGATTCATCTATTGTACGTAAACGTAACCGTTGTCGTATAACAGGTCGTCCACATGGTTTCCTACGCAAGTTTGGCCTCAGCCGTATCAAGTTGCGTGAAGCAGCGATGCGCGGCGAAGTGCCTGGCCTTAAAAAAGCCAGTTGGTAAGGAGTAGCTGATATGAGTATGCAAGATCCTATCGCGGATATGTTTACCCGCGTTCGTAACGGCCAAATGGCTGGCAAAGTGACAGTAGCTATGCCTTCATCTAAATTACGCGTTGCTATCGCAAACGTACTTAAAGAAGAAGGTTACATCTCTGACGTGTCAGTTTCTGGTGACGTTAAGCCTGTATTAGAAATTACGTTAAAGTATTTCGAAGGCAAAAAAGTTATCGGCAGCATTGAGCGCGTAAGTCGCCCAGGTTTGCGCATCTATAAGAAAAAAGATGAGCTTCCAAAAGTATTGGGTGGTTTAGGTGTAGCTATCGTGTCTACCTCTAAAGGTGTGATGACTGACCGTGCAGCGCGTAAAGCGGGCATGGGTGGTGAGATCATCGGCTACGTAGCGTAAGGGGAATAGAATGTCACGTATAGCAAAAGCTCCTGTTGACATCGTGTCTGGCGTTGAAGTTTCAATCGCTGGTCAAGTTGTCACATTTAAAGGTAAAAAAGGTACATTAACTCGTACATTTAATGATGCAGTTGAAATTGTACAAGAAGAGAACCAATTAAAAACTTTACCTCGTGAAGGTATGGCTAATGGTTGGGCTCAAGCTGGTACTGCTCGCTCTCTATTAAATGCTATGGTGATTGGTGTATCCGAAGGTTTTGAGAAAAAACTATTGTTGAATGGTGTTGGTTATCGTGCGTCTGCGCAAGGTAGCAAACTAAACCTGACTTTAGGTTTCTCGCACCCCGTAGCATACGAAATGCCCGCTGGTATTTCGGTAGAGACTCCTACCCAAACTGAAATCCTCGTTAAAGGCGTTGATAAGCAGTTGGTGGGTCAAGTTGCAGCTAACATTCGTGGATACCGTCCGCCAGAGCCTTACAAAGGTAAAGGTGTACGTCTCGCCGATGAAGTTGTGCGTCGTAAAGAAGCTAAGAAAAAGTAGGTTGGTGATACGATGGATAAGAAAACAGCTCGCTTGCGCCGCGCAACCCGCGCCCGCAAAAAAATTAGTGAACTGGCCGCGCATCGCTTGGTTATTAACCGCACCCCACGTCACATATACGCTCAGTTAATCGCACCAAGCGGTTCTGAAGTATTAGCGGCGGCTTCTACTGTTGAAGCGCAGTTACGTTCAAGCGTTAAGTACGCCGGTAATGTTGATGCAGCGATAGCAGTTGGTAAAGCGATTGCAGAACGTGCTATCGAAAAAGGCATTCAAAAAGTCGCTTTCGATCGCAGCGGTTACAAGTATCACGGTCGAGTTAAGGCATTAGCTGATGCTGCTCGTGAAGCAGGTCTTCAGTTCTAGGAGTTAATTATGGCTAAAGTAGAAGTTCAACAACAGGGTGACCTGTTAGAAAAGCTTATCGCTGTAAACCGTGTATCTAAAGTGGTTAAAGGTGGTCGTATCTTTAGCTTTACTGCTTTGACAGTAGTAGGTGACGGTAACGGTCGCGTTGGTTTTGGTTATGGTAAGGCACGTGAAGTACCTGCTGCTATCCAAAAAGCAATGGAAAAAGCACGTCGCAATGTTGTGTCAGTTGATTTAAACGGTCACACGTTACAACATGCAATTAAAGGTCGTCATTCTGGCTCTAAGGTTTACATGCAACCAGCATCTGAAGGTACTGGTATTATCGCCGGTGGTGCGATGCGTGCAGTCCTTGAAGTCGCTGGCGTACAGAACGTACTTTCAAAATGTTACGGATCTACCAATCCAATTAACGTTGTGCGTGCAACTATCAACGCGTTGACAGAAATGACTTCGCCTGAGCAAGTTGCTGCTAAACGTGGATTGTCAGTAACACAGATTTTGGGGTAATTGAACATGGCAACGATTAAAATAAAGCAGACTAAAAGCTCTATCGGTCGTCTTCCCAAGCATAAGGCAACCCTTACTGGCTTAGGTCTTCGTCGCATCGGTCATGTTCGTGAACTAGAAGATACCCCTTCTGTCCGTGGCATGATCAACCGTGTATATTACATGGTTGAAGTAGTGGAGGAGTAACAGATGCATTTAAATACTTTGGCTCCTGCACATGGAGCAAAAACATCTCGTAAGCGTTTGGGTCGTGGTATTGGCTCTGGTCTTGGAAAAACTGGTGGCCGTGGTCACAAAGGTCAAACTAGCCGTTCAGGCGGTACAGTTAAGCCTGGTTTTGAAGGCGGTCAAATGCCGATCCAGCGTCGTTTACCTAAGTTTGGTTTCACTTCACGTAAATCATTGGTTACTGACCAAGTTACGTTAAGCGAAATCTCTCAGGTAGAGGGCGATGTTGTTTCACTAGAAACTTTAAAAGCAGCAAGTCTTGTCAAAAAAGAAATGCGCTATGTTAAAGTTCTTAAAAGTGGTGAAATCACTCGCGCTGTTACGATTAGCGGTTTAAAGGTAACTAAAGGTGCCCTTGAAGCAATTCAGGCAGCTGGCGGTAAGGTAGAGGAATAGGCTAGATGGCTAAACCAGGATCGGATTCGAGCGCAAAAGGCGGCTTGAGCGAACTTAAATCGAGGTTGTGGTTCGTACTTGGTGCGATCATAGTATTTAGGTTGGGCTCTTACGTGCCTATTCCTGGTATTGATGCAGCTGTGTTGGCCGATTTATTCGACCAACAAAAAGGGACTATCGTGGAAATGTTTAATATGTTTTCAGGTGGTGCCTTAGAGCGTGCATCGGTTCTTGCCCTAGGTATCATGCCTTACATTACAGCGTCCATCATTATGCAATTACTAACGGTAATGCATCCGTCAATGATGGAATTAAAGAAAGAAGGCGAAGCCGGTCGTCGCAAAATAAGCCAATATACAAGGTACTTCACTTTGGTGTTAGCTTCTTTCCAAGCAGTTGGAATAGCGACAAATTTACCAAACTTGATTTCAGGTTTGGTGATAAATCCCGGTTTCGGTTTTTACTTTACGGCAGTAGTGAGTTTGGTTACCGGTACCATGTTTTTAATGTGGTTAGGTGAGCAAATTACTGAGCGAGGTATCGGTAACGGTATTTCTATTTTGATTTTTGCCGGAATAGTGTCTGGTCTACCAACTGCTCTAGGGCAAACGGCGGAGCAGGCTAGAACGGGTGACATAAATCTGTTGTTCTTGTTGTTGATTGGTTTAATTATCATAGCCATCACTTATTTTGTTGTATTTGTTGAGCGTGGCCAGCGTCGAATCGTCGTTAACTATGCTAAACGTCAACAGGGTCGTAAAGTATTTGCTGCTCAAAGCACGCATTTGCCTTTAAAAGTGAATATGGCTGGTGTTATTCCACCAATTTTTGCATCAAGTATAATATTGTTTCCTGGTACTGTTGCTAACTGGTTTGGTCAAAATGAATCATTGTCTTGGTTACAAGACGTGGCTTTAATGTTGTCTCCTGGACAACCTCTTTACGTCATGTTTTACGCTGCGGCAATTATCTTCTTCTGTTTCTTCTACACTGCGTTGGTTTTTAACCCCCGTGAGACAGCTGATAACTTAAAGAAGTCTGGTGCTTTTGTGCCAGGGATTCGCCCAGGCGAACAAACTTCACGCTACATTGATAAAGTAATGACGCGACTAACTTTAGCTGGTGCGCTTTATATAACCTTTATTTGTTTAGTGCCTGAATTCATGTTGATTGCATGGAATGTTCCTTTCTATTTTGGCGGAACTTCACTACTCATTATGGTAGTTGTAATCATGGATTTTATGGCGCAGGTGCAGACCCATTTGATGTCAAATCAATATGAGTCTGTTCTTAAGAAAGCTAATCTTAAAGGCTATGGTCGATAAGATGGCATTTTACGGAGTGATGAAATGAAAGTTCGTGCATCCGTCAAACGGATTTGCCGTAACTGCAAAGTCATTAAGCGCAACGGTGTTGTTCGTGTGATTTGTAGTGAGCCCAAGCATAAGCAAAGGCAAGGTTAATCGAACGGTTTGGGGGTCGTCTAGATACGCTAGCGCCTCAAACCTTTATTTGCAATTTAGTCGTTGGGTAAGTATCCTATCGGGCTTTTTAGGCCGACGACAATAACTAAGAGGAGTACTGTTAATGGCCCGTATCGCTGGCATTAACATCCCTGAGCACAAGCATGCTGTGATTGCTCTTGAAGCAATCTTCGGTATCGGTGCCACACGTGCTAAAAGCATTTGTGTCGCTGCTAGTGTTGCAGAGTCAACCAAGATTAAAGATCTTGATGAAGCACAGATTGATAAATTGCGTGATGAAGTAGCTAAATTCACTGTTGAAGGTGATCTACGTCGTGAAGTATCAATGAGTATTAAACGTTTGATGGATTTAGGTTGCTTCCGTGGTATACGCCACCGTCGTAGTCTTCCTCTACGTGGTCAGCGCACTAAAACAAATGCGCGCACCCGTAAGGGTCCTCGCAAAGCAATTAAAAAGTAAGCGGGGAATAAGATATGGCTAAAGCTCCTATTAAAAGCACGCGTAAGCGCGCAAAACGTCAAGTTGCAGATGGTATGGCTCATATCCATGCGTCTTTCAACAACACAATAGTGACAATTACTGATCGTCAGGGTAATGCTCTTTCTTGGGCAACATCAGGTGGTTCTGGTTTCCGTGGTTCACGTAAATCTACCCCATTTGCTGCACAGGTTGCTGCTGAGCGTGCCGGTACTGCCGCACAGGAATTTGGTTTGAAAAACATAGAAGTGTTCGTTAAAGGTCCAGGTCCAGGTCGTGAATCTGCGATCCGTGCTTTGAACGCTGCTGGTTATAAAATCACTAATATTACCGATGTGACGCCTATTCCTCACAACGGTTGTCGTCCACCGAAAAAACGTCGCGTTTAATCGACGGACAGTTGGAGAAAGATCATGGCAAGATATTTGGGTCCAAAACTCAAACTTAGCCGCCGCGAAGGAACAGATTTGTTCCTTAAAAGTGGCGTTCGAGCAATCGAATCTAAATGTAAAATTGATACCGCACCTGGTCAACATGGCGCCCGTCGTGGCCGCTTGTCAGACTATGGTGTTCAATTGCGTGAAAAGCAAAAAGTTCGTCGTATGTACGGTGTTCTTGAAAAACAATTCCGTAATTACTATAAAGAAGCAGCTCGTTTAAAAGGTAATACTGGTGAAAACCTATTACAACTTTTAGAACAGCGCCTTGACAATGTTGTTTACCGTATTGGTTTTGCTAGTACTCGTGCTGAAGCACGTCAACTAGTTAGCCACAAGGCCATTTTGGTCAACGGTCAAGTTGTTAACGTTCCTTCTTTTAATGTTTCTGCTGAAGACGTTGTTTCTGTTCGTGAGAAAGCTAAAAAACAAGCTCGTATTGTTGCTGCTCTTGAATTGGCTGAACAGCGTGAGAAACCAACTTGGATCGAAGTAGACAGCAAGAAGATGGAAGGTACATTTAAACGTGTTCCTGAAAGAGCTGATTTGTCTGCTGAGATAAATGAACAGTTGATCGTCGAACTTTACTCTAAGTAAAGATAAAAGAAGAGAGGAAACAATGTCGGGTTCTGTAACTGAATTCTTAAAACCAAGATTAGTTGAAATTGATAACGTCTCATCAACACGCGCTAAGGTCACTCTTGAACCTTTAGAACGTGGTTTTGGTCACACGTTGGGCAATGCCTTACGTCGCATTCTACTGTCATCTATGCCAGGGTGTGCTGTAACCGAAGTTGAAATTGATGGTGTGCTTCATGAGTACAGCACCAAAGAAGGCGTACAAGAAGACGTTATCGAAATATTGCTTAACTTAAAAGGTTTAGCGGTGCGTCTTGAAGGCAAAACCGAAGCAACACTAACTCTAGTGAAATCCGGTGCGGGCCCAGTATTAGCTGGAGATATCCAGCATGATGGTGATGTGGAAATCGTTAACCCTGATCATTTAGTTTGTACTTTAACTGGCGATGCTGAAATCAGTATGCGCATTAAAGTAGAAATGGGTCGTGGTTATGTACCTGCATCAACTCGCCGCTCTTCTGAAGAAGATGATCGTCCTATTGGTCGTTTATTGGTTGATGCTTCATTTAGCCCTGTAGAACGTATTGCTTATACAGTTGAATCAGCGCGTGTAGAACAACGTACTGATTTAGATAAGCTTATTATTGATATGGAAACCAACGGTACAATTGATCCTGAAGAAGCAATTCGTCGTTCAGCTACAATTTTAGCTGAGCAATTAGATGCATTTGTTGAACTTCGCGATATCAAAGAGCCGGTTGAGAAAGAAGAGAAACCGGAGTTTGATCCGATTTTACTTCGCCCTGTTGATGATTTAGAACTTACTGTACGTTCTGCTAATTGCTTGAAAGCTGAAGCTATCCAATATATTGGTGATCTTGTACAGCGTACCGAAGTTGAGTTGTTAAAAACTCCAAACTTGGGTAAGAAGTCTCTAACAGAGATCAAAGACGTACTTGCTTCTCGTGGACTTTCTTTGGGCATGCGCCTAGAAAATTGGCCACCTGAAAGTATCGCAGAAAAAGATTAATCAGATTTAATTTAAACTGATTTGTAAAGAAGGATAAAACTATGCGCCATCGTAAGAGTGGTCGTCAGTTAAATCGTAATAGCAGCCATCGTCAAGCGATGTTTAAAAACATGGCTGGCTCTTTGGTTAAGCATGAGTTGATTAAAACAACTTTGCCCAAAGCGAAAGAACTGCGTCGCGTAATTGAACCTCTTATCACACTTGCTAAGCAAGACAGTGTTGCAAACCGTCGTTTGGCGTTTGCACGTACTGGTGATAAAGAAGTTGTTGGTAAATTATTCAATGAACTAGGCCCTCGCTATGAAGCACGCCCAGGTGGTTATATTCGCATTTTAAAATGTGGTTTCCGCTCTGGTGATAATGCTCCAATGGCTTATGTTGAGTTGGTTGACCGTCCAGAAGTTGAAGCAGTCGAAATGACTGAAGAAGCTACCGCGGAATAATAGCTTTACCACATAGAAAGCCGGGCAATGCCCGGCTTTTTTGATCAAAAAGGAATAAAAATAATATCTTGTTATTAAAATATCATGCGTCAAGCAGAAAATTTGCAAACACGCCTGTACTTGCTTACATGCCTGTATCTTTTTTTTCACTGCACTCGCCTGCAGGTCCATTAAAGTAATGACATACTTTGATGTCTAGCCAAACTACTGTTATACAAAGGTGAGTTTCTGAAAAGATAGCGTTTTGAAACTTGCCTACTCTGGCTCTTAGAAATTCATGCCTTATGTTCGTGCATCTTTCAAGGTCGGATTAATTAGTTCTAGTCTTCACTGCCAACTATGATCTGAACGCATTAACAGTTTTACATTAGAAACTTAGAGCACAAAAAAAGGCCAATTTAGAATTGGCCCTTGCTTGATTGATTGATATAACGGTTCAATTTTTATCTAAAGCTTGGGCAACCTCTTCGGCTGTTGCACCACCATTGGTTGCGTACTTCTCCAAATTCTCATTTGAGATCCCAGAATTTTGACCGGTCTCGATAATCTTTTTAACTTGTTCTCTTTGAGCTGATGATTCTCTCACAGCTGTTGTTATCACAATCTCAGCGTCATTAGGGAAACTAGCAAGAAGTGCTTCAACTACATACTCTCCAACCAAGGGCACAGCTCCGATGGCTGAGGTTAATATTTCAACTAATTTAGATGGATGCTCTTTAGCGAGTGATTGCACAATATAATCAGCAGAATCTGGCTCTGTTACTACTGCGATTCTAACTATTTCATCCAATTCGCCTGGTGTTGAATTCGCCGCAGCGGTAACAACAAAATCTACATAGCTTGGATCTGCATTAATTGCTGTTTCGACTATGCTAGTGCAGCTACTGATTCCCTTCCTTAAAGCCATTGTAACAACCTCTTCAGTTAAAGTTGGTTGTGCAGAAATAGCTGCATGGATGATTTCTTTATATTGTTCTGGGTACAAATCTAGGGCGGTATCAATAATGCTGGCAGCTTCTTGAGGATAATGTCTCACTATACTCTTAATGGCCCTACCGATTGACATGTTTTGTTGGACTTGGTTTTGTATAAATGAACTGGTTAGTTCGGGTGTTACGTTATTATCTGTGTTTTCAATTGCACCGGCTAAAGCGCAATGCGCTAAACTACTAATAAATAAGGTGCTTAAGGCTACTCTTTTAATATTCATTCTACTTCACCAACTACATTGCGTTACTAACTGAGTTCAGACCTCCCTGTCTACTGTAGGTTCAATTTAACAATAAATTTACCAAATAAACAGTAATTAAGCACTTTGCTGAATATTCATACGTATAAAAAATAATTTCTACAAATTTGTATTTCTTGCTTGACCTTGTCTCCCAAATCTATAGAATGCGCCTCCTCGCTTCGGGACAGACTTTAAAAGGCTGAAACGACACAGGCTTAGGTCAGTGAGTGAGACTCTTCGGAGTCAAGCAGTTAGCGGGTTGTAGAGAAGGGTTTTAAAAATTAATTTAAAAACTTTCTTGACAACGAAAACGGATAGCGTAATATGCGCCTCCCGCTTGAGA